>NZ_OY781884.1:3572500-4172500 GCF_963677155.1 uncultured Draconibacterium sp. | reverse complement strand
AGGTGTTGAAAGTGGCAGAACATCAGTAGCTGTTACAATAAACCCATCACCTGTAGCTTCCGGCGTAGTTGATGCCAATGTAAGCTGTAATGGAGAAACTGATGGCGGAGCTACCGCAAGCGCAACAGGCGGAACAGCTCCATACACTTATGTCTGGAGTAACGGGGCAACAACCGCTTCAATAGTAGGAGTTGCCGCCGGAACATATGATTTAACCATAACTGATGATAACGGATGTACCGATCAAGCGAGTGTAACAATTACAGAACCGGCAACATTAGTAGCTTCCGGCGTAGTTGATGCCAACGTAAACTGTAACGGTTTATCAGACGGCGGAGCTACCGCAAGCGCAACAGGCGGAACAGCTCCATACACTTATGTCTGGAGTAACGGGGCAACAACCGCTTCAATAGTAGGAGTTGCCGCCGGAACATATGATTTAACCATAACTGATGATAACGGATGTACCGATCAAGCGAGTGTAACAATTACAGAACCGGCAACATTAGTAGCTTCCGGCGTAGTTGATGCCAACGTAAACTGTAACGGTTTATCAGACGGCGGAGCTACCGCAAGCGCAACAGGCGGAACAGCTCCATACACTTATGTCTGGAGTAACGCTGCAACAACCGCTTCAATAGTAGGAGTTACTGCCGGAACATATGATGTAACCATAACTGATGATAACGGATGTACCGATCAAGCGAGTGTAACAATTACAGAACCGACAGCATTAGTAGCTTCCGGCGTAGTTGATGCCAACGTAAGCTGTAACGGTTTATCAGACGGCGGAGCTACCGCAAGCGTAACAGGCGGAACAGCTCCATACACTTATGTCTGGAGTAACGGGGCAACAACCGCTTCAATAGTAGGAGTTACTGCCGGAACATATGATGTAACCATAACTGATGATAACGGATGTACCGATCAAGCGAGTGTTACAATTACAGAACCGGCAGCATTAGTAGCTTCCGGCGTAGTTGATGCCAACGTAAGCTGTAACGGTTTATCAGACGGCGGAGCTACCGCAAGCGTAACAGGCGGAACAGCTCCATACACTTATGTCTGGAGTAACGGGGCAACAACCGCTTCAATAGTAGGAGTTGCCGCCGGAACATATGATGTAAACATAACAGATGCTAACGGATGTACCGATCAAGCAAGTGTAACAATTACAGAACCGGCAACATTAGTAGCTTCCGGCGTAGTTGATGCCAATGTAAGCTGTAATGGAGAAACTGATGGCGGAGCTACCGCAAGCGCAACAGGCGGAACAGCTCCATACACTTATGTCTGGAGTAACGGGGCAACAACCGCTTCAATAGTAGGAGTTGTCGCCGGAACATACGATGTAACCATAACAGATGCTAACGGATGTACCGATCAAGCGAGTGTAACAATTACAGAACCGGCAACATTAGTCGCTTCCGGCGTAGTTGATGCCAACGTAAGCTGTAACGGTTTATCAGACGGCGGAGCTACCGCAAGCGCAACAGGCGGAACAGTTCCATACACTTATGTCTGGAGTAACGGGGCAACAACCGCTTCAATAGTAGGAGTTGCCGCCGGAACATATGATGTAAACATAACTGATGCTAACGGATGTACCGATCAAGCGAGTGTAACAATTACAGAACCGGCAACATTAGTAGCTTCCGGCGTAGTTGATGCCAACGTAAGCTGTAACGGTTTATCAGACGGCGGAGCTACCGCAAGCGCAACAGGCGGAACAGTTCCATACACTTATGTCTGGAGTAACGGGGCAACAACCGCTTCAATAGTAGGAGTTGTCGCCGGAACATATGATGTAAACATAACTGATGATAACGGATGTACCGATCAAGCGAGTGTAACAATTACAGAACCGGCAACATTAGTAGCTTCCGGCGTAGTTGATGCCAACGTAAGCTGTAACGGTTTATCAGACGGCGGAGCTACCGCAAGCGCAACAGGCGGAACAGCTCCATACACTTATGTCTGGAGTAACGGGGCAACAACCGCTTCAATAGTAGGAGTTACCGCCGGAACATATGATGTAACCATAACTGATGATAACGGATGTACCGATCAAGCGAGTGTAACAATTACAGAACCGGTAACATTAGTAGCTTCCGGCGTAGTTGATGCCAACGTAAGCTGTAACGGTTTATCAGACGGCGGAGCTACCGCAAGCGCAACAGGCGGAACAGCTCCATACACTTATGTCTGGAGTAACGGGGCAACAACCGCTTCAATAGTAGGAGTTGCCGCCGGAACATATGATGTAAACATAACTGATGCTAACGGATGTACCGATGAAGCGAGTGTAACAATTACAGAACCGACAGCATTAGTAGCTTCCGGCGTAGTTGATGCCAACGTAAGCTGTAACGGTTTATCAGACGGCGGAGCTACCGCAAGCGCAACAGGCGGAACAGCTCCATACACTTATGTCTGGAGTAACGGGGCAACAACCGCTTCAATAGTAGGAGTTGCCGCCGGAACATATGATGTAACCATAACCGATGCTAATGGATGTACCGATGAAGCTAGTGTAATAATTACAGAACCGGCAGAACTAGTAGCTTCCGGCGTAGTTGATGCCAACGTAAGCTGTAATGGTGGAAGCAACGGCGGAGCTACCGCAAGCGCAACCGGCGGAACAGCACCATACACTTATGTATGGAGTAACGCTGCAACAACCGCTTCAATAGTAGGAGTTGCTGCCGGAACATATGATGTAACCATAACCGATGCTAACGGATGTACTGCAACTACTTCAGTAGAAGTAACAGAGCCAACTATCTTTGTTGTAAGTACGATAGTTACCGCAAATGCAACATGTAACGGAGGAGCTACAGGAACTGGCTCAATCACTTTAAGCAGAGGTACTGCACCATATGAATATACATTTGGCAATAAAACCTATTCTAACCTTCCAGATGGGACAACTATATCAGTAAAAGGATTATCAGCAGGAACATATGATGTAACTGCAACCGATGATAACGGATGTACTGCAAGTTCTTCAATGACTATTACAGAACCAACTGCCTTTGTTGTAAGTACTATAGTTACCGCAAATGTAACTTGTAACGGAGGAACTACAGGAACTGGCTCAATCACTTTAAGCGGAGGTACAGCACCATATGAATATACATTTGGCAGTAAAACCTATTCTAACCTTCCAGATGGTACAACTATATCAGTAGAAGGATTATCAGCAGGAACATATGATGTAACTGCAACCGATGATAACGGATGTACTGCAAGTTCTTCAATGACTATTACAGAACCTGTAGCACTATCAGCAAATGCTGTAGCAACAAATGTAAGCTGTAATGCTGGTAGCAATGGAGCAATTAACTTAACAGTAACCGGAGGTACAGCACCATACACTTATGTCTGGAGTAACGCTGCAACAACCGCGTCAATAGTAGGAGTTGCCGCCGGAACATACGATGTAACCATAACAGATGCTAACGGATGTACTGATGAAGCGAGTGTAACAATTACAGAACCGGCAACATTAGTAGCTTCCGGCGTAGTTGATGCCAACGTAAGCTGTAACGGTTTATCAGACGGCGGAGCTACCGCAAGCGCAACAGGCGGAACAGCTCCATACACTTATGTCTGGAGTAACGCTGCAACAACCGCTTCAATAGTAGGAGTTACTGCCGGAACATATGATGTAACCATAACTGATGATAACGGATGTACCGATCAAGCGAGTGTAACAATTACAGAACCGGCAGCATTAGTCGCTTCCGGCGTAGTTGATGCCAACGTAAGCTGTAACGGTTTATCAGACGGCGGAGCTACCGCAAGCGCAACAGGCGGAACAGCTCCATACACTTATGTCTGGAGTAACGGGGCAACAACCGCTTCAATAGTAGGAGTTACTGCCGGGACATATGATGTAACCATAACTGATGATAACGGATGTACCGATCAAGCGAGTGTAACAATTACAGAACCGGCAGCACTTTCAGTAAATATTACATTAGATAACAACTTAACATGTAGTGATGACAACAATGGTGGAGCAACGGTTGAAGTTACAGGAGGAACGGCACCTTACACCTATGAATGGGACAACCAAGCGACAACAGCTTCTGTTACGAATCTTACCCTTGGGAACCATAGTGTAACCATAACCGACAACAATGGTTGTACAGCTACCCAAACAATAAACATCGATTTTGACGACAGCATACTTCCTGTTCCTGACGTTTCAACGCTTCCAAATATCTCCGAATACTGTGAAGTATATAGAACTGATGTACCCACACCAACTGCAACAGATAATTGTTCCGGGACATTGATGGGAACTACAAATGCTATTTTCCCCATTAACAGCCTAGGTACTACTACCATTACCTGGACTTTCAAAGATGAAAAAGGGAATAAATTTATTCAGCAACAAGATATTATTGTTAAGTCTTCGCCGCTGTCAGATGTAAGCTTTGGTGATGCAACTGTTACTTATGATGGGACTTTTCACAGCATAGAAGTAAATGGCCTTCCTGCCGAAGCTTCTGCCAGCTACCAGAACAATGGACAAACAGATGCAGGAAGTTATGAAGTTACCGCTACTTTAAATCCTGGCAGCTCAAGATGTCCTTCAATCACTTTAACTGCAATGCTCACCATCGAGAAAGCGGAACAAACCATTTCTTTTGATGAAATCCCTGATAAAAATCTGGAAACAGATGCTGATTTCTCTTTAATGGCCTCAGCAAGCTCCAAGCTTCCGGTAAGTTATACTTACAGTTATTCAGCCGATACACCTCCGGCAGAAGTGAATGAAACAGGAGACGTTAGTCTGCTAACCTCTGGAACTGTTGAAATTACAGCACATCAGGAAGGGAATGCAAATTATTCACAAGCAACATCTGTAACACGAACATTAACAATAGAAAGTTCTGATGCAACTATCCATGAATTAACAATTAACGGAGAAGTCTACGATAGGCCGGATAATAACATTTATTACCTGATAGATTGTAACGATGAACGGGATAAGGTAGAAATCGATTTTTCAACAGAAGCTAACGCTACCGGAAATACTGGATTGAATTTCGAAATAGAAACCCCTACCCCGGGAATCTACAGAAAAGAAATTCAGGTAACTTCACAGGATGATACCAACACCCGGACATACCGGGTTGTAGTTGAGAAAAGATTTAATTACGAGGATATTGTTATTCAGAAATATAATAATGTGCTATTGGTAAATAATAATCCAGAAACTAACGGAGGTTATCGTTTCACTTCATTTAACTGGTATAAGGACGGAGTGTTGATAGGAACCGGGCAATATTATTCAGTAGGTGACAACGCTTCTGATCAGTTGGATTTGAATGCAATGTATTCAGTAGAGATGGAAACTGAAGATGGCGACATATTAAGTACCTGTGAATCTTCTATCACACTCAAGAGTGCATTTGTCCTGAAAGTTGCACCTAACCCGGTACATTCGGGCAGTACAATCGATGTAACTACGACTTATTCAACAGAAATGTTGACTGATTTAAAGATTACCCTAAGCAATCTATACGGCCTACAGGTAATGCAGGAGGCGTCGGGTAGTAATAACAGCCGTATTACCCTTCCGTCATCATTAACACCGGGAACCTATGTGGTAAGTACAAAAGCGGGAGGTGTTGAGTTAAGTACAAAAATTATTGTTCAGTAATGCAATTGTCAAAAATGTCAGTTAGAGAATTTGAGTTAAATAAAAAAACAGTCAAAATGAAACCATACAAGTTCATATTTTTATCAATAATAGTGTTACTGTCCTTCGGGACAGTAACCGCCCAGGAAGAAACAAGAAATAATCAGGAGCTATCGTTTTATGGAAAAGGTCTTCTTAATTCGCTAAAATATGATATTGGGGAAGGAGCTGACATAACCAGAGGAGCCGGAGGTGGTTTTGGTATTCAATATTGCCTGTATATGAGCAAAAAATGGAGTGTTTCCCTGGGACTTGGATACGAGCAATATCATTCGAAAGTTCTTTTATCGGGATTTACAGATCATTATCAAACATCAGACATAGAGGGAGCAGATTTTGATTTTTACTCAACTGTTGATAGCTATGAAGAAAAACAATCGGTTGCGATGTTAAACCTTCCCATATTATTCAGGTACGAAACGTCTACCCCCTGGGTTAATACTTTTATTTATGGTGCTGCCGGTTTTCAGTTAGGAATTCCTTTTAGCTCGAAATATAGTGCTACCGCACAGAATTTAACAACCTCAGGTTATTTTGAACAGTGGGATGTCATGCTGGCTAATCCGGCTTTTATGGGATTTGGCAGTTGGGGGACAATTGAAAGCAATAAGCAAAAGCTGGATTTTCGTAGTAGTTACTCTTTGTTATTTGAGTTGGGATTCAAACATGAGCTAGATGGTAACTCAAATATTTATATCGGTTATTACGCCGACCTGGGATTGAATCAATTAACAAAAGAAAGCACTACTTTAACTTCGCTGATTGAATATGATGCCGATAAGCCGACGGAGTTTGAGCTCAATCCATTGTTTTATTCTGCACCACAAGCACAAGGTGAAGCGTATGTTACAAAACCAAAAATCAGGGGATTCGGAATAAAAATTCAATATGCTTTTCAGTTTTAAAGGTAACCTGTAAAATTTAGAACAAAGTAATAATTGATATAAAAGCACAAATGGAATTAGGTTCGAATCCTGGTATCCATCCAGTACTAAGTTTTATTCCTTTTTTGTATTTTTAGAAGAAATATTGTTGAGAAAGAAGCGAGACTTTTACCGAGAGCAAAAACTTTAGAACTCTGTAAAAACTGATTTTAAGCGAATAATAAAACTAAAAATAGTCCTTCACTTGGCACCAGGAGAAATCCAAACAAAATAAAAAGCACTTAAATAAATATTTTAAGTGCTTTTTTATTTTCCACAAAAGTCAAAAAAGTTGAGTTAGACGAGACTTGATTTTAAAATCAAATCCAGAAAAGAATACTTTGCTTAATTCTACCAGTGCTTAATTACCCGTGGTATTTCAATTATCCCCCAAAAGCAATCTTTAATAAGATAAAAATACAGCAACAAACCCTTCATCTCATAAAAGATTCATTCATTTATTTATATCCCCTATTTACAGTACGATAAGCGTATACCACTTAATAATGCTTTTCCTGATATCGGACTAAAATCAACGGTTAATCCGCCCTCATCTTCAACTTCCACCTCAAAGAAAAACGATACAGCTCTTTTACTTCCGTAATTCTGCTCCAGATTCAGATTTCTTACAACTTCCTTTCCATTAATCAGAATATCAAACTCACGAGGCTCATTAGTCTCCTCTTCGGTATTGTTTGTCGAAAAATTATAAATCAGATCATCCTTTTTTTCTCTGGATATATATTCCTGAAAACAAAGAGTTAGTTTATACTTTCCATTTGGAACATCAAACCTATAGCTGTTAATTCCTTCTACAAAAGTTTGATACAACGGATCACAATCCGATCCAAGGATGTTATCTGAAATACCGGTCTTAGCTGGTTGTCCTTTTGTTACATATGGTGCTCCTCCAACATAGCCCCATGAATCAGGAGTATACTCTCTGTCTGGGATCCACAACACTTTTGTCTCAGGATCATAAAAAGATACTTTTGCCCCAACATTGATTGCAAGATCTTTTATACCATCCTTTTTTATGTTAGCAGGTATAACTGTATAGTCTATTGTAATTTGATCGGAATGTTTGTTATTGCTAACAGCTGACAAGTAGTTCTTTCCATCACGAAAAGGAACCTCAAAAATTACTTCATAATCCAGAACTTGTTTCTCTCCTAGTGATTTGCCGTTCAAAAAAAGCTCCACACTCTGTTCATTTGAAAATATTTTTACCGAATCTAAACAAACCCCCGTTTCTTTGATATTTTCTATTCCTGCCCGCTTAGTGTAATTTCGCGATGCGATATACAAAACGGGATCATCAGTAAACCAGGCTCGATATAACGAACAAACATCCTTTTCTGTTCGGTCGAAATTCGTGAGCCCTTTTTGATTGACATGTGGTATTGCATCATTTCGCCTTTCCGATCCAAAATCGGCAAAATTCCATGCTGCAAATCCAGCCAAATAAGGCAAATTCATCATTTGTTTTAGATAAGAAGCATGAAGTTTATACTGATAATCTTCAGAAAAATCCCATGCAACAGGATCTTTAGCATGTAAACGAACATCTGCGCCGGGTCCATACTCAGAAACAATTGTTGGGCGTCCGGGATATTTTCTGTTTTCCTCGGCTAAGAACTTTGATAAATCATCCAATTCATCGTAATACCATCCATAGTACAAGTTCCAACCAACTACATCAGGCACTTCGGCAAGTCCCCACTCATTGTACGATTGATTTCCGTGAAACGCCATAACAGAATACCGCGTTGGAGCTTCTTCTTTTGTCAAATCGTTCAGCTTTTGGGCTAATGCCACAATTTTTTTGCTTTTTGTTCTTTTTCTGATTTCGATATTCTTAAATAGTCAAGTAACAGAAATTGTTCATTCATGTACCCGTATAAAACAACACTCGGATGATTGTAGGTTTGGCGGATATGCTCTTTTTGCATATTCAAACAGTTTTGTTCAAATGGCTCCGATTCTGTAATTGCATTCACAATCGGAATCTCAGACCAAACCAATATACCAAGCTCATCGCAGGTACGATATACCTCAGGTGCTTGCGGATAATGTGCCAATCGTACAAAATTGAATCCCAACTCTTTTATATGTTTATAATCGTTGTAGTGGTAATCATCAGAAAGAGCATTACCTTTCCCTTGAAAGTCCTGATGACGATTTGCTCCGATGAGTTTTAGTGGTTTTCCATTTAGCAGGAATTTTCCCTCAGCATCAAAATCAATCCACCGAAGTCCCAATGGAAGAACCAACTTATCCAAAACAGCACCATCTTCCCTATCCTCTTTTATTATTGTGCTGACCTGATATAAATATGGATTATCCGGACTCCAAAGTTTCGGATTGCTAACGGAAAGATCTTCTATCTGGAAATCGGTTTTACTATCCGAGGCAAGCGTTTTTGTTACTGACTTACTGATTATAAACCTGTTATTTTTATCAACAATTAAAGTTTCAATAATAACTCTCCTGGTATCAGATGTGCTATTTTCTACACTTCCCCGTATGTTAACCTTTGCGTTTTGCTCGTTAACCTCCGGTGTTTCAATAAATATTCCATCCGAAGCATTATTAGTTAAATCGAAATGAACTGACTCGGCAACAATAATTCTCACATTGCGATAGATACCGCCATAAAAGGTAAAGTCTGCACTTAACGGAGGAACATCCGAATCCATTGAATTATCAACTTTTACTGCAATCGTATTTATCTCTCCGTATTCTAGATGTTCCGACAAATCAAACGAGAACGCGGTGTATCCGCCAATATGATTTCCTACTGCTGTTCCGTTTACAAAAACATCGGTTGTTTGGTTTGCTCCTTCAAAATAAATTACAACCTTTTTGCCTTTCCACTCCATGGGCACCTTCAAAGCTTTGGTATACCAACCAACTCCCCTGTAATAGCCGGGTTCTTCATCAAATGCATCACTCGCATTCCAGGTATGCGGGATATTAACAATTTCCCATTTTTCGGCATCTATATCTGCAACAGCACCTTCAACATCTCCCTTGTGAAATCTCCACACCGAATTAATCGAAAAATCGATCCGTTGAGCAATGCCAACATTCGTACAAAGTAAGATCAGGTATAAAACAAATATTCTTTTTATCATGATTGTGGTTTATTTTTTTGCTATTTATTTCAAAATCAAATTACCGCAACTCTTATCTTCCACAAGAATTTGAAAAAGAGTGCGATAATAGAAATTATCGCACTCCATATTATTAATCTTGAATAAATAATTTTGAATCGGTTATTCTAACTTTAGGTTTAAAATTTACGCTTTCTAATTTCATCATATTCTCAAGATATTCAGCATTAGTAAACGCCTTTAGTCTTACCTGTTTTTACCATCCCTCGTGCTGAGTTATGAGTTTATTCACGTTAAGCTCTTCTTGAGGAATGGGCAGAAATTTATGTTTATCCTGATAACCAGAACCTCCGGTTTCATGCCATTTTACATTGTAACCATCAAATTCTGTAAACTTCTCATTCGAATTATCGCTGCCATCATAAAGTCCGTATAACGAAGGTGTTTTCTTTCCTTTATCAGCCAATACGTCCTTCGCAATCCCCCAACGTACCAAATCCGGGAAACGAGTGTACTCAAAGCACATTTCAAGCCGTTTTTCCTTTTGTAAATCTTCGAGTGTATAATTTCCTGGAAGTTCAGAGATCCCTGCTCTCGATTTAATCTTATTTACATATTCATCGACCTTAGTCTGGCTTCCGCCATGCAGTGGCAATTCTGCTTCTGCAGCCAGTAAAAGAACTTCAGCATATCGGAACAACATCTGATCGGTTGCATAAACAAAGATTGATACTTTTTCTTTGTTCTGGGTCATAAACTTCTTCTGGAAGTATCCGGCATTGCCATAAATACTATTTCCATCAGCAATTTGCAAAGGAATATCATTCAGTTGCTTATATGTGGTCATTACCTGGTTAAAACGATAGCCACCGGCGCCTTCCATATCAAGAAAAGCCGTATATAACTCGTAACTAGGATTCATAAATCCCCAGGCCTCATCGGCTGCATCCGTTAATCCAGCATCCTTAGCTGCAATTAGTTGATCGCTTTTAAAACGCTCTGTACGCCAACCTAATCGTGCAAGCGCATAGTTTCTTTCCAGATTTTGAGCATCTGCTATTCGGTTTGTTTCAAACATACTTTCGCACGAGAATCTACCGTCAATGTGAAACTGGTCTAAATACTCT
The DNA here is from genome assembly GCF_963677155.1 of uncultured Draconibacterium sp. Taxonomy (NCBI): domain Bacteria; kingdom Pseudomonadati; phylum Bacteroidota; class Bacteroidia; order Marinilabiliales; family Prolixibacteraceae; genus Draconibacterium; species uncultured Draconibacterium sp. The sequence continues at coordinate 4,161,618 of NZ_OY781884.1, read as the reverse complement.
CCTTCATACAATTTATATTTCCCGGAAGTAATAACAGCTCCCAGTGTTTGTCTGGCTTCAGTCCATTTATCAACTCCAAGGAACGTACTTTCATAAACATAGGCTTTTCCTAAAAGAGCTTGTGCCAGTTGTTTACTAACATTAACCAATTGTTGATTAACATTGTCTTTTTCTAACAATGCACCCGACTGGATTGCACTTGTTAAGTCCAACTCAATCTGTGCATAAATTTCGGCTAATGTGGCAGATGGCTTGGCAAAATCTCCGGATAATTCTTCCGCAATTAACGGAACTTCACCAAAATACGAAACAAGTCGAAGATAAGTATACGCACGAATTACCTTTGCTTCAGCAATACACCTTTGCTGTACCATACTTCCACTTTCTGAATCAATATTTGTAGTAAGCATGTTGCAGCGATATATTGTTGCATAATAAGTCTGAAACAATAAGCTCATGCGGTCATTATCTGCATTATGTCTGAATTCATTTATCTCCTCCAAACCAACATCGTTTCCGCGTGCTCCTCCTCCAATATATGTATCGTCAGAAAGTCCATTCGCAATAAAAAAGTCCCAAAGTTGCCATTCTGATGAGATATGATAATAGACGGCTGCCAATCCTTCCAAAGCTTCCTCGTCGGTCTTATAAAACTCCCCTACATTTCTCGCTCCATGTTGTTCTATATCCAATGTATCTTCGCATGAATAGAAACTTACGATTAATAAAACAACAGTTAATATCTTGATTAAATTAGTTTTCATATTTCAATAATTTAGAATGATAAGTTTAGTCCAAAAACAACACTTTTAGGACTTGGATATGAACCGATATCCACACCTAAAGCCTGAGTTGTTCCACTTGATGCTTCAGGATCTAATCCAGGATACTTGGTAAACAAAAAGAAGTCGTCTAAAGATGTGTAAACTCTAAGACTTGAAAGCTTCATCTTTTGAAGTAACCTATCGGGCACGTTATAGCCAAACTGAATTTGTTTTATTTTAAAATACGAACCATCGAAAACAACAGCAGAACTTTGCCAGTAATAAGCCTCCTGATAGTCCATGCGAGCGTATTTAGCATTTGTATTTGTACTTGTCCACGCATCGGTTTGATATACGGCCAGGCGGTTTGTTTGTGGGCGGTCGGTTTTCGTTAACCCCGAGAATACTTCATTCCCTTTCGAACCTTGCCCAAATACCACCATATCGAAGTTTTTATAAGAAAGATTAAGAGTTAAACCATAAGTAATATCCGGAATACCTGATCCAATCATAGTCATGTCATCAGGGCTTGGAATATCGGTTAACGAACCATCAGCTTTTACATATAATGGATTTCCTGTTGTCTGATCGATATGATCAACCTGATATCCTCTAAAATACCATATTGGATAGCCTTTTTCGAAGGCGGTAACCGTTGCCCTATTATATTCAAAACCTGCAATACGGTCGATGGTAGGATCTAAATAAGTAACTTCGTTTTTTAAAGTAGCTAAATTTGCAGCAATATTGTATTTAAATTTACCTATTTCGTCTCTCCAGCCTAAACTAAATTCAAAACCTTTATTCTCAACATTTCCTGCATTAACCGGAGAAACCGTGTTTCCAATTGTTAACGTTGGATTTGTCCCGGAAACGATCAGGTCTTTCGTTTTCTTTACATAGTAGTCTGCCGAGAACGTTAGTTTACTCTTCAACATATACATATCAAGTCCAATATTCATTTGCTCCGATGTTTCCCATTTCAAATTGTCGTTTCCGGTAGCGGATGGTACTGAGCCCGCTGTATAACTAGGATTATTAGCATCAAATGAATATGCGCCACTGTTTACAATTACTTTTGCATATGCAAAATTTCTTAATCCTGCAATTGATCCATTTTGCCCCCAGCTGGCGCGTAATTTCATGTTTGATATAAGGTCGTCATTTTGCAAAAACCAATTTTCTCGTGAAATTCTCCACCCCACAGACACAGCAGGAAAATACCCCCAACGCTGAGACTCTGGTAAAATCGATAAATCGGCAGCATCAGCACGCATACTTGCCTGAAGCACATATTTATTATCAAAATCATAGGTCAAGCGTCCAAAATATGATAGTTTTTTGGTTACCAGGTCATCTCCATCTGTTATCAATTCGGTTGCACTCGGCGATAAATAATCAGGATAAGCATAGCGGTCACTGTCAAACTGTAACCCTAAACCTCCGGTTGTTGCGTAGTTATCTCTCATACTTGAATAAGAAGAACCTGCCATCAAAACAAAATTATGATTATCAATACTTTTGATGTAATTTGCAAAATTCTCGACCTGATAGTATTGTGTACTTCTAACCGTTGATTCGACACTTGCCTTGTCCTGATTTTTGGTAGCAGTTGCATAATAACCAGATTGGTAACTATAAATATTGTTTGCTCCCAATCGATATCCTAATCTTGAGGTTATTGTTAATCCTTCAATCGGTTTGATATTTAGCGCTGTGTTACCTTGTATATATTGTTCTCTGTTTTTAGTATAACCACTATAAATCAATATGTTCGGATTTATATCATCAGCTCCTGCCAAATAGTCTGAGATAGAATAATAATCACCATTACTATCTTGAACTAACTTATAATTAGCATCTACAAGTGATTGCATCCATGAAGGTAAGTTATCTGCAGGATAAATATTTGGAGTTAAAGGATCTAACGATAGCGCAGCCCTCAAAACCGAAGTATACTCATCATTCTCTGCCACTTTACTGCGGGTAGTATAGGTAATCAGGTTACTCGATGTAAAATTCAACCAGTCTTTTATGTCATAATCAACATTAACATTACCGGTAATTCGGCGATAAGTATCTTTATCACCCCGCACAATACCATCGTTATCCAGGTAATTGAACGAGGCATACAATGATCCTTTTCCAGATCCTTTCTGAAAACTAACTCCATGTTGTTGCATCGGAGATGCTTCAAATAAAACATCGCTCCAGTTTGTATCTGTTCCGTCCCATTTATCAGCTTTAGATTGATCGAATGCATTACTTTTTACCATATAATCTAAATATTGATTGGCATTCATCACCTCAGCCTTTTTTGCTAACGACTGAATTACATATTTGAAATTATAGGAAATTTTACCATCGCCGAGCTCTCCTTTTTTTGTTGTGATTAATACAACTCCGTTTCCTGCCTCTGCACCATAAATAGCAGCAGATGCAGCGTCTTTTAATATCTCCATCGATTCAATATCGTTCGGATCGATGTTATTAATACTGCTAACACGAACACCATCAACAACATAAAGCGGATCAGAACTGGCGTTGGAAGAATAACCGCGTATACGAATACTCGATTCTGCTCCGGGTGATGCTGATGCACTAATCATCTGAACTCCTGCAGCTTTTCCCTGAAGAGCCTGATTCACATTTGTTACTGTACGATTCTCAAGGTCATCTGAGTTTACTGAAGAGATTGATCCAACAACATCAGATTTTTTTTGAATACCATAACCAATGGCAACTACTTCTTCCAAACCAATGGTTTCTTCTTCTAAAGTAATATTGACTACTGCTTGATTACCAACCACAATTTCCTGAGATTTCATTCCAACAAATGAGAACTGGAGTACAGCTCCGTCAGGAATATCTGCAATGGTATAGTTCCCTTCAAAATCAGTAATGGTACCATTGGTTGTTCCTTTAACAACCACTGTTACACCCGGCAAAGGCTCTCTACCTACGTCGGTAACATTACCTCTAACAGATTTTTGTTGTAATGCATCTAATTCATTTTTAAGCATTTCAGGAGTTGATAACACAATAATGCGGTCGCGTATAGAATAATCGACATCAGTCCCGTCAAATATCAAAGTCAAAACCTCTTGAATATTCTTGTTTTCAATGTTAACATTAACATTTCGCTCTATATCAATAAGGTCTTCACTGTACAAAAAGTAAAATTCACTTTGTTCTTCAATATTCTTAAGCACCTCTTTAACAGTGGCTCCACGCATGTTCAAATTTAGCATTTTACTCTGCGAGTAACTTTTATTGGCAAAAACTCCAGCCACCGAAATCAATATCAGAAAAACTGTTAGTTTCATAAGTTTTAATAGTTTAATTAGCCCGGAAAGTTCCCATTCCCGGTCAAAACAGAAATTTTTTTTCATACTTTTGTATTGTTATAGTTAGAATTGCCCTGTAAAATGAGTAGTACAGGGTAGTTTTAGAATCTCCGGGGAAATGTTGGTAGCATTTCCCTGTTGTTTTAAAAAATAGTTTTATTCATTGGCATTGTTAATTTTAGTTAATATTGATTAGTGTTATTTTCTACGTTCAATTAATATCTTCTGTTTCGAAAACGTTCCGTCCGGATTTTTCGTTCGCGGCAAAGTTCTATAAGTAATTGGTGTTGCAACGGTTAGTAATTCCAGTATTTGGAAAAGCGGTTCATCTACAAATGTTACGGTTAATTTATAATTCTCAACCTCTTGATCAATCAGTATTTCAACATTAAACATTAAACTCAGGCGTTGGGCAACATGGTCTATTGTTTCATTATCAAAAACCAGTTTTCCATCTTTCCATGCTATATATTTATCAACTTGCTCAGTACTTGATTTTACGCTACCTGTATTCTTGTTATATACTACACGCTGCCCCGGATGCATTTCTTTTAGCGTTTCCATACTCCCATTTGTTTTCACTTCGTCCACCAATACTTTTCCCTCAACAAGGGTGGTCGCAATATCATTGTTTTCAGGGTATGCATTAACATTAAAAATAGTTCCGAGTGCTTTCACCTCAATTTGTCCGGTGCTAACAACAAATGGCTTATCCGGATTATGGGCCACTTCGAAATAACCTTCACCAGTTAAAGTAACTCCACGGGTTTTTCCCAAAAAATTCTGTGGATATTTAATCCGGCTACCATAATTTAGATGAACCACTGATCCATCTGATAATTCTACAACCGTTCTTGATCCAATAGGTGCTATCACTTCTAAGGAGTCAACTGAAACCGTTGCTATCTGATTTGTTAATTTGCTATTTTCGGTAAGTGTAAAAAACAAAATTCCCAAAACCGGAATTAACAGAACAGCAGCTGCTTTTGAGAGGAACCTCAGAAATCTGTTATTTTTCAATTGATAGATGCGAGACTCCTCAACATTTAGTTTATGATGAATTTTGTCGAGAAGTGTATCGAGCCTCTCTTCGGAAACAATACCGTCGTCTTCTTCCTTATATTGCTCCCAAACAATCTTTCCAAGCTTTTTACTTTCACTAAAAAAAGATTGTTGCTCCACCCAGTACATAACTTCGTCAACTTCTTGTGAAGTACAACAGTTATTCAAATATTTTTCCAGCAGTTCTTTTGTCATTTTCTACTTCAACTTCAGTAACGAAGCCTCAATATACTGAGGCTAAAAAAACGAATCTATTTAATTCTAAGATGTTTTACAAGTTATACAACGAGTAGAAGAAAAAGGACTAATAAAAAAATGACTTTTTTTTGCTACAGGAACAAACAAACAAATAGTCCACTAATTATCAAGCCATTATCAATCCTTTTTTTTAAGAAAGAAATTGTAGCGACCAAGTGATTTTTTACAGTATTTGTTGAAATGCCTAACTTTTCGGCTATTTCTTTGTGACTTAATCCCTCTTCACGGCTTAGATGAAAAATCTCTTTTTGACGAGGGGATAATTCTTTTAATAAATCCTGATACTTTGCCACTAACTCCTTATACTGAATTTCATCGGTAAGTTCGTAGGTATTATCTATTTGTTGCAGCGATTTTACGTGATCTACGTATTTTTGTTCGATTGCTCGCTTTTTAAGTACATTTACTGTTGCATTATGAGCAACTGTAAACAGAAAAGACTCAAAAGATGAGTAAACATTAATTTTATTTCGACTCTTCCATATTTTTAGAAATACTTCCTGAACAATTTCTTCAGTATCTGTTTCCTGTTTTACATAGCCAAAAACAAAGCCATATAATCTCCTTGAATACTTTTTATAGATGATATCAAACGCTGTTATATCCCCTTTCTTCAGGAGTTTTACAAGTTCAATATTCGAATAGCTCATCTCAAAAAATTAGTTAGATAGAATTCAAAAGTATTAATTTAAATTTAACTATAAGCAAAGTTTTCTTGGTATTAATACAGAGTTTATTTGTTGAAATGGTATTCCTCTTTTCAATTTCCCATTGTTACACGCTCAAAATATCAGTAGAGATTTTCTTAGTATCAGGCAATTTCCACCTATTGATAACTTTATTGAAAAAAGCGAGAGACTTTACCTGATACAAAACTCCAAAACATCTACAAAACAATCATCTTAAAGCTATTACAAACACAAAATCGTCTTCCCTAAGAAAAATAGTGCTGATTTTTTCCACCCCTTTTTTAATTGTACATCAATACATTATTAAGAAAGAATGCTTTAAACAGGCTCACTGAAAAACTGCTTCAATTTTTGTTTTTGAAAATGTGCCTTCAAGCAATACTATGAAGCAGACATTAATATTGGGAGAACGCAAGTGCATACGCTCATTTTGGATTAAATATTTATTCATGTCCGTTTTTTACCCCAGAGGGTTTAACTTTCTGGATGTTTTGTTATAAAATTGTCGTACTTATTTTATGTCTTACAACAAATCTACAGAAGCGTCAACGAACCAAATTGTAAATCTTAAACAAACGGAACTTATTATGGCGATACGATAATATTAATACTTAACCACATGGAAAAATATACAACGAACAGGTTACTATTGCGAAGACTCAAGGATGAAGAATTTCCCCTACTATCTGATTATTTGCAGCGCAACAAAGATTTCCTTCAAGAATGGGAGCCGCTTCGTGATGAAAGCTATTTCGCTGAAACGTCTATAAAAAATATTATTAACAACGAAAACAAATCCTTTGAGAATAAAACCGGTCTAAGTCTATATCTTTTTAATAAAGGCGAAGAACGAATTATTGGCAACGTGGCATTAACCAACATTGTTTATGGGCCTTTCCTATCGTGCTACCTGGGGTATAAATCGGATAAGTCAGAAATTAACAAAGGCAAAATAACTGAAGCTTTGAAGAAACTGGTAGAAATAGCTTTCAAAGAGTATAAGTTACACCGGATTGAAGCCAATATTATTCCCCACAACCTGGCATCTGTGCGAGTTGTTAAAAAACTCGGATTTGTAGAGGAAGGATTAAGCAAAAAGTATTTAAAAATAAATGGAAAATGGGAAGATCATCTTCACTTTGTATGTATAAACGAAGAAGTTGAATAAATAACAAACAGAGTAAAACGCATTGGTTAAACAGCTCACAGCACAACTACATTTAGCTGTTTTTAATCAATGCGCTAATTACGTTATTTTAAAACCGGTAAACAAAAGTAAATGAGCCTCCTGACGTATCAAATGAAGGAATAAATGTTACATCCTCCATTTTTTTGCAGGGATTCCAGTTTTTTAAGGGTTCCCAGGAATAAACCAATCGGGTAACCAAAATTCCCAATCCGGCACCAGCCAGCACATCCGAAACCCAATGTTTGTTGTTTATTACCCGAAGCGAGCCAACCATTGAAGTTAAAATATAACCACTGGAAGCAAATCCAGGTGCCGCGTCGTGAAATTCTTCGTACAAAACCGTTGCATTGGCAAACGAAAACGAAGAATGACCGGATGGAAACGCATAACTTGCTCCATTGGGTCGCTCTTTATTAATCGCAAACTTTGCGCCGTGTGTCAATGCAGCAGTAATCACGTTTGAAATAATTAAATATTTGGTTTGATCGAACCAATGGTTTTTAGCTTTAACCCCTAAAAAATCGGCAACATAAAGCTGAGCAATTGGGAAATACTGCATAAGGTCGTCTATCGGAATGGCATAATCAATTACTCCCTCGCCATCGCGAAGTTTCTTTTTTATGTTCTTTTCAAAACGACTTCCACTAATAACAGCCCCGGTTGCCATTAGCGAAAGAGGTAATACACTACGCCGAACAACTTCCTTTTTTACAAAAGGACTGATTTTTACCGAGTCAGTTTTCTCTTCAGCAAAAACAGTTGATTGAATTATTACTAAGAATAGAATTATTGATTTTACTTTTTTCATGAAAGGGTTTTGTTTATGAAAGATTTGCAACATCTATCTTCAATTTCAACAGTACTGAATTCTATGATTGACTACCAAAGGTCTCCATCTTCGTCGTAAAGGGAACTCACATCAATAGGAGAAATATCCGGAACATGTTCAAACATTGCTTCGTAGTTGCCTCGCCGAAGTATTATATTTTCTCCATCGTTAAAATAGGCGTAGCCATTCCCATTAAAATACATACTATCGCGTGTTGCGTTAAAAACAAAATAGTTGATATGCTTAATTTGTAACACTCCATTGTTACCTGGAAGGCTCGATGTATCACTTCCCTCATCTTCAATAACTGTTGAAATATAAGCGGTATAACACCAGGGAATATCAAAAACATAGTAATCATCTCTTTCGATGGTTTCATCGGTTCCATCGTCGTCAAAATCGCCGGTTTTTTCCACGGGGTAATAAACATCTGGCTTTGCCTCAAAACCGGTTTCATGTTTCATTCGCCATGTTTTAGCCGCTAAGTCGCCATTGTTTTCCGGTTCCAAAGGTGCATTTTTCACCTGGTTGCGTTCAATGGTCTGCACTTTTTTAAATACAAGTTCATGGTTGTCTGACTTCAACTTCAATTCAGATTCACTTTGAACTATTACATAATCTTTCCGAAAAATGGAAATACTATCGCTGTTTTGGGTATAAGGCGATGCAGCGCCGGCAAAAAGATGTTCAGCACGACCTGGCAGAGTAATTGCATCATCTCCGCCATCATTTGTTACAGTATAAGAGTAAGCGCGGAAAGCCCAGTTATCTTCGAAAATATAGAAGTCGTTTCGTGAAAGGGTTTCTTCTGTTCCGTCATTATCAAAATCGCCTTTTACGGTACGCGGATAACTCGTTTTCTGGCTGTTTTTTACTTCTGAGGCAAGCTGCCAAACATCATCGTTGATTGAAACAGGAGCTGTTTCCAATCCATCATCGTCTTTGTTACAAGCCACAAGCAGGCATAGGACTACAAAAGCCCAGCTAATTTTCATTCTAAACATTGTTTCTGGTATTGTTTGTTTCTGGTAGGCGAAAATATGTTATACTGAATTTACTGCATTGTAAATTTTAAACACAGAGTATATAAAAACGAATTTTATTGATAATTACTGCATGGAAAATTTTGCTACTCACCAATTAAATAATTCACGGCTCTATCAATAATCTCTTCGTTCTGTAGTAATGATATATGATTAAACCCCTTGTTAACTACAATTTCGATATTGTGTTCCGCATTTTTATAATCGCAACTTAAACCGTTTTTAAAATCAAACATCCACTGCGAATTTATGTGTGTATCCAACTCCCCAAGTTCAATATGCATCTGCAATGGCCTAGCAAAAGAATTAAGATTGGTCATTGGATTTAGCTTGTTATAAAGCCATTTGCCAAAATTTGTTGAATCGCCTTGATTTATAATTTTCGTTGCATCCATTACATCTGTCATTCCCGGCCTTTCCCAGTTGGGACTTGCGGCAATTGCAGCTACTCTGCTTACCCTCGCGTCAATTCCTGCAAGTGCAATAGCAATATCTCCACCCATTGATAACCCACTCGCTACAACATTTTTATTGAGTTTAAATGTATCAATAGCCCAGTCAATAACCCGGAAAACATCCAGAGTTGTAATGCCTAAAATCTGCCACATGTATTTTCTGAATTCCTGAAATACAAGCGTTCTTACATCTTCCTGCAAATCGCCACTTCTGTCTCCGTGTAACCATGGATCGATACTTATAGCAAAATAACCGTGTGAAGCCAGCTTTTGCAATTCTTTCGCACCGGTTTCTTTATCGCCGCCAAGCCAGGGCAACCAAACTGCTATTGAATTATTAGACCTGTTTTCATCCGGACGGCAAAATGCTATTGGAATATTGTTAACATATTCAAACTCAATATTGCCGGTATCTTGCGTGCTCTTTTCCATCTTGTCAAGCGTTTGTTTTTTAGTCATTTCCAATTGCTATTTTGTGTTAATGGCTAATTTTAGGAACTTGTGCAAAACAACAATATCAGCCTATTTATTATTGAGCTTAAATCCATCTCTGTTACGGGATTATTCATTAGGTTGTTAATACACTTAAGGCTTCAGTTACTGAAGAAACAAAGTTAACCTGCTTACCTTTGTTACTTTCGTATATAAACTCCTTCAAACTTTTTTTCGGGTACTTTGAGAAATCTCCAACGATTGCAAGCCTTACCCGATAATTGGAAAATTTTTGAAGGATTTCTCCTGCCATTTTATTCTTTAAATCGAAAAAATCCGGGGTTATGTTTTTTTCGTGAATGATTACTTTGTCAAAGCCCTGGTAATATAAGTTTCCCAACAAATCAAAACCATCTTCATTTTTCTGAATTATAATATCATCTGAAATTACCTCGGCAACATCAGTGTCCTTAATCGTATGTTTTTCAATTTTCATTTTAATAATGCTTATTCAAACTCTCTTCCCTATTGTTTTACAATTTTAATTGTCTTCTTTTTCATATCCTTCGTAATGTGCAAAAAATAAACTCCTGAAGAAAAGTTTTTTAAATCGATCTGTTCCACATCACTTTCTGCCGACTTCTCCATTAGCTTGTTTCCAATAAGGTCAAATAGCTGAATGTTAGCATCAACTCCTATTTCTCTAATTTTTAAATTGATTAAACCCGTGGTTGGATTTGGAAATGCAATAATATCTTTTTTTGTGAATTCATCGTCAACCGAAGTTGGCGTGTCGTATACCAACTTTAAATCATCTACCACTGCATATCCATTCGGATCGTTTGTGAAGACATCGCCAGTAGGCAGTGTCTTAGTACACGAATGATTCATGAGAGCACTAAACATTATCACAAAGTAATCAATATCAATAGCTTCAAAATCGCTAAGGTTAATTTCAAAATCCTGAAAAGATTCGGTAATTGGGGCAACAAAACTATTGGCCGAACTGTGCACTGTCCCTGAAAGGAGCTCTCCAAGAGTTAAGGTATCTGCACTATTTACCGCATAGGCGTAGATTGTAAATTCGTCGCAACCGGTGTTCGAGAATTTGTAACATCCCTTCAGACTTTTGGGTACTTCATCACATCGAAACCGAATAAATCCGTTTGCTGATGGTCCACTTCCATATAACTTTAGGGCGTATCCATTGGCATCGCTTTCTTCGTACCTGTAAAAGTACCCCTGGCTGTTATAAAACCTCCCAGCTACGTTCTGCATGTTTTCGTGCCACCATCCATTACCTACCGCGTTATAAAGACCTGCCTCTGTACCATCTGCCAATACGGGCATGTAAAAATCTCCTCCTCCGGATATACCCTCCGGGTAAAGTGTCCAGCTTTCAAAGTCGCCATTTGGCACCTGAGTTTGGGCAATTACAAAAGAACTGACGAATGCGAGAAGGATAAAAAGTGTTCTGAATTTCATTGTTATTCAGTTTGTAAGGGTTATTTTTTCTTTTCTAAACGTTTAAATCCCAATAAAATAAGTCCAAAGCAAAGTGCTAATCCCAATACCGCAGGAATGATAATTGATTTTCCTGATTCGCCGGCACTTTGAATGCTCCAAAATATTTTTCCGGTTGCCATCAGTATTACAACCGCGAGCCCCATCCATAAACTTCTCTTCCAGAAAGCCAAAGCCAACAGGAAGAAAGAAAATGGTACTGTTAGAGCCAACAATACATCGCGGGTATCCCAGGATTTGGTAAGCCACTCTTTTTCGTATTGCAAAAACCCAACTACCTGCTCATTAACAACTTCGGGTTTCGCAAACCAGAACATACTTGTGAACAGGGCGAAAACGGTTGCCATTACGCCAGTCCAGCTACGTTTATAGGCGAAATAACAAAACGGAATTAAAAACAGCGGCCGAATGTACCAACTCAATTGATTGTGATGACGTTCGAAAACCCACTCGAAAAACGACTGGTTGTTCAGGGCTAAAACAATGAAAAGAATCGTTAAGCTTGCGAATAAAACGGCAATTGTTTTATCGTATTTCATATTTTGCTTTAATTTATTATTTGATGTATTGCATCGACAAGTTCATCAGCGCTTCTATGTTTTCCTTTTCCCGGCTGTATACCGACGACTGAACTTCCTGTTTTTTCTCGTTGAAATATTTACCTGTTGTATTGGCCAATTCGGGCGCAGTCGCCAGCCATGTGTAAGTTTGCGCCATTTCTTCGGGCGAAAGTGCCGATTTGCTTTTCAGCTTATAAACCCATTTAATAAAGGCCGAGATATCGGGGTATCGACTAACATCCACTTTAACGTTGGTTACACGGATGCAATTGGCGGTAACCGTTGTATTTTTTAACTGGTCAACCAGCCAGTAGGTGTACATTATCTGGGCAAGCTTCGATTGATAATAGGCTTTGGGCACACTAAACTTTCGGAACTCAAATTCGGGGTCTTTCAAATCTATCGTCAAATTGGGATGCATTAGCAATCCTTTAGAAGCGATGGTGATAATTCGGCCCTGTTCGCTCTGTTTTAGTAAATCGAGTGTTAAATTAGTGAGTAAAACCGGCCCGACATGATTGGTCGCCCAAATGGTTTCAATACCGTCAACCGATTTAGTAGCCTCTTTACGTGCTATGTCAAAATCGGCTGCGTTATGAATCAGCACATCTAAATGATTTAATCTTTCGTTTAACTCACTGGCTGCATCCTTAATTGATTTCTTTGATGACAAATCTATTTCCAGTAACTCAACCGTATCAGATTCCGACTGCATTTTTATATCTTTCAATGCACTCAAACCTCTTTCCCGGTTTCGCGCACCAACAAAAACCAGGAATCCTGCTTTTGCCAACTGAATAGCTGCTTGTTTTCCGATTCCGGAATTTGCCCCGGTAATTAAACATGTTTTGTTTTCCATTTCTATTCTTGTTTACAAGAGACTAAAATCATCAAAATAAAATGCATCGTTTCGTTGTAAAAATAAGTCATACCAAAATAGTTGAATTGTAAATTTTAAACGCCAACAAATTATATGCATCGGGTAAGGACTGTTTAAGCCGTGTTCGTAACCATTCATCTTTCAATAAATACAAGTCAGGTGCACAATACTACAGGTTAAAAGATTTTACGGTTCAGTAAAAATAAAGCCATCTTTTTCCGTTAAATAATTATTTACTTTGAAACTGAATTACAGAAAGGATGAAAGAACTTTCAACTGAAATAGAAACCCAAAATTTGTCATTTCGAAACTACAAATCAGAGCAGTTTACGAGTTGTATAGAATCATTCTGGTTTGTTGAAACGTTTGCTAAAGAAGTAAATATTGTTATTCCGCCTAATCAGTTTATCGACTGGATTTTCTTACTAAATGAGAAAGGATATTTTCATAATGGAAATTTTATGACAGAAAGCCGTTTGGAAGGAATTATGCTGAAACCTGTTTACCTGAGGCTTCCACCCGGCATAAAAGCCCTGGGAGTACGTTTATACGGCAACGGGCTTTATCCTTTTGTACCACTAAATGGTAAAGACTTAATCAATAAAAATATTGCCTATACAAATTCTGCCCACGAGAATTTAATTGAGGAAATAAAAACAGCTTCAGGCGATGAAGCAATAATTAAAGCCACCTATCAACTTCTGAATCATACCTACTGTGCGAAACGGGAAAAAGAAACCAAACTAGTGAAGGAATTTTATTCGTTTTTGAAAGCAAATGAAGACTTATCTGACATTCAAACCTTTTGCAGTCTAACTAAAACCAACTATACTACACTAAACCGGAATTTCAACAAAATACTAGGAATTACTGCCAAAAAATTCGAACGACTGATTAAATTCAGAAAAGCGGTTAGAGCACTAATAAATTCGCCGGAACGACTCACTGATGTTGTTGTGGATTCAGGATATTTCGACCAATCGCATTTTATTAAAGAGTTTAAGCATTATATGGGTATGTCGCCCTCGGAATACCTGAACTTGCTAAAATCAACATCAGGACATGCAACGATAACACAAATAGACTTATCTGTAATATAGAATTCAACCAAATGAGTAGCTTCTCAATTATCCCCCCATCCATTTCTTAAAATCTTTTACCCGCTCGCGGCTCACAACAACTTCTTCAGCAGAATTTGGCTGTAACACTAATTTTAGCCGGCTGTTAAACCAGGCCGAAACTTTTACAATACACGAGTGGCTAACAATACAATTCCGGTTAACCCGAAAAAAATCATCGGGATTTAAAGCCTGGTTTAATTCATTTAAAGTCTGGTCGAGCGGATAACGTTTATTATCTTCTGTATAGGCAAAGCTCAGCCCATCTTCCGATTGAAAATAGGCAATATCGGAAACATTCAAACTTTTATACATGTCTCCGGCCCGCACCAGCAAACGTTTTTTCCATGGTGTTTCTTTATTTGCCATTAGCAACTTCATCATGCTTACCTCGTTTGCCCGAAATATGCTTCCGTATTTTTCAAACTTTTCCATTACCCGTTTAATATCCTTTTTGTCGTATGGTTTTACCAGGTAATCGATGCTGTGTAACTCAAATGCCCGAAGTGCATATTGCTGATAAGCCGTGGTGAAAACAATGGGAGCCTCTGTCTTAATTTGCTGATAAATCTCGAAGCATTGCCCATCGTTTAGCTCAATGTCCTGAAAAATCAGATCGGGCTGGCGGTGAGCAGAAAACCAATTAACAGCAGATTTTACCGAATCCAGCACATCAAGTATTTCAATATCACTTTGGTAATTCTTAAGCAAAGAAATTAAACGATTTGCCGTATGTTTTTCATCTTCAATAATTAAAATTTTCATAAGCTGATCTTTTTAGAACTGGAAGACTAACACAAAAGTCTGACTTGGTTTCGGTTATCTCTGTTTTATGTCCTGAAATTAATTCATAGCGCCTTTCTATATTTTTCAAGCCAATTTTAGTAGAATCCTCCCCAATATTTCGCTTATCAATGTTGTTTGAAACCAGAATTCTATGGTTGTTCAGAAGGATTTGTATTCTGAGTGAATGAGTAGCTGAAAACTTATTGTGTTTAACTGCATTTTCCAGCAACATTTGTATTGTTGCCGGAGGGACGTAAATCTCATCTGGAGAAAGCCCGTTTAACTCTGTGCTTAATTGCAAGGCATTGCCAAAACGTGTTTTTAACAGGAAAAAATAATCTTCAACAACCTGCAATTCCTCACTTAGAGGCACCAGCGAAAACTCGTTCTTTTCAATAAGATAACGTAAGGTTTTTGATAGCCTTATTATGAACTTATCTGCCAATTCAACATCTTCGTGAATAATGGATGAAAGCACGCTTAAGCTGTTAAATAAAAAATGAGGTTCAATTTGATGTTTCAGCGACTGGAATTGCGCCAACAGGTTTTCTTTTTTCAACTGCTCTGATCGTAATTCAGCTTCTTTTATCTCCAATTTGTTCTGAATGTACTCATTCGATAAATAAATAAGCAGGTATATTACCAATATGCCAAATACAAACTCAGGATTAAAATCAGAGATATTTTCCCAGGGCTTTTCGTTTTTAAATAAATGAATGTCGCTGTATTTATAAACGATGTTGGATATAAATGCCACCAATGCCCCGAATAGTATAAATACAAGTAGTTTATACAACGATTTAAAATGAACGAGTTTATGATATAGAAATTCGCTTCCGTACCACGCAAGCATCCATAGAAAAATAAAAGTCCAGCCAATTACCTGCCCGCGTATGGTTACATCCAAAAAATTACCAAAAGAATAATCAAATCCTTTGATTACAAGCTGAATGCTGTATACCACCAGAAAGCGGAGAATAAAACGCCATGTTTGGTTACTTGTTTCCATTGCTGATGTATTTATATGCTGCAAACCATTTATACATTTTCTGCAGGGCTTCTTTGGTATTGCTATCTTTCATCTTCAACTCTTTTTTTGCTTTTTGGTTTGAAAAATAGTTGTTAAGGCTTAACAACCTCCAATTAGTCCGATTTAAGATAATCTCGGTATTAAAAAGCCACTGAACAAGGTCGCAACCTAATGCAACAGGTTTAATCAGCCAATGAGGTAACTTAATTAAAATTACCTTTGGATTATAATTTTGCTTTACAATCGTAAAAAACGCTTTGTAGCTTAGGTTTTCTCCTGCGATTAAATAACACTCGCCGTTTCTGGCATACTCCAAAGCATTAATGGTTGCCCGGGCTGCATATTCGGCATCCACAAAACTTTTCCCTCCCGGCGGGTAAAAAATAATCCGATTTTTAATTCCGTGAAGCAGCAATTGCCCACTCGATATTTTTGCATCGCCCGGACCAATAAGAAAAGTTGGCGCCAATACCACTACCGGAAAATTGTTGGTACGAAACTCTTTCAGCAAAAATTCTTGGGCAAGAAACTTGCTGTACGCGTAGCCTGATTTTTTTAGCCAGGGCATAAAGCCAGATGACTCAGTTCCCGGATGCTGGATGCTTCCGTTGGTAAAACAATTAGCTGTACTAATGTAAATGAATCTTTTAACCGAATATTTTTTGCACAAAGCTGCCAGTACTTTCACTGGTTCTGTATTTACAGCAAGATAATCTATTAACTCTCCATTTTGCCCTGTTTTTGCTGCACAATGAATAACGTAGTTACACCCCTTTACTGCCTTCTCCAAATCGGCATAATTCTGAAGTTCACCCTCTACGATATCATATTTTAGTCCACGCAATGCCTGACAATTGCATCCCCGGCGCAGAAGCAAAAGCGGAGCATACCCTCTGTTTACGAGCTCCCGAACAATGTTGGAGCCTAATAGTCCGTTTCCTCCGGTAACCAAAACTTTTTTCGAATCAGGCATAAAGCGGATATTTCTGGTTTAATTCTTTGCGTAACGAATGCCTAAAAATAATCAACTGCAGCCATACCGGGCAAAATTTCAGATAAACGTAACTAATTTTATTCATTAAGCCGGGGATAATCAAGGTATCTCGTTTTAGCAATTGACGAATGCAAATAGCAGCCGTTTTTTCGGGCGACAAAATGGTGGATTTGATTAATTTGTTGTGACTGTTAATGCGTTTCGACACATCGCTATTTGTTGCCATTCCTCCCGGATGAGCAACACTTACAGTAATTCCGCTCCCGATAAGTTCGGTTTGTAAACCTCGCGAAAAAGAATAAACAAATGACTTTGAGGCTGGGTAAACTGTTTTGTAGGGCATTGGGCAAAAAGCAGCCATGCTGGCAATATTCAGAATATAAGCCTCCTTATTCTTTCGGATATTAGGCAACAAACGATGTGTAAGCATAACCATGGCGCGGATGTTAAGCATAATTATCTGGTCTAAATAATTAGAAGATATTTTCTGAAATTCATTGCTCCCTCCAACTCCGGCATTATTAATGAGCATGTTTACATTAAATTTTTCGTTGATAATTTCAGTAAGCCATTTCAGTTCGGTAGAATTTGTCAAATTAACTTCAAACACCTCTACATCAACACTGTATTTATCTTTTATCTCTGTAGCCATTTCGTTTAGTCTTTCGTTGGGTAGTGCAATCAATAGCAGGTTAAATCCCCTTTTGGCACATTCAATGCTAAGTGCTTTTCCCAAGCCCATACTGGCTCCTGTTATTACCGTGTATCGACTGATTTCCATTCTATACGTTTTTATGATTATTCAGATAAACTTTAATTCCCTGATAAGCAGCCAGGGCGGCAATGGTTCCGGTAATCACTCCTCCAACCGTTAAGGCTGTAAAAACATCAAGCCCGGCAGAAAAAATATTTTGGATGAAGCTAAGGCCAATCTTTTCGGGCAATTGATAATCATTTTGAATGCCCAGCAGTTTTTTGCCCAACCAGTAGTTAAAAGCAAACACAAAAGCACCGGTTACAATGTTGGTATTAAAGACCGCAATACATGCAGATTTTTTATTTATCCGAAAAAGCGTTGCAATGCCGAGCGAAACCAGCATTTGAAACCCGGGAATGGGCATCATCCCAATAAACGATCCCAGGGCAAAACCTTTTGCAATAGATTGAGGATTGTCTTCAATCTGTACTATTTTTCGAAAACCCGACTGCAGTCTACTTCTCAGCTTCTTCATTTTCTGACAGTTTTATAAATTCTTCAAACGACCTTATTAATACTCGTTGTGTAATTGGGTCTTGCATAAAGCGTGGAACCAATGGTTTGGTATATGAAATGGAATAAAACTGTATTTGAGTTATTCCATTCTGCGTTTCCTTTAGTATCCATTTCCCTGAATAATTTTGTTGGCGGTTAACTCCCGAAATCCGTTCTAAATAGTCTGGCAGAGCGGTTATTGTAATCTTCACTTCGGATGATTCATTCACAATTTCGTAACGCGTAATTAAATCCTGGTCAGCAAAAGGTTTGGGTATTTTGTATAAACTGTAGGCGATCCACCTGTCAGGGCTCATATCGTATATTCTGTAATCTTTAACCCCAACAGCCCACTGTATGGCAAGTCGGGGGTCTCTTATACAGTTTATTATCTGATTGTGATTTGCTTTTACTGAAAACAGAATACGTACTTCTCTTGTATCAATTGAATCAATCCAACGATATTGCAACTTTAGCTGTTCCGTCTCTCTGGCAGTTTGCCAATTCGACGTTTCGCCGGCATAGCTACAATTACTAATTAGCAGAACTAAGAATACGAATTGTTTCATCCTTTTTTTCCAACAAAACTACCGGTTGCACTACGGCAATGGAATAAGAAGCTGATGAGCTGTAAAAGAATGATTTGGATTGTAAAAAATGAGAAGTAAAGTGAAACAATACTGATACAAAAGAACATCATTCATATTGACTAATCCTGTTTTTTTATGATATCAGTTCTTACTAATTCTATTTTGAAGAAGCATGTGGAGAATACAAAATATGTTCACGGGTATTCTAAACGATCAGGCAACCACTTTAGAAGAGCTTATTCATCACGATTCTATTTTCCCTGAGGGAAGTTTAGTGCTCGAGGCAGGTTGCGGCGTTGGTGCACAAACACAAATTATGGCACTCAAGAATCCCAGATCAAACTTTATTTCTGTCGACATCTCGAAAGAATCGTTACGGGAAGCAGCCGCAACTATCTCGTCACTGAGAATTTAGATAGCAGTTTGGATTCTTTTCAACATTTAATACTGAACAAAAGAATAAAGGTTTTCGTCGGAAACAAACTGATAGAAATTGTAAAAAACATAACGCACTTCTGCATTATAGTTTGATAATTTTCAAGTATTCAATATTTATTTCAACATATAAATAAAACACTACCATCCTCGCCTATTCCTCTTTCTCGGGTACTTTATCTACCACACAATAATGGTATCGATAAATATAGGCGAGGTTGGTAGGTTTATTTTATTTAAGACTTACTGCTTCTTTAAGTCGTATGTCTCTTGAAGAAGTTCCAACAAGGATTTCAAGATTACAAGGATCGTAATCCCAGGTATCGGTTTCTTCATTCCAGTAACTTAAATCTTCAACAGGAATTTCCAATAAAACGGTTTGTATTTCACCAGGATTTAAAGACACTCTTGAAAATGCCTTCAGCTCTTTTTCAGGCCACTCTACAGAGGGATTAATACGGTGTACATACACTTGAGGAACCTCGTCAGCCTGCATCGATCCGGTGTTCTGAATAGTAAAACTAACCTCAATAACATCGTTAGCCTGGTACGATTCTTTGTTGGTTTTCAGTTTTGAATAATTAAAATCGACATAAGAAAGGCCGTATCCAAACGGATAAAGTACCGGAAGATCTTTTGAATCGAACCAACGATAGCCGACAAATAAACCTTCAGAATATGGTGCATCCGGCCCGTTTACCGAACGACTAAAAAATGCACTAAAATCAATTTCTTCCTTATCCACAGAGTCTGTTTTTATGTCATTCTTTCTGTATTGCGATACAAATACATCATTTTCCTTTACCACTTCTTTTTTCTGAGGGTAAGTTCCCAGTGCAATAGCCGGCGAATCTTCCAATTTCAACGGGAAAGTAAATGGTAGTTTTCCTGACGGTGCGATATTACCAAGTAGAATATCGGCAAGCGCATTCCCTCCTTCTAAACCATTCCACCAGCCCAGAACCATTGCTTTTGAAAGATCGTTCACTTTTCTTAAATCACAGGGACCACCTGAAATGATAACGGTTACCAGGTTTGGATTGGCTTCAGCCAGGGCCTGGGCAATTTCATTTTGACCTACCGGCAAATCGATGTTTTCACGATCACTACCTTCTGTTTCGATTGATTTATTAGTGCCTGCAAAGTATAGAACAACATCAGCTTCTTTCGCCAATTTTACTGCTTCAGCAATAAATTCCGGGTCAGCAGGTTCGCCTATTGTTTCAGCGTTGTTTGGATTTGGCACAGGAGGGCCCCACGATCTAACGTAGTTTTTATAACCCGGAGCATAATTAATTGTGGCAGCATCACCAATTCTATTTTGCAAACCTTTTAAAGGTGTGATTTCATAAAGCGTTTTTATGCCAGCTCCCATACCTCCTGCCGCGGTAGATAAGACAGCATTCTGACCAATGACTGCGATATTCTTTACCTTGTTTAGGTCAATTGGAAGAATATTGTTCTCATTTTTCAACAATACAACAGATTTGCTAGCCACTTCGTAGGCAATGCGTTGCTCTTCCGGTTGAGATGCCATTACAATATTTGCTTCTGCTTCAGGAATAGCTTTTACCGCATAACGAACCCTCAATATTTCGCGCACTTTATCGTCAACAACTGATTCTGGTATTTTCCCAATATTTATGGAATCAATTAATGCAGGGCCCAGATAAGTATCTCCGGTCATTTGTACATTAAGCCCACCCAATGCAGCGCCCATGGTACTATGTGTTCCTCCCCAGTCAGAGACGGTCATTCCTTTAAAGCCCCATTCTCCACGCAATATTTCATTGTTCAGATATGGGTTTTCGCTACACCACAATCCGTTAACTTTATTATAAGCCGTCATTACTCCATAAGCTCCACCATCTACAACCGCAGCTTTAAATGGTTTTAAATAGATCTCACGCAGCGTGCGGTCATCTACTATAGCATTTACAGTACCCCGGTCGTTTTCCTGGTTATTTACCGCATAATGTTTTAAACATACAGCTCTTCCCTCGTCTTGTACTCCTTTTACGTAACCAACTGCCAATGCACCTGCAAGAAGTGGATCTTCGCTGAAATATTCATACGTGCGCCCTCCTACCGGAATACGTTGTATGTTCATTGCAGGTCCTAAAACCATATCTTTCCCCCTGCGAGTTGCTTCATGCGCCATACCTGTGCCATATTTGTAGGCAAGCTCGGTTGACCACGTGGCCGCTAATGCCGATCCGGTTGGGAAATAGGTTGCCGAATCAAGTTTCCATCCCTTTGGCATAAACATATTGCCGATTTCTTCCCGTATTCCAAAAGGTCCATCAGCATATCTAATCTCTTGAATTCCAAGCCTCGGAATTCCTTCTGATGACATAATCGTTTTACTATGAAGCATTTCAACTTTTTCTTCCAGGCTCATGCCTTTTATTATTTCGTTGATTTCTTCATCGTGTTTTGTCAACTCCTGTTGAGGTGTTGTGGTTTTTTGAGAACAAGCCACTGCTACAATAATGATGCTTACGGCAACTGTCCCCAATATGAATGATTTTCTCAATTTCATAATTTGTTATTTCTATTTTGTTTATTCATCACCAAACTCCAGATAAAAATCGAAGAATGGCAGAACCTGCTGTGGAATACGCCCCTCTTTGGTATAAATTCCACTTACGTGCGTACCGATATATTCTTCTGCAAAATGCGTGATTCCAACGTTTTCCAATCGCTCACTGAACATGTCGCACTGTAGTGTAAACCTGTCTCCTGCATTTCGGCCCCAATCGAGTTTGATGGCTTTTAGTTGTTGCAGGTTTTCAAGATTGT
Organism: uncultured Draconibacterium sp.; assembly: GCF_963677155.1. NCBI lineage: Bacteria > Pseudomonadati > Bacteroidota > Bacteroidia > Marinilabiliales > Prolixibacteraceae > Draconibacterium > uncultured Draconibacterium sp. The sequence goes on along the minus strand of NZ_OY781884.1, from coordinate 4,139,579 downwards.
CATCGATCATATGAACAGGCATATTATCATACCATTTCTGCAATACTTCTTTATTAACAATGAGCTCATCGCCATTATACACAAATGGGAAATCACAATAAAACGGAGGGTTATCGGGATTAGGCGACCACGAGCGACCAAAAGCCATCATCACACCCCCGAAATAGGATTTTTTTAATCCTTCAATCGTATTGATTTCAGACAATTCTCTGAATGTATTACTGTTTGGTCCATACTCGGCAACAATGGTTAAAGCACCAGGGCTAATTGCATAAACGGTACTAAATATATCGGGATGGTGCATGGCAATTTTTAAAGCTCCATATCCCCCCATGCTGTGTCCGGTAATTCCACGGCTTTCTTTTTTCGGAATAGTACGGTAATTTTCATCCATGTACTTAACAAGATCGAAAGCAGTAAAATCTTCCCAGTCTCCAAATACACCAGAATTACTGTAGAAACTTCCCTGATAAGTTGTTTTTTCGTCAGGGATAACCATTATAAAGGGCTTTATTTTGTTATCGGCAATCGCATAATCAAGAAGGCCGGACATCATGGCCATCATTCTATTATCGCCCATAAATCCATGAAGGAAATAGATAACCGGATAACGCTGATTGCTGTTTTGATAGTTCGGAGGAAGATAAACTGAGACGGCACGGTTTGGATTCTCGCCAAAATCATTTTCCAGATTTTGAGAATAAATCGTGTCGGTTACTACAGTTCCTTTATCGCTTTGGGCAAAAGACAATAACGAAACATTAAGAAATGCAACGAATAATAGAAATTGGATTTTCATAGTCAAAAATTAGGTTCTTCGAAATATAATAAAAATAAAGAAAGATGAGTGCATTAATCTATTGTCTGCCTTTATTATACACAGAGATCCATCAATATAACTTTACCTTTTTAACAGCCTTAAGATTATAAGGTTTCCCGGACATAAGAGCCGAAAAACCGACAACGGAACTGCTAACAAAAACTACTATTGTATGAATTAATTCGTTGTTCATCTTTGTTCGAAAAAAAGGCAACAACAATTTCCTTAGAGTTTTACGTTTTAGGAAAGTTGAATGTTGTTGCCTTTACTATTTAACTTATGTACAAATAATGCTATTTGAATAGAAGCGGAACAAACTCGCTAAGATAAACCCGCCAGTTAGTCCAAACATGACCGCCTTCAGTTTCCACATACGTGTATTTCATTCCTATACTATCAAGTTTTGCACGATAGTCTGTTATGTTCTGATACAAGAAATCGGTTTTACCCACTCCAATCCAGTATAGTTTATAACCGTTATCTTTTTGTGCTTCTAATGTCTCATCCAAATTATCATACACTTTTGACTTCACCCCGTCATTCGGTATAATTGCAGCTGAAAACAAACCAACGTAATCGAAAGTATTCGGATAATAGCGTGAAATATGCAACGAATGGTAACCTCCCATAGAAAGGCCGGCAATGGCACGATCGGCTTTGTCGGCCTTCACCCGATAATTGCTTTCAACAAATTTCACAATATCCATAAATGTTGCTTCATACGTACCATCCATGGTCTTTGGCAATTGCATGTTTGGTTTGTACAAACCTTTTGGCGATTCGCCGGGAGCCGCTTGCTGAGAGACATTGCCGTTGGGCATTACCACAATCATTGGTTTTGCTTTTCCCTGCGCAATCAGGTTATCCAAAATCTGAGAAGTTCGTCCAAGAGCAATCCAGGCTTCTTCATCGCCACCCATTCCGTGTAACAAATACAAAACCGGATATTTATCTTTACTTTCTTCGTAACCCGGAGGCGTATAAATGGTAATGCGTCGGGTCATATCATTTCCCGGAGAATCGTACCAACGACGGGTAACTGAACCATGTGGCACATCCTGCACATTGTACAAATCGCCTTTTCCTCCACCAACAATAAAAACATCAGTGATTGAAGCCACGTCGCGAATCATATAAACATTATTCGGATCGGTATTGGTTACACCATCTACGATAAATGAGTAGCTATACAGATCAGATTCCAAAGGCTGCGAAGTAAAACTCCAGATTCCGTTTGCATCCTTTTTCAACAATGCTTTTCCCGGGCCATCAAAAACTCCCCACTGTGTTTTAATTTTCTCTGCAGGTAAGAAATCACCGGTAATTTTTACCGTATCGGCATTAGGCGCATTAAAGCGAAAAGTTACGCTATTATCGCTGTTTATTTCCGGCGAAACAATGTTCTGGCCTCCAAATAAAGCCTGCTGAGCATACATATTCATCCCCAGTAACACGAGAAGAATAGTTGTAATTGAGATTTTTAATTTCATTTTTATATCCATTTTATTAGTAATTTATTTTACTGTATCACAATTAATTACCATTCGCTACAACTTAGTAGCGTCTGTAACATTCACACTTCCCGGTGTTTCTAATACCGACCATGTTGTCCCCCCGGAGCTAATCAAAGCCTCAAGATCAAGAATACCAAGGTTGTCTCCTGTTATTGTTAATGTTCCACCATTATCTACAACGGTAATACCACCTTCACCCTCGCGCAGGTACATCTTGTCTTCTCCTTTCATGTAATAAGAGCCACCAACCATTTCACCCTCCATACCGTACCAGGTAAGATCAACATAATAACCGTTTGCCAACTGTCCAATTGCATCAATTCCATCTTTTACCGAATAAGTTCCTGAAAGTGATGTTGCATTTGCATCGGCAACAAGTTCCAGATATGTATAGAAAACATCATCAGCAAAAACCGTAATTTTGTGCATTGTACTTCCCTCAATGGGTGTTGTTCCTTGCGAACCGCCCATTGCCGGAGATACGGTTTCATCGCTGTAAGTGAAGGTTGGCGTGTACAGATCGGGCTGATAAGCATAAGTAAATGCTCCGGTAAGTTTAAGAACGGTTTCATCGGCCAGATAAAGAATTCCGCTAACCGAGTAATTACTGTCCTGAGCAGAAATACTTATTGTTCCATCCGTAACTTGTTGTCCGTTAAAAGTGGTTCCATCAGCACCAAGCAAATAGGTTTTATTAGCGGCTTCATTACTTGAAGTAAAATCAGAAGCCGGCAATATATAATCGGTTGAAAAAAGTTTCATACTCAAAGTATTCGACCCCTCGTCTGTCAAATTTATAGAGAATGTATAAAGCGGACCATCTTTTACCCGGTCCTGTGTTCCAAGTACAGTAAGATCATACACCTCGGGAGGTGAATATTTCCCGGTAAGAGGATCAAGCGAATCTTCCTCGCACGAAACCAGCGCAATAGTGGCAGTTAAGAGGAACATAAAAATTTTCCATGTAGTTTTCATATGATTTATTTTTTATTTTTTTAGTTCTGTAAACCGCTATAATTACCAACCCGGATTTTGAACAATATTTTTGTTTAACTGAATCTCGGTTGATGGAAATGGGAACAAGGTATTTCGTTCCTGAAATCCGTATTTTCCTTCGCTGTTTCCGGTTGATTTAAAAGTTACAGCGCCGTTTGAAGTCATAACCGGATACTCTTTTCCCTGGCCTGACAGTACTGATGCTGCATCACCCCAGCGAATTAAATCCTGATAGCGAACATCCTCGAAACACAATTCAAGCCTACGCTCTGTTTTAATGGCCTCCATTGTTGCAGTTTTATTGCCTAATTTAGCGCGCGAACGAACCTTGTTCAGGTAAGTATCGGCTTTGTCCTGGTTACCTGCCAGCAAGTTGGCTTCTGCAGCCATTAAAAGCACATCGGCATAACGCATAATACGCACGTTGTGATCCCAGGTGAAGTTAGATCCTGCTGCCGGCACTGCATCTTTGGTTATTCTTGTTTTCCAGAAAAAATAGCCTTCCGCAATAATTGTTTTTCCGGGATCCATACTGGCCCCCATTTCCTGAATTTGCTCATAGGTTTTCATCGTACGGTTTAAACGATATCCATCCTCACCTTCTTCAGCAACAAATGCATCGTATAAGTCTTTTTGTGGTAAACAAAATCCCCAGCCCAAATCTGATAATCCCAAAGCCGTAACCGGTCTAGCTGTAAAACGGTCAGTTCGGAAGTGAATCATTAAATGCCAAAAATCGAAGTTATCCCAAACGTTATTTGCATCTACAACACGGTTCACCTCAAACATCGATTCGCAATTATTCTTATTCGAGAAAGCAAAAATATCATCATATTCACCCTCATATAAATCGTAAAGATTTGAACTGATTACCAACTCGAAAGCTGCAGCCGATTCCGAATTTTTCCCTTGGTACAAATAGGCTTTCCCCAATAAGGTTTGTGCAAATTGTTTGGTAACACGGTAAACCGAATTATCATTTACGCCCGATTTCTCGATCAAACTCCCCGAGGCAATAGCTTCAGTTAAATCGGTTTCAACCAACGCCCATAATTGTGCCGGATCTCCGTTTGCCATTTGATATTCCGATGGCTCCAACGGATGATCTACCAAAGGAGGCGTTCCCCACATCGAAATGAGATCGATATAAGCCAGGGCACGAAATACTTTTGCCTCAGCAAGCATTTGCTTTTTAACCTCAGAATCGGGTTGCATATATTTCATTACAATATTGGCATTGTAGATAATATTGTAATAGCTCTGGAAACATCCCGAAAGAAAAGCGTGTTCGGCACTAAAGGTAAATTCGTTCATTTTTTCCAGGTCGTTGTTGTCGCCACGGTCGGCACCACCTGCCCAAATATCGTCGGAACAAATGTTTTTCAGAAATTTGTAATTGTACATCATTTCACGCAATTCGCCGTAAATTGCAGTTACTGCTCCTTCTGCACTTTCGTCGCTACCATAATATTCTTCTAAACTAACAGCACCTTTTTGCACTATATCCAATTCATCTTCGCACGAGAACATGGTGAGAACCATTGCTATGGCGGCTAAATATATTAATGTTATTCTTTTCATTTTGTTAGAATTATTTGTTAAGATTAGAATGACACATTAAAGCCAAAGATGACTTTCTTTGAGTTCGGATAACTTCCTTTATCAACTCCTATAGAGTTCCCCAGAAAGTTCCCGTCTGAATCTCTAAAACCAGTAATTTCAGGGTCAAAGCCTTTATATTTTGTAAATGTGAAGTAATCTTCAAGCGATGCATAAACCCTCAGCTTTTTAATACCAATTTTATTAAGCACTGCATCAGGAAGCGTGTAACCCAATTGAATTTGTTTAATCTTGAAATATGAACCATCGAAAACCGCAGCCGACGAAGTATAATATTTGTCCATATCATTAGCTCCTGCACGGGGTCTTATTCCATTTGGGTTATCAGCAGTCCATCTGTTTTCGGTAAAATAGGTTAAGCTGTTTACGGCATAATCAGTACGGTTCAGACACGAGTAAATATCATTTCCATACGATCCCTGACCAAATACGATTGCATCGAAACCTTTATAAGCTGCATTTAACGTAATACCGTAAGTCAAATCAGGTATCCCTTTTCCCAGGTCAATTTTATCACCATCGTTAATGATGTCATCCGAATTCTGATCAACAAAAACAGGATCTCCCGTAGCTGCATCAATACCTTTAAACTCGTAACCATAAAAATACCAGGCTGGTTTCCCTACTTCAAAACGGGTAATCCCCTTGATAGTATGGAAATCTGCTCCGGGGATATAATCCAGCGATTCGTGAATATTGGTTACTTTATTTTTAATTGACGAGATATTTCCCCTCACATCGTAGGCAAAATCGCCTTTCATGTCTTTCCATCCAATTTCAAATTCAAAACCGGTGTTTTCGATATTACCCGCATTAATAGGCGATGCAGTGTTACCCACAATGGTAGAAGGGGTAACTCCGGTTACAATCAAGTCCTTGGTTTTTTTAACGAAATAGTCGAAAGTCATAGATAACTTGCTTTTCAGGAATCGGGCATCAATACCTATGTCGGTTTGTTCGTTGGTTTCCCATTTTAATTCCTGGTTACCAGTTGTTGACGGTTTGTAACCTATACTGTATATCGGCGAAGTGCTAAACGGATAACTGCCTGTGCTTGTAACAGCAGTGCGGTAGGCGTAACTACCTAGGCCTGCCAATGAACCGTTTTGTCCCCAACTGGCACGCAATTTCAAAAAGTCGATCCAGGATGAAGTATCCTGCATAAACGATTCTTTAGAAACTACCCAGCCAAAAGATCCTCCGGGAAAGTAGCCCCAACGGTTGTCGAACGGTAGGTAAGCCGAGTCGAAAGCATCGGTACGCATTACAATTTCGGCCAGGTACTTTTCGTCGTAGTTATATCCGAAACGACCAAAATAAGCGTTTTGAGTGCGCAAAATAGGTTCTCCGCCCGAAACATCTTTGATGGCTTCTGAAGTAGCATAAGCAAAATAATAGTAACGCGGATCGTCTCGTTGTACACCAAAATCATCCTCTGTACCTTCTTTACTTCCGGAAACGCCAAATGAACGGATTTTTGTAAACGATGTACCTATCATTGCAGTTAGGTTGTGTTTGTCGAACGAACGGTTGTAAGTGGCAAAGTTTTCCCACTGAATCCGAATGTTATTCGAACTGGATGCGTTTAACTCCATAAAGTTCTTATACGACATAGAGTTGGCATAATAATCCTGAGCATAACCATAACTTTCAGCTGCACTAAGCAGGTACGAAAAACGCGTTGTGGCAACAAGCCCTTTAATTGGTTTCAGGTTTAAAAAGGCTGTTCCGTTAATATTAAAACCAGAGTTCCTTGAATAGGCGTTATCACGCATAATTAGCGGATTGAGATTTTCGCTGGTAAGAAATGGAGAAACGCTGTAGTAGTTACCGTTTCCATCGCTCAACAGCTCGCCAACACCAGTAGCTCTGTAGTTGGCCAGGGCAGATGCCATATTGTCCGGCATATTATCTTCGGTGTAGGTTACTGCCGTCATCGGATCGAGCTGTAACGTACTCAGAATAAGCGAACCGTATTCTGATCCTTCAGAAACCGATCTTCTTTCGTAGTATTCCAACTGATTGTTCGTTCCAACTTCTAACCAGGGCTTAATGTTGTAGTTGCTATTTATCATGCCGGTATAGCGTTTGTAGGTGTCGGCATCGCCAACTACCATACCGTCGTTATCCAATATACTGCCCGACAAATAGTAACTTCCTTTTTCATTTCCTCCCTGGAAACTGATATTGTGACGCTGCATTACCGACGACTCAAAAATCTCGTTCACCCAATTGGTATTTTGCTCAAAATCCCAATATTGGTAAACGCGATCCATATTAAATTTACCGGCTTCAGTCCAGTAATCGATAAATTGTTCCGAGTTCATTACCTGGGGAGTTTTGCCTAAACGTTGTATGGTATATTGAAAATCGTAAGAAAGTGTACCTATCCCCTTTTTACCTTTTTTCGTGGTTATTAATACAACCCCGTTACCGGCTTGGGCACCATAAATGGCTGCCGATGCAGCATCTTTCAAAATTTCCATGCTCTCGATATCGTTAGGCTCGATACCTGCAATTGAGGAGGCAATACGTCCGTCAACCACATACAATGGAGAGATTGAGTTGTTAGAGTTAATACCCCTGATTCGGATAGTTGGAGAACTACCCGGCGATGCCGAGTTCGAATAAACCTGTGTTCCTGCCGTTTTACCGGCTATTGCCTGAAGTGGATTTGTAATGGTACGGTTCTCCATATCTTCCGCCTTTACCTGCGAAATAGCACCAGTAACTGAGCTTTTTTTCTGAACACCGTAACCAATAGCAATCACTTCGTCAAGAGCAATATTTGCACTTTCCAATGTTACATTAATAATAGTTTGACCACCAACTGCAACTGCTGTCGATTTCATTCCGATAAACGAAAACTGCAAAGTTGCATCCGAAGGCACATTTTTAAGTGCATAGTTTCCATCAATGTCGGTAATTGTTCCGTTTGTTGTGCCCTGTACAACCACCGTAACTCCGGGTAACAGCTCCCCGCCACTATCCGAGACAGTTCCTGTTACTTCAATATTGGTTTGCGAAAATGCTAATGTTGAAATCATTAAAAAACCAACAATGAGCATTTTTGATAAAAGCCGATACGATTTCATTAAATATCGCACCGGACTTACGTTGTAATTCCTCATAATTAAAATTTTAGTTACTATTAAATTTGAATAGATTGTTTAGTTTCTTTTATTAATTCAATGTCTTTGGGAATGAGTTTACCAACTCCACAAGTTCTTTATCATGATTGTAGACCACCTCACAATTATTGTTAAAAAGCATTGTTGCTCCTTCCTGAATTGAGTAGGGCTTCCAGGTTGGCAACTTCCCGGTATTCGGGTTTCCGGTTTTTGCAAAGCTGATCCAGGCCGAACTCATTTTTTCAGCCAACTTATAAGCTTCGGGTTCTCCACCCGTTAATGGTTTACAGCGCGAAATATTATTGAAAACAAAAGGCAATTCCATACAATGCGTTGAACGGAACATTCCATCCAACACCGGCGACTCCCAGGTGAACAGGTAAGTATATACAGGTGCCCCCTGCTTATTGCATCGCAGTGACGCCTGTTCTAACACCTTCGGTCGGAAAAGAAAATCGACATCAAGTAAATCCTTTGGTTGATAATTTGGATAGGCCTTTTTAAAAACGGATAAGAATTCATGCGTTTTCTCACCATATCGTTTTTTAAGTTCGTTTACTGCTCCTTCCTGATCAATATTTCGCAATGCAGGATTGTAGGCACTTGCCGTAAACTCATGTAAGGTTGTTCCCTCCAGCAGAGGAATTCCTTTGGATAGTTCAATAGCCTTTACATCAGCAGGCTGCCAGGGCAATACATTTCCATCAACCGTTGGCTCCCATCCAAAAAGTAAGGCGTCAAGACCTTCAGTTCCGGCTTCTTTCCTTATCTTTAAAACCGCCTTGTTTGCTGCTTCAAGTAACTTTTCATAAGGGACTTTTGCCAACTCATCAATTTGCGATGGTTTTAAACCAAGCTCATGCAAAGTAGTCAACCCGATTTTTCTGGAATATTTAGGCTGCATGACATTTAACAAGGAACCGCTTTGTACAATTGCCTTATCAAATAAACCAGCGGCAGCCGGGGTAGCCATTAATGTACTAACTTTTCCTCCTCCGCCCGATTGACCGAAAATGGTAACATTCTGCGGATCGCCACCAAATTGTTCAATATTGTTCTTCACCCATTTTAAGGCTTCTACAAGATCGAGCAAACCAACATTTCCTGATTTTGCATATTTCTCGCCAAAAGCAGACAGATCAAGAAAACCCAGCACATTTAAACGGTGATTCAACGAAACCAGAACTACATCTCCTTTTTTACACAGTGCTGCTCCGTCGTATGCCGGAAGCTCCTGCCCCGATCCGGCAGAATAGCCACCACCATGTAACCAAACCATTACCGGGCGTTTTTTCTTGTCGTTAATTCCCTGTGTCCAGATATTTACACGAAGGCAGTTCTCGTCGGCATAACCATCATCCCAGTCAAAAGCAAAAGCCTGTTCATCCGAATACCACCCCGTTCTTTTTCCTTGTGGGCAAACCGGACCATAAGCGCGGCTGCTTCTTATTCCTTTCCATGGAGCAGGAGAATGTGGTGGCATAAAACGGTCGGCTTCGGCATAAGGAATTCCCTTATATGTATAAATACCATTTTCAATATATCCGGCCACCTCACCTGCTTCGGTTGAAACAACGGAGGAATTGGTAGATGTCACAATTTCATGACTATTACATGTGGCTTGCGTATTATCCTCGGGCGTAGTACATGCCCCAAAAATCAGAACTAAAAAAGTTAGAATAATAAGTTTTATTGGCTTCATAAGTAATTGGTTCAACGTCGTTAAAATTTGACGTTACAATGCTAGCCATTACCGATGTAAGCCATTTTCCATTTTGTCCGAAGTGCTTTAATATCTGTTCAATTCTACTTTTCTATTTGTTCAAATTCTTATCTATTTATTCAATCCCGGCATCATTAAGCATAAAACAGGAAAGCAGATGACGATTATTGCTATTTTTGATGCTCCAGATTGTATTCGAATGAAAAAAACAAGCTTTTTTATACTTAGTATTTTTATATCGGTTCTTGTTTGGGGAAATTCAACTGTGCTTAACCAAACTGAAAAGAGTTTCATTGTATCAAACGAAATATCTAATCAGCAGGTGACCTCATTTGCTGAAGATGCATTCGGGCATATCTGGATTGCCACAATTCGGGGACTCAACAAATACAATATTAACGAGTATCATCAATATTTCAGTACCGATGATTCATTAAGCATTTCGAACAACCGAATACTCCAAATTTATACCGACTCGAAAAAACGACTATGGATAGCAACTGTAGATGGTGCTTGCAGATACAACGAGCAAGACTGTTTTGACCGTATTCCGATTGAAAGTACAAGTAAAAATTCCATCTATTTTTTTGAAGACAATGATGGGAAGCTCTTTTTAAACCTGAATTTTGAGCTATGTGTTTACAACGAAGAGCTGAATAAGTTTGAGCCGGTGATCAGGGATTTGGATCATCAGAATTTTGGAACCTCTTGTTTTGTAGACAAATCAAATAATATTTGGGTTGTTACTCCATGGCATGTAAAATGCTATAACAGCCATAACTACGAGCTAAAACAAGAGTTAAAACGCGAGAAGTACACTACGTTTTCGTACCTCGATGAGAATGGAAAACTATGGCTTGCTTCGTGGCGAGATTTAGAGATTTATGATACCCGAACAGGAAAATATGAGCAAGTTCCGCATGCCATTGCTCAACATCCGGTTTTAAAAAATGCCATTATTTACCGTATGCATCCGTACAATAATTCGTCGGTATTAATTCAAACCCAAAAAGACGGAGTTTTCATCTACAATAAATTCTCCGAAACCATTGTCCATCAATCAGAAAGCGGGTTCCCTTTTATCGTTCCAGACTTCGATATCACTTCGTTTTTTACCGATTCGCAAAAAAACCTGTGGATAGGATCTTTCGATCAGGGCTATAAAGTGATATACCACTATAAAGAACGATTTAACAACAACCAGTTTTTACAATCGAAGTTAAAAGGCAAGTCTGTTCTTTCTGTGGCTTCCGACCACGACAAAAACTTATGGATTGTTACCCGTTCAGACGGTATAATGTTGTACCGCAACGACAACAACGAAATCCACCATTTCTCCAACCAGGAATTGTATGCATTCTGGGATTCGTTTCAACATACTGCCAGTAGCATTTATATTGGCAGCGACAATACCATTTGGGTACTATCAGACTGGATGTTGCTTAAAATGCGCCTAGAAAAAGGAAAGCTGGTGCGAAAAAAACATTACTATTTCCCTACGGGATTAATATCGATTACCGAAGATGCAAAAGGTGCTATCTGGCTGGGCGGAAAGGATCAATCCATTTTTGTTCTAAACAAAGGCAAAGAGGAATTCGAGCCATTTCACTTATATGGAAAAGAATACAATTTTACCCCGGCTTTGTTAACACTATCGTCGGGTAATATTTTGGTTGCATCCTTTAATCATGAGTTACAGTTAATCGATGCCGATTCGAGAGAAGTTACCTCCATCCCCATCAAATATCTAAATAAAAAAACAGCTTTTGTTCCCGTGTGTCTTTTTGAAGATGCTATTGGAGATGTTTGGATCGGGACTATTAGCAATGGTGTTTACCGGCTTTCAACCAGCAACAACACCATTGAACAGGTGAATGGAATTGGCTGTACCGATATCAGCGGTATTACTGAAGATGTAGCCGGGAACATATGGATTGGCACTTTGTTTGGGCTAAGTAAATTTGATAGGACTACCCAACACTTTATTAATTATTATGCCACCGACGGAATTGGAGGAAATCAGTTTAACGAAAAAAGCGTTTGCCGGCTTTCGGATAATACGCTGGTTTTTGGAGGAACGCATGGATTAACTTTTTTCAACCCGATTGATATTAACTACAAGCAAAATATTCCGCTGGTTTTCGAGAACCTTAAAATACACAACAAAATTGAACAGCCGGCCAAAAGCTCAAGTATCGATAAACACCTGTCGTACAAGCCCGATATAACATTAAATTACAACCAGAATAGTTTTACCATTTCGTTTTCGGCTATTGATTACGGAGAATACGAACGTGTAAAATATGCCTATAAAATGGACGGTTACGATAATATATGGATAGATGCCAACAGCAGCCGACAAGCATATTATTCCAACTTGCCGCCCGGGAAATATACATTTCGCGTAAAGATATTTAATAACGAAAACACCATTAACGAAACTCAAAACAAGATTTTTGTACGCATTAAACCGGCTCCATGGTTGAGCTGGCCGGCCCTATCGCTCTATACCATCCTGTTTTTATTTATTGTAGTACTTGTTGTGCGCATGCAACGCCGTATAAAATCAAATAAAGACAAAGCACTGAAAGCCCAAATAGAAATTGAACAGGAACATAAGGTGAATAAAATGAACATGAGTTTCTTCTCCAATTTATCTCATGAATTCAGAACACCATTAACCATGATAAGCGGGCCAATAACCATTTTGAGTAACGATGACCATTTGAAAGAAGAATCGAAACAACTGATATACATCGTACAACGCAGTGTAAACCGAATGCTGCGGTTGGTAAATCAGTTAATGGATTTTAATAAACTGGAGAACGACACGCTTAAACTGAAGGTAAAAACCATTGATATTATATCGGAACTTAATCGTACCATCGACATTTTTAAGCTGAACGCAAAAGAAAAGGAGATTGATATAAACACCTATGGTTTGGAAGACCGGTTTATGATGTGGCTCGATATGGATAAACTGGAAAAAATTGTATCGAACCTCCTCATAAACGCAATAAAATTCAGTGGTTCAAAAGGTAAAATCAATATCACATTCGATGTTATCTCGCGAGAAGAAATTGCCGGTATTTTCCCGCTAACAGTGCAGGATGCCAGCACTCAATGGGTAAAGGTTGCCATTAGCGACACAGGTAAAGGTATTCCTGAAGATAAACTGGAAAAAATATTCGAACGCTATTATCAGCTCAATAATCAAACTAAAGAATATTACAACTGGGGCACCGGTATAGGACTTTACTATTCGCGTCGTTTGGTTGAAATACATCACGGTTTTATAAAGGCCGATAACAACGACGACGGAGGAGCAACATTTACATTTGTACTTCCGGTATCGAAACAAGCGTATTCTCCCGAAGAAAGACAACCTGAAGCGAAAACTCAACAAAATGAATATGTCCCCTTACCGACTGAAGAAGAATATAAATATGAGTTTGCTATTGATGACAACAAGCAAAAACAAAAGCTGCTGATTATTGATGATGAGTCGGAAATTATTCACTACCTGAAAGCATTATTATCGCCTTACTACGATGTTAATTATAAATTTGATGCCGATTCGGCGTTTAAAGAACTGAACGAAACCGAGCCCGATCTGATTCTTTGCGATGTGGTAATGCCGGGAACTGATGGTTTTACATTTAGCCGGAAAGTTAAAGATAGTCTTTCGTTTTGCCATATTCCAATTGTTCTGGTTACGGCAAAAGCCACCGTAGAAAACCAGGTTGAAGGACTTAACAGCGGCGCCGACGCTTATGTTACCAAACCTTTTGATCCGAATTATTTGCTGGCACTTATTAACTCTCAGCTAAGTAACCGAAAAAAGACACAGCGCATATTGGTAGGTGTTACGAAAACCGAAAAAATTGAACAGGATATTCTTACTCCACAAGACAAGAGTTTTATGAGTGAATTATATAAGTTGATGGAGAATGAACTTTCAAATTCGGAATTGAATATCAACCGGATGACCGAAGTATTGAAAATTTCACGTACAAAATTCTACTATAAAGTAAAAGGATTGACCGGTGAAAACCCGGGAATACTGTTTAAAACCTACAAGTTAAACCGTGCTGCCGAGCTAATTCTGGAAGGGAATATGAATATTTCGGAAATTGCCGACATCACAGGATTTAGCACACCATCGCATTTTTCGGTTAGTTTTAAAAAACACTTTGGTGTGTCGCCGAAAAATTACCACGGTTAGTAAATAATTGGCTTCACATTATTAGATCGGAGAATAATCATATTCGATATCGCCATGCGTAAGAGCCAATTTTTAAGGAATCTCTCCTATCCCTTGCAAAAAAGACAGTAAAGTATTAAATTACACCAATAGAGTTTATTACTCACAAATACTTTGAAAATAGGATTCTTTTCTTTCGGAATTCTAATTCTATTAGCAGTGAAAAATTGCAATATGAGTCGACACTGACGACGGAATAATTACAGATGATCTAAAACCAACAAATCGTAAAATCGAATCAGCAATCATTTTCACTCTTATGCATTTAATCGTTTTACAAAAATGAAAGTATGAGATAAAAGATGATCATTTTACTAATGTAAAAAACATATATCATGAAGTACAATTTATTAGGAAACACAGGATTATACGTATCAGAACTTTGTTTGGGCACCATGACATTTGGTGGGCGCGGTATGTGGACAGCTATTGGCACTCTGCCACAGGAACAGGTGAACAGTCTTGTTAAACAATCGGTTGACGGTGGAATAAATTTTATTGACACTGCCAATATTTACAGCGAAGGTTTGAGCGAACAAATGACCGGGCAAGCCATCCGCGACCTCGGCTTAAAACGCGACGACCTTGTGATAGCCACAAAGGTACGCGGACAAATGGGAGAAGGCCCTAATGAAGTAGGACTGAGCAAAAAGCATATTCTGCAACAAGCCGACGAAAGTTTAACACGCTTAAACATGGACTACATCGACCTGTACCAGATTCATGGTTTCGACAAGCTCACACCTCTTGAAGAAACACTTGAAGCACTCGATTCGCTGGTAAAAAGCGGAAAAGTAAGGTATATTGGCTGTAGCAACCTGGCTGCCTGGCAGCTGATGAAAGCACTGGGGATTTCGGCACAGCAACACCTGAGCAAATTTGTTTCGTTGCAAGCTTATTACACCATTGCCGGGCGCGATTTAGAACGCGAACTGGTTCCACTGCTTCTCGACCAGAAAGTGGGTTTGATGGTTTGGAGTCCGCTGGCGGGAGGATTATTAAGTGGTAAATATAGCCGCGATACGGAAACACAAGAAGGCCGACGGGTGAATTTCGACTTTCCGCCTGTAAACAAAGAAAAAGCCTATGACATATTGGATGTTATGCGAAAAATTGCCGACAACAAAGGCGTTACCGTGGCCCAAATCGCTTTGTCGTGGCTGCTGCATCAACCCGCGGTTACGTCAGTAATTATTGGTGCCAATAAACCTGAACAACTAACAGATAACTTAAGTTCCGTTGATGTAAAGCTGGATTCAGAAGAACTTGACCAATTAAACGAAGTAAGTAAACTGTCTCTGGAATACCCAGGATGGATGATCGAACGTCAGGGCAGCGGCAGATAATTTTTTTATACAAGCTACTCCCCCAACATCATGTTTAACTGTTGTAGTTGTACAAATAACCAATACTTCAAAAAATAAAAAAAGAGGGCCGTCAAGTCCTCTTTTTATTTCCCATACCCTTTTCAAAATCATCAACACATCAATATAGAGAAAAGCCTGAAGGGTTTTACTCAAAACAGAAGCGAACCCCGCATGCTTTTCCGTTCGTGGATGGACAAATCCCCAATCAATTCCAGACGATCAAATGGAACAGCTATCGGCAAAATACCTGGCTTCTATTCTACCACGAATTTACTGTAAGCTGTTTCTTTACTATTATTAACCCGAATGAAATATAAGCCGGATTTGAATGATGAAGTTTCTATTTTAACTCTTCTCTTTAGCCCTAATTCTTCTTGAAAAATAAGCTGCCCTTCAACGTTAAAAACCTGAAGTTCGACATTCTCCTTACTAAAACTTAAAAGCTCAATATTTAACGCTGAATTTGTAGGGTTGGGATAAACTTTCAAATTTTTCTTACTCTGTGTTTTATTGCTAATTGCAGTAATATTATCGACATTTACTGTGTAATCTTCAACCTCACCATAAATAGAATTACATGGCACCAAACTATTATCGTAAACAGCTCTCACACGCATTCTGGTACTTCCCAAAATAGCATTTTCAGGCACCGTAAAGTTCCCCTGAAAAACATGATTATTATGAAGCTGCAAACCGATAAGTTCGTTAGCCTCAAAATTGGCATTCTGGTTAAAATCAATCCATGCACCACATTGGTCTACATCAAAATGATAGTTTAACGTTACGCTTAAAGTATATTCCTGGTTTACCTGCAAATCAGTTGACTGGTTCGTAAAATCGGAATACCCGGTCTGCTCTGAAGTATTATTAATTGTATTCAGTTTTACATTTCTAATCCAATCTCCACCTGTTCCATCAGCACCTACAGCATCGCAGTACTGTAGAGTATTGTTCTCTATCAGTACGGAATAATCTTCAACCTCTCCTTTTATGGCATCGCCACATGGAGTTGGTTCTTCAATCTCGCTCTGTAAACGTATACGCATGGTGTAAAAACCGGGAACTGTATTTTCAGGAATTGAAAAAGTAACAGAGGCCTTGTGTTCATTATCAAAACTACCAAAAGTTAATAGTTCTGTTGCTTCAAACTCTTTATTATTATTACTATCAATCCAGGCAAAACATCTATCAGTTGTATTGTCATCGTTAACAGCTACCTGCATGGTATACTCAGAACCAATTTGCAAAGAAGTATACATCTCTTTAAAATCAGAATAAGCTTTTTTACCAGAATCGTTATCAATGGTTCCTAATTTCAAGTTAGTAATCCAATTATCAAGTGTTTGATCGCTACCAGCTGCACTGCAATACTCAAGTGCATTTTTTGTCGAATTTTTCCAGATTCCACGCCCCAAACTGGCAGCAAAAATCTGGTCGGAAGAATAATGTATTTTAAGATCATTTACACCAACCATTGGAAAACCTTCCGAATAAAGTTGCCAGTCATCCATTGTATTATCAATGTAATAAATACCAATATCCATTCCCAGATACAGTGCATCTGATTCCGAATCATCAAAAACCAAACACCTGGCTTCAATATTGGGCAATTGTTTTGAGTAGTTCTGCCATGTTGCACCACCATCTTCAGATAAATAAACCTTTTCTCCATCATCATAGGCTCCCAAAGAAACTGCAACTTTTAACGGATCCAATGGATGTACTGCTATTCGTGTAATCCATAAATCGGGCAAGCCGGGCGTTATTTCAGACCAACTTACACCATCGTTAGAAGTGCACCATAATCTAGCTCCTTTTGATGCATAAATATAGTTTGGGTCAGATTCTCCGAGCGCCAGGTTCGTAATATTTCCGATACCAAACGTACCAACTACGGTCCAGCTTTTCATGCCATCAACAGTTTTATGTACCCTGTTATTACCAAAATACATAACCGAAGGATTGGTGGGATGCATAACTAATGGCGACACCCAATCACCTTCGCCTGGCTGTGTTACCTCATGACTGGTTGCATGAAGTTCGCCATTTTGAATCGCAAAATATTTATTATTGGTGTTATCGTAGTCGATAAGACAATCCATACCATCAGCCCCATAAAGGCCATCCCAACGCCTGCCATCCCAAAGATAAATACCGTTATCTTGAGAACCATTCATGTGCAAATTTGAATTTGTTTTACAAACCGTTAAACGGTAAGGCTCAAGAGCGACCATAGAGTTAAACAAATTCACCCAACTATCACCTTCATTAGTGCTATATGAGACTCCTCCATCGGTACAGACATATAATTTATTACCCGAATAAAGAAAATCATGAATATCGCAATGAATATAGTGGTTGTTCGGAAAAATCCAGTCTGAAGTTTTTTCCCATGTATAACCACCATCCTCTGATTTATGTGTCTCAAATTCTCCGGTATGAATTAAGTTTTCGTCATTCGGACTTACAATAAAAGTTCCGTGGTGCCACATTGCACTTTTAGTATATTCATGATCTGCAACATAAGAGAAACTTTGTCCTTTGTCGGAAGATTTATAAATACCTTTTCTTCCGGTCATTAAATAAACTACGTTTGGAGCGGCAACTGTTACACCAATAAATACACGCCCTGACAGATTAACATCAACCCTATCAAAAGAATCTCCACCATTGGTAGATCGGAAAAAGCTTCCAACCTGACTGGCATACACAATTTGCGGTTCATTGGGTTTATAGAAAATATCATCAAAATATCCTACCTGTTCCAAATTCCAGTTAGCTCCTCCGTCAACTGATTTATAAATACCTTTGGAGCACGAAAAAAGAAGCGTATTATTATCGTTGGGATGCATAATAAGTTTTCTGCCTATTACGCCTTCAGTATATGAAAAACTTAATCCTGATAAATTCCAACTGTCACCTCCATCATTTGATATAAAAATACCCGTACAATTTGTAGAGTTATTATTATCACCATCGCCGGTAGCCCAGTAAATTTTATCGGTATTAACTGGGTCGATAACAATTCCGCAAACCCCCAGGCTTCCTACATTATCGGTTTTCGATATCCAGTTTTTTCCGCCGTCTACCGATTTCCAAACTCCGTTAGTTGGACCACCAATATACAGAACATCTTCATTTTTGGGATCAACAGCAATACGGTCTACCCGGCCTAACCCCGGCGAATAGTGACCATTATTTGTATCAATATTATCGGGGCCAAGACTTTTCCATGTAGTTGTTTGAGCGCTTTTTGTTAAGGTTCTGCTTTTAAACCGATCAAATTCTTTTTTTGAAACATCAATTCCCTGGAAACTAATTTCTCCTTCAGGATATGCTTTGCTACGGTTTTCGTACTCCCACCTTTTGTATTGTTTGTATCCAGTACCTTTTCCTCTTCCCACCTTTGAGAAATATTCATTTGCCGCTTTCTGGATATCAAATATATTGGCAGTAGGATCATTCTTCATTTTAAGATACTGTTGTCCGTTAACCTGAGAAAAGAAGCATACAATGCTTAGAAGAAATAATATTACAGAACGAAAACTCATAATTACATTTTAAAATTTAAACCCCCGGATTAAAACTTCAATCCTATTAATAATACGACTAATGGCAGAAGGAGAAGAAATTTAAAACTTCTTCTCCTGCCAATTTAAATACTATTTATAAAAATTACTTAAGGTATGTATACTCCGTCAAATGGTGTTTGGTCGCCATTAGGCCAAATACCATCAACCATAGCATCGTTACTAATTATCTCGCTAAACGGCACCTGGTAAACAAATCTCCACGACCTTGCAGGGAAACTTATATTTCCACTATAATTAACATGGTTACCGGTGCGTAACAGTGGTTTTTGGTTACGAATTATTTCAAACCAATCAAATCCTTCTCCATAAAGCTCTTTTCTTCTTTCTACCAAAAGTGCCTCAATAAGATCATCACCTGTATCTTCCGATTTGTTAGCTCCACGCATTTCCTGAAGTTCCCATAACAAGGTTTTTCCTTCCGTTTCTTTTTCCATTCGCATTAGCGCTTCTGCCTCTATAAAAAGCATTTCTTCGGCACGCATAAAAACAATATTCCCCAACAGGTCATCCTTATCTCTAAATTTCATCGATGTATATATCTGATCCCAAACATAATCAAATTGAGATGCTCTTATATCTTCAGCATTAAACATATTTACAAAGTCGGTTGCAAGAAAGAAGCACTGAAAAGTGTACCCATTTCGGGTCCAGTTTGCCCACATTGCAAATGGAGAATAATCGCCCATGTTCTGATCTTTGGTAGGAGCTACTCCCCACATCCACGAAGCTGTATTCACATTATTAAAACCTGCAAGATAATCTTCGTTTGATGTAAGAGGAAAACCCGCACGTGCTTTTCCTGCATATTCTGCGGCCTTCTCCCAGTTATTCATGGTTAAATAAACCTCTGCTAGAAAGCCCTGGCAAACATTACTGTTAATCTTATTCTTTCTGGTTCCACGATCAAAACCATCGAGCAGTGTTTCGGCCTTGCCTAAATCATCCAGAATTTGCTGATAAGTTTGCTCAACAGTTCCTCTTGGTTTTCCTTTTGTTTTATCAGAAGTTGGCTCGGTATATATTGGTACACCAGGCATGTCCTGCGCTATAATATAAGTATGCTGAAAAAGTCGTATTAACTGGAAATAGGCCCAACCACGTAGTGCGTATGCCTGCCCCATTATATAATTCTTTTCAGCTTCCTCGCCCGAACTACCGGGAGTGTAAGCAATTACACTGTTCGTATTATTTATTAATCGGTAGTAAAAAACCCATAAAGAACTGGACTTAAAAATATCGCCACGGGTGTGTCCCCACATACTGTAATCATATGAATACCAACCACCCCAAACAATAATATCTTCTCCACACACAGTTTGAAACATTTGATGACTTGGATACCCCCAATCATCTGCTCGGTCTGTTCCTCCTCTTCCAGACTCCATTTGATAGTAACAACCGTTTAAAGCCGCTTGCGCTCCCTGCACTGTATTAAAAACCGAAATATCAGAAACCGAAGATGAAGGATTCGTTTCCAAGTAGTCTTCACACGACGTAGTACCCAAAACAATTACTACAGCTATAAGAAGTGTCTTTATATAATTTTTCATTGTCATAACATTTTATTTTTCTTATTCTATAAACTTAACTGTAAACCAACCGATATCGTTTTTACTACCGGAAACCTGTTATCTGTTGTTCCGCTTAAACTCTGCTCAGGATCAGTTCCTCGTTTGGCAGCTTTTCCCCAGGTTACCAAATTGTCGCCTTTCACAAACAAGCGCAATGAGCTAATTTTAGCTTTGCTTAAAACACTTTCGGGAAGTGTATATCCTAACGTTATATTTCGTAAACGTACAAAACTATTATTGTAAATATATTTTGATGAATAGCTCGACAAAGAGTTTGAAAATCCTTGAGAAAAACGAGTAACAGTACTGGAAGTATTCTCCGGTGTCCAGGCATCTAAAACATCTTCGTGGAAAGAGAATCCCGTTCTGTACCCCATCATTTGAGCATAGTCTGAGTCGTATAATTTTCCACCAAGACTGTAATAAAACATCACCGACAAATCAAAACCTTTGTAACTGAAATTATTTGTATAACCACCGAAGATATCAGGTAAAGCATCGCCTAAATATTTCTTTTGATTGTCGCTACTCACATCTGTCTGCTCTTCAGTCAAAACCCGGTCAGTAACTACCTGTTCACCGTCAATTGTTTCGTAAATATTCATCCACCATTGATCGTTACCATTTTCGGGATTAATACCAGCATAATCTGCTCCCCAAAAGTTATAACGCGATTCACCTTCACGCCATTTAAAAACTCCTGAGTTCATCTCCTTCTGTGGCAATTTGGTAATTTCGTTTGTATAATGGGTGGCATTAATATCCATCGACCATGAAAAATCGTTTTGTTCAATAATCTTCCAGGATAAATCAAACTCAATACCTTTATTCTCAATGTCTCCAATATTCTTGTCAATTCCGCTAAATCCGGTTGACAGAGCCATTGGTTCGGTAAACAACAAATCTTTCGATTGACGCTTAAAGTATTCAAAAGATCCGGTTAAACGATTTAATACCGTAAATTCAAGACCGACGTTAAACTGGAGGTTGGTTTCCCATTTTAAACTTTCATTTGGTAACCTTGAAATCATTAAACCGGGTAGTCCATAGTCATTATAGCCTGTTCCGTATAACCCCTGATAGGCATACATGGTAGACAATTTATCGTTACCTACAGCTCCGTAACTTGCTTTTACTTTCAGGTTATCCAGCCAGTTATATTGTTTAAAAAAATCTTCTTCAGAAGCTCTCCACGAAGCTCCAACCGACCAAAACGTACCAACCCGGCTGTTTTTGCTAAACCTTGAAGTACCATCCTGGCGTAAACTACCTGAGAAATAGTATTTGTTTTTATAATCGTACTCTACCCGCGAAAACCAACTCAATAAACGATAGTTATCTTCATATGAATCAGATCCGGTCATTGTTGCTGCCGATGAAAGTTCGTACAATCCGCCAAAAGGCAAATCCTCTCGGGTTGCACTCAAATAATTGCTTTTATATTTATAGGCTTCCTGTCCTAATAAAACACTAATCGAGTGGTCAAATATTTTCTTATTATAGGTAAGTAAATTGGTAATATTACTTGTGGTTGCTCTTGTGGTTGATTTTGAAACTTCACCACGCCCAATCATATAACCATAATCAGGAGTGGTATAACCATGATAAGAAGTTAAGTAATAATCTAAACTAAAAGTTGATCTGAATTTTAACTCCGGACTAAAGGTTATTTCAGCAAAGTTCCGTGAGGAAATATTATCAACAAGCGTTTCGTATTTGTTATAGGCTGCATCGGCTAGTGGGTTCCAACCAATCCACGACTGACGGTTATCGCCATAATCATATATTTTATTTCCACTACCATCGGTTCTATATTCATTTGTGTCATAATCGTATTCATAAACCGGATAAATTGAAGGAACGGTACGCAAAAACCAAACCGTACTCGACCCTGCCGGACTATCAGACGAACTATGCGAGAATGAGGTATTTGTTCCAATCTGTAACCAGCTTTTCACTTGTGCTGACACATTTGAGCGGGCCGAAATACGATTAAATTTCTGTGTTGTAAATATTCCTTTATCATCAAGGTAAGAAGCCGAAAAGTAATAATTGGTTTTATTTGACTTTCCGCTAAAATCAATTGTGTATTCCTGGCTTGGTCTCGACTTTAATAATTCTCCGTCCCAGTCGCCCTCGAAAAGGAGGTTCGCATTTGGATCGAGTCGTCCATTGGTTCCAACAGGTTTGTCAATACCATACGGATTAATTTTAAGCTCATTTCGAAGATTTTCAGTAGCATAAAGTGCCGCATCTTCCGGGCTTGATCCATTATCCATTGCACCAAAATACATGGCCTCCCATGTTGTTTCAACAAATTCTTGTGGCGATAATTTTCGTGGTAAATCAACTGCCAATTCCGAAAAGCTAAACGTTGAACTTACATTAATCTTTCCTTCTTCAGATTTTCCTTTTTTGGTAGTTATAATAATAACCCCATTTGCAGCTCTTGAACCATAAAGTGCACTTGCCGAAGCATCTTTCAACACCGTAATCGACTCAATGTCAGACTGTGAAATGGCATTTATATAACCTCCATACGGAACTCCATCGACAACATAAAGAGGATCATTCGATGCATTCATTGATCCGATACCACGAATAACAACTGTTGGACTTGCCCCGGGCTGACCACTGTTATTAATAATCTGCACACCACTGCTCATTCCTTGCAAGGCCTGTATTGGGTTCGATGATTTTATTTTTTTAAGTTTTTCTTCCGACACCGATGTAGCAGAACCTACAAACGACGATCTTTTTGATGTACCATACGCTACCACCACAACTTCATCAACACCTATTACTTCATTTTCTAAAACAATATTGTAAATCTGTTGATCGGTAATTTTAACTTCTTTGGTTTGCAAACCAATAAACGAAACAACAAGGTAATCAGCGTCGTCCGACAATTTCAATTCAAATTTCCCTTCAACACTGGTTACTGTTCCTTTTTGTGTACCTTTTACTGATACACTGGCTCCAGGTATCAGTTCTCCCGAACTATTTGTTACGATGCCAAAAATCTCTCGTTCCTGATCTTGCGCCATCAACACTGATTCGACATTGTCAGTTTTCTTCCGCGTTACAATAATCTGCTTACCGCGCACCTCGTAATCCAATTTTTCGCCATTGAATAATGCAACAAGAATATTTTCAATTGATGCATCTTTCAAATCAAAACTAACTGTTCGATTTTCATCTACAACTTCCTTGCGATACAAGAAATAGAACTCACTTACTTCCTCAATGTCCTTGATAACTTTTCCAACTGTCGCTTTTTCATAACTTAAACTCAACCTTGTTGAAGTCTGATAATCAACGTTGCCCGCCCACGAATGAAATCCGCTTACAAACAAAATCAGAACTGTTACCTGAGAAATAAACAAAATACTTCTTAATCTGTCATGATCTCGCAACCATGATTTTAGTACTAACTTCATAGAAATTGATTTTTAGTGCTACACTTTTAAACTGATTAGGTACACCAGCCAATAAGCACCAGGTTATTTTACTAGATATTTATTTTCGTTGATTTTTTGTATGTCTACCGATGCAGTGGCTGCTATATTATCAATTGCGGTTTGGCAATCGTCACTTAATACAAGCTTACCGGCTATTTCAATAAATCCTGTTAACGAGTTTTCGTAGTCTATTTTTATGTTGTAATATCTTTCCAACCTTTTAGTTATGCGGTTTAGCTCTTCTCCATCAAAAAGAAAATAGCCATCCTTCCAAGTTGTATAGTAGCTAATATCAACATTCTCCACATTCGACTCCTGAGTAGTTTTATTGTAACTGGCAACCTGATTCGGTTCCAGGTAAATCGACTTCGAAAAAGGCAAATCGTTTGCTTTCCGAATACGAACACGACCTTCGGCAAGTGCTGTTTTAACGATATTATCCTGCCTATATGACGACACGTTGAACTCGGTTCCCAATGCCTCAACAAACAATTCGTTGGTATTAACAATAAATGGTTTCGATTTATCGGGCTTAACTTTTATATAAGCTTCGCCTTCAAGAAATATTTCTCTTCTATCACTATTAAATGCATTAGGAAATAACAAGCGACTGCCTGAATTTAACCAGATTTCCGATCCGTCAGCCAAAGTCAGATACGATGTTTTTCCATAAGGGATAATAATCTGGTTTAATGAATTATCAGTGCCTTGAAGATTATTTAGTTCCTGAATTGTGTCATCGTCAACAACAATCTTGTCGGCAAAATAATTTACTGCCGATTCTTTACTTTCAATTTTTATATTTTTCCCATCCGACAATATAAGACGAGCGTCAGAATTGTTTTCGGGTACATACTCACTTTCAGCCAGTATTTGTTCGCGAGCCAAATTGGTCTTGTAAAAGAAAAAGTACCCTAACGAGAAAAACACAAGTGCCACAGCAGCATACTTTGCAATACTTTTAAACGACATTAACGAAATCTTTTTCGTATTTCGATTGTACCTGTTCAATACATTTACAAGAATCTCATGTTTTTCTTTTGACGATAAAGTTTTATCATTCGAACAAAGTATCTTACACAATTCAACTGATTTGCGAAGCGCTGCCTGCTGTTCAATATTTGTTTCCTGATAATTTTTCCAGTATTCGTCTAATTCTGACGTTGGATAATAAATCCATTCAATAAATTTCGGATCTTCCAGAAACCTCAAATACTCTTTCTCAATAATCATGATTTTCCCTATTTTCTAATAAGACTTCAAAAAAGACAAAAGGGGGACACAAAATCACAGCTATTTTCAAAAAAATATTACAATTTGACACCAATAGTGCCATTTTAGTAATATTTAGAACTTTCAACTGCTGTGATTTTATCAATTCCTAAACAGGAAAAACCATTTACTTTTTTGCGGAAATTTAAGAAGTAACATCAACAAGCGAGAGCCAATACAAGAAAAGAAAATCTTTGTCTGATTGAGAAGAGCTATCCATATCAAGGAGCTCTCTGAGTTTGCCCAAAGTACGATAGGTTTGTTTTTTTGCCGACTCGGCATTAATACCCAAAATTTCGGCAATTTGAGCAAAACTTAAACCTTGATTATACCTTAAATAAATTATCTCCTTTTGTTTACTGGTAAGCTTGTTCAGGGCATCTTCAATTATTTTCCTCTGAGAGTCTACTGCCTCATTGTCAATCCAGTACTTTTCTGCCGAATATTCAATTTCAAACTCAGTATTCTCCGAAACTACTGCCCTTTTTTTATTAAGATGTAAAAAATCGATGATGGAATTCTTGAGTGATTTTAATAAGTAAAATTTAATGGAATCAAGATTACGAATTTGATGCCTTCGTTCAAAAAGTTTAATAAAAACCTCTTGGATACAATCTTTTACGACATTTTCATCGCTATGAATTTTCGTTCCATAAGCATAAAGTAAATCAATATACTGATTGTAAATAAGGGTAAAAGCAGAATGTTGCCCGGCCTTAAAATCTTTCCATATTTTTACATCTTGCTTATCGTCCATCTAACATTTATTAGTATCAAATATTACTTTTCCCAATAATTAATGCTGGAGGGACAAAAAAAAGTTTAGTCTAAAGCAATATATAAAATTAAAATCTCTCTAACGGGAAATACGCAATATAAGATTTAATCATATATACAATAGATGCTGGCTACTCATTTTCGTAAAGCATTTAATATTTCTTTAATTTACAAACTAAACATTATATGGATGAAATTCAGGCAATAATCAATCAATGAATAGAAAAAGTGTTAATTCTGATTTTATCAGCTTCTATAAAAACACCTTTTCTATCGATAAAAATACCAGATTCTTCTATTATATTCTCTCAATAGCGGATTAATTAATAACTTGTTGACCATAGTAAATATGTGGGGTATTTTAAAAGTTAACAACACCAACTACCTACATATTAATAACTTAAATTTAAGAACGATGAAAAAGATTTTATTTTCTTCAGTATTGCTATTTACCTTTTTGTTGGGCATCAGTGCATCAGCAAGCGAAGGTATTACCGGAAAATGGGAAGCAACAATGGGGCCAGGTGGCGACATGGTGATTACTTTCAATTTTAAAGTGAACGGTGACAAACTTACCGGAACCGTTTCTACTCCAATGGGTGACCAGGAGATTAGTAATGGAAAAGTCGATGGCAACTCCTTCTCATTTGAAACTGAGATGATGGACAGCACCATTAAACACACCGGAAAACTGGACGGTGAAGTAATTAAATTAAAGATAAAAATGCCGGAAGGCGGCCCTCAGGGGCCTGGTGGCCCAGGTGGACCGGATGGAATAACATTAAAACGAGTGAAGTAAAAACAAAAAGGAGGTTGATTTCAACCTCCTTTTTTTAGGTTCTTCCTGCCTGCTAAACAAATCAGAACCTTACTAACTATTAATTAACTTAAAACAAAAAATCTATCGTATCCTATTTTTCAACACCAAATTTGTAGATACAAACTGAATAGTACTTATCACCCGGATTTACAATAACACTTGGAAATTCAGGTTTATTAGGACTATCAGGGAAGTGTTGTGTTTCCAGACATAATGCACTTCTAAAACCATATTTAATATCTTCTTTCCCTGCAATTCGCCCATTGATGAAGTTACCGCTGTAAAACTGAATACCCGGCTCGTTGGTGTATACTTCCATTACTCTACCCGACACTGGCTCAACAACTTTTGCAGCCAAAGCGCTTACATCGTCATTTGTATTTAATACCCAGTTGTGGTCGTATCCACCTCCAAGTTTTAACTGTGCATTATCAACTTTTATGCTGTCGCCAATGACTCTTAGTGTAGTAAAATCGAATGGTGTTCCGGCAACTGCTACCAACTCTCCTGTTGGGATTAAGCCACCATCAACAGGTGTATAATAATCGGCATTCAGATACAACAAATGATCGATGATCGGAGTTCTTCCACCATCTTTTAAATTGAAATACGAGTGGTTGGTAAGATTTAGTATCGTTTTTTTATCAGTAGTGGCAAAATATTCAATTTTCAGCTCGTTTGCAGCTGTTAACTGGTATTTCACTTTTACTGTTACAGTTCCCGGATAACCAGTTTCCATATCAGGCGAAACCAAGCTAAAATCCACTTCCGAATCGCTTATCTGTTCTGCATCCCAAACCTGGCGGTGAAAGCCATTAGTTCCACCATGCAAATGATTCGCACCATCGTTTTTCTGTAACTGGTATTCAACACTGTCAATCGAAAATTTAGCACCGCCAATACGATTACCGTAACGACCGATCACCGCTCCGTAAAAATTCGCCGGCTTTTCTACATAATCTTTACCCGAACCGTAACCGACAATTACATCAGCTAACTTGCCATTTTTGTCGGGAGTATACAAACTCACCACCCTTGCACCAAAATTGGTTAACTGACAAACAAGGCCATTATCGTTTTTTAAGGTATAAAGTTCAATGGCTTTTCCATTGTAATCAAAAGCAAAATCTTCGCTTGAGATACCCACTGTGGCTTCTTCCTGCGCACAGCCAAAAACCATTATAATCAAAGCTATAATTCCTAAGTACTTCATTGGTTTTATTTATTTATTTGGTTATTAATTCAAATCAAATTCAATAAACTTACCCAGTTTATTGTATTTCTCATAAAGTTCTTTGTATTTCTCTACATTTTCAGGAATTGGATGGTATTCCATTTCAAATCCGCCACCCATTTTTGCCTGTGCTTCACCAAGGTTTTCGTATACACCGGCTGCAACTGCTGCTGCCATCGCAGTACCCAGTGCACAAGCCTGTTCCGAACGAGCCACTTTAATTGGCATATCCAGCACATCGGCAACAATTTGCATTACCAGTTTCGATTTTTTAGCTACGCCACCCAATGCAATTACACCATCTATGCGAATTCCTTCAGAAATAAAGCGGTCGTTAATAGCTTTTGAACCAAAAGCAGTAGCTTCAACCAAGGCACGGAAAATACGTGGTGCATCCGATCCCAGATTCAAACCAATAATCGCTCCTTTTAATGCCTGGTTGGCATCCGGAGTACGACGACCGTTCATCCAGTCGAGAGCAACAATTCCACTTTCAGCAATTGGAATTTTTTCAGCTTCCTGACTTAATTTCGCGATGATCTTTCCTGAAGTTTCATCGATCAGTTTTTTCTTGGTAGCCTCATCAATCAAATCAGAATCGGCCAGAATATTTTGCATTGGCCATTCCAGTAAACGACGGAACCAGGCATAAATATCGCCAAATGCCGACTGACCGGCTTCCAACCCTAACATTCCTGGAACGATAGATCCGTCAACCTGACCACAAATACCGTTTACCAGCTTATCACCCACTTCTTCAAGCGGCGCAATCAACATATCGCAGGTTGATGTACCCATTACTTTAGACAAGTGATAAGGCTCGATTTGAGCACCAACAGCACCAAGGTGAGCATCAAAAGCTCCTACCCCAATTACCACATTGGTTGAAAGGCCTAATTTTTTCGCCCACTCTTCGCTCAATGTTCCTGCCGACACATCGCAGGTAAATGTTTCTTTAAACAAACGGTCTTTCAAACCGCTCAACATCGGATCAAGCTGAGTCAGGAATTCTTCTGATGGCAAACCACCAAAAGCTTCGTGCCACATAGCTTTATGACCCGCTGCACAACGGCTTCTTTTTAATGTTTTTGGATTTGTATCTCCGGTAAGAACTGCCGGAATCCAGTCGCAATGCTCTACCCACGAGTAAGCTGCACGGTAAACACCTGCATCTTCGCGCGTTACATGCAATAACTTGGCCCAAAACCACTCTGACGAATAAATTCCACCTTCGTATTTGGTGAAATCGATATCCGATTTTTTAGCTAATTTGTTAATTTCTGCAGCTTCTTTCACCGCAGTATGGTCTTTCCAAAGTACGAACATCGCATTTGGATTTTCTTCAAAACCCGGAGTTAATGCCAGTGGAGTACCTTTTTCGTCAACTGCTACCGGAGTCGATCCGGTCGTATCAACAGAAATACCCACAACATTTTCGGCTACACCTTCAGGAGCTTGTTTCAGTGCCTCAACGATGGTGTATTCCAAACCTTCCAGATAATCTTTCGGATGCTGACGAAACTGGTTGTTTGGCGCATCGCAATATTCTCCTTTTTTCCAACGTGGGTATTCAAACACAACGCTTGCTACCTCTTCGCCGGTCTCTACATTTACGATTAATGAACGAACCGAATCAGAACCATAATCCAGTCCAATTGTATATTTTGCCATTTTTTTTGTTTAAAAAGGAGCAAAAGCCGGTGGAGAACTCACTTCTCCACCAACTTTTTGTCCTTGATTTTTTTAACTGATGGACAATTATTGTCCGTAGTATGCATTTTTACCGTGCTTACGCAGGTAATGTTTATCTAATAAAAATTGATCGATCTCAGCTCCCGGAGTCAACTGCAACGCAGTGTGTGCCATTTTTGCCACTTCTTCCATAACTTTTGCGTTATGGACGGCATTGTGGGCACTTGTTCCCCACGAAAACGGACCGTGGTTATTTACCAGAACTCCCGGAATTGCAACCGGATCGAGCCCCTCGAAAGTTTCCACAATTACGTTTCCGGTTTCCACCTCGTATGCCGTAGTTACTTCCTCCTCGGTAAGTTTACGTGTACATGGAATTGCACCGTAAAAATAATCGGCGTGTGTTGTACCCAAAGCAGGAATGCTTCTTCCGGCCTGTGCCCAGCTGGTTGCCCATGCCGAGTGCGTGTGTACAACTCCCGATATTCCTTCAAAAGCTTTGTAAAGCACCAGATGAGTTGCGGTGTCGCTCGATGGCTTCAGATTACCTTCTACCACATTTCCTTCCATGTCAACCACTACCATATCGCTGGCTTTCATATCTTCATACGAAACACCGCTTGGCTTAATTACCACCAAACCTTTTTCGCGATCAATAGCACTCACATTTCCCCAGGTAAAAATTACCAGGTCGAGTTCTACCAGTTCCAGATTCGCTTTAAAAACTTCTTCTTTTAACTGTTCAAGCATAATTTATTCTTTTTTATTCTACCAGAAGTAGATGTAAAAGGCTACTGTTAATCCAAGAATCACAACAGTATGGAAAACATCCCAACCATTCCAGCTGGCGCGGGTAGCTGCTTTTTGCTCTGGAGTATTCGTTCCAAATACCAAGCCCTGAATTTTTTCTTTGCTCGGTGCTTCAGTAAGCATACTCACAACAACAACTACTACCAAACATACAAGGAACATCCAACCACAGAAGAACAACCAGTTCATATCGAAAAACAGACTTTTAAACAAGTTGTCGGCTGCCCCCTGAACATTCTCGTAATATACTTTAGCCCCCAAACGGGTAATACCAATAATAAAACCGGCCATCAGTCCCCAGAATCCACCTTTGGCAGAAGCACGTTTCCAAGTAATACCAAGTAGGAATGCTGCAGCAATACCAGGAGCCAGAACGGATTGTACGTCTTGTAAGTATTCGTATAGCACATCGCCAATACTTCTCATAATCGGAATCCAAAGAATACCCAGAATTACGATTACAACAGTTGCAACCTGACCGATTTTCACCAGCTTTTTCTCCGGAGTTTCCGGTTTAAATCGTTTGTAGAAGTCGATAGTAAACAACATTGCAGAAGAGTTAAACAGCGAAGCCAGCGAACTCATCAAAGCAGCAAGAATACCACATACCACCAAACCTTTAATACCGGCAGGCAGCAACTGCGCCACCAACGATGGGAAAGCAGCATCGGCACTTGGCAATACATATAATTCGCCGTTCAGCATTACGTTTCCTTTGGCACTCATTGCATAAGCAATCATACCAGGAATAAGGAAAAGAAATACCGGTAATAATTTCAGGTAAGCGCCAAAAATTGTACCTCTACGGGCATGAGTTTCGTTTTTACCCGAAAGCACCCTTTGTACAATAAACTGGTCGGTACACCAATACCAGAACCCAATGATACTGGAGCCGATTAAAGCACCCAGCCACGGGAAATCGGCATCGCGGTTATCCCTTATCAGGTTGATCATACTGTCGCCATATTCATTCACTTTAGTAGCACCTGCTATTTCGAGTACCTGATCCCAGCCACCAACAGCTTTTAAACCAAGTACCACAATTACCAGCGAGCCACCAAGCAGAATCGGCGTTTGAAGTACCGAGGTGTATAACACCGATTTCATTCCTCCGAAAATGGTATAAACAGCGGTTAACAGCACCAGACCAATGGCAGAAATCCAGAAGAAATCAATTCCCCACATCGTTTCGATACCAAAAACCTGCTGGAATACCAATCCACCAGCATAAACTGTTACAGCAACTTTTGTAAGCACATAACTCACTAAAGAAATAAGCGATAGTACAGTTCTTGACTCGGGGTTATAGCGGCGCTCCAAAAACTCGGGCATGGTAAGCACCATACTTCGCGAGTAAAACGGAACAAACACCCAACCAAGAATAAGAATCATCCATCCCTGAATTTCCCAGTGTGCCATTGCCATACCACTTGAGGCACCGGCACCGGCTAATCCAATAAGGTGTTCAGATCCGATATTTGAAGCAAAAATAGAGGCTCCAATAGCAAGCCATGAAGCATCTCGTCCGGCCAGAAAATAGTCACCTGAAGTTTCATCTTTCTGACTTAAAACCCAAACGATAACACCGATAAGTGCAACACCAAACAGGCCAATTACAATCCAATCTAATAATTCCATAAAAGTTGATTTATTTTTTTGATTTAGTTTCTATTATAATCCTTTGGCCAAATGATAGTAAAGATCGTTCCAACGCAGTTCTTTTTTGAACTCCGAAATGGTTGTGCCATTGTCGATTAAAACAAACTCTACGCCTGTCATTTCAGCAAAATCTTCCATGTACTCAGTTGTTAAGTCGTACGAGAAGCTGGTGTGGTGTGTACCACCGGCAAAAATCCATGCTGCAGCACCTACTTCGAAGTTAGGTTGAGGAATCCAAAGTGCACTAGCTACAGGAAGTTTAGGCAATTCTTTTGAGTCGATACAATCCACTGTATTTACAATCATACGGAAACGGTCGCCCATATCAACAACAGTAGCGGCAACACCAGGACCTGTTTTACTTGTAAATACCAAACGCGCAGGATCGTTTTTACCACCAATTCCAAGTGGGTGAACTTCTAATTTTGGTTTATGATCGGCAATTAACGGACAAACCTCCAACATGTGAGCTTGCAGGATCGCGCTCTTTTCACCGTCGAAATTTAATGTATAATCTTCAAGGAACGAACATCCCTTATATTCTGGAAGCTCCTGGCTCATGAACCACATCTGACGACACAAAGCCGCTGTTTTCCAGTCGCCTTCAGCACCAAAACCGTAACCATCGGCCATTAAACGCTGCGATGCCAAACCTGGTAACTGATCAACACCTTCCAAATCATCAAAGTTTGTAGTAAATGCTTTTGCACCTTTTTCTTCAAGGAAACGACGTAAACCGATTTCAATTCGGGCTGCATGAACAACCTGCGCACGGAATTCTCCGCCTTCTTTACAATTGTCGGCAAAATCGTACTCTTGCTCGTAAACTTTTACCAGCTCGGCAACTTCTTCGTCAGATACGTTGTCCTGAACTTTTACCAAATCACCAATAGGGCTGTAATCTACGTGGTAACCAAAAACTCTTTCCGCTTCAACTTTGTCACCATCGGTTACAGCAACGTTGTTCATTTGGTCGCCAAAACGAATGATTAACATATCGCGTGAATCGGCAAAAGCAGCAGCAACACGTGTCCAAACTGCAATCTTTTTAACTGTTTTAGTATCTTGCCAATGACCTACAACCACTTTGCGGTTCATGCGCATACGAGCCATAATATGACCAAATTCACGGTCGCCGTGTGCACTCTGGTTAAGGTTCATAAAGTCCATGTCGATGTCGTTCCATGGAATTTCTTTATTGTACTGCGTGTGCAAATGAAGAATTGGCTTACGAAGTTCCTGTAAACCGTGTATCCACATTTTTGCAGGAGAGAACGTGTGCATCCAGGTAATGATACCAATACAGTTATCGTTACTGTTTGCATCTTTACAAATCCGGTGTATTTCTTTTGATCCGGTTCCTGTTGGTTTAACTACAACTTTTACCGGAATTTCGGTAGATGCATCAAATGCAGCAGCAATTTCTTTTGAATGCTCTGCAACTTGTTCCAATGTTTTAGGCCCGTAAAGGTGTTGGCTACCTGTTACAAACCATACTTCCATTTCTTTTAATGTACTGCTCATATTCTTTGATTCTATTTTATATGTATATATTATTTTAAATGCTCTCAAACTTTTACGATACGATCAAGGCCCCGCTCGGTTACTTCGCCTTTGCAGGTGTAATAAAAAGCACCTTTTTTCGATTCTGATAAATCTTTTTCATTCAGGCGCTCCAACACATCAAGCGATAAGATTTTCTTTCTGAAATTTCCGGGGTCAAACTCACGCTGAAATATAGCTTCGTATAATTTGCGCAGTTGAAGTAAGGTAAATTTATCGGCCAGCAGCTCCTTTCCTATTAAGCGATAACCGGCTTCCTGTTGTAATTTCACCAATGCCTGCTCAACCATTTGTCCATGATCGAAGATCATTTCAGGCAATTCTGAAATGGGCCACCAATGTGCACCATTCTCTCTAACACAGGCTTTATCATGTTCATCCATTCGTACCAAAGCATAATAGGCAAGACTAATTACCCTTGCTTCCGGATCGCGGTCAGGATCGGCAAATGCAGCTACCTGCTGCATAAAAATATCTTCAAGACCTATAGTTTGTTTTAATACGCGTTTTGCGGCTGCGTCCGACGATTCGTTATCCTCAACAAATCCCCCCATTAGCGACCACGCACCTTTTGATGGCTCAAAACCCCGAGGATAAAGCAACAAACAAAGTTCGCCTTCGTCGTAACCCAAAATTACGCAGTCAACTGCTACAAAATGTTTCGGATGTTTAGTATAGTGTTTCATAGTTATATTGATGAAACAAATCTATAAAAGTATTTTTAACTTTTATTATTCGCCATCCTGCAAAATGTATAATTATGCTGAAGAACATAAATTATAAGAACTGTTACACACGACAATATTTTCCCACCAACAAATTCACTATATGGCATTTATACTAAACCATAAATTTTACCACAGGACTACATAACCAGTGACCGACGTTTTTTCAAAGATCTTGTATTTATATTCATTCTAATAAAAAAAGGAGCCAGAAAGCTCCTTTGTTACGAGTACTATGTACTATTATTTCTTGCTTGAATCCCTTATATGATAAAGCTATTTATTTCAAAGCTGATTCGTGGTATCGATGCGAAACTTCAGATTGCGACAAGGCATAATCATACATTTGAAAAGAAGCCATAAGCCCGGTATAATATTCTCCTGCATCCGAAGCACCAATCCTGATCTTTGCATTTTTAACAGCAGACGACAACAGCATATTTTGTGCAGTGTCCAGCACACCATCAACATAAACTTTTTCCACTACCCCATCAAAAGTCACTACAATGTGATGCCATTTGTTGGCTTCGGGAACGTTGTTGTAGGGCAAATCAAAATGCCCATCAAGGTGTGCAACAGCCCCGTAATTACTTTTGTTGTAATGAACGGCATTGTATGAATTGGCCAAATAATATGCGCTTCGGTCGCACCATGAAGCCAGACACTCATCTCTGTCGCTTACTTCCGGGTTTTTCACCCATGTTGAAATTGTAAATGCGCCGTTCCACTCCAAACTTCTTGGTACAGCAATTCCACCCAGTTCCAAAGCCCCTTTGGCGAAATCAATTGCTTTTATACCGGTTTCTTTGTCAGTAACAATCGTTATATTTCCTTTTCGAACCAGATCGCCACCCAATGTCCCAGCGTTTGCTAATTTATTGAATGATTTACCGGAAAGCGAATTGGCATTAAATCCAACAATCATACTTTGTGAACTTACTGCACCCGGCTCATTTTTCGATGGTTTATTTTTCAGGTTTAATGGAATATCAAATTCTTCTTCGTAAACTTTCATATTCCACACCGCAGCGAAAGTTCCAGTCTTTTCGGTTCCCAAAATCGTAAGTTTCAGGTAGCGCGCTTTCACATCATTATCGTCAATCATCGGACTTCCGGGTATGCGGTTTTCCGTACGATCAGCATAAACCTGCCAAGTTGTGTTATCGCAAGAATATTCAATTTTATACTGATAATAGTAGGGTGAGAATTCAAACTGTGTAGCAATTCGTTTAATATTCTTTTCTTCGCCTAAATCTATGCTTAGGCTTTGTGGAAAAGTATTATCGGCAGCTTTCCACATGGTAGCATTGTCATTATCAAAAGCAAAACCGGGTAAATATTGATAATCATAAGCAGGCGACTGCAGATGATAAAATGAAGAAGCCGACACCGTAGCTTTATAAGCGATATCTTCAGGCACTTCAGACGGAATAAAAGCTTTAATACCTTTTTGCGAAGGTACCACAGTTTTTATCGTTGAGTCATTTTCAAAGATCATGCTGTCAATACACACCTGACGCGCCATTCCTCCGGCAGTAAACGGAACATCGTGTTTGTGATAAACAATGTAATAATCATTTCCATTTTGCAATACCGAATGATGTCCCGGACCGTGAGTTGTTCCGTCTTCATTGGTCTGCAAAATCGGGTTGTTCTCGCCCGGAGTGAATGTTCCATACGGGCTATCGGCATAAGCATAAAGAACTTTGTATGTTTCGTTGTGGCATGATTCGGCAGAATACATCAGAATGTATTTATCACCCTTTTTCATCATATAAGGAGCCTCGAATGGATTTGGCGTTTGCTCCAGCGGAATGTTGGTGGAGTTCGACATTACATCCATTGTTTCGGCATTTAACTCGCCAACTGCATAGCCACTGTTGTAATGCACCCAGGTTCCCCAGTAGCCATAAATCCGGCCATCATCGTCCTGAATAAATTGCGCATCCAACGATGGAAATCCGTCAATCGGATAATTCTGTGCAATTACCGGCGTATCATCATCGTGTAGTTTCTTCCACGGGCCAACCGGTGTATCCGAAACATAGCCATATATGTTGCACCCTGTTTGGCAATTTCCAAAATACAGGTAATAACGACCATTTTTGCCTTGCATAATATCGGGTGCCCAAAAATTACGCAAAGCCACCGAATTTAAAGTAGGCACCTCCATAATATAGTTGTACCAGTTTTGCAAGTCGCGGCTGTACCAAACAGTTGGTGCTCCCGATGCCAGCATTTCATTATCGGTAGTGGCGTAGATGTAATAAATATCGCCAAATTTTTTAATCGTCGGATCGGCAAACCAACCGGGCAAAACCGGATTAGAAATGTGTGCGTTTTGTTGTTCTGTTGTTTTATTCGCACACGATGAAAGGAGAAGAACTCCTGCCATCACTCCAATAATTAACCTTATAAGTCTGTTAATACGCATAGGTTATCGCTTATTTTAATGTGGTAAAACTGAGGTTTTACTGCTTAACGAATGTGTTTGAAACCGATACAAATGTAGGTGTATCTCCGGGAAAGTTCTATTTAAATATTCGCAATTGCCATCAATTTGGCGACATCACGAAATACAATTTTTCTCCCCGTGAGCTCCAGCAAGCTCTCATTTCTAAATTCTGACATTACCCTGATGAGCGATTCGGTAACAGTACCAACCATATTGGCTAAATCCTCGCGGGTTATCGTAATTTTTAGCGCATTATGTTTGTCAACTCCAAATTCGTCCTTTAAAACAAGCAACATTTCTGCAGCCCGTTCGCGCACTGATTTTTGAGCAATATCAGTAATAAACATGTTCGACTCTTTTAATTCTTTACACATAAATTTCATTATTTCATGCGTAAAAAACCAGTTTTGCTGAAACAGTTCCATAATAGTATGTTGCGGAATATGATAAAGCACTGTTTCGTCGTAGGCTTTTGCTGAAGTACATGCCAATTCGTTTGTTAGCAGTGACCGGTAACCAATAAGATCACCTTTTTGAGCGAATCTTAGAATTTGTTGTTTCCCGTTTCCGCCAATTTTATAAACTTTTACGATCCCCTTTAGCACACAATATAATCCGGCATGCCTGCTGCCCTCCCTGTATATAACATCTCGCTTACTATACGTTTTTATAACCGAATTTAATTCCAACTGAAGTATTTCGTCTTCCGTCAATTTTTTAAACATCGGAATATCACGCAACAGAGTATCATTGTTAATGATGGGTTGAGTTCTTTTCCCTGGTCGAACAATTGTTTTCATTAAACTGATTTTTAGAAATTACTCTGTATATAAATTTACAGCAGCATGACAAGATGGGCTAACCTCAAATTCGGGAAAATACCGACTTACAATCTCATACAAATCGGGATCGTATTTTTTCATGTCTTCGCGTGTATTAACCCAATTGTGTTTTCCGTCTGGTGTTTCAACTTCAGCATTTACATTAAACCAGTTTTGTACACCTTCGGCCCAATACTCATAAAGATTTGTTGCCGCATATGTATTTTTGTACTTACCGGCAGCTATTGCCTTATCGAGTTTTTCCTGCAATAATTTATTGAAATCGGGGTACAAAGGAGCAATGCCAATGAGATGAATAGCATGTGCAAATTCGTGAATAGTGATGTCTTCAGCATGGTATTTATCGATCTGGTAACAGAGTAAATTCTCTTCAGCGCAGGTAGTGAGCGGTAATTCCATGTCGCCACCTAATCCTCGTGCGCGCACATCCCAGTTCAGCGAAGTATCCTGTACAAGGTGCGCATGTTCAGGAATATCTGTAGTTCCTTCGTATCGAGCCATGATTCCAAGACGGGCATTCATTTTCACCATTTGTGCCAACACATCTTCGGGCAAGCCGCTGGTCATAAAATCAATAATCTCGCAGGCCTTAACAAAAGCAGAATCGGGCACCTTGTATGAACTTATAATGTGAATGCCATTTACATTGACATACTTTTTATAAAACGGATCGAGTTTCAGCTCCTTAGGAGGTTTTACAATTTCATACTTCTTTGCAGGCACCCTAGCCGTTAAACAGGAGAACGAGAATATTCCGGCAAGTAGGACAACCAGAATCTTAGCATTTTTATGAGCGAAAAAATTATTCATTATACAGCGTTTTTCTTTTATCTAATTTGATGTTTCAGCATTCCAATCCGGAGTTTCCTGCTTTAAGAAATTACGAACGAAAAAATCACGTCGTTTTTGTTCTCCGTAAGTTCCACCTAAAGTATGGTTCATCCCGGGCAGAACCACCAGCTCAAAATCCTTTTTTGATTTGATAAGGGCATCGGCTACCTGCATTGTTGATGCCGGATCAACATTATCATCCAATTCGCCAACAATCAACATCAATTTACCCTGAAGTTTATCGGCATTCACCACATTCGAGCATTCAGCATATTCCGGGCCAATCGGATAGCCCATCCATTGCTCGTTCCACCAGATTTTGTCCATTCGGTTATCGTGGCATCCACACGACGAAACACCTGCTTTATAAAACTCAGGATGAAATAACAATCCGGCTAAAGTACTTTGCCCACCAGCCGAGCCGCCAAACAAACCAACTCGTGTAGTATCCATGTAACTGTATTTTTCAGCTGCAGCTTTTATCCATAAAATACGATCGGGGAAACCGGCATCTTTCAGGTTCTTCCAACATACATCCTGAAAAGCTTTCGAACGGTTTGACGTTCCCATTCCATCCATTTGCACAATTATAAAACCTAATTCAGCAAGTCCGGAATAAGCATAGTGCCCGGGACTAAAACTTTTTTGAGCAAACGAACCGTGTGGCCCTGCATAAATGTATTCAATTATCGGATAGGTTTTGTTTTCGTCGAAATTGGTTGGACGATAAATATTACCCCAAATATCCGTTTTGCCGTCGCGGGCTTTCGCCACAAACGGCTCAGGTGCTCTCCAGCCTTTTTCGAGCAACGATGAAATATCCGTTCTTTCTAATTCCACCAGCACTTTTCCGTCTTCGGCACTGCGCACCACTGTAAATGGTGGCGTTTCAACCGTAGAGTAGGTATCGGTAAAATAGCTCATATCTTTTGAAAACGACACATCATGAGTCATTTTCTCCGGCGTTAGATCAGTTAAAACACTACCATCAAAATTCACTTTGTAGCAATGCAAATAATACGGGTCTTCACCTGGATTTTTGCCCGATCCGTAAAAGAATATCGTACGACTCTCATCGTCTACTTTTATTACATTTCGCACCACCCAATCTCCTTTTGTGATCTGATTTTTCACTCTACCGGTTTTTGAATCGATTAGGTAAAGATGATTCCAGCCATCGCGTTCTGATGCCCAAATTATTTCGTTAGTTTTTTCTAAATCGTAACGATAACGTTTTCCGCTGTAATCGATAAACGTTTTGCTCTCTTCATCTATCAATACCTTAACATCACCATTTTCACCATCTACCGTAATTACTTTGTAGGCCTGATGACCACGTTGGTTAAACTCAAAAGTAAATGCAGAACCGTCCGCTTTCCATTTTGGATTGGAGAGGCTAAACTGGTGTTCAAAAGCATCGGTATTTACCGGGATTTGCTTTTTGCTTTCCACATCGAACAAAGCCGGATGTTTTATTGGCATGGCATCGCCGGGTTTACGGTAATCGCGTTTGTGCAAAATGGGCTGCAACTGATCTTTGGGCGATGATTCAACAAAAAATATCTCACGCTTTTCAGCGTCGCGAACTTTGTTTACTGCCAGCTTTTTAGAATCAGGCGACCATGAAAAATACGACGAATAAAAATCACTGGGAGCTCCATCAAAACTCAACTGAATAGCTTTGTTTGTTTCCTTATTTTTAATAAAAACGTTGCTCTCCCTAATAAAAGCTTCCCACTTCCCATCGGGGGAAGGCACTGGATCGTTTCCTTTTTCATCAGAAAAACTTCCCCAATAGCCATTGCCCTTTCGATCTTTTTCAACCGAGTCTTTCTTTAACTCATATTTCTTCAGCTCACAGGTCCAGTGAGCCTTTTTAAAATCAAAATGAATTGTCTTTTTATCGGCATCAAATTTAAGATTGCTCAAAATCAAGTCTTTTGCCGTAATATTCTTCTCCAGCTGTTGATTCAACGCATCAACCAGTTTATCGGTATCAAAAGCAACTTTCTTCGATCCTTTTTGCGCATCAACCAGTTGATATTTCATTCCATCGCGCGTTTTTATACGATACCAGAATACCGACGACGAATCGATCCATGTAATTTGCGTTACCTGATCGTAAACCAACTCACTCAGTTTCATTACAGAATCGGCTTTCGCGTAATCTTCTTTTGTGATTTGTGCTGAACTTGCATAAGCAAACAGCACAACTAAAAAAACGGATAAAAAGTGCTTCATTTTAATTATTCCTAATCTGGTGATATTTTAATTTACTTCAACTTTTACCACTTCATCTTTA
The DNA here is from genome assembly GCF_963677155.1 of uncultured Draconibacterium sp. Lineage (NCBI taxonomy): Bacteria > Pseudomonadati > Bacteroidota > Bacteroidia > Marinilabiliales > Prolixibacteraceae > Draconibacterium > uncultured Draconibacterium sp. The sequence continues at coordinate 4,098,537 of NZ_OY781884.1, read as the reverse complement.
AGTGGAATAACATATTGTCCACGCTCATTTTTTTCAAGGCCGGCAATGCTACTAACGGCTTCGTCATCGTCAAATGATTTGATTCTTAAATATGCATTTGGAGTAAATTCATTTGCTTTGTTTAGCTCCACTTCAACTTTTCCGGTTGCCTGATTGTACGAGAAGGCTTTAAATTTACCGGCGTCAAGCGTCAACCACATTTTTAGCGGCGCTACATAAACACGTGACTTAGCAGCTGTTGTCAAATCAACTTTCACCACATCGCCATCTTCAGCAATATTACCACCAAAAGCCAACCAGCCAAATTCGTCGTCATGCATTAAGTAGGTTGATGTGTTTATTGCATAACCGTAGTATCCACTTCCGTAATCGCCCGAAAACCCATCGTTTTTAAGCGTTGACGGGAACGAGTGAAATGCTGCGGGTGCAAAGCCATCTTTCGTAATATTCGAGATTGATCCCATTAAACCGCCGTAACCAACACGTAGCAGGTACAAGTCTTCAGGATGTTTTTTGTATTCATATAAAACAGGGATTGCATTAATACCAGACCCATAATGATGAATTTGGCGCTCAATACGCGACAATTTTCCACCATAAAGAAAATCCCAGTAACGACGAGCATTTCCATTGTAAGCCCAGTGAGGAATAGTTGGCATATAAGCTAAAATGGCTTTTAATGTTGTTTCAGCCATTTGCCCCATACCAAAATATCTCGCCCACGAATAAACTTCTTCCTGACCCGTTGAGTCCCATGGCATTTCGCTACCAAACGGATAGTTTAACGTAGACCAATGATCGGCTCGGCGTTTCATCATTCCTTCCAGTCTTCTTGCATATTCCCACATTCCTTCAGCTTTCAAATCTTCCAGAATATGAACAAATACGCTCCCTTCCATTTGACCAAACTGTGCATAATAAGGAGCCAGTTCAACCATTGACATTGTAGTTTGATAGGCATTCATTAAGTACCAGTCCCATGTCTGCTGCGATACCAGTCCTTCATAATTTCTGGACAAACGGTACATCACCCAGTATACAGCTGCCACGTGAGGATAATTGAATGAACGCTCAACAGTTTCAGCATGTTTTTTATCCCAGGCAGCCCATGTATTATAATTTACATCTTTGCTGTATGTTCCGGCAGGCATAGAATCAGGCTCGTAGTAGAACATACTTTTACGAACACCATATTTTTCACGTCCTTCGTTGTACTGAATTCCGCCCCAGATTGTTTTCTGAACGAAGTCTTCCAACATAACCACCTCTTTCTTATCCGGTTGTACCAGTTGTTTCATTACTGCATTTAACCATGAACCGGCACCACCTTCGTCGCTCAATCCGCAAATCCAGGCACGACTATCTTCGGTTACCTGTTTTTGTTCTTCGTAGTCGTAAGTGATTACCGACGGAGCACGATTGAATGGATCGTCTTCGTCGTCAAACCACTGTTTTGTCATTAAAAAGTTTCCGTTGTCGGCAACCACCTGCTCCTCTGGTTTTATAACTTTGTAGTTAATGGTTTGCTTTAAGCCATCTTTATATGTGATGGTTAAACGTGCCCTGCCCCATGTTTTTCCGGCAACAGCATATTTTATCCAACCATTTTTTGTTGTTTCCTGTTTTTTCAGTTCCAATGCACCTACAGGCTCAACCTGCATACTTTTTACCTTTTGGCTGTACTTTAAAAACAAATCAGCATTAACATCCTGCGGAACAACGTATCCAGGCACACCAAATGCAACCGGACGATCATTTTCAATCAGTGCAGATTCGATGTTTTTAATGGCATCGGTAAGTACAAACTGTACACCGTAGCTAACCGATTTGCCGGGCTTTAAAATTTTTGAAGATGGACTGTTCCAGGGAGTAGCTTCTTTCCACTCGTTTTCAGCGTAAGCTAAGCTTAAGGGCATCCACTCATGAAAACCTTCAAAAGTAATTCCTCTTCGGGTAGGATCGTCAAGCAGTGGCCTCCACGCCTCAAACGGAGTTTCGCCATAAGGAAGTACCAACAAAACGGGACCGCTACCTTTTAAACGAATTACCTGCAAATAACCGGCATCCATACCAATGTACGGATCGTAAAAAACATTCTCGGCATGTGCTTCGTCCAGTGTTTTCTGGTCGTGGTTATTATTGAAGATTAGAGGAATTCCCAAAGCTCCTATTTCAACAGCTTTTGCTGATGTATTTTTTATCTCGAAACGCAAAACCAAATGTCCGTCTTTCTTTTCCCAGTAACGCAATACCTGAACCGGACTGTTTTCAAGAATTCCACTCAGATCAGAAACAGCTAATTGATTAGCGCTTTTCGGTTCTACTGTTGTAACACTCTTGCGCGAAGCAGCCGATGAGAAAGATGTCCAATCGTTTGCACCTTCGGTTTTCACCCGAAAATTGATATCACCAAGGTGATAAAAACCTGCTTTGTTTCTTTTGGCTAATAACTCGCCAGGAGTAAAGTCAAATTCAGGTTCGGAGATTGGATGCAGCCCGGCCACCGTGTGTGATGATTTTAGTATTTCAATATTAAAATCGGGGGTAGTGAATTCATACGATCCCTTATCGATGTCAATCGAATCAGGAGAAGCAACAAAGGATGAAGCAAAAGCTCCGGAATTCATAAAAAGGCTCCAACACAGTAGAAAGAAAAGAATATTCTTTGGTTTCATTTAATGATTATTTATTTTTTACAACTTAACTTATGGAAGTTATATTTATTATATAATTAATTTCTTCAGTAATATAAAAGCTTCGAGTTCATCTACAACAATTAAGAAAACTTATTTTACTCCAATATTTTAATGGGCACAACAACCTTCTTTCAACAACGCTTTATTCAAAGCGTCAAACTCCTTAATTTACAGTAATATTAAAAACAAAGGTAACCTGATACTGCTTACCATCTTTTTGATAAACCAATGCCTCTTTTATAGTATACGAATCTCCCGCACTTGATTTTCCGGGAAACTGACCAACGCTAAATTCGAAATTGGAAGCGGTAAATTCAGAAAACACTTTACTGTCGTTGTCGCTACCCCAGCCAATAACATCTCCATTGCTATCAAACCAGAACCCGTAACCGGTTGCGGTTGTGTTGTAATTTAATGATCCATCCGAATCAACAGCAGCAAAAGCGATTTTACCTTCCTGTGGTGTCGATTTTTCGGCTAACAACGCCGCTGAAATCTCAGACGGTTGCATTGTAAGCGCCTGAACTACTTTATTTATATCGCCATTATTATTCAGATTTACCGTAGTCCCCGAATAGGCTTCAGCATCAGCGGCAAATGAAATATCATAAGTCAATGTAAGATCTTGTGGTTCGTCATTCGGATCAATTACCACATTCCCTAAAAGATCGGTGTTGGTAAATTTCACCTTATATGGCCATTGATCGTCGTTACTTTCTTGTTCATCCCAAGCATGAGCCTCGTATGTTGAAGGAGCACCAAGAACTACAAACCACAACCTTTTACAACCTGCAGGAACAGTAAATTCAATATCTGCCGAGGTTTCGCGGTTCATTTCACCATAAACCCGTTCTCCCGATTCAAGCAAAGCAACATAACCATAACGCCAGCCGGCTCGTGTTAACTCGCCGCTGTTGTAATTGCTTGTTGTCGCCGTTGTTTCGTTATCGATATATTCGCCCGGATCGCCAGATGCAAGTGAAGAGCCTGGTGCTATTGCAGTAAACGAAGTTGTTACCACTGTTCCCGCTTCAGGCACATTTAAAGGAATAACATTGTAACCAGTTGTTCCCGGGCATTTACTGTAAGCTACCTGATACGCCCCATCCTGAGCTTCGTAAAATTTATATTCGTATTGTCCTATGTAATCATTTCCAATCGATCGGATAGCATCAATATCCCAGGTTACCAAATGAGCGACAGCATCATAAAGCTCAGCATTCATTTCATCTACCGACAATCCTGTTATTCGCATATATGCCTGAATCGGATCTTCCGGTGCAACTGCTTCGCGCCATAATTTGCCTATGAAATCAATACCGTGTTTGTCTGTCCAGTAATAGTGCAGCCAGTAACTTGCGTAGCGGTGCCATTCATGCCCGAAATGGCGATGATAGTTTTTCATATACTCGCCAAAATTATACGAGCTAAATGCCTCTTCTGGGTACGACTGGAAAGATTGCCATTGTGCACATTGTTCCCAAAAACCATTTCCTCCATTTCCTCCAAAACCATATCGGAAGCCACGGGTAAGATCATTTTGAATTCCCCCATAGGCCAGCAAATCGGCGTACACCTGATATTGAAAACTATGTCCAATTTCGTGTGCAATTGTTTGGCCAACCGGTTTGCACGTACTTGGATCTACCCAGAGAGCACCAATCTTATCATCGTATCCGCTACCAGTTGCTAACCACTCGGGTTGATACAACAAGTAGATCTGCATTTTATAGTTATCGAGATTTGATTTTCCTGTACCTAGTTCCGCAAAACCCAAAGTATTAACATTCACATTGAAAAAGATTTCTGCTTTTGCTAAAAGGTCATCAATATTAACACGCATTGCATCCGGCACATTACTGGCATTTGGATCTAAGCCAAAATTGGGTTCCCAGAATACAATGAAGTGTTCCGATTGCTGACTTCTCGCATACGACCATCTACTGTTTTCGTTGTCAAAATCATTATCTCTCCACTCCTGAGGAACATAAAACTTACTATCATCGAAGACATTATCTGTTTGATTGTCGTTCTGTTCCTTCTCTGGTTGATTCTCATTTTCATCAACCTCATCTATATTATTGCTGCTACATCCTGATATACTCAGAACAAGAGAAAGTATGACTAACAATGTATTGAAGTTAAAAATCTTCATTTGAAAGCTTCTACTAAAACTATTGTTTCTTTCTTCCATTTTCATGTATATAAGTCCCGTTCCTAACGTCTGTTTTACAATAAATCTTTCACAGTACCGTAAAAAAGCACAGAGAGCAAGCACAAAACCTACCCTCTGTATTATTAATTATCTTCTCCATTCGTTTACTCCGTCACGTACCCTGTTCCGCCATACCATTGTTGTAGAAACATTTGTATAGTGCTCTTTTTCTTTATAATCAACGCGATAGTTGAGTGAAACAGTATTGGTTTCCGGATCGAAACTGTTATTATCTCCAATCAAACTAATACTTTCAATTGGTTCTTGTTCATATCCAGATAGTTTTGATTTCTTACCCCAGACTTTCCACTCATGAATTCCTTGTGATTCTACCGCAATAAAGTGCAGACGAATTTTATCAGTAATTACAGGCTCAAAAGTTGTTATATTGAACTGATCTGCTTCATTTCCTGGCCCAGGATTCTCGCCCGAGAACAGTGTTGTATTTCCATAATCCGAAGCAGAAATACTCTCGCCATTTACAACCGGATCTGAAAGTAATTTCCACTCTTCAGTTGTTGGATCCCAATATTCTGCGTAAGAATTGTAAGGGATTAAAACACCTCCGCCATCTGTCCACCAGTATACTTCTGATTTTGAGATTTCGTAATACTGTGAAAAATCATATTGAACCCAATTCCATGTTTCGGCATTTGGCCAGTTACCATATGCTCCTCCTTCATTTTTAGTTGCTGAATTAGCAGGTTCCTGTCCATCATTAATTCCATTCAAATTTTCCCATGAAGATACATACGAAGTTGAAGGCTCACTCTCTAAAGCAGCATTTTCTACCACAACCTCTTCTGGTTCTTTCGGAAGATATTCAAGGCTCAGCGAATTATCATCCTTCACCAATAATTTGGCCATATAATCTTTTCCAATACCATTAATAAGGCCATTGATTTTTATGGTGTCCAGATTAATAGTAGTTCCCGTAATGACATTCTCAAAGCTTCCTGAATTTAATTCTTCACCTGCATCGCTTAAAGTAACAAACGTTCCGTTATTATCATAAAAACCCTCGTAATGGTTAATATATTTAATTGCAATTATTTTTGTACTTTGTGTTTGCAGAATTGAATCTTCAGAAGTCTCGATTAACCTGATCGGTAAAGCCATTTTATAATTTACGGCTCTTGGATCGTTTAAAAAAGCAACAGAATCAAGCGTAACCTTTACCCGTCCTGTAAATTCACCTGGTTTTATAACAAATTTGCTGTCGTTACTTAATTCATAATAAGAAGCAGGCAAAAGTTCATAAGATGTACCTTCCAAAAGACTCTCATCAATTTCATATTTAGCCCATCTCTCCTCACTATTTTCAAGCACTCCGGCCAGATACACGCCCATTTCCAGACTCAATCCTTCGTTTTTCACTACGGTACGCCCCAATATTCCGGGAGCATCAACTCCTCCTGAAGCATCTGAAAAAGCAACGGTTGAATACGGATAATCGATTCTGTATTCATCATAGCATCCAGATAAGAATCCGGCCAACAATATTATTAATAGTATATTTCTCATTGTAAATGATTTTACGTTATTATTCATGAAGTTAGCTACTACCATCCACTGTTTTGTTTAAGATTACTCATTATAAGCGTTTGCGTGTATGGTACAGGAACATACCTCATATAATCCTGAAAAGTATGATTCTCAACAGTCTGGTATTCGTAGTTAAAGTTGGGAGCATTTGTTTGCGTTCCCCAAACTCTCCATTCGATTATACCACAAGATTTAATATCACTTTTGAAGTTGATTCGAATTTTACTTGTTGCAACGGGATCGAAATTACTTACGTTCCATTGATCAAGTGCTGTTCCATAACTGTCAACATTATCCACTTCATTCCAAGTAGAAGTATTATTGTCCCAATACTGAATATAAAGACTATCAGGAGCCAGCAGACCTCCTCCATCTGAAAACCAGTAAACATCCGATTTTTCGATAGTATGAGTTGTGCTAGTACCTGTTACAGTGCGGTATTCCGGGAAATCGTATTGCACATATCTCCATTCACCGTTACTGTCCCAGTTACCATAAATACCATGACTTTTATCTTCTGACGAAGATGGAGTATTGTATCCGTTATTTACAGAATTTAAATCTTCCCAAGATGATACAAAATCGGTAGTAGGAACCGAAGCTAAAGCCACATTAACCGGGTCTTGCTCCAGAGGCTCATCTGAAATTGTAATTCTAACCCCGCTTACTTTGTGATTCAACGGATCGTTCCAACGTCGTACATCCCAGAAACGATGTCCTTCGAAACAAAGCTCCAGTCTTCTTTCATTTTTAACAAGCTCTTTAAACGCCTCTTTTCCTTGTGCTGCTTGTTCTTCAAGATATGCATCATCATAGCTTTCCGAAGACAAGTCAGAATCAATTCCGGCACGTTCCCTTATTTTCTTTAACGCATCTAATGCTGAAAAACCAAGCGTTGCATCCATTGGGCCATAAGCTTCGTTTGCAGCTTCTGCAAAATTCAGATATAATTCGCTTTTGTTGAAGAAAGTATAGAAATGAACATCTGTTGTCTCATCTCCAGGAGTGAGACGAACATTTTTACTCAATAGCTTTTTCATATAATAACCAGTACGTGTTCCATATTGGCTCAAACCACCTGGTGCATCAGCACCACCTTCAACCGTTTTTATGTAGGTAGAGTTATACAAATTCTGGTTAAAGAATATGAATCGTTCAAATCTTCCGTCGCGATTCTTGTATGGAATTCCGCTCTTATACATACTACTTTCGGTAATTGGATAACCGTCTTTTGCAGGAAAAGCATCAACAAGTTCCTGCGATGGATTACAAGTTCCCTCTCCATATAGTGAAGGTGGATAATACTGGTTTTCCAAGGTGCCATTCCACGTAGGAGTTATCCAGATATTATCGATACTTGATGCATTATTGAAATTACCAAACTCATCCAGCTCGGTTAATCCTCCCGCGGCATCAATAGCTTCAGCGGCAGCTTCGGCAGCACGTTCCCATTTTGACTGCTCAGCCCCCGAATAAGCAGGACTAGCTGCATATAAATACATACGTGCTTTAAGAGCTTTGGCTGCTAAAGCAGAAGCTCTTCCGCGGTTAACCAATCCTGTTAACTCGTCGGTCCCATTCAAATAATCATTGGGCAAAACAGCTATCGCTTCGTCACAATCCTTGGCAATTTGCGCTACACATTCTTCGTAAGTATTACGCGGAATATCAAGTTCTTCGTCCTGCGCCAGCACGTGAGTAACAATCGGAAAACCCAGGGCCTCTGTACCTCCAGCAGCATAACCTCCATAGTCGCGTAATAATTTCCACTGGTACCATGCACGAAGGAAATAAGCTTCTCCAATACGGTGAATGTTTATCAGCGAGTCTTTCTGCGGATCAGAAATCTTATACGGCAATTCTTCTGCATTCTCGAGAAACAAGTTCAGGTAGCGAATGTTTTCGTAGCACTGATCCCAATCGCCAATTCCGTTGTTTTGAACAGTCCACGAACCCAGTGCCAGAAGGTTACTCCCCGTAACATTTGGTACTGCATTATCGGTATAGTAATCAAACTCCACAGGATATCCCCCTCGTAGCTCAGCATAGGCCTTGGTTAGTATACCCTCTCCGTAAGTAGCATGGCTCCACAAGTCTTCTGTTGTTTGATCCTGAATGGGTCTTGGATCAAGATAATCGCAAGATGCAAATCCAAAAACTACAATTAATAATATAATATATTCTATTCGTTTCATACGTTAAATTTTAACAATTAAAACTTACATGCCACCCCTAGGGTCACAGTTCTCATAATTGGATAAGAATACGATCCTGCGAACTTATTTTCAAGATTAATTCCATACTTACTGTACTCCGACAATGTAAACAGGTTTTTCCCCTGGGCAAAGACCTTAAGATTGCTCATTAAGAATTTCTGAGAAATTCTTCGCGGTACCGTATAACTTAGCTCTACATTTTTCAATGTAAAATAAGCTCCACTTTTTAACCAAAAAGACGACAACAGTTGGTTATTCTGAGGCTGCAAAGATAATCTCGGATAATTATTTGTTTGGGGCCAACGATCCATCATCGGCGCCGAAAAGTTACTATTAGGATCATTAATCCACTCATAATCGGAAATATAATATTTGCCATCTGCCTGACCTGTGCCGATTACATTTAAGGCCACACCTTTATATTTAAGGTTCAAATTAAGACCATAATAAATACGTGGAGTATGCTCTCCTAAATCATGAACATCTTTTTCGTCAACAACTTTATCGTTGTTGTAATCTGCATATTTAATATCACCGGGCTGAACGGCTCCCCAACTTTGAGAGATTTCACGCGACTCAATTTCCGATTCTGTTTGGAACAATCCTTCGGCACTGTATCCCCAGATATTGTCGATTTGTGTTCCGGTTCTTTTTCGGTATTCTTCTAAAGCAACAGGTTCATCAATAGTTATCACTTTGCCCCGATTATAAGTAGCATTAATACCTAATGAATATTCCAGTTCTCCTGCTTTGTTACTATATTGAACAAGCCCGTCCAATCCCCAATACTGGTTTTCACCGAAATTGGATGCCGGCAAGAAATCGAACCCGCCGTAAATCGAAGGTGTTTCATACTGTCTCAAAGAAAAGAGCTTGCTTTCGTTTCGATTGTAGTAATTTAATTCAACAGCCAGCGAATTGTTAAACAAGCTACTCTGAACCCCAACATTAAAAAATCTTAGTTTAGGAAGATCGAAGCTTTCGCTTCCCGCCTGCATAATATTGTAAACATTAACAGTAGCACCTTTACTTCCGTCAATTCCAGGCTGCCAGCTATCAACGTTTTGCCACAAAGTCTCAAACAAATAGTACGAATTAAATCCGCTAAGTCCTACATATTCAATTCCGGAATAGCCAAGCGAACTATAAAGTTTCAGATAATTTACCACTTTGCTATCGGATAAAAAGTCTTCATTACTAACAACCCATCCCGCACCAACAGTCGGATAAAGGTTAAAACGATCGTTCTTTTGCAAAAACATACTTCCTGAGTAACTCAAATCTACTTGAGCCACATACTTGTTATCGTAAGCATAATTGACGCGGAACGATAAATCTTGTCGTTTCAGCGGTTGATAGTTTGGATCGACATTCCTGACCTCTTCCATTAACTGCAAATAAGAAGTATTTATGGTTATTGCATGTTTATCAAATGTTCTGTCGTAAGTAAGCAAACCATATGCAGAAGTTCTTCGCATATAGCTGTTATTGCCACTCCATAAATTAGGGATAACCTCTTTCTCTACAATACGCTCCGTTCCAACTTCTCCATTATTGTACACCAATCGATATAAAGCTTCTGTACCTCCTTTGTTATTTGCAATGGAGTTATACACATCAAATGCGGCAGAACTCTTAAAGGTTAATCCTTCAAGAACACCTCCCAAATCAATAATAAGATCGGCACTGTTTTGTGTATTAAGCTCAATATTTTCGGCAAACCCGCCGTAAACTAACTCATTGGTTAGGTTTAAAGGATAATTATCGCTGATAATGTATTTGCCATCGTACATAATTGGATGGGCATTGGAAGGATAAGCTGAAATAACATCGAATACATTAAAATAATAAGAACCATTACCATAGTTCGCATATTTATTTTTACCATAAACTGCTGACAAGTGAACGTTCATTTTCATCCAGTCATTCAACTTAATATCTACATTGCCCCTAATTTTATAACGGTTATATTTAATATCCTGACCAACCGCTTCTAAACCATCGGAACCTACATAATCCAACATCGAGTAGTAACTAACTTTTTGGTCGCCACCACTAAAATTAATATTAGCTTTCCTGTACATGGTTTGTTTCTTCAGGTATTCATCCTGATAATCGATATTCGGATACCTTACCGGATCCGAGTTTTCCTTATAGGCATTCAATGCTTCCGATGAATAAAGGGGTGTTAATCCATCGTTCTCACGCGCTTCATTGTATAAGGTTGCATAATTGTATGCATCAAGATACTTTGGCAACCTCTCGGGAGAGCTAATTCCAAAACTAGCCATGACATTAATTTCCCGTTTATAGGCTGTACCTTTTTTGGTTGTAATGTATATTACAGGATTGGTAGCACTAATACCTAGCATGGCACGGCCACTCAAATCGCGAACAATATGTACCTGATCTACCTCCTCTATAGCTAAATCCGTAGCATCTCGTAAAATACCATCAATATAGGTTGCAGCACTTACACCTCGAATACTAACATTTACCCCTTCCGATCCGGGCGTTGAATTTATTGTTGAAACTAACATCCCCGGAACTCTTCCACTTAAGGCTTCCAAAAAATTTTCGGTTGGATAGGCTTTTAATTCCTCTCCCGAAATTACGGTAGACGCAGAAACAGAACGATTACTGATCATATCCTGATAAGGAAAGTTAAGCACCTTATCTCCAGCATAAACATTCTCTTTTTTTAGTACAATCGATTTATCTTGAAGCTCTCCGCTTTCAACTTCTACGGTTAATGGTTTATAACCATTTTCATTTACAACCAGATGCTCTAAATTAGCGGTACCTACTTTTATTGTAAAACTACCATCTTCGTTTGTAACGGCCTTATCTCTGGCAACAAACGACGACACAACAGCATTAGCAACCGGTGCATTATTATTATCAACAAGAATTGCTGTGATTTCCTTTGTCGGCACCTTCTCCTCCTGTGCATTAACGTTAAAGCCTATCAGGATGGCGGTGACCAATATCAAAAGTCTATTTATATATTTTTCTTTCATATCAAATACTCTTTTTTAGAACTGAATGTAATATTTATCTCAACTGATTTCATACCTCATTCAGACTGTTTCTACCATCCAGAATTTTGTTTAAACTCGTCGAACATTAAAGCATCTTCCAAAGGAATAGGCCACTTATAATGTTTTTGATCAAAAGTTAAGCTAAAGAAAGGATCAGCAGCCCTAGTAATTTTATACCCTGTTGGGCTTCCACTATCCTCTTCAAAATTATCGGCATATAGATTGCGGTGTTCCGCTTTATGCGCATCTCCCCATCTTGAAAGATCGAAAAACCTTTTTCCTTCAAGATAAAACTCAACAGCGCGTTCATTTTTAATGCGTTCGCGGAAAGTTTCTTTATTTGAAAGATACTGTGCATTCACCTCAGGCATTCCTACTCTTGCACGAACAATATTTACGGCATCAACTGCTGATAAGTCAGCTCCTGTGATGGTATAATTTGGGCCACCAAGTTCGTTCGCAGCTTCAGCATATTGTAAATACATTTCTGCCAAGCGGAAATAAATAACGTGAGTAAACGGCGAAGCAGTTCCAGACCACTGGTCAACATTCTTCGCCCAGAATTTACGAGCCAAATACCCGGAAAACGAGTTATGCTCTGCATTTTTTCTCTCAGCACCACCATTAAATAATTCTAGATAACGATCAGTTTTGCTGGTCCATCTTTCACCGTTAAACAAGATAGAATGGTAAAAACGAGGATCGCGATTAATATAAGGATCCTGATTATCAAAATCCGGATCATCATCAATTGCCAAGCCTTTATTTGTTTCAAACAGATCTACTATATTAGCTGATGGGCTATATCCCTGTATTACACCACCAGCACTAATACTTGGTGTTGTAAATACCGAATATATGCCATTTCCACTCCAACTTACTCCATAATTTTCCCAGATAATCTCATCGTTAAATGGCTGATACATAAAAATGCTATCGAAACCACTAACGTATTCTATAGTTTTAATTCCTGAAGGAGTTTTATAAGCAACCTGCTCTTGTCCTTTGCACTGTATCAGGCTATAACGGCCGGTTGATTCTGCGATATTAATTACATCCCAGGCTGCACTTGCAGCGGCTTGCCATTTTGCATTATCATTTTCAGGATTATTGCTAGGACTTGCATCAAATAAGAGTGTTGATGCTTTAAGTGCCATTGCAGCACCTTCTGTAGGGCGCCCAATATTAGCATCATTCCATTTTGCAGGCAATAACATCGCCGCGGTATCGCAATCGGCAGCAATTTCAATCGCTGTTTCGTGATAAGATAAACGCTCTAATTCAAAATTATCACTACCACTAAAAACTTTCTTGATATAAGGCATACCTCCCTGACGTTTCAAAAACTCGTAATAATACCAAGCTCTCATAAAATGTGCCTGACCTTTTAACTGATTCATTTGCTCCGGAGTAGCATTTTCTTCTAACTGATGCAGGTTTTTCAATACAATATTTGCGATACGAATGCTTTTCCATCCATTCCAAATACCATGAAATTGTAGCGCCTGACCGGTATTATAGGAACGAATCCAGTCACCGCTCTGTGCAACTGGCATTGTTTCCCAACCAGGTCCTAAATATCCTTCGTCACACAATGCTGCGATATAACTATAATCTTGCTCCGACAGATAATTATTCAGATCTTTATACATGCGGTCTTCAAAGTTTCGAAACTTCAAATAATCTGTAAAAACATCTTCTTCCTGAAGTCCGTCTGAGTCTTCAACCTTATCAAGATATTCCTCGCAGCCAAAGAAAGCTATTGCAGTAAATAATATTAATAATATCTTTTTCATACGTTTCTATTTTCACAATTAAAATGTCACATTCAATTCCAGCGTATATCTTCGGGTTTGCGGATATGCACCAAAATCTACTCCATAGTTATATCCTTCAGGATCTCCTCCCCAACTGCGCTTCTTCCACGTTAGCAGGTTCGTTCCGATAAGCGCTAAGCTCATTTTTCTTACGCCAATGGTTTTTAATGCAGGAATATCAAGGTTATACCCCACACGTGCATTTCTTAAACGAAGATACTGTCCGGCAATCATAGAAAAATTACTGATTTGGTAATTATACTGGTCAGCAGCAGCGTAGTGCACAGCCGGAAATTCGGGATTCGTATTTGTCGGGGTCCAGTGATTGGCATGGTCGGTATATGCGTTACTTTCATTATCCGAGAACGGATACAAATAAAACATACCCCCTTGACGCATAGGGCTTTGAACTGCCCCAATACCATACACTGTTGCATCGCAATACCATTTCTTATACGTTGCACCTATTTTTACATTATAAGTTACGTTTGGCACAGTAGGATCTTTGGCAACAACATAATCCTGTGCATTAATTGCACCATCGCCGTTAAAATCAAGAAATTTAAAGTCTCCTACAATTGGCGAGCCTCCGGTTGCGGTAGGAAACAAAAACAACTCATCAAAACTCTGATAAAATCCAGCATCAACTAACCCTGAACCAGGAGTATAGGTCCCCAGGCGACGAGCAATATCAACAGGCTTTCCTTCGGCCTTAATATTGAATGGATTTTTGTCCGGCTCATCGTAAAATACAACCCGGTTTTCCGACATCGATATATTGGCATCAAGGTAAAGGCCAAACGATTCATTTAGCTGTTTATTAATTGCGAGGTCAATTTCAATTCCGTGACTTTTCGTTTCCCCAAGGTTGTCCCGGATTTCGGTTACCCCCACATAAGATGGTACAGACATGCGTTGTTGCAGCATATTTTTACGCTTCTCGTTAAATAGATCTACATTCAGCGTTACCTGACTATCAAACATTCCCATCTCGAAACCAACATTTTGTTTTATCGCTTCTTCCCAGGTAGCATTCGTTACCGGAATATTACCTTCCTGAATAAAAGGGTAGGATTGCATCGGGTAACCAAACCCAACAGTGCCATCATTTGGATTAACATCCGAATACTCAGAAATATATAACCAGCGCCCAATTCCGGAATCACTACCAACTTTACCCCAAGAGTATTTAAACTTTAACGAATTGATGATGTGCTTGATTGGTGTAAAGAAATCTTCTTTCGATATCATCCAACCACCTGCAAAAGCAGGAAATGTTCCGAAACGTAGTCCTGGAGCAAATTTCTCGGAACCGGTATGAGCAACACTTCCTTCAAAGAAGTATTTCTCTTTATAGTTATATGATCCACGACCAACCCAGTTTTCTTCGTAATGCGGGAAATCGGCAATTGCACGCGACTGACGTCTGCTAAATACACCAACAGCACTAATATTGTGGTCGCCAAACTGTCGGTTATACAACAATTGTGCTTCATAATAGTGGGCACGGCCTACCTGCCATAAATCGTCGTTATTAGTAACGGTTAATGGTGGCTGTGGTGTATCAAAATCCTCCGATCCATAAGCATCATAACGCCCCCACGTAGTTGTTTCAGGGTCGAGATAATAACCATAATAACCATCGAGGAAATAGGTTTTACTGTAAATAGCCTGACTATTATATGAATACATTCCGGAAAAAGATAGCCCCGGTGTAATAAAATCAAGTTGTTGTGTTAAGCGGATGTCAGAGTTGATTTCATTTGCTTTTCGTCGCAAGAAACCACGTCCACCAAGCCAGTGTAACTTAACCTCTCCTTTTGAAGGGTTAATAAAAGGTCGCTGACCGGTTTGATTATAAGGAATAACATCATCAGGATACTGATCAAGAATACCGTCAGGATAAAATGGCATATTGGTAGGACTTTCGTACCAAATCATCTGCGTATACGTATCTTCTGGTTTATTCCAAACTTTTATGTTTCCTCCTAAGTTAATAGAAAGCTTTGTTGTTTTTGTAATATTAAAGTCTAAGTTATTTCTGAAGTTATAACGTCGGTGCCAATAATGGGCATTTTTTTTGTCATAATTATATGGGAACTGATTTCCTACTGAGAAAATATCCCCCTCTTCCAAATAGCCAAGGGAGACAAAATACTGAACAAAATTGTTACCACCTCGGGCATTCAGGTTATACGATTGATCAAACCCCGGCTCAAACAAGTAATCCATCCAGTCAAAATCCGGATAGAGATAGGGTTGATCTTGATTTTTATAATGTGCAAGTACGTCGTCGGGAATTAACATATCCCACATGCCGTCGTTTCTATAGGCTTCGTTTCGGAGCATCATTGTTTCGTAAGAGTTCATATACTCTGGCAAAATTGCTGCTGTCTTCATAGTCCAGTTGGCACTAAAATCAAGCTCAACAGCTCCTGCTCTACCTCTTTTTGTATTAACAATGATAACACCGTTTGCTCCTTTCACCCCATAAACTGCGGTTGCTGATGCATCTTTCAGAATAGATATCGAAGCAATTTCGTTCGGATCGATATTTGAAAAACTTCGCTCAACACCATCCACAATAACCAACGGATTGTTGTTTCCCATTGATGCTGTACCGCGAATAGCCATTTGAATAGGCGAAGCAGCATAATAGCCGCCAATAGCTTCTTCTCCGGGAGTAGGGTCGGTCATAATTACCGTTAAACCGGGCAAACTTCCCTGGAGTGTGTTTTCAATACTACCTCCCATTTTAATCGACTTCAACTTTTCTCCGGAAACCTGAGAAATAGCACCAACTACCGATTCTTTCTTCTGAACTCCATAGGCAACAACCATCACCTCATCCAGATTTTTCACATCGGCACTCATTGCAACTTTCAATTTTTCCTGATCTTTTATTTCAATCTCCTTTGGAGTAAAGCCAATAAAAGAAAAACGCAAGATATCACCTTTACTTACGTTAATCGAAAACTTTCCATCAATATCCGTAGTAGTACCTTCAGTGGTCCCTACTTTTAAAATGGTAGCACCGGGAATTGGTTCTCCCTGCTCGTCATAAACCATTCCTGTTACTCCTCTTTCTTGCGCACCAACAACAAAAGGCAAGAAAGTCATGAGTACAACAGTAAACAGTAATCGAATTTTCACAATAGATTTGGATTTCATTTACATCACTTTTTAAATTCGTTTTAGCGTTAGAATTAATTCTCCTCTACTTCATTATTCTTTTTGGAATAACAAATTGTCTTTTCGAGGATGTCTTCCGTAGGTTTCGGGATTAGCATCTTTCTACAGTCCTGTTTTTTTCATAAGCAAATACTTTTGGTTCTTTTTATTATTAAATCCGATAATTTTAAAGTTTCGGATCGTTTAAATTCTGATAATGTTGGTACGTTTTTATTGTAACCCGTTCTGTAATTAAATTCTCGGCAAAAACGGATAGCAGAAAAATAAATTACAGAACAAACTGAAGTGAATTAACTTTTTAATTAGCTAAAATTTTGGTTTGACATCAAACTGCTTTTTCACTTCAATATCTATTATTTCTCGTTTAGAAAATTTAGTCATTTGCAAGTAATCCGAAAAGTGCTAAAATCAGGATAACGGATGTCCAGAAAACTATCACAAATGTCAATCATCGCCAATTACACTGACATACTGAAACTTACAGAAGCCACACTTACAATAAGTAATAATTTTCAAGTACACTTAACGGTAAAAAAAGACATTTAGGATAGTTACGACTCGTTCCCCATCCAATTAACGTCAGCTAAATATCGAATAAAAAAGCAAATTGAAATCTAAACACAGCATATCATAGCAGTCTTCTACTTATCGAAATACGCTTTTGGAGTAACACCAAAGTACTCTTTAAATCTTCGGCTAAAATAGGCAGGGCTTGAGAAACCGGTTTTGTAAGCGGCTTCGGAAATATTACACTTCCCGTCGGCAATTAGTTTTACGGCTTCGCGCAAACGTATAGAGCGGATAAACTCGGTTGCCGAACAATCAGTTAACTTCTTCAGCTTAACATGCAACAACGAACGGCTTATTCCAATTTCGTTAACAAGAAATGACACATCAAGATTTGGACGATCGATATTCTGCTTTATCAGGTTACTGATCTTATCAATCAGGTCTTTATCCGACTCGGAAAAAGCCACATCTGTAGGCAACATTTGGGCATCCGATTTAAACCGTTCGATTAAACTTTTCCGAGTGTTCAGCACGTTATCGATCAGCTGAATAAGAATATGCGGCAAAAATGGCTTTTCAATATAATAATCAGCACCAGTTTGCAACCCCTCATATTCATTCTCTTCACCACTCTTTGCTGTTAACAGAACTATAGGGATGTGCGATGTCCGAATATCCGACTTCAGTTTACGGGTTAACTCAAAACCATCAATACCCGGCATCATTACATCACTGATTATCAGATCAGGCAGCGATTCTTCAACCTTCTCCATTCCCTGCGTACCATCAATCGCGGTTACCACCTTATAGTCATTGGCCAGTGTTTCAGATATAAATTCCAGCAACTCACGATTATCATCGATTACCAAAATTGTAGGATTCGAGCTAAGCCGTTCCACCTCATCACGTAACACCGGAGTCGGCTTCATATCGTCAGCCAGTGTTACATGCGGAATATACTGATCTGCTCCGATCAAAATTTCATCGTCGTTATAAGCTTTTCGCGACACAGGAAATTGAACTGTAAAAACAGCTCCTTTACCAACTGTACTCTCTACCCCTATTGTTCCTTTGTGCAATTTTACCAAACTATGAACGAATGCCAGCCCAATTCCGGATCCGGCAACCTGTGTTTCGTTTGCTCCATCGACATGGTAAAAACGATCAAAAATCTTTCTCAACATCGAAGAGTCAATTCCGATTCCGTTATCGGCTACCGTAATTTTCAATGTTCTGTACGTAAATTCTTTTACCTTCAACTCCACTTTCACCTTCACTTCACCTCCTTCATTTGTAAACTTTAAGGCATTAGACATCAAATTAATAAGGACATTCTCCAATTTCGGACAATCTACCCAAATATTTGAATTCAGGTTAACGGTCTCAAATGTGAATGCAATCGATTTCGATTCGGCCGATTCAATAAAAGCTTCTTCTATGTCTTTTAAAAGGTTTATAATATTTTGGTGGCTTACTCTTAACTTTTCCTTTCCGTTTTCAATCTTTCTAAACTCAAGAAGCTGATTAATAAGCACAAGCAATCGATGGGCATTATTCATTACGCCTTTCATCTTCTTTTTCAGAGCCGGCGTAAGTTTATCATCTTCGAGTATTCGTGTTAGCGGACCAACTATTAAGGTTAAAGGGGTACGAAGCTCGTGCGAAACGTTAGTAAAAAACTCAAGTTTAAAGTTATTTAGCTCAGTATCATATTCCCGCTCCCTTCTTTCCATCTCGGCCAACGCTTTCGATTTTTGAATGCGGGTTGCTACCAAATAAAAACCGACCAACACCAAGATCAGAAGTAGAAAATACATAAAAAACCCCCATCCTGACAGCCAAAAAGGAGGCTCGATAATTATTTTTAACGTATTTACCTTGCTCCCCCATGCCGTGTTATCGGGTGAGGCTTTTACATGAAAAAAGTACTCGCCCGGCCCCAGGTTTGTGTATGTTGCAAAATCGCGATTCCCAACATAGTTCCACGACGTTTCAAAATTTTCGAGGTAGTAGGCATATTCACAGTTTCCTTTATTCCGAAAATGCAAGCCAGCATATTCAATGGTAAAAACGTTTTGTTTATACTTTAAATGAATTTCAGGATGCAGATTAAGTGATTCTTCCAGCGCCTGATCTTCTCCAGGCAACAGCGGCTGATTAAACAATTGCATGCCCCGAAATACCACATCAAGCTCCTTTTTCACATCCTGCTTGTCTTTTTCATTAAAGGAAATCATTCCCCTGTTTGCCCCAAAATAAATCTCGCCACTTTTACTTTTGTACGATGCCCGGTAGTTAAACTGCTCGAATGGCAATCCCGATTCGCGGTTATACCAAACCAACTCACCAGTTTCGGGTTTGAATTTTACGAGACCTTTATCTCCACTTGCCCACAAATAACCATCGTGCCCTTCCTCCAAACTAAAAATCCAGGAAAACGGAAAACCATTCTCCTCGCTATAATGGTATACCGAATCGTTTTTCAAATCGTAACCATACAAACCATACAGGCAATCGCCAATCCATATCCGGTTTTTAGAATCGGTTTTTACGAAATTTATATTTTTTAGGAAACTAAACTTATTCAGCTTCTCAAAAGCACCTTCCTTTTTATCCAGATAGTAAGTGCCCTCAGACGATGAAAACCAGATACGATCTTCGCTGTCAAACATAAACTCCACCTGAACTCCATTTAAAACTTTAGGCTGGTAACGAGAAAATTCTTTTGTGTTTGTGTTGTATACAGCCACTCCCGCCGATGCTGAAACAAAAATACTATCACCAACATGTAACAAGCTATAAATAACGTTTGATGGAATTTCAGGATGATTAGCTGTATTAATGTATTCAAACCGGTTATTCTCAAGATTCAATATATTAATGCCTCCGGTATAGGTTGCAATCCATAAACGATCGGGCGTTTCAAATAGTAAATCGTGTACATTATTAAACGACAATCCATTACCTTCATTAACCGCTCTTATTATCTCATCTTTTTCCAGATCAATCTGGTTGACTCCCTTGTCTTCCATTCCAACCCAAATGGTGCCGTTTTCATCTTCGGTAATACAACTTACCGCACTCCCCGAAAGGTGTTGTTCTCCGGTACCGGCTTGCCATACACGAAAAAACTCGGGCGTATTGTTCCAAAAATTTATGCCCCCGAAATAGGTTGCCAGCCACATGTTTCCATCCCGGTCGCAAAAAATATCATAAATAGGATTTGTGTTAATACCCTGTGGATTTCGAATATCGTGCTGATAATACTCAAACGACTCTGTATAAGGCGACCAAACACACAAACCATCCTCTGTTCCAATCCAAACCCGCCCTTGCAAATCCTCTTTTATAGTATGAACCAAATTATGTAACAAATGCCTGTTTCCCTTATTTTCTACAGAAAATTTGCGTGACTGGCCATTGGTAAGGTTAATCTGATATAAACCACTGGCATAATTTCCAATCCACACGTAATTATTGTTGTCGATATAAAAGTTCGAGAGCGTCGGAATATAAATATCTTCAGGTAGTTGAAAATACCTTTGTTGCTCGCGTTGCAGATCAAAAATCAGTAACCTGCCATTATCGGTTATGGCCATTAACCGATCATCTTTTTCTCGTACGCTAATTATTCGTTCTTCCTTTGGAAGGTCTGCAAAATCAACTTTTTCTTTAAAACTTATTTCCTGCTGTTTTTTTGCATCAAAAAAGGAAATTGAATCCGACCTGAATATCCAAAAACCATCCCTTGATTCACGGATCGCTGTAACACCTCCCAAATTATTTATAGGTTCGTACGGTTCAAAAACTTCTCTTTTTAAGTTAAATTCATAAAAAATATTGTTGGTGCTTTGTACCAGCAATATTGAGTCGGTTGTAAAATAATTCCATTTACTCCAAATATCAAAAGAATTTCCTTGCCCATCAACTGCCTGAAAGGTTTTAAAATACTTCCCGTCGAAACGACAAACCGAACTGCGGCTTGCTGCCCAAATAAAACCAAACTGATCCTGACAAATACTTTTAACGTACGACGAAGGCAAGCCATCTTCGTTGGTGTAATGCATAAAACTCAGCCTTCCTGCATTTGCATAGACAAAAAAAGAAAGAAACAGAAGTACAGAAGTCAGAATTATTTTAAACCGGTTTTTCATATAAATTAACATGAACCTCGAATCTACAAAAGTAATAGCAGTAACTGCTCTCACTATCACAAATGTGTTAAAAACTTATACAAAAAGAAAAGCAGACCCTGAGAGTCAGCTTTTTCAGTATCACTATAAACATTTCTAATCTTAATGCTTTCCTTATAATTCTTCGAATCGTTTTTTCTACTTATCAATTTTTACACGGCATACATAAAATGCATTCCCCATTGCTTTCAGTTTAAAGCCACTTTCGTTAGCCCAAACCGATGAATGAGTCGGTACCAAGGTATTCGGTGCTTCGCGTGTATTAATTGCTTCGGGCTGGTTGCCGTGTAAACAGGTAATTTTTACCTCAGCTTTTTCAATTGTGTGTTTCAGGCCATTTAAATCAATGTTAATATCCTGCACCTTATCAGAAGCATTTATAACTTTCACTATCACTTCAGAGGTCTTTTTATCGATTACCGCGCTGGCGTACAAACTATCTTGTCCGGTAATTTTTGCCCCATCAGCAGTAATACTTAATACATTCGTTCCGGTGTTATTCGCATACATTTGCTGTACATAATAATTGGGTGTACGTACCACCTGCAGGTTATCAAACCAAATCATATCGGGTTTCCACTGCCATGCATCGTAATGTGCAAAAAGAGGCGCGTAAGTTGCCAGTTGAACGATATCGGCATTGCGTTCCAAACCAGTCATAAAAGCAGCTTCAGAGATTGCAGCGCGAAGGTTGTTATTGCGCGTTTCGTGGTGCGAAGCAAATTCGCCGGCAAACACTTTTGGCCCGTTGCGATCGTAACTATCGTAACGCTCGGCATTAGCCAAAAACCATTCCGGGCTACGGTAATAATGTTCGTCAACCAAATCAACTTCTAACTCTGTCATTTTTGGCCACAGATAATCGAATTTTTCTCCGTCAGGCGTTGGGCCTGCTGTACCAATGATTTTAATTTCCGGGTGTTTTTTACGAAGCACTTCCATAAACGGAATTAAGCGCTCCACATAACCTTCGCCCCATTGTTCGTTTCCAATAGCCAGGTATTTTAGGTTAAAAGGCTCAGGGTGCCCCATTTCGGCACGTACTTTTCCCCATTCCGAGTCAACCGGGCCGTTAGCAAATTCTATCAAATCAACAGCGTCTTCAATGTAGGGCTCCAAATCATCAACATGCACACATTCTTCGCTTTCGTACTGACATGCCAATCCACAACTAATTACAGGAAGTGGCTCAGCCCCCAAATCTTCGCTCAACAAAAAGTACTCATAGAATCCTAATCCATAGGTTTGGTAATAATCGGGAAAGAAACGGTATTTAAACGTATAATTCCAGCGGTTTTCATTCAACGGACGATTTTCAACCGGACCAACACTGTTTTTCCATTGGTAACGGGTTTCAAGTGTATTTCCTTCAATAATGCATCCGCCAGGAAAACGAAATACTCCAGGATTCAGTTCATAAAGTGCTTCAACAAGGTCTTTTCGCAAACCATTTTCACGGTTTTTCCATGTTTCTACCGGAAACATCGAGATATGATCCAGATCAACTTCTCCGGCCGTTTTCAAAATCAAACGAACTTTACCTTTGGCATCGGTAGCATCCGATTTTATAATACACTGATATTTTTTCCAGCTATTGCCAGATACAAGCAACTCCCCTTTTCCAATCACTTCTTCGCCTGAGCTAACCAGCTCTATTGCGAACTTCTTTTCAGCTCCATCTAACGAGCGGGCATAAAACGAAAAACGATACGAATCGTTCTTTTTATAACCAATTCCTCTGAAACCATTATTTTCAAGGCCGGTACCACGCCGCAAACCTGTTTCGTTCAAACGAGCGTAATTCGGATTTCGGTCGAAACATGGATTTTCAATCTTCACTTCCACATTTCCGAACGGTAACCACCCTACAAAAGGCTGATGGAAATCAAACGAACGGTTTTTTATTAGCTCGGCATAAAGACCTCCATCGGCTCCAAAATTTATGTCCTCGAAAAACACACCGTACATATCCGGCTGAACTTCTGCTCTGGTTTTACTCACATCAACTTCAAAATGCTTTTGGGCAAACAAACTCTGGCTGCAAATGGCCATCAAAAAAATAATCGCTCTAAACTTCATCTATTTTCGTTTTAATATTTCTTCTAATGTAATGACGCAAAAAAGTTATAAATGGACTACGAGAAATGCGCTTTTTTAAGTTTATCCCGCCCTGACCACCAAATACCAATTGTAAGTATCTTCACATTGTACATTTTTGCGCCTTGTTAATGGCCACGAAATTACAAAATATTCAAAAGCCGGAGCGAATAGTTTTTCGGCAAAAAAGATCACAAATTCAACCCCATCCGTTTTTCACACGCCATAAATGTGTAAGAACTAAACAAATTCGGATCTATTAACGCAAAACAGAAGACTGATTCGTTTAATCCTTAAAAATCACTTGACGTAAACTTTTCCAATCCGTCGATAAAATCGCCCGATTCTTCTATTCTTTTCTTTTTAGCAACTCGCTGTCCATAGCTTTATACCGAAAATTTTAATAATAAGCTATGAACAGAATAAAAACAATTTTCCTCATAATCGCAATAAGTCTTCCGGCTTTGCTACGTGCACAAAACAGTACTACAACTAAAACCTGGAGCCTAAACGATTGTATCGATTATGCATTAACGCAAAACGTTTCAGTACGTCAGAGTATTTTAACCAATGCATCAAACGAACTCAACAAAAACCAGGCGGAAGCCAACAAATTGCCATCGCTAAGTGCTTCGGCCCGCCAGAATTTTAGCTGGTCGAAATCAGAAGATCGGCTTACAGGCGATTCGGATTTTTCGGGTAATAACAACACCAGTTACGGATTAAATTCAAACGTTACCATTTACAACGCAAAACGATTGAACAACCTGATAAAACAGGCCGAGCTAGATATGCAAAGTGGAATTTACGATTCGGAAACCATTAAAGAGTCAATCTCGCTGAGCATTTTAAATGCCTTTTTACAGGTTGTATTTTTAGATGAGAATGTAAAAAATGCACAAAACCAACTAGACGCCACAATCGAACAACTCAAACTGTCGGAAGCGCGTTTAGAGTCAGGCATTATTTCGCGTTCCGATTATCTACAGGTAAAATCGCAACTAGCAAACGAGAAACTAAGCCTGGCAAACGCAAAAAGCAACTTCACCATTTCAAAGGTTAACCTAATGCAATTAATGGAGCTACCTGTTAATGAAAACTTTGATGTACTTCGTCCGAATCTCAAGGAATTAAGCAATAAAAATCTTACTCCGGTAGCATCGGATGTTTACGCTACGGCACTGGCCATTAAACCGCAAATTAAAAGTGCCGGGTACCAAAAAGAAAGTGCTGCTTTGAATGAGAAAATTGCAAGTGCCGGTTTTTATCCAACCATCAGTGCCGATGCGGGGTTAACAACCGGATATTCTAGCTACAATTCATCAAACTATCTTGGACAATTGGGAGATCAGTTTACACCATCGGTCGGTGTTTCAGTTTCTATCCCTATTTTCCAGAAAAGACAAATTAAAACAAGCGTTGCACAGGCGAAAATAGGTTACAGCAATGCAGAATTGAGGGAAATAGATACAAAAAACCAACTACGCAAAGAGGTGGAACAAGCTTGTGTTGATGTAATTTCAGCACAAATTGAATTTGAAGCCAATCAGGAAAGTTATTCATCTTACGAGGAATCGTACCAACTGGCGCAGGAAAAATTCAACAACGGGTTGATCAACTCGGTTGATTTCCTTTTCGAGCGAAACAACCTGATCTCCGCCGAAAGTCAGCTGTTACAATCTAAATTCAACCTGATATTTAGCTATAAAATACTTGATTTTTATCAGGGCAATCCAATCACTTTATAACCCGAAAAAAGAAAAACTATATATCATGAAAAAGAAAACAATCATCATTATCGCATTACTGCTTATCGTTCTGGTATCGGCAGCCTTAGTTTTAAAACCGAAAAAGGTTGATGTAGATCAGATCGATATTCAAACAGCAAAAGCAGAACAGGGAAACATTAGCAATATTGTGGAATCAACCGGAACACTGGAAGCTATTACAACCGTTGAAGTAGGTACACAGGTTTCGGGAATTGTTGACAAAATTTTTGTTGATTACAATTCGTATGTAAAAAAAGGCCAGCTGCTGGCTAAAATCGACACCACAAACCTGGCAGCCCAACTGGAACAAAGTCAGGCAACTTTAGACAATGCAAAAGCCGAACTCGATTACCAGCAGGCTACTTACAACCGTATGGCGCCGTTAAACGACAAACAATTGATCTCGCAAACCGATTACGACCAGCTTGTATATAATCTGAACAGAGCGAAAGCCAGTTACAACAATGCCATGGCGCAACACAAACGCAACCAAATTAACCTGGATTATGCGTTAATATACTCGCCTATCGACGGAGTTGTACTGAATAAAGAAGTGGAAGAAGGACAAACTGTTGCAGCAAGTTTTAACACGCCTACCCTTTTTACCATTGCCAACGACCTTACTCAAATGCAGGTTGAGGCCGACATTGATGAAGCGGATATAGGACATATTAAAGAAGGTCAACGTGTTGAATTTACAGTAGATGCCTATCCTGAGACCGTGTTTGAAGGAAAAGTTACCCAATTGCGCTGGGAACCAACAGTTACCAACAATGTGGTCACCTATACCATTATTATTGATGCTCCAAACCCGGATTACAAGCTGATGCCGGGAATGACAGCCACTATCCAGGTTTATGTGTTGGAGAAAAACGATATACTGGTAGTACCAAGCAAAGCGTTGCGTTTTAAGCCAAACCCGAAATTACTGATGAGCTATATGGGCCAGCAAGCCAAACCCGAAATTCCGGAAGGACAAGTTCCACCTGCAATGGGAAATATGCCACCACAAGCTGCTAACGGAGCAACAATGGTTTGGATAAAAGAAGGCACTAACATTCATCCTGTTCCTGTAAAAATAGGACTGAACGACGATATTAACGCTGAAATCCTTTCGGGAATAAAAAGCGGACAAGAAGTTGTGCTTAGTATGGAGCAAAAAGGAGCAAATTTAGCTGCTGCACGACCAGGTGGTAATCCATTTATGCCAGGACCTCCGGGAAGAAGATAGGAATGGAGAGTTGAGGAATAGTGGAATTGGGAATAAAGAATAGAAATCCACAATTCAAGAATCCAGAATCTAAAAAGAAAAAAATGAGTAATGCAATTATAAAAGTATCAGATCTGCGAAAAGATTATCATGTAGGAGAAATGACCGTACATGCACTTCGCGGCGTTGATATGGAAATTCACGAAGGAGACTTTGCCGCCATTATGGGAGCCAGCGGCTCGGGCAAATCTACCATGCTTAACATTCTTGGTTGCCTCGACAAACCAAGCTCTGGCGAATATCAGCTCGATGGAGTAAACATGGGAGAAATGAACAAAAATCAGCTGGCAGGACTACGCAACAACAAACTGGGATTTATATTTCAGTCGTACAATCTGCTGCCTCGCACAACTGCGTTGGAGAATGTGGAATTACCGCTTTTCTATAATTCAAAAGTAAGAACAAAAGAACGAAAAGAACGTGCTATATACGCATTGGAACAGGTAGGGTTGGCCGATCGGATGGATCACATGCCCAATCAGTTATCCGGCGGACAGCAGCAACGTGTTGCCATTGCCCGCTCGCTGGTAAACGACCCTGTGGTTATTCTTGCCGACGAGGCAACCGGGAACCTCGACACCCGCACTTCATACGAAATTATGGAACTATTCCAGCGACTAAACGATAATGGTAAAACCATTGTATTTGTAACGCACGAATCGGATATTGCCCGTTTTATGAAACGCAACATCGTTTTCAGAGATGGCAGAATACAAAAAGAATCATTGGTTACCGATCGATTTAATGCGACACAACTGATTGAAGCACTTCCGGTAGATGAAGATTATGAATCTTAAAAAAAGCGAGAAATGAACTATACAAATCTCACAAAAATAGCAACCACTGCTCTGAAACGGAACAAGTTCAGAGCAATATTGACCATGCTTGGTATTATTATCGGTGTTGGTTCGGTAATCGCGATGCTTTCCATTGGTGAATCTTCCAAACAAAGCATCCGCGAAGAAATGTCGGACATGGGAACCAACATGCTTTTTGTAATGCCTGGCCAGCAACGCCGTGGCGGAGTAATGATGGGCAATTCAAATACAAAAACACTTACCCTTAAAGACGTTGATGCCCTGCGAAAGGAAGCGAAGAATATTACAGAAGTGTCGCCACAGGTAAGCACCAGCGGACAGGCAGTTAACGGCAACAACAACTGGCCAACAACCATTTATGGCGTTGATGCATCGTATCTCGATATTCGAAAATATGAATTGGAAGACGGCCGCATTTTTACCGAAAAAGAAATAAAGTCGCTGGCAAAAGTCTGCATTGTTGGAAAAACTGTTGTTGAAAATATTTTCACCAGCGGAATTGATCCAATCGGACAAACCATTCGTTTTGGCGGTATTCCGTTAAAAGTAATTGGCGTATTAAAAGAAAAAGGCCAAAACGGCATGGGAATGGATCAGGATGATATGATTTTGGCTCCCTACACATCGGTGCAGCGCCGAATGCTGGCAATAACACACATACAATCGATTTATGCATCAGCAGTTAGCGAAGAACAGTCGAATGCCGCAATTTATGAAATGGAAACGATTTTACGCCGTCAGCATAAATTAAAAGAAGGGGAACAAGATGATTTTCAGGTACGTTCGCAAGCCGAAATGGTAGAAATGGTATCATCGGTTACTGATATGCTCACCCTGCTTTTGGGAGCCGTTGCTGGAATATCATTGCTGGTTGGCGGTATCGGAATTATGAATATCATGTTTGTATCGGTTACCGAACGAACCAAAGAAATAGGGCTGCGCATGTCGGTTGGCGGACGTGGGTTTGATATTCTGATGCAATTCCTGATAGAAGCAGTTATGTTGAGTATACTGGGAGGTATTATCGGAATAATTTTCGGGACAGCACTCTCCTACCTGGCATCATTTGCATTAAACATGCCTTTTGTTGTCGACACGCAGGCCGTGGGCTTATCGTTCCTTGTTTGTAGCGTAATTGGTATATTTTTTGGCTGGTACCCTGCACGCAAAGCAGCTAACCTCGACCCGATTGACGCAATACGACACGAATAAACATAAAACCAAAAATCACAAACCAATAGTGAGTTTTGGTTTTAATTTTAACTTTGTTTGAAAACCACTAAGAATGAAAAAACTCTGGGCAAAACGAAACCGACTTCCAATTGTAATGCACCTCTTGGTATGGCTGGTTTTAATTATTTTACCACAAATTATAATAAGCCGTTATTCAGGAAACAACAATTTTATTGCCTGGGGATTTTATGTAAATGCTTTTATAATAGGAGTCATTTTCTATATCAACTATTTTTGGCTGGTTCCAAAGTTCTATCTGAACAATAAAAAAGCATTGTTCTTTCTATTAGCAATTATTGTTGTTATTTGCTTTTATTTTTTACTCGATTACTCTATCCATATTTTTCATAATCCGGACCGAGAACGACGAATTGCCGAGTCTATTGAAGAACAAGCACGCACCGAGCAACGGTTTCAGCGCCCACCATTTAAGCTGATGCAAATTTATGGATTCAGCCTTCTATCGATTGTTATTGTTGGTTTTTCAATAGGTTTGCGAGCCATTGAACAATACACGGCCAGCGAAAAACGCCAGAAAGAATTGGAAAAAGAAAAGCTGAATTCGGAACTAGCATTTCTAAAAAACCAGGTAAGCCCGCATTTCTTTTTTAATACGCTGAATAATATTTATTCGATGGTAGCCATAAATACCGACGATGCACAGGCCGCCATTTTAAAACTTTCTAAACTGATGCGCTACCTTTTGTACGAGTCGGAAAACGGAGAAACAATGCTTTCGGCAGAGGTAGAGTTTATGCGTCATTATATTGATTTAATGCAGCTACGCGTTTCTCAAAAAGTCGACATTTATATCGATCTTCCTGATAAGGAGAACGACTTGAAAATTCCGCCACTTCTTTTTATTCCGTTCATAGAAAACGCTTTTAAACATGGAATTAGCTACCGCGACAAATCGTTTATTAAAGTAAAAATGAAGACAGAGGACAACAAAGTATACTTTACCTGCGAAAACAGTATTGCAAAAGAGAAAAAAGAAAAGCGCGATGAAAACCACTCGGGTATAGGACTCGAAAATGTAAAAAAGAGGCTCAACCTGTTGTTTGCCGGAAAATACGATTTAAACATTGAAACAACACCGGAAATATTTAATGTACAACTTGAAATTGATACAACCAAATGATACGAACCATTGCCATCGACGACGAACCTCTTGCACTTCAACTGGTAACTTCTTATGTAGAGAAAACGCCAACTTTAGAATTAGCAGGTACTTTTGATAACCCGATCGATGCGATGGAATTTCTGGATCAGCATGAGATTGATCTTATATTTCTGGATATTGAAATGCCCGACTTAAGTGGTTTGGAGTTTACACGAATTCTGACCAACAAACCCAAAATTATTTTTACAACTGCTTATGAGAAATATGCACTACAGGGTTTTAAACTTGATGCCATCGATTACCTGTTAAAACCGTTTAGCTACGAGGAATTTTACAAAGCCGCAGAGAAAGCGAAAAAGCAAATCGGTTACGAACACGTCAATAAAAAAAACGAAGATGTGGATTCGAATCAAGAATTTCTGTTCTTGAAATCGGAATATAAAATCCGCCGCATTAATTTTAACAACATTATTTACATTGAAGGATTAAAAGATTACGTGAAGGTATTTCTAAAGGATGAATCTAAACCAATCATGTCGTTAAGTTCGCTGAAAGCGTTGGAGGCCAAACTTCCCGAGGATAAATTTATGCGTGTTCACCGTTCTTTTATCGTTAACCTCGAAAAGATTGACACCATAGAACGCAGCCGGATTGTTTTTGGCAAAGTTTATATTCCTGTAAGCGAGCAATACAAAGAAGTGTTTAACAATTTTGTGAAAAATAACTTCTTGTAAAAGGACAGGCACTATCTGCCCTTTTACCTGCGGTTTTCAACTACAGATCTGATCCCTTATTCAGGAATATAAATAATTTCGCCGTTTTCCAACTGGTATGCAACTCCTACTCTTTTTCCTTTGTTTCCTTCACTTTGCGTTTCGTCTGAAGCTCTATAAGTTTCTATCTTATCACCTTTTTTTGTAATAATTTCCATTTGCTCCGATCCCGGGTTTTTAACCATTGTAAAATCTTCTTTCGAAAACATTTCGGTCATTTTGTAGCGGGCAACCAAAGCCACCATTAAAGCCAGTGCAAAAACCATTGCAACATCAAACAAATTAGCAACTGTAGCCATCGGATCAATATCCTCTTCGTGTAAAAATCGTCTGGCTCTTTTCATTTCTGGTTCTGTTTTAATAACTCAATTACAAACTCAAGGTTATTCAAATCAGTGGCATACCAACGCCTCTTAATTTGTAGAATAATAAAACCAACAGCACCAATTAACAAGCCAATTACCGTAGTTGCAAAAGCCACCTGCATGTTGCTGGCCATAGAGGCAATATCGCCTGATGCCAGCCCCACCAAAGCCGGCCCCATTGGAATAAGTGTTCCCATTAATCCCAAAATAGGACCAAGCTTTGCCAGTGTCTGGCTTCCTGCCAGGTCTTTTTGACAAACAATCTCAAAATCGTTTAAAAGCTTATCGTAATGAGTTGCTGTTGGCGCAACCGCTATGGCTTTTTTTAAATAAACAGACATCAATAATTTTGCTGATAAAGACATGTTTATAAGCTCTTCTTTTACATTCCCGCTATCCATTTTATCAAACTTTGGCATCAACAATCTATTGAATTTTAATTTATTAATGTAGGTTCCGTAAAAGGTACCAATTAATAGTAAAGCCCGAACAAACAGGATTAATAATAACACGATTACCGGCACTAATAATCCGGTTGAAATCCAATACAGCAATTTTGTAATCTCTTCCATTATTTTAATATTCTCATTTTTAACGTCATCCTAATCTGGTTATAAATAGCTCCGCCGCCAATTATTAACAGAGCAACTAATCCCATTATCATCAATTCTTTTATGTGAAGCGCATAATCGTATCCGGTAGTGTTTACAGGTAGTTTCAGGTATTGAACAGAAAGAACTATTCCGCCAAGCAGTTGAAAAATATGAAGTGTAAATTTTACTTCTGCACGGACATCAAATTCAGGAATCAGCCATTTAAAAAACAAATGAATTCCGAACAGAATTAAAGGGAAAGAAATAGCCAAAATTACGGCTAACAACTGAAAATCGACCCCGGTAAAATTAAAATAGGCAAAACTGCTAAAAAGAAACAAGGCCGGAAATACCAAAATACCCGGCAGGTAAGTGGCAAAACTGAAAAACTTTTTAACCGGCTCGCCAAAATGTTTTCGTATCATAAAAATAGCCAGAAGCAAGCCTGCCAGGGCTTCAATAACCTGTATCACTACCAGGTCGGTCATAAAAGTGCTATTGGAAAGTTGCTGCGAAAATTTTCCATAACTCTGCTCAATTGCCAAAGTATGCGAGAAATAAATAAACACAGCCACTACCAAAAGCCACAACGCCATGCTCCACCGTTTTTCCATAAACCCCAACTGAACGGGAAACGACAAAACAGCCAAAATAATCAAGATAAGGATTAATGTCTCCATCTATTTTCTTCTTTTCCGAATAAACACAGCCAGAAATAGCAACAATGCGAGCCCGGTACCAATCAGTGCTTTTTTATTGGCACTTAAGTTTATAGCAGTCTCAGTTTTAGGCTGAACTTTTTCATTTTCTTTTTTCAACACAACATTTTCTTCGGCAGCGTCTTTCGGCGCTTCCAATACTTTTGATAATTCCTGCTCGTATTGACCTTTTATTTCCGGAGAAAGATTTTCCTTGATAAAGGACCGAAGTTTGGCATTGTCGCACACAAAGCCACTACATCCTGCCTCGTGGTCTCTCACCAACTCTGCATGCAATTTGCTCATAGCCTGTACTTGTTCCGGTGTTGCTTTCCACATCCCCTTTCTCACTGTTTCAAGCATAATCGCAGTCATTTCCTGCAAACTGTACGGATTTTCTCTTTCAAAGAAATCATGCACATTCAAATCCAGTTTATCTTCCACGTAAACATCATATAAATCGTCCCACAAACGATCGTCGATGGCCGAAGGTTTCATTACATTCCAGCCAAAAGTATTTCTAATGGTTTCAGCAAACTGTTCGGCAGACGAAGCACTTCCCTGCATCATTTCTTTAATAAAACGAGGATTAAGCAGTGTTGTACGACTTTCAACTCCAATGGCTTCTTTTAAACTTTGTACTTTTGGTTTTGAGGAGTTTCTGAAATCGTTAAAATACGATTCCGCATCATTGCCGGTAACTTCTTTAATAGCGAGGTTCAGCCCTCCCATAAATTCGTAAACATGGTCGAGGCTCAACGCTCCCCAGGTGTTACTCTGACGAGGCTGTACCACCGCCTCGGTGTTAAGCAGGGCAGCCTCGAAAATACCGGCGCTAAAATCGCCCCAGTTTTCCTCGTTACCATAAACAGCCCCCATGTTGTTAATGTAGGTTTCGGCAACCGTTTTTGTACTGTCCCAGCTATCACTTTTTTCAACCATTCCCATAATGGCTGTTCCATAATTACCGTTTACTCCACCAAATACACGATGCCCAGCCATTTCGCGCGCCTCTTTGGGCGAAAATCCTTTATCTATCAGGAATTTTTCAGCATCCAGTCTTCCGGTAGCCACCTGGTTGTTTGCCTCATCGGTATTGGCAGCCATTTCTATGGCCCGGGTTATTACGAACAACCGCGAAGCTGCCAAATCGCGCAACTGCCCCGATGTTTGCACCACCACATCAATTCGCGGACGCCCTAATTCTTCTTCAGTCATCAGTCGAATATCGTTCATTTTCCCGCGTGGTGTCCAAATAGGCTCAACACCCAACATGTAAAGGATTTGTGCTATTGTTGTTCCTTCCGATTCAATAAAGCTACCAGACCAAAGTGTAAAACTTATTTTTTTCGGATAAGCGCCATCATGTTTGTTTTTGTAATCGTCCAGCAAATCTTCGGTAAGCCTTTTTGCAACTTTCCAGGCTTCTTTTGTTGGTGTTTGTTCTGCATTTATCGATACCAGATTTCTTCCGGTGGGTACGCTTTCGGGATTCGCAATTGGATCGCCTCCCGCCCCGGGCTCGGTATATCCACCATTCAACGCATTTAAAATGGCCAGCATTTCCGATTCTGGGCTTCTGTTTAGTTCCGACTTTTTAGATAAAACCGATTTTAATGTATTTTCCACATTAAACACGGCATTTGCAAAAGTTTCTTCAACCGGGTCAGCCGGTTCAATTTTTGGTGTCGCCCCCGACTCGGCATCCACCTGCTCTTCCGAATCATTTTTAGCTTCTTTCTCCTTTTTTGCCTTTTGATAAGCCGCCATTCGTTTGCCCAAATCTTGCCGGGCCTCTGTCCGCTCTTGTTTAAAAGCCTTTGCACGTTGAAGATCGTTACCTGCTACCAACTTTTTAAATGCCGGTTTGGTTTCTCCGGTTCTTATTACCTGTTCAACAAATTTTGTGGCCGGCTTTACATATTTGTTTCTGAAAAATGCGGGATCACGCAGTTCCTTACGACTTACTTTTTTGTTTAAAACATCCACTTCAGATAAAGCAAAAGCAAGCGCATCGTTGTGCATCATTAAAATCGTTTCATCCAAATGTTCTGGAGAATACGTTTCGCCTAAAGTATACAAACCTCCCGTTACTTTTGCGTCTTCCAGCTCGGCCAGAAAATTAGCGACCTTGTGCATCTCCTCGTCGGTATACGGAACAGTTAAATCATCGTTGAGCTGCAATTCGCTGTGAATGTTTGCTTTTACAATCATTTCTTTTGCCGAAAGCGCATGTTGCCTTTTTATAGCTCCTTTTGCCGTTGCCCAGGTATCCATTTTTTGTACCAGCAGATGTTGTGCCTGCGCCGCGTCGGCCTTAATAAAAGGTGGTGTTAAATGATCTTGCAAAGCAGCATAACTTCGTCGCTTGGCAATCATTCCCTCACCAATATTACTTATGGTATAGATGTAATTATGCGGCGTTGTCCCTATTAACGGATCAGTCCAGTCATAATCCGACAAAGCAATTTGTTTGCCGGGTGTAAACTCCAAACTTCCATGAGTACCAAAATGAAAAATCGCATCGGCTTTAAAATTTTTCTGAATCCATAAATACGGGGCAATATAAGTGTGTGGTGGAGCTACTTTTGCTCCGTGAACCAAGGCAAATGTATTTTCGCCTAAAGCAGGCATTGGCTGTGGCAAAAGAACAACATTTCCAAATCTTACACGGGTAACAGCAATATAATCCTGTTTGTTTTTATAAACTGCCATGTACGCTCCGGGTGCTTTACCATACCGTTCTTCCACATTGGTAATTAATTCCTGAGGAAGTGTTTCCCGGCACCAGCGATTGTAATCGTTTACCGGCACCAACTCTGGATTCCCATTTTTCAGGTAATCGTCAAAAGCACCTTCGGCATAAGTACCAAGCACGGGGCCTTCAGTCATCATCCGTTTTTCGAAAACAGAAAAATCAGTTGGCAGATCGCCCAAATTGTAGCCTTCCTTTTTTAAACGAAGCAAAACATTATGCAACGATGGCAACACTTCCATATTTGCTGCTACCATTGCATTTTTCCCGGGACCTTTAAAGTAGACAATTGCAACCTTTTTTTCACTGTTTTTAAGATCGGCAAGACGTGTATATTTTTCAGCCATTTCGCCAAACTTCTTCAAACGGTTCGGAATGGCCTTAAAAACAATCAGTCCTTTTTCATTTTTATATTCGGCAAACAAAGCGTAGGGTGCAATTCCGCCATCAAATTCGGGCATGGTAACACTCTGACTGAGCAACCCGCCCAACATTCCCTGTTTATCATCTTTCCACTCATCGTATTGCTGATGCACAGTTACCGGGCAAAGTACCGGCACATTTTGTTCTTTCAGGTACTTTGTGATTGCTGCTGCCGAGCCACCTCCTAATGAAAGGCGTCCGTGGGGCATATACACAATTAAATCAGGGGCAATGTTTTTCATGTAATCCAAACGACCGGCAAAAGCGGCCACAGGATAAACATTAAAATTTCGTTGTTCCAGCTCTGTAATCAAGCTGTTTAAGTGTTCGCGGTTAGCATTAAAAGGGCCAGGAATACTGGTAAAAAATACAACTTTTTTATTTCCAGGTTTATGAATATTTTCTTTTTTACAATAGGTTTCAAATTCTTTAACTGATTTAAAAGCCACTTCTTCGTCTTTATAAAAAAGTACATCTGAGGCAATTTCAAAAACAGGATCGGGAGCTGCGGTAAATGCCTGTTTTCCATCAATGTTTAAGCGAATATAATTGAACAGGTTTCTGTAATTTTTATTTCCTCCGTTATCAAGATAAGCTTCTATTTTTTCTTTATGTTCTTCGGGCAAATAAGTTATATTGAGCCCCTTTACAGTTGATGATTGCAAATACATAGGAAGCCCCTTTTCTCCCAATTCTTTAACAACAGCCTCTTGTTCTGCCGTAAGTTTTAATCCCATTCCGAAGAAAAAAACCATATCATATTTTTCCAGATTTGGTAGCTTCGTTTGGTCTATTGCTTCAAATTCAATGTATTTACTATTGGGAGCACCCGCCATTTTAGAATATAAAAAGTCGGGGTAGTTAACCATTGCGATTTTAGTAGGCGACAAAAATTTGCTCCAGCCAAACCAACCTGCTAATAAAACCAAAACGGCAACTACGGCGATACTCATTCTTTTCTTCATACAAAAATGTTTAAACGTTGAAAGTGCCCAAAACGAGATGGCATTCCGTTTCGGGCACATAATGTTTAACTTAATAATCCTGCTTACTGCATTAGTTGGTATTCCATTTTTATAACGCGCTCGTTGGTAGAAGATCCATAAAAACTGGTAAAACGTAATTTATAAATATCTCCACTCATAAGCTTCACAATGAAAAACATGCTTGGATTTACATTATAAATGCTATTGCTCATATCGTAACTTTTCCAACTATGACCAATCACATCAATAGAAGAATCGTATTCAACGCTTACAAGATCTTCCAAACTCAAATTTCCAAATGCACTGGTAATACTATCGGTTTGGGTTGACTCCGTGTATTCATATAAACCAACTTCAATATCTGCTTCAGTATTAATGAGTACTCCGGTTGCACCAACAAGGTAAATGCTTCCACCGCCCATATCAACTTCTTCTTCGGTATAATAAGAGAAAACTAAATCCCATCCGGTAACATCTGTTGAGATATTATAATCAGCATGGGTTGGATCTTTAATCATCGAAAAATCTGTCCAGGAAAGTGTATCTGATGCAACCGCAAACGCGACCTTTGTTTCTTCGCCAAAGGCAAAATAAGTTTGCTGAGTATAATTTGTTCCCTCACCGTGTCCGATTGATGCATCATAAGCTAAATCGGCAGTAAAGGTTTTTAATCCGTAATCTTTTACTTCTACTATTTCATCATCGTCATCGCAAGCAGTAAATATACCTGCTACTACAACCATCACTAATAGAATTCTTTTCATGTTTTTCATATTCAATTGTTATTTATAGAATTTATAATTAAGATTAATAAAAAAGGACCGACCATAAGAAACCGGTGTTCCTGTTGATCCGGAATGAGCACCACCACCTGTCCCCGTGCGGTTAACTGTTGTTACATTAAACAAGTTTTTTGCACCAAGAATAAGTTGTAGCTGATTTTTCAGAAATGTTCGTGAAACGGAGGCATCTAAAATATGGTAAGCCTCCTGACTCCCTTCTTTTATCTGGTTATCTTCTGAATCAGTATATAAATAAGGGAGTTTGCCGTTGTATTTATAATCAGCCGTAAGTTTGATTTTTGTTGAGGGTTCGGTAATTTTAACCCCTGCAAAATAATCGTGCGTAAAAGTATATTTATCCGACCCACTGGCTTCGGCATACGATTTTAAGCGTCCGGTTAAACCATAACCTGCACGCCATTTTAACCAGCCTTTGTAGCCATAATCAACACTTAAATCGCCTCCGGCTGATTTAGAGCTTTCAATATTCATATAACTATAAGCAGTACTATTTTCTTGCGGAATAAGGGTTATCTGGTTATCAATATCGTTGAAAAATTGCGATGAACTGATTTTCCATGCAGCAATTTCTGACCCGGTAGTAAACTCAATGGTAGAATTGAGGTTATGCGATGATTCGGCTTCCAGATCTGTGTTACCATAAATCTCGTGGTTACTATCAACAAAAATATAATATAGTTCTTTTATGCTTGGAGCCCTGAATCCTTTTGAAACAGAACCCCGCCACAACATTTTTTCTGCAATCTTCCATTTGGCATTTAAAGAATAAACCAGTGGAGAATCGTATTCGGTGTTGTAAGAATAACGTAATCCCGGCTGAATTTCAAAAGCCGCCCAAAAACTGTATTTCAGGTTTAAAAACACCGCATAATCGCCAATATTTTGTTCGCCCCCATCAATACGCGGCCCCTGCATTTGCTCAATATTAAAATCGATACCACTTTGAAGCGAAAGTTTTTGCGGAATAAAATTAACTCCATGAATTGCCCGAAGCATTTTCTGATTTACATCCTGCGTTTTTTCTTTTTCCTGAAAGATTTTTTCCAAAGTGGTTAAATCTTTAAAAAACTCCTGTTCCCGCCGGTCGTAATCGTTGTATGAAACCACCACATTTAAATAATTCTTCTCGTTCAAGCTTCCGCTAAGTCCTAAGCTGGCATCGTAACGCCGGGTAAAATAATAGGTATCAAAAGTTTTGTATCCTTCAACAATATCGCTTTTGTAATGCAGCCTGTCATTGTAAAAACTAAACCTGGTATTCAGTTGCCAGTTAGCGCTATTCCAAATATGCCCCAGGTTAAATCGGTAAAGATTTTTTGGTTTCCAATCCATCGATCGGGTTGTTTTGTTAAAATCAACTCCCGAAAAATATTCATATCCACCATCGGCCAATAAATTGTGGTTTCCCAGTTTTTGCGACAAACCAATGTTTCCCGAATAGCGCCCAACACTTTCGGTATAAACTTTTGCATTTGTCTCCAGTGTATGATGTTTATTTTGTTTGGTAATCAGATTTATTGTACCGGCAAGCGCGTTGTTTCCGTACACTACCGACATGGGGCCTTCAATTACTTCCACCTGTTCAATATTATCGAGATTAACCTGACTCAGGTCGACATTCCCATCAAGACGGCCGATAACCGGAACACCATCGACCATAATCTTAACATTTTGCCCGCTAAGTCCCATCATTTCTATTTGAGCCCCTAAAACCAAATCGGTTGACATCCGAATATTGGCTTCGGTCATTAAAAGTTCATTCAGGTTTAATGCTCCCGACTGTTGAATTTTTTCGCTCGTAATTAACTTAACCTTATAAATAGAACTATCGACAGGAGTTGGTTTAACCTCGCCGGTAACAACCACCTCGTCCAACTCGCCATAAAAAGCAGTAAGCTGAATTTCGCCAATGTTGGTAGTAACACCGGCAACAGTAAATGAAATTTCTTTTGAATGAAACCCCACCGAAGAAACCTGAAGGTTCCCGTTTTTAATATTGGCGGGCAATTCCAATTTAAAATATCCATCGGCATTTGCAGCTACTCCTTTTCCGCTTTCTTTATGCACAACCGAAGCAAAACCAACAGCTCTTCGGGTCGCATCTATTACTTTTCCTGAAATATTTATTTTATTGTTTTGAGCAGAAACAGATACACTTACAGACAAAAAAATGATTACAAAAAAGAACGTGTAATAAAAATAACTGCGGGGAGTAAAAGTGCTTCTATTATGTAATTGTTGTTGTTCCATAGTTGCTATAAATCATCTATTGATATTTTCAGCAGCAAAAATAGAGTAACAGTTATGGAACAGCAATCCCATAAAATAGGGGTTTTACAATGGTTAAAATAATACGATATAAAAACGTATATACCAACAATATATAGATCACAAGGCCAATTCAGCAATAATTAACCAGAATAAAAACTCCTGATTGTATTCCCCTTTTTATGGGATCAAATTATTAACCATTCTTCATTATTTGAATCTGGTCTAAATAAAATTTATAGTTTTGCACAGAAATTTATACCCGTAAGATAAATGCCGGAACAAATTCAGAAAACCATAAAAATGTCGAAACTGCTCTTCAACCACCCGCAGTTAATTCTTGTGTTGGAACGGTTTGAAATAAAGTTAGGCGTCAGGGAGAAAACAGTTGAAGAGATTTGCCTGGAAAATAATATAAGCCCCAAAGTATTTTTAATGGTGACTAATCTTAATATAAACAGCTCGTATCACCAGAATTTGAATTTTAGTGCGCAGGAAATTAAACAGGTTGTAAATTACCTGATGAAATCTCATGCCTATTATTCAGCAGAGGTTTTTCCAGAGATTATTGAGAACATTCACCTGATGAGTGAATTCAGCCAGAAGCCAGAAATGCAGTTGGTTGAACGTTTTTTTAACGATTACAAACACGAAGTTGACCAGCATTTTGATTACGAAAACAATACGGTTTTCCCCTACATTCTGAAACTGATTGACGCCAATGCCGCCGGGAATTATTCGGTTATTGATTACCGCGAGCATCACGACGATATTCAGGAAAAACTCGATGATGTAAAAAAACTACTGATCGAGCATCTTCTGCAAAAGGCAGACAACAACCTGAGGCGTAAAATACTATTTGCACTTTTTGATTTAGATGCGGATCTGCAAACGCATTCAAAAATCGAAAATGAGATTTTAATTCCACAGGTAGAACAATTTGAAAAACAAGGATTACAATAATTGGGAACGCACTGTAAAATACTGATCATCGAACCTTCGGTAATTATTCGCGAAGGAATTGCTGCCGTTCTGCGGCAAATGGAAGCCAGCATAGAACTGTCGTTTACCGACACGCTTGAAGAAGCGTTGAAGTTTGGACAATCCGACCTGTTCAAAATTGTAATTGTTAATCCGGTTACGCTAAACAACTCGAAAAAGAACCTGAACAATCTACTAAACGCGTACAATAAGACCAGCGTTATCGGGTTGATATCTAATAATTACGACCGAAACTTTTCCGATAATTTTGCTGATAATATTTTTATTACCGACAG
The DNA here is from genome assembly GCF_963677155.1 of uncultured Draconibacterium sp. Classification (NCBI taxonomy): domain Bacteria; kingdom Pseudomonadati; phylum Bacteroidota; class Bacteroidia; order Marinilabiliales; family Prolixibacteraceae; genus Draconibacterium; species uncultured Draconibacterium sp. Next base: position 4,057,861 of record NZ_OY781884.1, on the reverse strand, counting down.
GCACGAAACCATTACGCAGATTATTTCGAAACATTTTAAAACAACACCTGCCGCAAACAACGACATCGATAATACTTTAAGCGAAAGAGAAATTGATGTACTAAAACTGCTGGCCACCGGAAAATCGAATAAGGAAATAGCAGAACAACTGTTTATCAGTATCCACACCGTTATTTCGCATCGCAAAAACATCAGTAATAAAATTGGCGTGAAATCTACAGCCGCATTGGTTATTTATGCCGTAGCCAACGGATTAATTGATGTTGAAGGTTTTACAAAATAACAAGCTTATTATTTTCCAAACTTTAAAATAAGAAACAGCAACGGAGCTACAATCATTAAGGTGATTAAGACTTTGCTTATGAATTTCCCTTTCTCTTTGCGGACTACCCCCCAGCCAATCAAGCCAGCAATAATGAGATAAAATGAAAACTCAACAAAAACCGATGCGACCAGTTCGTTTGGCGATGAGTTAACCGTGAGTGATGAAATAAATGAGAAAATCATATGCCTGTCGTTTAAAATTACCACTGCAAAATTCAGCTTTTTTTACCTGACCGACAATCGCGGAAAATGATGATTTTAATTGAAAGTCATTCTCTTAAAAGGAGAGTTAAGATAAAAAGTCTTAATGTGCAAGCAGCTCTGCATTGTTACCGCAACAGTCATAACCGGCCTGCAACGTTATGTGTTCAATACCAAATTTATCATGAAGCAATTTTTCCGCTTTTGCACGAACTTCCATTAACTCCAACATACTAATGTTGTCTTCCAGATTAATATGCGCTTCCAAATGAATTTGCGTATCATCGAGCTTCCATACATGAATATGATGAATATTATCGATCTCCGGAATCTTCTCTACTTCCTTTTTAATACTTACAAGATCAATATTATCAGGAGTTGACTGCATTAGAATATCTACCGTTTCTTTCACCACATCCCAGGTATGATAAATAATGTAGATACCCACCAAAACGGTAACCAGCGGATCAATCCAGAAAACCTCGAATTTCCAAATGGCAATGCCACCAATAATCACCGCCACCGAAGAAAATGTGTCGCCTAACAAGTGTAAATAAGCCGCCCGTACATTCAGGTTATGGTCCTTGTCCTTATTCAGCACAAAAACAGAAATAAGGTTGGCCAGCAAACCAAAAGTGGCCACAATAAACATGATCTTCCCTTTTATGGGCTCGGGATTAATAAAACGTTCGTAAGCCTCAAAAAACAGGTACAAACAAATCCCAATCAGCACCACTCCGTTAAAAAGAGCTGCCAAAATTTCAACACGTTTATAACCAAACGTCTTTTGCTTATCCGAAGGTTTCCGGCTTCGTTTACCTGCCAGAAATGCAATAAAAATTGCCGACGAATCGCCCAGATTATGCAATGCATCCGACAGTAACGACAAACTATTCGAAATAATTCCGCCGATAATCTGCACAATGGTAATGGAGAGATTTAAAACCGTTACCCATAATAATTTCGTCCCTCTTATATCGTGATGATGATGGTGATGATGCCCATGACCGTGATGATGTTCTGCCATTTTTATTCAATTTTCAATCAATACAAATTAATTGTTTTTTAAGTTTAAATAAAATCCCTATAAATAGTGATTTTAAGAAATGTTATTTAGAACTACTTTTGCAAACAAATTGGTTTAGTAAGAGTTTATTTAGAAAAAGGTAATTAGTTTATGGATTTAGAAAACACTTTCAAAACAGGACGATGGTGTAAAGCCATTGAAGTGAAAGATTTTGTAACTTTAAATATCACCCCGTATACCGGCGATCACAAATTTCTGGAAGGGCCAACAGCACGCACCAGCAAGTTATGGGATTTATGCAAAGAAGCCCTTAAAGAAGAGCGTCAAAACAATGGGTTACGCGATGTAAATGTTAATGTAGTTTCAGGAATGACAGCTTTTGAAGCCGGTTATATCGATAAGGAAAGCGAAGTTATTGTTGGCTTACAAACCGACAAATTGCTAAAACGTGCCATGAAACCTTATGGAGGTTACAACGTGGTGAAAAAGGCTTTATCGGAACACGGATTAAAACCAAATCCTGTCGTTCACGAAAGTTTCAGTAAGTACACCAAAACCCACAACGATGGTGTTTTTGATGCTTATACTGATGAGATCAGAAAATTCCGCTCACTGGGTTTCCTCACAGGTCTGCCTGACAATTATGCCCGCGGACGAATTATTGGCGATTACCGCCGTGTGGCCTTGTACGGGATCAACCGTTTGATTGAGGCAAAAAAAGAAGACCTGCAAAAAATCACCGGTCCGATGACTGATGCTACCATTCGTTTGCGCGAAGAAGTTTCGGAGCAAATCCGTGCGTTGAGCGACATGATTGAAATGGGAACCATTTATGGCTTGGATCTTTCGCGCCCGGCACAAAATGCACGCGAAGCCGTTCAGTGGACTTATATGGCTTACCTTGCTGCGGTAAAAGAACAAGACGGTGCAGCAATGTCGCTGGGTAGCGTTTCTTCTTTCCTCGATATTTTTATTGAAAAAGATATTCAGGACGGTAAAATTACCGAAACCGACGCACAGGAATACATCGACCAGTTTGTAATGAAACTACGCATGGTTCGCCATCTGCGTATGGAAGCGTATGACCAGATTTTTGCCGGCGACCCAACCTGGGTAACCGAGAGTATTGGCGGATTACTGATTGACGGACGTAGCAAAGTAACTAAAACTTCGTTCCGTTTCCTGAACACACTTTACAACCTTGGACCATCGCCCGAGCCAAATATTACCATTCTTTGGTCGAAAAACCTGCCAAAAGGTTTTAAAGATTACTGTGCCAAAGTATCTATCGAAACCTCATCAATTCAGTACGAAAACGACGATTTGATGCGTACCAGCTCAAACTGCGACGACTACGGAATTGCATGTTGTGTATCGATGCAGGAACTGGGAAAACACATCCAGTTTTTTGGCGCACGTACCAACCTGGCAAAAACACTGCTGCTGGCAGTTAACAGCGGCCGCTGCGAAAATACCGGAACACAAATGGTTGATGGCGTTCCGTTTTTGGAAGACGAATACCTGGATTACGACAAGGTAATTGCCAACTTTAAAACCACCATGAAAGAAGTAGCGCGTGTATACAACGAAGCGATGAACATCATTCATTACATGCACGACAAATACTACTACGAAAAAGCTCAAATGGCACTTATCGATACCAATCCGAAAATAAATATTGCCTATGGTATTGCCGGATTGTCGATTGTTGCCGACTCGCTTTCAGCTATAAAACACGCTAAAGTAAAACCAATTCGCGATGAAAATGGACTTACAGTTGATTTTCAGATTGAAGGCGATTTCCCTAAATATGGAAACGACGACGACCGTGTTGACCACATTGCACGCGATGTCGTGGAGCATTTTAATATGGAGCTGGAAAAACTTCCGGTATACAAAAATGCCATGCCAACCATGTCGGTACTTACTATTACATCGAATGTAGTTTACGGGAAAAAAACCGGAGCCACTCCCGACGGACGTGCCAAAGGAGTTCCTTTTGCTCCTGGTGCCAACCCTATGCACGGCCGCGATACACACGGAGTAATCGCGTCGTTAAACTCAGTGGCAAAAATCGATTATAAAGATTCGAAAGATGGTATTTCAAATACGCTGTCGGTTGTGCCTAAATCGTTGGGAGCAACTCCTGAAATGCGCATTGAGAACCTGGTTCGTACACTTGATGGTTATTTTGGTTGCAACGCACAACACCTGAATGTGAATGTGCTTGACCGCGACACGCTTCTTCATGCCATGGAGCATCCTGAAGATCACCCACAGTTAACGATCCGGGTATCAGGGTACGCCGTAAACTTTGTTCGTTTAACACGCGAACAACAGCAGGAAGTGCTTACGCGATCGTTCCACGAAACAATGTAAATCTACATAAATACTACTTTTGCATGCCGACCGGATAAACTGGTTGGCATGTTTTTGTGTTAAACAGTATGTCTTCAACTGAAAATAAATTAATCGTACATTCCATCGAATCGTTTGGCACACACGATGGCCCGGGAATTCGTTTGGTCGTGTTTTTACAGGGCTGCAATCTGCAATGTAAATATTGCCAGAATGCGGATACCATTACGCCCAAAGGCGGAACACCAACCGAAATCGAGAGTTTGGTAAAACGTGCCGGAAATATGAAAACGTACTTTGGCGATGATGGTGGAGTTACCGTTTCGGGTGGAGAACCGATGTTCCAAAGTAAAGCACTGATTCCCTTTTTCGAGGCGTTGAGAAAAGAGGGAATTCACACCAATATCGACACCAACGGATTGATACGCACACCAGAAGCAAAACATTTAATCTCGGAGCTGGCTGACCTGATAATGTTTGATGTGAAAGCCACAACTGAAGAAGGTTTTAAAACGATTACAGGAGCAAAAGGACTGAGCCGTTTACTGGAGAACATTCGACTTCGTGAGCAAAATAAAAAACCATACTGGCTCCGTTATGTGCTGGTTCCGGGCTACACCGACAGCGAGGAAGCATTAAACTGGTTAATAAAAGCGTTTTCAGGAAACACTTACCTGGAGAAATTTGAAATACTCCCCTACCACAAACTAGGTACCTACAAATGGGAATCGCTGGGAATGGACTATCAGTTTAAGGATGTAAATGAAAATACTCCCGAACAAATCAACCGTGCTTTTGAAATGCTAAAACCGCATTTTAAAGATGTAATTGTGAAGTAAGAAAAAGCTTAATTGACAAGAAAGAACATGAGTTTATATTCACCAAAAGAAATAATTAAAGAGGCCGGGAAGCTGGCTATTGCAAAAGACAATTATTCAGCAAAAAAAATACTGACATTGGCATTTTTGGCTGGAGCTTACATTGCTTTTGGCGGACTGCTGGCCATTTTAGTTGGTGGTGGTGTGCCCGGTATTGGCGCTGAAAATCCGGGAATTCCGAAGTTTCTTATGGGAGCCATGTTCCCCGTTGGACTGATGATAGTAGTTATGGCCGGAGCCGAACTTTTTACCGGCAACAATGCTTATTTTATGCCCAATGTATTGGAAGGCAAACAACGCTGGACTGCTCCGCTTCGCAACTGGTCGTTGGTTTATATAGGTAATTTTGTTGGGGCTGTGTTCGTAGCTTATTTTCTGGTGCACCTCACTCATTTGGTACACGCTGAGCCCTGGGCAAACATGGTCGAAAAAATCGCCGTCGGGAAAACCTCTAATCCGTTTTTCACTACATTCTTAAAAGGTATAGGCGCTAACTGGTTGGTTTGTCTGGCACTTTGGATGGGCATGTCCGCACAACATACAAGCGGAAAGATTTTGGGCATCTGGTGGCCGGTTATGGCTTTTGTTACCATGGGGTTTGAGCACAGCATTGCCAATATGTTTTTTATTCCACTGGCAATTTTCGAAGGTGCTGATATTAGCTGGGCAACTTTTGTGGTAAAAAACCTGATTCCGGCAACACTTGGAAACATTGTTGGCGGGGGCTTTTTTGTAGGCACTTTGTATTGGTATACTTATGCCAAAGAGAAATAGGACAAGCCAAAACCGTAACTACGCAAAAATAAAGCGGCTGCATTTTAATTTAAATGCGAAGTAAACTCCAGACCTCTCACTTGCATGGTTTGCTGAAAAAGGGTTGTATCTTTTTCAAAATTTACCAGGTGTTTTAACTCTTGCAACTCCTCGGCATTTAGCAAAACATTAAAAATCTGGCTACCAACTGGTATAATTATTTTACGTTTAAAGTTCGACGATCTGTTCCGTCTCACCCATTCTTCGCCATCCAGATTCTTAATATAATCGGCAAACTTCCAGAAGTCCTTTTCCTTAAAATTAAAATTCAGATTTTTGTATTCAACATGCAAAGCATCGCATTTGGGGCATTTAAAAATCATTCCATTTTGAGTCTCTATAAGTATTTCCATTTTCTGAACTTTCTTTTTAATACTACAAAGAAAGCCTTCAATATAACACAAATCAATCCCAATTATTGGGGATTTACTACCACCTTCTATCATTACATTTTATAAGCGCGTGTCCACAATTCCCTCTTGTGGTTTTTTAACCATACGGGCCGGAATACTGCTTTTTATAACCTCCTGTAAAGCATTAACCTGCCGTTCTTTGGCAAATCGTTTGGCAGTTATAAGGCTTATTTCGCGAACCGGCTCATTTGGCACAATTTCTTTGATCAGCTCTTCCTGCTCGGCAGGAATATTAATGGTCGCCAATTCCGGAATAAAAGTCAGCCCTCTTTTATGCTCAACAATGCGCCGCAACGATTCAATGGAGTTACTATGATAAACCAATTGGTGTTTATTTTTCTTTTGCGGATTCAATTGACAAATCGAATTCACCTGGTTCTGAAAACAATTCCCCTCTTCAAGGTACCAGATATCTTCCTGCTGAATTGATTTAATATCGATAGAATCCTCATCAAACAAAGGATGATCTTCAGATAAGTAGGCATAAAACCGTTCGTAAAACAGAGGAGTTACGGAAATATTTGTTGCCGAAACAGGCGTAGAAATGATACCACAATCAATATCCCCCATTTTTATCTCATTAATAATGACTTCGGTTTTAAGCTCGTATATTTCCAGCTGCAAAGCCGGATAGTCTTTTGCCAATTGCTGAATAAAAAGCGGAACCAGATAAGGCGCCAAAGTAGGAATAACTCCAACTCTTACCTTCCCGCTAACCTCTTCGCTAATGTTTATGGAAATTTGTTTTAACGCTTCAATCTGCTTTAAAATTTCCAGCGACTTCTCGTAAAAAACCTTCCCTTCATCAGTAAATTGAAAAGGTCGTTTGGTACGATCTATCAATTTAAATTCCAACTCTTCTTCCAGTTTCTGAATCTGCAGACTTAATGCAGGCTGTGTAAGCCCCAACCTGTCGGCAGCCACCGAAAACGAACCACATACATATATTTCTTTCAGATATTCCAGTTGTACGATATTCATTACATAAGTATTTATAATACACATATAAATATAATAAATACTACTAATACTATCTTTGAAGTGTTGAAAGAAAAGAAATTAATAATTTAAAATTTACATATTATGAAAGCAAAAGATCAAATTACAGTAGAGAAATTAAATCAGTTATTAGCAGATTACCAAATTCATTACCAAAACCTGCGCGGGTTACACTGGAATATTAAAGGACAATTCTTCTTTGCATTACACGCACGTTTTGAAGAGTATTACAACCAGGCAGCCGAAGTTGTAGATGAAATCGCAGAGCGTATTCTAATGTTGGGAGGTCAGCCACTGCATACTTTCGAGGACTATACAAAAACTGCCAAATTAGATGTGGTTGCTAACGTTTCGGAGGCCAAACCAGCTGTTGAAAGTGTACTGAAAAGCCAACGTTATTTTCAAGAAAGCTTTAATGAAATTCTTGAAGTTGCCGGAGAAAATAACGACGAAGCTACTGCCGCTATGATGAGTGACTGGATTGGACATACCGAAAAAGAAATCTGGATGTTGGAGTCGTTCCTGGCATAAAAATCGAAAATGAGCTAACAGAAAAGCCTCGCAAATTTGCGAGGCTTTTTTATATCTTTCCTTTTTACAATCACTAATCATCGATGGCTTGAAATACCAACTGGCGAAATTTCCACCCCGTAATATCGTTTTCCGGACCTTGTGTTTGTTTCATAATTATACCGATCACGTTTTCCTTAGGATCGGCAAAATACTGAGTATTAAAATAACCACCCCAATTGAAAGTACCCTCGCTTCCTAAACCTCCTTTGCGTTGTCCTTTTTCGGTTAACAGCTCAAAGGCCAAACCAAATTTGGTATCTGAATCGCCCCAAATATCTCCAATCTGATTCGATAAAATTACATCAACCGTTTTTCGGCTCAACAGGCGAACTCCATTGTATTCTCCGCCGTTCAGGTACATTTGCAAAAAAATGGCATAGTCTTTTGCCGTACTCGACAAACCGGCTCCTCCTGAGAAAAATGTTTTAGCGCCTTTAATCGGGTAATCGGTATCGTAAAAAGTTACCGGGTATTTTTGCCATTCGCCGTTAACCGGAGTCTGAACCTCAACTACTCGATTGATATTCTTTTCAGGTTGATAAAACCAGGTATCTTCCATTCCCAGCGGATCGAAAATATGCGTTTTTAGGTATTTGTCGAAGGGCATTCCTGATACAATCTCGATGAAATAGCCCAACACGTCCAATCCTTCACTGTATGTGAATTGCGTTCCTGGTTCGTGGTGTAAAGGCAATTGGGCAAGCTTCTTTACACTTTCTTCAATGGTAATATTTTTAGTGGAGAACAGGTCGGTTACACCGGCTTTTTTGTACAGCATTTTAAAACGTTCATCGCCATCAATTACACCGTAACCAATGCCTGAAGTATGCGACAAAAGATGACGAATGGTGATTTCGTTTTTTACAGGAACTCCGGTCCAGGTGGTATCGCTGTACCTAAAATTGGTAAGAACCTGCTGATTTTTAAACGCTGGAATATATTTCGAGATGGGATCATCCAACTGAAATTTACCTTCTTCCCACAACATCATCACTGCTGTTGAAGTAATTGCTTTTGATTGTGATGCAATTCGAAAAATAGCATCGCGTTCCATTTTATCACCGGCTTCGTTGGCAACCCCGTAGGCTTTCCAATGAACAATTTTCCCGTTACGTGCCACCAGCGAAACAATCCCAGGAAGATTTCCTTTGGCAACTTCTTCTTCACACATTTTATCAATTCGTGCCAATCGCTGGGCAGAAATACCGGCACTCTCGGGAGGCATCTCCTCTAATTTGTGCGATTTTATTATTGAAGTGGTTTGGGCATTCGTTACGCCCAACAAGAAAATACAGAGCGCAAAAAGTAGTGTTAGCTTCTTCATTCGGTTTAATTTTAATAGCCCGGTTTCAAATAATCGATGGGCTGTAAATACATGATTTCATTTTAGCGTATTCAAAGATACAAATAACTACTTCCAAAGGAAGCATCTTCTTGTTACAAGAAAAAAATGAGACATAAAAACTTCTTTATACGTTTTGTAAAAGCTTCACCAATATCGAACAGGAAAGCTTCTTGTTTATCGTAAATACACAGCCATGTATATCTCCCAGACGAATCTTCTGCTAAATAAGAAAAGGGAAATTACTTTCCCTTTTCTCCAATTAAAACAAGCTTTGTTGTGGTACCGAAGTAGCCACTTCGATCAGCTCTTTATCATGATTATGCACTAACTCCGATTGATTATCAAATAACATACAGGCGCCACCGTCGGGCGTAAACGGCTCCCACTCAGGCATAGCATCGTTATTTGGATTGCCGGTGTGTGCGAAAGTAGCCCATGTTTTACTCATTTTAGCAGCCAAAGCATAAGCTTCCGATGATCCGCTATTATATTCCTCGGTGCGTTCGATGTTATTGAAAACAAAAGCGATTTCCATGCAATGAGCCGATTTCAACATTCCGTCAAGGTGTGGCGCATTCCATTTAAAAACGTAATTGTAAACCGGTGCATTTCCTGTAAATGACGACCTAAGTTGAGCATATTCCAACAACATGGGGCGAAACATGATATCCACATCGGTCATATCCGAAGGCATGTTTGTATTTGGATAAGCCTTCTTGAAAGCAGCAACATAAGCATCGGTTTTATCGCCATATTTCTCTTTTAGATAGTCAATAACCGTTGCCTCATCGGCATGCAACATCCCGGAGGGAGCTGTAAAATCTCCGAATTCAACCTTATTGGAACCGATGATAAGTGGAACATCTTTCGCCCAATCTTCGGCTCCCGGGGCACCTGGTTGCAGAGGAATAAAAGTGCCATCGCACGAAGGAGCCCAACCAAGGCGGCCTAATCCGGCACCGGCGGCCTTAGTAATAGCGCGGTTACCTGCCGCCAGTAATTCATCGTAAGGCACTTGCTGCAATTTTTCAACTTCGCTCTTCTTCAGTCCAAGTTCAGCAAGAGTAGCCAGCCCCAACTTTTGCGTAGCTTCTTTGGAGCCAAATTGCCCCGCCACACCACTTTGCATAATGGCTTTATGGAATAATCCTTTTGCAGATGGCGCATACATTAAAGTTGCTACTTTTCCGCCACCGCCCGACTGTCCAAAAATGGTCACATTTTCGGGATCGCCGCCAAAATTGGCAATATTATCACGCACCCAATGAAGAGCAGCTACAATATCCATCATTCCAACATTGGCAGATTCGGCATATTTCTCGTCTACCGCAGAGAGATCCAGAAATCCAAGCACATTCAAACGATGATTAACAGAAACCACCACCACATCGCCTGTTCGGCTCAGGTTTTCGCCATCGTAACTTGGTAATTCGCACGACGAACCGGCTGTATATCCACCACCATGTAGCCAAACCATTACCGGACGTTTTTTACCGTCGTTAATTCCGGGCGACCAAACATTCAGGTTCTGGCAAGCATCTTCCTTCATAAACCAGAAATTGTGTTGCTGAGCAAACTCCATTTCGTCGTTCAATATCATTGAAGCCACATCAATAGGACAAACAGGTCCATATGAACGGGAACTTCTTACCCCTTCCCACTTGTCGGGCTTTTGTGGAGGCATAAAACGTTCAGCTTTTGCATAAGGTATTCCTTTATAGTTGTACACTCCTTTGTGTACATAGCCAATTACATCTCCCGATTCGGTTGAAACCTGTGCTGTTTCGCTGTTAGCAACCATCGGATGTGAACCAGGCGTTGCATAAGGATCATTTGTTGTTTGTGTTCCGGCATTCTGACAGGAAGAAAATAGGAATACTCCAGCTGCTAAAACACACAGATTTCTTAATAATTGATGCTTCATTTTGTTTTGTGTTTTGATTTTACAATAATTTTCGTGCTTTCCGGTCGGGATCATTTTGGACCATGCCGCCGTACTTTCACAATTCGGATCACTTGTTTTCATAATTTATTGGTATTAGTTTTATTTAAAAAGACGCGGAGCATAATCCGCCAAATAGATTCTCCAGTTGGCCCAGGTATGACCTCCATCGGTTTCATTATAAACGTATTCGAAGTTGTGCTCACCGAGCTTTTTCCGTAGTGTTTGTACACCTTCGTAGCAGAAATCTTCTGTTCCGCAGCCCACATAAAACAATTTGTTTGTCATGGTTTCCAGGTGTTTGTCATAGGCGGGTATCAGAATATTGTTGGAAATGAGATCGAATGGTGTATTAAAATGAATTCCCAGGCTAAAACAGCCAATATACTGAAACAATCCAGGATTTGTCATGGCAGTTATTTGTGTTTGCAAACATCCCATCGACAGACCGGCAATGGCACGATTTTCACTGTTTCCAATTACCCGGTAATGTTTTTCTACATAAGGTATTACATCGTTTACCAAGCTATTGGGAAATTTCGTCATCCCGTCTATAATTTCCTGTTCACCACCATTCGCCCCTGGGCCAAAACTCTGTGAAGCATCCGGTTCTTTTGACCAATCAGTTACAGCAGCACTTTGTTCAGCATTCCCATTGGTCATCACTACAATCATTGGTTTAGCTTTTCCTGTAGCAATCAGGTTATCCATAATATAGTTTGCCCGGCCCAAAGAAGTCCAGGCATCTTCGTCGCCACCACCACCATGTAACAAGTAAAGCACCGGGTATTTTTCCTTGCTGTTTTCATAACCGGGAGGTGTGTACACGTACATTCTCCGATTCAGCTCAAGGGTTGGGGAATCATACCACACTTTGGTGACCGATCCGTGAGGAACATCGTTTACCTGAAAAACTTCAGAAGCTTCGCCGGGAATAATTAAGGTACTTGCATAACGTGTTCCGTCGCGCAAAGCTTTCGGGTTTCGGGGATCAATGATACTCACTCCATCAAGTATAAAATTGTAGTGATACATGGATGGTTCCAACGCCTTTGTTGTTGCCGACCAAACACCATCATCTCCTTTTTTCATTTTCAAGTTCTGACCAAATTCCATCCAGCTTCCGCTAACAGCAACCGATTGAGCATTTTCAGCATGTAAGCGGAAAGTTACGCTGTTGTCTCCGTTTATCTCGGGAGAAACAAGCTCAACACCTCTTGTTTGTTGTATTTCCTGTGCTTGTGCGCCACAAATTATAAATGTGGCAATAAAAAGGGACCAAATTTTTTTTAATATTTTTTGATTATTCATAACTCTTCATTTAAGTTGCTATTTTGCCAAAACCTGAGTAAAACTTTAGAATAAAGCTGATGTTTATTAAACATAGCAGTTACCTATTTATTTCAGGTTTTGAGTTAATCAATTGATAAATAAGAATGACCACGCCCGTGTTTTCCCAACCGGAACGTAGCCTGTTTTTTCGTATAAATTATATCGAGAAATCCTTCATTTAATTTTTATTTGAAAAGCTTAGGTGCAAAAGTATTGAGGTAAATCCGCCAGTTGGCCCAAGTATGTCCGCCAGGCGTAACAAAAAACTCATGTTTACATCCGGTATCGGTAAGCATTTTATCCAATGTTTTTGCTGACTCAAAAAGGAAATCAGTGTCTCCGCAAGCCAGAAAGTACAATTTGTAACCTTCCTTGTTAAGTGCCTTAAATTGTGTTTCGTAATTTTTCAATTCTTCTTCAATATCGGTATCACTGTTTCCAAAGCGCATTCCGATTCCCATACTCAACGGGCAGATATAATCGAAAAAACCAGGATACATTAAAGAAGTGGTAATTGTATGTCCGCCCCCCATTGAAAGACCGGCAATGGCACGCGATTTTGGACGTGCGTCCACACGGTATGTTTTTTCAATAAACGGAACAATGTCTTCCACTATACTTTTAGGATACATATTTCCCATCATCCCCATTCCCTGGGCATTAGGATCAATTGGTTTTTCATCAATCATTAAAGTACGTGCAGCATACTGCGTTGGATTTCCGTTTGGCATTACACAGATCATCGGCTTGGCCAATCCTTTTTCAATCAGGTTGTCTAAAATCTGGCAGGCACGTCCCATTGTACTCCATGCATCTTCGTCGCCACCGGCACCATGCAACAGGTAAAGCACCGGATATTTTCTTTACTGTCGGCATAGCCGTACGGAGTATAAACAAACAAACGGCGAGTCATTCCCAACGTAGGCGAATCATACCAAACCTGGTTAAGATTGCCGCGTTCATTGGCTTCAAAATAATTTTCAGTTCGTTCTCCCGGAACCAGCAACACACTCAAATAACGAGTTCCGTCACGTTGCATAAAAATATTGTTGGGATCGTTTACACTTATTCCGTCAACAATAAAACTATAGGTATAAAGTTCGGGTTCGGGCATCGGAACGGTAACCGCCCATAAACCGTTATCACCTTTTTCCATATCAATATTTCCCGGCATATCCATTGTTCCGAACGAAGTTTCAACTTTTTGAGTTGGCGCAAAACCACCCGTAAGTTTAACATCGTCGGCATAAGGAGCCGAAAAACGGAAAGTCACACTTTCTTCTCCAATTTCAGGTGAAACAATAGGCTCGCGGCCCATAAAGTTGCCTATTTCCTGAGCAAAACTGCCCGCACAAATAAACAGGGCTATGATTAAAATTGTATATTTTTTCATTTTGTAGAATTGTAATTTGTTGATTAATGATAATTATCGGAATAACAGTGGAGCAAAAGTATTCAGGTATTTTCTCCAGTTTGCCCATGTATGGCCACCATCGGTAACATAAAAAGTATGCTCCAGTCCATTTCGGGTTAAGGCAGCATCCATTTCTTTAGCCATTTCCCAAAGGAAATCGCTTTCGCCACAAGCAAACCAGTATAATTTATAACCGCCTTTTTTTACTGCCTGAAATTGTTTGTCAATATCAGCTGAATCTCCACGCACTCCAATACTTAAGGGGCAAATGTAATCGAAGGTACCCGGGAATAAGCGGGTAACCGCCAACGTATGCCCACCTCCCATAGACAACCCGGAGACCGCGCGGGCTTCAGGTTTTGCAATTACCTGGTAATGGCCCTCAATAAAAGGAATGATATCATTTACAATACTTTTAACATACAGGTCAGCATTTTCGGGATCTCTTCTGTCAAATGGTTTTTCTTCCAGAAGTTGTGTTTTTGCAGCCTGTTGCCCCGGATTACCATTGGGCATTACACAAATCATTGGTTTTGCCAGTCCTTTTTCAATCAGGTTATCCAGAATCTGACGGGCGCGCCCCATGGTACTCCAGGCATCTTCGTCGCCACCACCACCGTGCAGCAAATATAAAACCGGATAATCTTCGCCGCTGGTTTCGTAACCGTATGGCGTGTAAACAAACATGCGGCGGTTAATTCCAAGTGTCGGCGAATTGTACCAAACTTTTGAAAGATTTCCGTGTTCATTAGCCTCAAGATAATTTTCAGTCAGCTCTCCCGGAACCAATAACACGCTCAGGTAACGGGTTCCATCGCGCTGCATAAAAACGTTTCGGGCATCGTTAACCACCAAACCGTCAACAATAAAATTGTAGGTGTACAGCTCCGGCGATGGAGTTGGAATACTCACCGACCACACACCGGCAGTATCTTTCATCATGTTAACAGATGAATTTCGGGCTTCCATCCACGAGCCATATAAGCGTACCAATTTGGCATCGGGTGCTACAATTCGAAAAGTAACAGCCTTTTCGCCAAACTCAGGAGAAATTACGGGCGCACGTCCCATGAAATTTGCTAATTCCTGAGCATTGGAACCCAGAACTACGAAAAAGCAAAATAGTGCAAGGAAAAGTTTTTTCTTCATTTCTTAAGTTTATTGGTTTAATACCTATTGAAGATCCGGCCAAAACCGGATCCTCTATCTAACTAATCTGACCATAACGTGTATAAACACGGTTGGTATTATAATTTTTCAGGCCAATCAAAATCGTCTTTATCCATTCTGAAAAAGCGGGCTGCATTATTAAAGAGAATATCTCTTTTCTGATCTTCCGATAAATATTGTGCATGTTCAATTACTCCCATCGAAGTTTCAATCATGCGTGGCCAGGTCATAAAATCGGTTCCGTACATAATACGTTTTCCAAAACCGGCGCGTACCAGTCTTTTTATATATTCATGAACATCATCGAGCGGATAACTCCATATCATTCCTGAAATATCAACAAATACATACGCATTGGCTCCCATTAAAGCAAGCATGTTGTCTATCATTGGGTAACCGGCGTGCTGAACACAAACCTTTAGTTTAGGATGACGTGCCAGTAGATCTTCCAAAAGAAAAGGATCACCAAGCGATGCACGATATTTCGGGTTATTAATATTTGTCATTCCGTTACCGCCTGTTCCCATATGAATTCCGGCAGGAATACCCAACTCTTCGGCTACGGCAAAATACGGATCGAGCGACATATCGCTTGGCGACATTCCCTGGTACTGAGGTGCTACCTCTGCCATATATTTGTAAAAACCACTTTCCAATGAATCGCGGAATTGCTCAACGGTCAATTGTCCCGGACTTATGCCTGGAATGATCCTACCTTCGGGTACTTCGGCCATCCAGCTACGGATAACTCCAGGATCGCCAAAACAAACCATAGTCATGTTCATTTCTTTTATCCGGCCGGTAATCTCATTCTTCATTTCTTCGTCGGTGGCAGCTGCCGGAAGCGGATCCAAACAATCGGTCCCCATAACTTGTCCGAAACCAAATTCTTCCTGCGGATCGGCACCAGGCATATCGCTTAAAAACCAGGGACACAAAGGACCGGAACCGGGTCTTACTTTTGAAACATGAACATGCATATCGATTACAGGCTTGCGGGTTACTTTTTCAGCACTTTGACCAAATGCTATTGCACACGAAGCAAGCGTGGCTGCAACTATTAAAAATAGGTTTTTCATTTTTTAGTTATTAGTTTTATGGTTTAAATTACTTGAAATACAATCTCTGTAAACCCGGTATTTGAAGGGCTTGCATCAGTTAACACTAATTATCGCGAAAACAGTTGCTTATAAAAGGCAGAGCAATGTACAACGCCGAATGCCAGTATTCCCAGGTATGTCCGCCATCGCGAACACGCAACTGGTAAGGAATCTGTTTCTCGCGCATGGCAGCTACAAATTCCATATTCAAATCGAAAGTAAAATCATCATCACCACAGTCTACAAACCAATTAACTGTTTTTAAAGCTGCAACTTTTGGGGCATCTGCATTTTTTATGATATTCACACAATTATTATCATCAATCAGCCTTTGCACTTTTTGCATCACCGGATCATCCGAGTCGATAAAAGGCAAATCCATTGCGTATAAATAGCCACTCATTTCGTAGGCTGCACCGAATAACTCGGGATGACTAGCAGCATAAACAACAGTTCCGCCACCGCCCATCGACAACCCGGCAATGGCTCGATGTTTTTTATTGGCAATAACCCGGTAATTCGATTCGATGTAAGGAATCATTTCTTCAAAAAAATAATCCTGATAACGCCAATCCGGGTTGTTGAAATAATTCATAAAGGTCTTTCCTGCTTCCGGGCAAACAATAATCATTTCCACCACTTCGTTCGATGCAATCAATTGATTGGCAACATCGGCAACATGTCCGCGCGCTGGCCAGTCTTTATGACTCCCGCCTCCACCATGAAGCAAGTACAAAATAGGATACGATTTGTCGGTATTTCGTTCGTAACCGGCCGGTAAAAAGATAGCGTATTCGCGGTTTTCATTAAGAATTTTCGAGGGCATGGTTTTAAATTCCACTTTACCTGTTTCGGGCCACTGCGCAAATGATGATACTCCTAAAGCTAAGAATGTAATAATGAGCAGGAAAAATCTTTTCTTCATAATTTGATATTAATTATATTTCAATATTTATCAACTCTTTTAAATAATCAAGACTTGCTTTTGACTACAAATAAACCAATATGTTTAAATGACACATTGAGAAAAATAAAAAAAACATAGAACTTTTTAAGAACTATCTAGCCCCTCAGCTTTGCAACAAGATGTGGTAAATAAAACTTAAGGTAGAAATAACTGAAGAAAGCCGAAATTTACGTTCAAAAAAGCTGTTCTTTTAAAACAAAGAAGGATTGATCCTCTTAAAGCAAAAATGCCTTTCCTGAATCAATCCTCTTCATCCTTTCTTACTAATATCCTGGATTTTGAGCTCCTTCCAAAGCTGTATTAACCGTCATTTCGTATTCAGGGATTGGTAATAATTCATTTTTACCCTGTTCGTAGCCAGCTCCTTGTGGTTCGTAATATCCACCTGAACCGTTAGGAACTTTTTTCCCTTGGTCTTTTAGTGCATCATAGGCATCGCCCCAACGTTGAAGATCCATATATCTTACCGTTTCAAACGACAATTCAAGCTTTCTTTCGGTTTTAATATCCTCAAACAGAGTTGCGCCACCTGTGGTTACCGGATCAAGACTCACTCGATCTCTTACCATATTTACATAAGTTCTGGCCTTTACATCGTCAGCACCACTTTTGCGGTTATTGGCTTCAGCAGCCATTAACAGTACGTCAGCATAACGAATCATTCTTACATTGGTTCCTACGTTTGAAAATTGTGTCCATGCATCGGCACCACCGCCTTCGGACAGGTAACCAAGATATTTCATATCAAGGTATCCATCAGAACCATAAGGAACAAAACCGGCCGGTGTTTGATATGCAGCCCCCATTAGTGCCAATTCATCGGGACCAAGTATTGTTGCTGCCAATCGAACATCGTCTCCTGCTTCTACATATGCATCGTAGACTTCTTTATGAGGATTGATAGTGCTCTCTGCGAGGTGAACTTTACATCGCTTTTCCAAAGCCGAACAAATAATTCCTGAATAATATCTTCCGACTCTGATAAACTTTTAGTGATGCGATAAGAGAAGCGGCATAACGACGAGAAAAAATAGTCGTATAAATACTTAAATCCGTCTTTTCGTTTGAGGTTTACCAATTCCAACACATGATCGCCGGATACGTTCATACTCAGTTCAGATAGATGATTAGTTCACTACAAATATAATTTTTTATGTTATTATGACACATTAAATTAGATATATGAAAATTTTATTTCAAATGAACCGAATAAAAGCAAATTGAATTGGTACTGATGATGAACTATAGTAAAAGAAATATTTAATGCCAGTAAAATTAACCAGTAAACAAGAACCTCATAAAAAAACTAATATAGTGCAACTTAACAATACCCGAAGACAAAAAAACAACAGCAGATAACATTTAATACATAAGCTTTTAACATTTAATACTGTACAATTAACAAGTTGCTCATCTTTTTAATACATTTCTTTCCCGAAATCCAAATTCATTGACATAATTTTGTAATTAAAATCATGTAGGCAACTAAAATTTTTATTGCCTGCGCATCCAATAAAACAAAATTAAATGAACAAGCTGTTGCATTCTATATGTGGAAATTCAAACCACTCGAAATCTTAAGAATAAAATTTAGTTAGATATAAGTTAGTAGTTAGTTAGATGTTTTTACATGGATTTAAGTTCGGGCAGGTTACACAGGCCTGCTCGCAGCTTAGATCCTCAAGAAGCAAAACTGGCTTCGGAGTGAGAACACCTACAATCAAAGCTGGCTCATATAAATAATCCATAACTTTAATACAAAACAATTATCTATATAAAATGAAGCAACTATTTTTATTTCTGTTAATCGGAATTTTGGCTGTTTCCTGTTCGCAAAAGAATTGGAAAAAAACCCAGAATGCCGTTATTGTTTACCCGCAGCAAACAAGCAAACAACAGGCGCAAGCGATTAAAATAACACCGGTACACGACGAGATTATTAAAGTGTCGGCCAGTGCCACAAAAACATTTGCGACAAAAGAAAGTCTTATTGCAATTCCACAAACTGAAACAGTACCTTTTGTAGTTGAGGAAAATGATGATCACCTCATCATTTCAACAGCCAAAACAAAAGTTAAAGTATCAACAAAAACCGGCGAAATCGATTTTATGGATGAGAACGGAAATCCTATTCTACAGGAAAAGGAAAACGGTGGAAAATCGTTTGAGCCGATTGAAGTTGATGGAGTAAGTGCTTATACTACCCGTCAGATTTTCGAATCATCAGACGATGAAGCGTTGTACGGGCTTGGACAGCACCAGGCCAACGAAATGAACTATAAAGGGAAAAACGAGGAACTTTTCCAATACAACACAAAAGTGTCGGTACCCTTTATTGTTTCAACAAACAATTACGGATTGCTTTGGGACAATTACTCGCTTTCGCGCTTTGGCGATCCACGCCCATACGGACAAATCGATCAGTTTAAACTTTTCGATGCTGAAGGAAACGAAGGTGGTTTAACAGCCACTTACATCGACAATAACAAAAACGATCATGTTTTTACAAGCCGTATTGAATCGACAATTGATTATGAAAACCTGGAAACTATTGAAAATTTCCCTGAAGGTTTTGATTTTAACCACGCCCGCATTGTTTGGGAAGGAGATATTGAGCCTCAGGAAAGTGCTATTTTCCGTTTCCTGCTGTATTATGCAGGTTATACCAAAATTTGGGTGAACGGCGAATTAATGGCCGACAAATGGCGTACGGCATGGAACCCGTCGGTGGCTAAGTTCCAGTACGACATGAAAGCCGGTGAAAAGTACCATGTAAAACTCGACTGGATTCCTGATGGTGGTGTTTCGTATATTGGCCTGAAAGCATTATCGCCGGTTGATTCTGATGTGCAGGACAATATTTCATTCTGGTCGGAAATGGGCGACCAGATCGACTATTTCTTTATGAAAGGAAACAGCATGGACGACGTGATCAGCCGTTACCGCACACTTACCGGAAAAGCCCAGGTAATGCCCAAATGGGCAATGGGTTTCTGGCAAAGTCGCGAGCGCTACAAAACGCAGGAAGAACTGGAAAGTACGTTGAAGGAATTCAGAAAAAGAGAAATTCCGATTGATAATATTGTGCAAGACTGGTCGTACTGGGAAGTTGATAAATGGGGAAGCCACGAGTTCGACAAAGCACGTTTCCCTGATGCACAAGGAATGATTGACATGGTGCACGATAACCATGCAAGAATATTAATATCAGTTTGGCCAAAATTTTATTTAGGAACCGAGCACTACAACGAATTCGACCAAAATGGCTGGATGTATAAACAAGCCATCAACGACAGTATTCGCGACTGGATTTACCCGGGTTACATTGGTTCATTCTACGATGCCTACAATCCGGGAGCCCGAAAACTTTTCTGGGAACAGATTAACGAGAAGTTATACTCAATGGGAATCGATTCGTGGTGGCTGGATGCTACCGAACCGGACATCTTATCGAATGCGAGCATGGATTACCGCAAAGCATTGATGAATCCAACTGCATTAGGATCATCAACCCAATATTTTAACGCTTTTGCGCTGATGAACGCCAAAGGTATTTACGAAGGTCAACGCAAAGAAAATCCGAAAGACCGTGTATTTATTCTTACCCGCTCGGGTTTTGCAGGAATGCAACGTTACGGAACAACTACCTGGAGTGGCGACATTGGTACTACCTGGGAAGACATGAAAACGCAAATTTCGGCAGGGATCAACTTCTCCATGTCGGGACTCCCCTACTGGACCATGGACATTGGTGGTTTTTGTGTACAA
This sequence comes from uncultured Draconibacterium sp., assembly GCF_963677155.1. Taxonomy (NCBI): domain Bacteria; kingdom Pseudomonadati; phylum Bacteroidota; class Bacteroidia; order Marinilabiliales; family Prolixibacteraceae; genus Draconibacterium; species uncultured Draconibacterium sp. Next base: position 4,037,237 of record NZ_OY781884.1, on the reverse strand, counting down.
AAGAAATTTGAGCGTGCCACCGAAGGCAGTGAAGCCATGAAAGAATGGCGCGAATTAAATACCCGCTGGTACCAGTTCGGAGCTTTTGCTCCGCTGTTCAGGGTCCACGGGCAGTATCCTTACCGTGAGATTTACAACATTGCGCCTGAAAATCATCCGGCATACAGATCGATGTTGTACTACAACAAACTGCGTTACCGTTTAATGCCTTACATTTACAGTTTAACGGGTGCGGTTTATCACGACGATTATACCATTATGCGTGGTTTGGCGATGGATTTCTCCGACGACCGCCGCGTGCTGAATATTGGCGACCAGTTTATGTTTGGTCAGTCGCTACTGGTTTGCCCGGTATACGAATACAAAGCCACAAAACGCGACGTATACTTCCCTAACAATGGTGGCTGGTATAACTTATACACAGGCGAATTCCTGGCCGGTGGCCAAAAATTAAGTGTGGAAGCACCTTACGAAAGAATGCCGTTGTTTGTACGCGAAGGTTCTATCATTCCTATAGGACCGGAAATTCAGTACACCGACGAGAAAAAAGGTGCACCAATCGATATTTACGTTTACACCGGAAAAGATGCTTCGTTTAAATTATACGAAGACGAAGGAACAACATACGCATACGAAGGTGGCGAATTCAGTACTATCGAATTTACTTATTCAGAAGATACGAATCAATTGGTTATTGCTGCACGAAATGGCGAATATCCGGAAATGATTAAAAACCGCGAGTTCAGAATTATTAAAGTTTCGCGCGAACAACCAGTAGCCATGCTTGGAAATGCAAACAATGTAAAAACAGTAAACTATACAGGAGACGAAATTACGGTTGAATTATAAACAAACAAGTTTAGTTGATTTGAATTACGGGGAACAGAAGCCATTCTGTTTCCCGTTTTTATTATTATTCTTACATTCGCAAATATCGGAACTTGAACTTTTTACATAAACGATTCTAACCTAAAATGAAGCCGTTACTGCATAAATTTTTTTTGTTGTTATTCGTGGTTAATCTTGTATTCTTGTCTGCACGAAGCACACAGGCTACTTCCATTCCCGGAAATGAGCCGTATAAGTTTATGCACATTGACATTAACAACGGCTTATCGAACAACGAAATAAATGCAATACTAAAAGATCAACAAGGTTTTATGTGGTTTGGAACTGCCCAAGGTTTAAACCGCTACGACGGCTCGGGGTTTAAAACATTTCTACACGACTTTAATGACAGTACTTCGATACCATTTAACGGAATTGCTAATTTGTTTGAAGATTTTGACGGCCGTTTGTGGATACGCTCCTATGCCGAATTTACGATTTACGATCCCGTGCTCGAACGCTTTTTATCGCCGGGAAAAAATTATCGGGGTACCGAGATTCCCATTGCTGGCTTACAATCGTTCTTTACCGACAGTAAAAACAACACCTGGCTGGTAAATTCCAACTACGGTTTATACCAATTCAATCCTGCAAACCAAACGGTTGATTCCATACAATTTGTTTCAAAAGTTGACAAACCCGATTACGACAATTCCTTAAGTGATATTTCGGAAGATAGTAAGCACATGATTTGGGTTGTATCAAAAGCCGGCGAACTATTGCAAATCAATCCGGCAACCAAACAAATCGAACAAACTTTTCTTCTGGGCGATGAAGTACTGGACGAGCACAATAACTTTCAGCTTTTCATCGATTCCGACAACGACATATGGATTTATTCAGCCGGCATACCTTATGGCGTGTTCTTTTTTGATCATCAAACTAAAAAAATAAGTAGATACACACAATCGTCAACCACTTATAAGCTCTCGACCAATTTGGTTGCGTCGGTTGTTGAAGACAATAACGGAGCCATATGGATAGCTACTGACCATGGCGGAATAAACATCATCGATAAACAGAAAAAAGATGTAACCGTTTTACAAAACAACAGTCAGAATCCGTTTGGAGTTGCACAAAACAGTATAACCTGCCTGTATCGCGATAACGAAAATATTATATGGGCCGGAACGTATAAAAAAGGTATTAGTTACTACCACAAAAATCTTATTCCTTTTAACCACTACAGGTATTCGGCAGAGGATCCAAACAGCTTACCCTACAACGATGTAAACTGCTTTGTTGAAGACAATCGGGGCAACCTGTGGATTGGCACAAATGGAGGCGGATTGATTTATTTTAACCGCCGCAAAAATACTTTTAAAAGTTACCTTCATGATGCTGAAAATCCCAATTCCATCAGCGCAAACGTAATTATTTCCCTCCATATCGACAGTAAAGGAACACTTTGGGCCGGAACCTATCAGGGCGGTTTAAACCGTTTCAACGGATCAACATTTAAACACTTCCTGCACAATCCCGATAATTCCGGGTCCTTGTCGGATAACCGGGTTTGGTCGGTTTTTGAAGACTCGAAACAAAACCTTTGGATCGGGACATTAAATGGCGGATTAAATCTTTTTGACCGCTCAAAGGAAGAGTTTATTCATTACACATCAGACGATATTAATTCGGTAGGCTCCAATTTTATCATGTCGATAATGGAAGACAGCGAACAAAACCTTTGGATGGGAACTTCCAACGGACTTGATGTATTAAACCTGAATACCAAACGTTTTACGCATTACAACGCCGATCCGGCAACCCCCGGACAGTTAAGCGACAGTAATGCAAACGACGTCCACGAAGATGAAAGAGGTTTAATTTGGGTGGCAACAACGCAAGGCTTAAATATTTTAAATAAAACACAAGGCAGTTTTAAGGTTTTAACAGAAGCCGACGGGTTAGCCAACTCGAATATAAAAACAATTGAGGAAGATGAAAACGGAAACCTTTGGATTGCCACCTTAAAAGGAATATCAAAAATCAGTGTCGTAAATTATTCGCATCAATTGCCCATTGGAAATTTGGAGGTTGATATAGAAAATTTTGGTTTACAAGACGGTCTACAGGGAAATGAATTTAACCAAAAATCAGTCTACCGAACCCGCTCAGGAGAATTAATCTTCGGAGGTGCCAACGGTTTCAATTTATTTAAACCTGAAGATATTGTGGCACATACGTCAAACGAAAAAATTGTGCTTATCAACTTAAAGGTCTTCAATGAAAATATAAAAGTTAACGAGCCGTTCCGAAAACGAATTATTCTGGATAAATCAATTACGTACAGCAAGCAAATTACGTTAAAACATAAAGAAAATGTGTTCTCGGTTGAGTTTGCGTCAATCGGCTATTTTCATCCCGAGAAAAACAATTTTCAATATCAGCTGAGTGGTTTTAACAACGAATGGTTGGAAGTTAACCGCGAAATGCGAGAGCTTACTTTCACCAATCTGAATCCCGGCGATTACCAGTTGTGCCTCAGGGTAAGCAACGATAATTCGAATTGGCGCGAAATGACCCCGCCATTAAACATTGAAATACTTCCTCCATTTTGGGAAACCGGCTATGCTTATCTACTTTATTTTTTACTTATAGCCGTGTTGTTATTTATTACCTGGAAGATTTTAGCGGAACGCCAGCGCCTGAAATTCGAGGCAGAACAGGAACACCGCGAAGCCGAGCGTATTCACCAGGTTGACACATTAAAGACAAGGTTTTTCACCAATATCAGCCACGAATTTCGCACACCACTTTCGCTTATCATCGGGCCCATCGATAAATTAATTGAGAACAGTACAAACGACGGTGATAGAAAGCATCTTATTCTTATTCAGCGAAACGCCCGCCGGCTAATGGTCATGGTAAACCAGTTGCTTGATTTCAGAAAAATGGAGCTTCAAAAGATTAAAGTAAAAAAAGACTGGGGCGAAATAATCGGCTTTATTCATGAGATTTCAGCGTCGTTTGAAGACCTGATGGAAAGTAAAAATATCTCGTTCCACTTTTCAAGCAGCCACAAAAGCCTGTACACTTATTTTGACAAAGACAAAACCGATAAGATATTTACCAACCTGCTAACTAATGCCTGCAAATTTACCAACAGCGGAGGCAAAATCAGTATGGATATCAACCTGAAAACATCGGCCGAAAAGCCTGTTTTAACAGTAAAAGTATCGGATACAGGAGTTGGTATTGCGCCCGAGCAACAGATGCAGATTTTTAACCGCTTTTACCAAACCGATAATACCGGAACTGAAATGAACCAGGGCACCGGAATTGGTTTATCAATGGTGAAAGAATATGTAAGCCTGCAGGGAGGCGATGTTAATGTTGACAGCCATTTAAACGAAGGAAGTACATTCACCGTGGAAATTCCTGTGGACATATTCACAGATGAAGAAATAGCCGCCAATAAGAAGATTGAAAAGACTGAAAGAAAAATCAATAAACAGTCTACATCAACAAAAACCGATAAAGATCCGGATTTCGACTGGGCGAAAAAAACACTGGCAATTGTGGAAGACAGTTCCGATTTGCGCTTTTATTTAAAAGAAAATTTTAAAAACAAATACAATATTATTGAGGCAGAAAACGGAACAGAAGCCTGGACGAACTTTGAAAAACAATTGCCTGATATGGTGATCAGCGATGTGATGATGCCCGAAATGAACGGTATTGAACTGTGTGCTAAAATAAAATCGAACAGAAAAACCAGGCATATTCCGGTTATCCTGCTAACGGCCAAAACCGATACCGCCCCGGTTGTTGAAGGTTACGAGTCGGGTGCCGATGCCTACCTTACCAAACCTTTCGACTTTAATGTGCTGGAGTCGCGCATTGAAAATCTGCTGCGCTCGCGAGAACAATTGCGTGTTTCGTACCAGTCGATGATAGGTTTAAGTCCCGAAAAAATAAAGGTAGACTCCGAGGACGAGAAGTTTATTAAAAAAGCTTTGAAAATTGTTGAAGACAATATTGCAGAAGCATCGTTTACCGTTGAAGATTTTGGTGCGGAGATGGGAATGAGCCGCGTTAGTCTTTACAAAAAACTGTTGGCTTTAACCGATCGGACGCCTATAGAATTTATTCGTATTATTCGATTAAAACGAGCGGCTCACCTGCTCGAAACAAGTCAACTTTCGGTATCGGAGGTGGCCTACCAGGTAGGCTTTAATAACCCGCGGTATTTTTCAAAATATTTTTCAAAAGAATACGAAATGCTACCATCGGAATATATTGAGAAAAACCGAAAGACCACAAACAATCTTTCTGATGAAGTAAAAAACAAATTTTCTTAGTTAAAGTCAAAAACTTCAAAACCAATGTCATCTCGAAGCGCAGCGAGAAATCTGTTGCAAGTTACTCGTAAGTTCTCAGTTGCAGTTTGCAGGTTTGGACTATCATTTCTCGTAGTACCATTTCTCATAATCTCAGTTCCCATAATCTCAGTTTCCACCCCACAGTTTAACGATTGGCTCATAAAAGAACTTAACCACAAAGTTTTTCCCATTTACGCATTCAGGCATTCTCCTTCAATCCTTCTGTCCTTCAGGCCTCAATCTCTTACAAAAAATCCTCTCTCACCGGGCTAAAAACATCGATCAGAACTCCGGGCTCCAAACAGAGTGCACCATGCAATATATTGGGCTCTACATATAAACCATCGCCAGGCTCAACAATTACTTTTTCGCCATTCATCGTAAATTCAAATTTGCCGCTAACACAATAAGTAGTTTGTGTATGAAAATGCGAATGTTCGGCACCAACGGCATCCTTTTCAAATTTTACTTTTACCATCATAATCTGGTTGTCCCACCCCAAAATCTGTCGTGCTACACCATCACCAAGATCTTTCCAGCGTTTACTACTGCCTTTTAAAATTTTCTCGCTTGCCATAATTAATTCGGTTAATATTAAAAGTGATACTACAAAACTAACAGATAATACATAGCTCAATTTTTGAAACCGTTGAAACAATAAAAATTTTACTCTTCATTTAATTGTTTCTAAGTTTCCTCATTTCACACTTTTCCCTTATTTTTATGGCTTCCGATTAGATATTTATTCAGATACTCATCAAGTAAGTTTATGTGGATAGGATATTTAAGTTTAAATTCTAATAAGAACTCATCAAGAATTTCTTGTTTTATTTTAGCTGATAGTATTTTTTCGATTTCACTTTCAACTAATTTATAAGGTAAACTAGTTATCCCATTCATGTCTTCCATATAAACAACAAAAAAATCCTGATTCACCTTTATGGGCGATGAAATTTGATTTTTTTTCAAATTACCGATTGCTTTCATTAAAACTGGATTATATGACGTATCAGCCGTCTCAATACGTACATGATCATGCGACAAAAGTCCCCGAAAGTTTTTAGGCAAACCAGGATGGTCGGTAGATTTTGAATTTAATTGCCACTTGATCTGGTTAATTGCAGCAAAGGCTGATTGAATTTCTTTGAATTTATAGAAAGAAACAGTTGCCGTTTCAAAGCTTTTATAACGATCTTTGCTTTTATAATAATACGCTTTCTTTTCAGTATCGTCAGGATCTATATTAGGAATGTAAGTTACGTTAAAATAATTTATTAGTATCCGTTTCAGAAAAAGATCACTGAAAATTGAAAATTCATGATCAGTTTTGATGTTTAAATCTTTTGCTACATCAAATAAGTAAATTTCTAATAAATAGTTTTTTAATATTTTTTCAACATCATAAACGTTTGATAACACCCCATAAAAAACAGGTTTATATTTTATTAATTCGAAAAAATCACGAACCTTATATGTTAACCGTTTCCCGTGATAATTATATTCCATCAGCGTTAAACTACTGTCTACTTCAATCCATTTTTGTTCTTTTTCAGCATATTTTGAGACTAATTCTTGTATGGCATTATCCTTAATATCCGGTTTGGCCTGGTTGTATATAGCCTTCTGGCTTTCCCAAATATACTTTTCTGTTAGCTTACGAATAAGTTCTTTTTCAATACGGGAGTATTCTTCATTTAAAGAGCCCATACTCTTCTTATTTACAGCTAAAACATGAACGACATAATATCCGTCAAGCCCTTCGATAGGGCCTAAAACATCATCTGGTTGGCTAATTTCTAAGCTATCGATAGAAGTACCAAATAAACGATAAGGATAACTAAGATTGTATCCGACTATTTTTATATCAGAATGTCCGCTAACTTGTTTTTTTAATAAACTAAATTCTGATAAGTCTAATGATTTGAAATTAACCTGTAAATAATCGTTGATCAAATTTTGATTTGGGAATTGCATTATTTCCAGTTTAAATACGATGTTCCCATTTTTGTATGCTTCAGTCACATCCTTTTTAGTAACTTTTAATAAAGGTTTTACTTTATGGTTCCAAACAAAACCATTAACCTCAGAGGCATAAAGGCGTAATGCATATTCCTGTCTCTTTTTTATGGCAGATATAGTGTCATACTTATTTTCTAACGCATGAGCAAGAATATAGCCATCTTCAATTAGTTTCTGCTTTAATTCATTTCTATTGAGACGTGCATTTTTGCTATTGCTAGATATGATTTCCTTCAGTTCAATATTTGTTAATTGATAAGTACCTATTTGAAGTACAGTTTTTTTTTGATCTTTACAACTAACGGATATAAATAAAATTAGTAAAAACAAACCTTTAAACACGATTTCTATAATAAAGAAAAATGGGGAAGATTTTTTAGGATACATATGAATGTTGATATAGTTTGGATTTATATTGCTTGGGATAATAGGTAAATCCGGTTTAGCAAAAAAACTAAACCGGATTATCTAAACTAGTATCTAGTCAAACGGGATATCATAAATATGTTGAGTATTTAAATTTAATAAAACCACTTAAGAGTTGCGGTCGCCTTAGAATCATAGGCACCTAAATAAAAGGAAACAGTTCCAAAATAACGTCCTGGTCTAGTAAAATTCGCAGTGTATACGTCAGGAGCAACATAACCACCATAATAACCGCCTTCTCCCAAATGATGTTCCCAAATTAGTCCAGTTTGGTCCCAGGCTTGAACGGTACCATTAGACGTGCCATCGTTATACAATATATCATACCATTCAACATCAACCCCTATCGAATAACAATATGAGTTAATATTTATAGTCGTCCCATAACTATTATCTGGTCCAGCTGCTATGGTTTGCTGGTAAGCAAAGCTACTAGTTGTTGTAATGAATAATACAAATAATATTAAAAATAAGTTTTTCATAATTTTAAGAATTAAATAAATTAATAATTGAAAGATTATAGTTTGACTAAACGTAAGAAAATGTTATTTACTAATTGAAAAAGCATGTTTTATAAGATATAAAAGAGGTTTTACTGAATTACCAATACTAATTGATAATTGTTAAAAACATAAATAAAATATTTTTAACTATGCTAATGTAATGAATAATTATATATTATCCGAGTTTAATTTTTTATCGAAAATTTAATACTTCAAAAAACGAAATTCATGAACAAACTAAATCTTTTCAGCTTCTTCCTCATTAGCTTCATATTCACGAATCTGCTATCAACAAAAATTTTAGCACAAAAACGAAACTATTTCCCGCCCAAAGATTTAACATCGATTGGAGCCTATTATTACCCCGAACACTGGGACAAGAATCAATGGGAACGAGACATTAAGAAGATGGCCGAGATGGGCTTTGAATTTACTCATTTTGCGGAGTTTGCCTGGGCACAACTGGAGCCAGAAGAAGGCGTTTACGATTTCTCGTGGCTCGACCGCGCAGTAACATTGGCCGACAAATACAACCTGAAAGTAGTTATGTGCACCTCTACGGCCACCCCTCCGGTTTGGCTGGTGCGCAAACATCCTGATATTCTGAAACAGCATGAAGACGGCACGAAAATGGATCACGGATCGCGTCAACATGCATCTTTTTCCAATGAATATTACCGCAGTTATTCGCTAAAAATGATTGAAGAACTGGGCAAACATTATGGCAACGACGACCGGATTTTTGGATGGCAATTGGATAACGAACCTGCTGCCAATGTTGATTATGGGCAAGATGCCCAGAAACGTTTCAGAGCGTGGTTGAAAGAAAAATATGGGAACATAGAATCGTTAAACGATGCCTGGGGAACCAACTTCTGGAGTGGCACTTACTCTTCTTTCGACCAGATAAACATTCCGAAGCACTCGCAATGGGGAATGAACCTGTACCAACGTTTGGATCACAGCCGCTTTTGCGATTACGAAACCTCAAGTTTCTTGGATGAACAGGCCAGGGTTATTCGCCAATATGCCAATCCTGCTCAGTGGATTACCACCAATTACATCCCCAATTACAATGCACGTTATATCGGTGCCAGCAAAGAGCTGGATTTTATAACCTACACCCGTTATATGATTTACGGAGAGCACCACGGAATTGGCCCCAAAGGTTACCGCGTTGGCGAATACTCGCGCATTGCCATGGCCAACGATTATTTCCGCCCGTTATCGCCCATCTACGGTGTAATGGAACTACAACCCGGACAAGTAAACTGGGGATCGATCAACTCTCAACCATTACCCGGAGCAGTGAGGCTGTGGTTGTGGCACGTGTTTGCCGGTGGCAGCAAATTCACCTGCACTTACCGTTTTCGTGCACCTATCTACGGCTACGAACAGTATCACTACGGTATTGTTGGCCCCGATGGCGTAACACCTACACCGGGCGGATTAGAATACGAAAAATTTATCGACGAAATTGAAGTACTTCGTAATAATCCTTCTCGCGGAAGGATCCCTCAGGATTACTTAAATCGAAAAACAGCTATTTTGTACAACCCGGATAATACCGTTGCCATAAATAACAACAAACAAACCAACCTTTGGAATACCGAAGGCCATATACTGAAATACTACAAAGCACTAAAAGCTTTTGGGGCACCTGTTGATTTTATTCGCGACACCATGGATTTTGCACAGTATCCGGTAATTATTGCACCGGCCTATCAGCAAATGAGTTTAAAGCTAATTGACAAGCTAACGAAATATGTAAAAAATGGTGGCAATCTGGTAATGTCCGTTCGCACAGGGCATCAGGATGAGTTCGGACATTTGTGGCAGGCAAAACATGCCGAGCCTCTTTACGAACTGATCGGTGGTGAAATTGAATTCTACGATCTGCTTCGTTCGTTTGCACCTGACACTGTAGTAATGGACAATGAAAAGTTTGCATGGACAACCTGGGGCGACATCATGCACACCAACAGCGGCACCGAAAGCTGGGGAACTTTTAGCGGCGATTATTATGCCGGAAAAACAGCAGTAACATTTAACAAGTTGGGCAAAGGGACAGTTACTTACGTTGGCGTAGACAGTCATGATGGGAAACTGGAGCGAACCGTTCTAGACAAACTATATGATCGTCTTGATATTAACGTAAAAGACTACCCAAAAGGAGTTATGGTTGAATACCGTGATGGTTACGGAATTGCAGTAAACTACTCCAACATTACCTACAATATAGATTTACCTGCCGGTACCGAAATTCTTATCGGCGATAAAAATATTCCAACTGCGGGAGTTTTGGTTTGGAAAACAAAATAAGTATACCAAAACTGATTTAAAAATAAAACATTAACCACAACATCGTTCACGCTATAAGATTGAAAAAAAGAGCTGAACGGCAGATTTAAGCTTTGCCTGATTGGGTTAAATCGATTCAAATTTTTTAGAGAAAGGATCTCCGGTGTTACCCGTAGATCCTTCTTTTTAACTGCGATTGTTTTATTTGTATGTGTTTACTCTTTCATCGTTAATCACTCCGCTCCAGTTCATTCCATAGGCAAAATCGTAAACATTGCCCGTTTCATCAGTATAACAGTCCATGTCGCGTGGTACGTCTTCAAACTGCTCTTCTACCGTTTTCATGTTGGCAGGTAACTGGAAAGGCAGTAAACCTGAAGGCTCTGCACCACCTGTTACCAAGTCCATAATTGCCTGATCTTGCACACCACAATGAACAAGAATAGCATCGGCACTCTTTTCAAACTCGGCAGGAACAAACGGATTGGCCACATTTACCACCACAATTACAGGTTTATCACCCATTTTTGCTTTCGTTTTGTTTACCACTTTCATGTCGTAAATATTGGCTGCCTCGGTTGATTTCCCTTTGTAAGCTCTGTTAGTAAAATCTTCAAACGGACTTCCGCCGGCAATACTTTTTTCGCGTGCATATTTTGCGGTATACGGTCCGTATTGAAGTGAAATAGGAACATATCCGTTACCGCCTTTTTCCTTATCTTTAATCGAATAACCAGTTCCACCTTGCGGGCTTGAAATCAAACAAATAGCAAGATCGGCTTTCTCTGGTGTGTCAACCACTTCAAAATAGTTGGCTACCATATCCATGTTAGCAGCATCGCTCCAACTTGGTTCGGTAACCACTCCAAACCAGTTTGAACCACCCGGATTATATTTTTGAGGAATATACACTTTCAATTTTTTCTCAACCGGCAAAACTCCATCCTTGTTTTTCAGCATTACAACCGATTTCAGTTGTGCTTCGTAACCAGCTTTCATATATTCCGGATTACCAACGATTTCTTCGGATTCGGCAACAACCAGGTAAGGATTTTCAAATAAACCGGGGCGGAAAATATTTTTCAATAAACGAACGGCCGACTGCTCAAAACGATTACGCATATATTCTTCACCATGTTCCTTCACGCCCATTTCGTAAGCTTCCAAAACAGGCCCTTTTTCATTATTCCCTCCAAACTGATCTGCTCCGGCCTCAATTACTTTATAATGACGCTCGGCAACAGAAAGGTCTTCTACACCCCAGCATTTTCCAAGAAACTCGTATACACTTCGTGTATCGGCAGTAATCATCCAGTCGGTACAAACCACGCCATCATATCCGTACTCGCCTCTAAGCAAATCGGTGATGATGTATTTGTTATAAGCATTTCCTACATTTTCACCATTTTTCTGATCAATATTATACGAAATAGTATAATAAGGCATAACTGCTGTTGCCTGTCCCGTCGGACCATCCAGTTTAAAAGCACCTTCGGTAAACGGTTTTAGCTGATCCGACAGGTTGTTACCGGGATAAACCGCATATGCACCATAACCAAAGTGAGCGTCGCGACCACCTTCTTCAGGGCCACCACTTGGCCAGTGTTTTACCATGGCATTTACACTTTCGAATCCCCAGCCACCTGCAATTTCTTTTGCTGCAGAAGAAGTTTGAAATCCATCGACGTAAGCACGTACCAGATCAGCTGCCAACTCAGGATCTTCGCCCATTGTTCCGCTAAAACGACTCCATCGGGGTTCGGTTGATAAATCGATTTGTGGAGAAAGTGCTGTTGCAATACCCAAAGCACGGTATTCAATCGAGGCGATTTCGCCAAATCTTTTCATTACAGCAGGGTCAAAAGTTGCTGCCAAACCCAGTGTTGTTGGCCACATGGAAATATCGCCACCGGCTCCTGCATTATATTCGGTCTCTGCCTTGGTTCCATGACGAGGATCGGTACTTGTATTTCCGGGAATTCCCAAACCAAGACCTTCAACCAAAGCCTGCATATTATTGTTCCATTGCGCTGCCACACCAGGACTTTCAACAGTAGTAATTAACACATGACGCAAATTATCCTCGGTAAGAAACTTTATTTGCTGATCGGTAAGATCGCTTGATTTTGCACCGCTATCTGACAACGATTTTCCGTTGTATGTTCCGGCGCCAAAACCACCTCTTCCTGCAGGTATCGACTGGTGCCCACTGTACAACATCAAACCGGCAATTTGTTCCACCGACATTTTTGAAGCCAGATCCTTGGCGCGTTCATCAACCGACTTACGCCAGTCTTCGTAAACATCCAGCTCGCCGTTCTTATTCAAATCTTTAAAGGCATAACCTCCATCAGTAATCAGCGTGACGCCCGAATTAGGCGAGTAACCTAAAGTTGCTCCTCCTTCATTATAAACGATATTAAAGTCTCCCATTTCTTCTTCAGTCCATTTAGGGCCACAGCCAATAAAAAGTGCTACAAAAAGAAATGCTACAGATAAAATTTTCAGTTTCTTCATAGTAAGTTTATTTAGTTTCGAATTGTTTTAGTTGCAATAAAAATCATCAAGAAATTTTAACAATTTAATGCTTGGCAAATTATCACACACTAACGTGGCATTAAAACGCATCGCTTTCAGATTATCGGGCGAAGCAGCCTCCCACTCCGGCAATCCTTCGGCATTTGGGTTGCCCGAAGTCGCAAAATTTACCCAGTAATCCGACATTAAGTCGGCCAGTTTATAATCTACCTCAGTCCACGGGCGCGGGCTCATTTTCAGGTTATTGTAGGCGTAAGGAACTTCACCTGTATGGAAAGCACTAAAATCGCTCATTCCATCGGCATAAGGAACATCGCGCTCAAAACGATACATAAACACTTTTGATGTTGTTTTTTCATTTTGAAGCTGCATCCATTTGTACGACTGGATACCAAAAGTTTGCAATGCTCCAAGATCGTTCTGAATTGCAATTATTACACTGTCTTTTATTTGGTTGCGAGGCCGAGTAGAACATGTCCCAAAAGCCAGAGCAATACTAAGAAACAGAATCACGCGAACATTTTTCATAGGTCGTAGGGTTACAATTTGTTTAGTCTTAAAAGGTTGTTTATCTACAAAAAAAGAAAAAAGAACTCCCCCCTGAAAGATTTCAGGGAGAGAGTATTTAACTAAGTCCCACTACCTATTATGTATTCTTTCAAAGTCTTGTTCAGGCACCATTGCTTTTGATACCTTCTGAACTGTAATATCGTTGGCAACAGAGAATGTCGCTTTTTCTTTAATGTCTTTTGAAGAAGCTCCAACCTTTACGGTATAATCGCCGGCTTCTGTAATCCAGCTTGTACTTGCCTCATCAAACGAAGCCAAAAGTGCCGCATCAATATCAAATGAAAGAGTTGTTGATTTTCCCGGTTTCAACAAAGCTGTTTTACCAAAGGCGACCAATTCTTCTTCGGGCTTTTCAAGCGATTTACCTGGCGCACTTGCATAAACCTGAACCACTTCTTTACCCGCAACATCACCAGTATTTTTTACATCGACAGAAACAGTAATCTTTCCATCAAATTCGTTACCACTCAGTTTAAGGTTGCTGTATTCAAATGTAGTGTATGATTTCCCGTATCCAAATTCGTAAGCAACCGGTACATCGAAAGTATTGAAATAACGGTATCCCACATAAATATCTTCTTCGTAAACCACTTTCCAGGGCACACGGCGCATCAGTGAGAAACCTGATTGATCAGCAGTATTATCTACAACTTCTTCAGCCTTAACAGCCTCGCCGGGAAAATTATCTGACGACGAACTATCTTCGTATTTCACGGGGAAAGTTTGTGCCAGTTTTCCTGATGGATTTACTTTTCCTGAAAGTACATCAACTACCGAATTCCCCCCCTCTTGTCCAGGTTGCCATGCACAAAGAACGGCATCAGGAATAGTACTCCAGCTGGCCGTTTCAACAACGCCACCTACATTCAGAATAACTACTGATTTTTTACCTTTTGCGTGGAAAGCGTCGGTAACTGTTTTTACCAGGTCTTTTTCATTCTTATTCAGATAGAAGTCGCCTTCAACAGCTTTGCGGTCACCACCTTCTCCGGCATTTCTACCAATGGTAATTAAAGCAATATCAGCTTTTGCAGCCATTTCTTGTGCAATTGATGCATCCAAAGCCATTTCTTCAACAGGAATTTTGCCGCCCATTAAAGCAGCCAAAGGGTTGCTTGATTTATCCTGTGTTTTTCTTGCTTCTTCCATGTAGCTTTCGTAAGTATCTTTTAGGTCGGCATAAGTTTTGAAACCTGCGTTTTGCAACCCCTGCATCAGCGAAACGGTATAAGCCTCGTTAACGTCGCCACTACCGGTTCCTCCTGAAATAAAATCGTACGACGTATTTCCAAATGCAGCAACATTTTTAATACTTTTTGCAAAAGGTAGTGCCCCATTGTTCTCCAACAATACCATTCCATCGGCAGCGGCCTGACGAGTTACTTCGGCATGTGCTTTCAAATCGGGTTTGTTCGATATTTTATATCCTTTGTAACGTGGCGTTTCAACCATGATATTCAGGATACGCTCCACATTTGTATCCAAAACTAATTCATCGAGTTTTCCTGATTCAACAGCTTCAATTAACGTTTCGATGGTTTCAGGTGAACCGGGCTGGATCATATCGTTTCCGGCTTTCATTTGGGCAACAACATCGCTACCACCGCCCCAGTCGGTCATTACATATCCTTTAAATCCCCAGTCGTCGCGCAGAATTTTTGTTAACAGATCGTGACTCTCTGAAGTATAAACACCATTTACTTTATTGTACGACGACATTACTGTCCATGGCTGGCTTTCCTGTACGGCGATTTTAAATCCTTTCAGATAAATTTCGCGCAAAGCACGTTCGCTGGCAATTACATCAACCGACATACGATTGGTTTCCTGATTATTAACCGCAAAATGTTTAATTGAAGTTCCAACGCCATTCGATTGAATACCTCTAACCATGGCAGCGGCCATTTTTCCCGCTACCAGCGGATCTTCCGAATAATATTCAAAGTTACGTCCGCAAAGAGGATCACGCTGAATATTCAACGCAGGTGCTAAAAGAATATCGGCACCATATTCCAGCACTTCCTTTCCCATCGCTTTTCCTACTGATTCTACTAATTCGGTATCCCACGATGAAGCCATTACTGTTGCAATGGGAAAAGCTGTACAATAATAGGTATCAGTTTCTCCCTCGCGTGTTGGACTGATACGCAATCCGGCCGGACCATCAGCCAAAGTCTGGCTTGTAATTCCCAGATTAGGAAATTCGGCAGTTACCCCAGCGGTTCCGGGCAAATATCCCCTGATTTTTTCAACCATCTTTCCGTAAGGAGTACTGGTATCCAGATTTCCACCAAACATTGGAGGCATTTGTTCCAGAATAGAATCGGGTAAAGGAAAATACATTCCGGTACCGATAACCAACTGGGCTTTTTGCTCCAGGGTCATCGACTTAACGATTTCTTTTACACTTTTTGGTGAAACACTTGCCGACAGACTGCCAAATGCAAGTATAAATACAATGAGGGCTAGCACACTGTTTAGTTTAAGTTTATTACGGATCATAGTAAAAGATTTAGTTCTAAATTAGTTTCAGTTTATCGATATGATTTTTATCGATGGGGTTGAAGATAGGAATAAATTTTAGACCAAGTGTCACCACGACACATTATTATATTTTAAAACATATTTAATTAATACTTACAGATTTTTTTCTAATTTGTCGACATAAAAAATTAAGACATTGATTAACACAACGCCTATCAATTCAAACGAGTTTATGAATCATATATCACTAGACTGTGTGATATTTGGATTTAACAACAATGAGCTTAAAGTATTGCTTTTACATTTAAAATATTCGAAGGAATATTCGCTTCCCGGAGGATTTTTAAAATATGATGAAACGTTGGAGCAGGCGGCACAACGCATAGTAAAAGAGCGCACCGGGCTTGACAAGCTGTTTTTAAAGCAATTTAAGGTATTTAGCGACCCGGAAAGAGCAAAATCGAATAAAGCGATACTCGATGCCGACATGGCAGGTTCAGAACCCGACAAGAGTTTTTTTGATAAACGTTTTATCTCTGTTGGATTTTATTCTTTGGTTGACTTTCGGAAAGTAAAACCAACACCTGACCTTTTTTCCGACCATTGTGATTGGGAATCTTTAAATGCTGATGTTTCAATGTTACTCGATCATAAACAAATTATTCAGGAAGCCATCAGCACCTTGCGCTTACAACTTAACCAACAGCCCATTGGGTTAAAACTGTTACCCCGTAAATTTACCATGCCCGAACTTCAGAAACTTTATGAAACGATTCTTGGTCGTGATTTGGATCGGCGCAATTTTCAGCGCAAAATATTAAATTACAATATCCTCGACAAGCTAAACCAACGAAAAACCGGCGGTGCGCATAAATCGCCTTACTTGTATTCGTTTAATATTGAACGCTATCAAAAAGCTTTGGAAGAGGGCTTGAGTGGAATTTGGTAATGTTTAGACTTTTATTCTTAATGCCCAGTTATAAAGAATATTTCCTGTTAGGGTACAGAAAAATAATACGATTCCAAAAGGAATAAGATCGCCGGTATGAAACAGAACCATTATACTCCCAATCAATGCACTAATGGCAAAGCGGGCAATTCCGATAGTAGCATTTGCCGACCCGGCTACTTCAGGATTATGATTCAGAATTGTAGCTGTTCCGTTTCCAAAAATCAAACCTAAACTGCCCACATACAACACAATTGATGCAAATACTGCCCACAATTGCGGATCCGGCATCAACACCGAAATAACCAGTGTTACGCCCGAAATAAGCTGCAATAATAATCCGTAGCGCAAAATCTTTTCCGGGTCGTGCTTCTTTAAAAGCATAGTATTCAGAAACGAAAGCATGATGTTTAAAACAACATTGGCACTAAAAAACAGAGGAAAGCGCATTTGGCTAATACCAAAATACTTGATATAAATAAATGATGCCGCCGTAATAAAAACATATAGCCCCGACATAGGCAAACTAATGGCAAACAGCAAAATAGTACTTTGTTTATTCGAGAAAAATACCTGGTACTTTTCCAACAGTTGCCGGCCTGTAATTTTTCGTGTAATCAACTCCGGAGCCCGTGATTCGGGAATAAGCAACCACATGGATAAAAACAACAAAATGGCAAATGCGAACAAAAACCAAAAGATACTCACCCACCCGTACAAATGAATTAACCCAGCACCAAGAACCGGAGCAAACAATGGAGCCAGCATAATAATCATACTAATGATAGTAACAAAACGAGCGACCTGTTTTCCGCTGTACCAGTCGCGAATAAACACATTACCCGTAACCGTTGCAAAACCTCCTCCAAAGGCCTGAAGCACACGCAATATCAACACATACTCAATTTTAGTGCAGGTAGTTATAAGTAAAGAAGTCAAACCATAAAGCGCAATTCCGGTAAGTGCAATTGTTTTTCGTCCGAAAGCATCGGACAAGGGGCCACCAAAAAAATTACCAAAAGCAAATCCTAAAAAATACAAAGTGATAGTCAACTCGGCTACGTTTAACTTTACGCCAAAAAATTCAGCAATATTGGGTAACGCAGCGATGTAGGTATCAATTGCAAATGGCGACATAGCCACCATAGCAGCCATAACCATTGTTAATACGGGAATAAAAAATTTGCTTGTGCGGTTTAAACTCATACTCTTTCATTTCAATTTGGGCGCGAAGGTATAAGTTTTGTTCGAGGTGTTTTGCTTTTTAGCACACAATACCGGCTTAATTTAACACTTCTAAGTATTTAATAAATCATCCAGTTGTTCAGGCGACAGTCCTTCGGGATCGAATCCGGCACTCCAGGCTAACAACAAAAGTTTAGCGCCCTTGTTAGTTACATCCAAAAAATCGAACGCTTCTTCCATATCAACTCCAGTGGCTAAAGCACCATGTTTTTCCCACAATACAACATCATGATTTTTTAATCCTTCCAAAGTGAGATTTGCCAGTTCTTCGGTTCCATATCGGGCATATTCAGTGCAGCCAACTCCCCGCGGAACATACAACTTTATTTCGGGGCACATCTTCCAGAGCGAGTGATTAAACAAAGCCTCATCTTTAAACAATTTATGGTGACTTAAAACAACCAACTCATTTGGATGGGCATGAACAACAGCTTTTCTGCCGTTATGTTCAGCCGCATTAAAAAGATGAATTTTAATGTGCGCCATCAATTCAGAAGTGGGTTTAAATCCTGTACTTTTGCCTCCCCACAAAACCGAATAAGCAGTAGCAGATTGGTTAACAGCTATAATTGCAGCAACTTCATCTACCCTATCAACCAAATGTCGCAAACGACAACCCGAACCGGTAACAAAAAGGACCTTTCCTGCTACCTCTTTTGGAAAATCATAGGAAACTTCTTCCTTTATCCGGTTTATTGCTGACTCCGGGATAAGCCCGCTTAAATCAATTGAAATATTTCCCGAGCTTTTTTCAGCCCACTCTTTTTTCCATAAATAACCGGCAACTTCGCTAACCTGATTAATATGTTTTACAACCTCTGCCGGAAGACCTTTTAATACATTCACAATTAATAATTAGGTTTTGCTATTAAACTCTTCAATTAAATGTATTACATGCGTTCTTTAAATACCTGATACAATTCCCCGTACAGTTTTTGATTTTCCGATGGCTCAATCATTTTAGGATTATAATCCACCAACTGCCGGGCTTCTTCGGGCGATTTTGCCACACCACTTCCGGCAAATACAAACAAGGCTGCACCCAAAACGGTTGTCTCTTTCTGATCGACCAATTGTATGGGTAAATTGCAAACATCGGCACGCAATTGGTTCCAAAGATAGTTTTTTGATCCACCACCCACACAAATTATTTTTTCAGCTTTAAAACCACCGGCATTTTCCAACGCTTCGATGCCATAACGCAAACGATACGCCAGGCTTTCAAGAAATGCCCGGTATATTTCTCCTCGTGTTGTATTTATCGTTAAACCGTTTATTGCACCAAAATTATTTATTCCGCCTTCGCCATAAAACGATGGATTTACCCAAACCGACGATTCTCCGGGTTGAACTGCTCCCGCATCAAAAATCATTTTGGCATACAAAGCATCGCCACTTAGTTCCGAATAGAAGTTTTTAGCAAACCACTCCAGGATTCCCGAGCCCAAATAATTCTGCCCAATATTAAACAAGCCTTTTTCAGCATCCATCTCGGTGGTTAACTGTGCTGCCAGTTCTTTTTCTGTTGATTTGAATCCGGCACTGCGCGCCATAATTATTTCCCAGGTTCCGCTACTCAGCACCAGTTCGTTTTCTTTTGCTCCCGAGCCAAAAACTGCAAATTGTGTATCGTGCCCACCAAAAAACACCGGTACATTTTCCGGAATCCCGGTTTCTGTTTCTGCCTTTTGATGAACGACTCCGGCCCATTCGCCTGATTCAGCTATATCTCCTAAAATAGCAGGATCTATATTCAATGCGGCAAATATCTTCTCCGAGGGTTGCTGCTTTTGCATATCCATAAGCATAGAAGTACCAGCCATGGTAGCATCGTTGCGCAATTCGCCCGTTAACTTAAAAATAAACAGCGAAGTGATAAACAAAAAACGATAAGCTTTTTCAATTACCTCCGGCCTGCTTTCCTTCATCCAAACCATTTTGTTGATGGTATTAAAGGCATAGGGAAAAGTGCCGGCTTCGGAATACAATTCTTCAAGTGGAATATATTTCCCAATCTCATTCATAACTGGCGTTGTTCGCTGACATTGCCACGAAATTACCGGAGAAAGCAGTTTCCCTTCCCTATTAACAAATGCACCATCAACACCAAAAGTTGTAACGGTTACTCCGGCAATGCGTTTTGTATCTATTTCAGCCATTACGTTTTGCGAAGCAGAACAGAGTTTTGCCCACATTTCATCTATATCCCAAATTACACCACCCGGAAATTCAGGATCGGGACTTGTATTGTTTGCAGTCGATTCCGAAGCCACAATTTTGCCATGCACATCCATGGCGATCACCCGCAGGTTTGTGGCTCCGCAATCGAATACTATTGCTAAATCCTTTTCAGGCATAAGCTCTATTTTTTACCGTAAAGTGGCCCGTACGATTCACAGGCACGGAAATCTGAACCTTCTTTATTTTCGCCAAATGATGCCCATGCACTTGGCCGGAACACTTTATCCTCATCAACATTATGCATGTTTACCGGAATGCGCAACATCGAAGCCAGTGTTATCAGGTCGGCACCAATATGCCCGTAACTAATTGCACCGTGGTTTGCCCCCCAGTTGGCCATTACCGAGTACACATCTTTAAAAGCCCCTTTGCCATTTGTGCGTGGTACAAACCAGGTTGTTGGCCAGGTTGGATTGGTGCGCTCATCCAAAATTTCATGAATATCATCAGGAAGCTCAACGGTCCAACCTTCAGCAATTTGAAGCACCGGTCCCAGTCCGTCAACCAGGTTTATACGGCTCATGGTAACCGGCATTTGCCCGGCAGTTTTAAACTGCGACGAATAACCTCCGCCACGGAAATAGCCTCGCTCTGCCTGTGGCCACAGCGTATTATCCAAACACTTTTTCGCTTCTTCTTTGGTAATCTCCCAGAAAGGTTTCATAGCCGGTTTTCCTTCTTCATCGCGTTGTTGTGCCGTTGCATCAAGCGTTGTTGAACCGGAGTTAATCAGGTGAATAATTCCACCTTTTGCCAAACCGGTTAATTCTTTTCCGCAAACGCGTTTAACCGCATCCGGGCTCCAGTATGTTCTTACATCAGAAAAAATCTGGCTGGTATTGCTCAGCAAATGCCCAAACAACATCGACACACCATTTAAACTATCGTTTTCAGTAGCAAAAACAAAAGCCTGGCGAATACCATTCCAATCGAAAGAGGAATTTAAAATGGCCTCAGTAAAATCAGCATTTGGTTTATAATCAGTCCACTGGCGCTGCCCCTGGAAACCACCCAAAATAGCGTTTCTTCCCAAACCTTCTTCGCGGTAACCTTTGGCAACAACCTTTTCGTTACCAATCATCATATCGCGGCAAATAAGTGTCATTTTAACCACTGTTTCCCACTCTGCTTCTTTTCGGGCAGCATCTGCCTGATCTTCCGGTTTGTTTACATCTCTGCCTTCCTTGCAATTTTCTTTTGTCCAGGCCAGTGCTTTTTGGTACTCCTCCTCATCGTAAATACCTTCGTCAATTCGTCTGAGAATTTCTACCGATTCCACAAACTCGGTGCGAATACCCAAATACTTTTGAAAGAAGCCGGGATCCACCATCGATCCGGCAATTCCCATCGAACTGTATCCGATGGACAGATACGATTTTCCTTTCATTTGAGCCACTGCCAGCCCCGATTTTACAAAACGTAGTATTTTTTCTTTTACATCTTCAGGAATGGTTGTGTCGCCGGCATCCTGCACATCGCGACCATAAATTCCAAAAGCGGGTAATCCTTTTTGTGTGTATCCGGCCAACGCAGCTGCCAGATAAACGGCCCCCGGACGCTCAGTTCCGTTAAACCCCCAAACGGCTTTGGGTAGCAGCGGATCGGTGTCCATTACCTCGGTACCGTAACACCAGCAAGGCGTAACTGTTAACGAAACACCAACGCCTTCTTTTCTGAATTTTTCAGCACATAAGGCCGCTTCGGCCACGCCTCCTATACAGGTGTCGGCAATAACACATTCTACAGTTTCGCCACTCGGAAATCGTAATTGTTCGCTGATAAAAGCTGCTGCTGTTTGGGCAAGAGTCATCACTTGTTGTTCAAGCGATTCACGAACACCACGTTCGCGTCCGTCGATAACGGGACGAATACCTACTTTGGGCAAGTCGCCAATTAGTCTGTTAGCCATAATTTTTTATTTAGATTTTTGAAGTTTATTGTATTTATTTAGTGCCCACTAAGGTAGCACTAAGCCGCTCTAAAAGCAATGGCTATTTTTATTACATTTGTATCTGATTGTAACATCAAAACAAATGAACCTGGCTAAAATAAAACCCGAAAAAGGCGACCCTTCTGATGTCGTTCAGTTATTTCCAAACTATAACATCCAGCTACTTTGCTGTAGACACTGGTGGCTTCAGAACTGGGAACACACCGAACTTTCGTTTCCCTACTGGCGGATATACCACAACAACAAAGAAGGCGCAAAGGTTATTTATAACGACAAAGAACATAAGCTTACGCCAAATCAAATTATTTTAATCGCTCCTAATACATCCTATGCTACCCGCTTGTATAATAATATAATTCCGAACGAAGGATATTCTTTTGCAGGCGGACCGGTATTTTCCGATTTCGATCAACAAAAACGGTCCACGAGACCATACCTTCTGCACTTTTTTATTCATTTTAACATTGGATTTCCGTACGATAATATATCGCCAGGAGTTTTCAATTTTGAACTTACCGATCATCTTCTAACGAAATTAAAATTGATAAAAGATCACCTGAACTATAACAACAAATCTTTTAGTTTTCACACCAGTTTAGTCATCAAATCTTTAATAACCGATATCCTCTCAGATCTTCCTGAATCGAACTGGAACCTGATTTCAAACGATCATCGTATTATTAGTATTTTACGTTACATCGAAGGAAGTTTAGCCGATGATTTGAGTAATCCAACTCTAGCCGAAAAAGCCAAAATGGCAACCAATGCGTTTATCCGGCTTTTTTCGAATGAAGTTGGGGTTTCGGTTCAAAAGTATATTCGTAACAAACGAATTGACCGCGCCTGCATTATGCTTCACCACTCGAACCTGAGTATTGACGAGATTGCACAAAAAACAGGTTTTGCCGACCGCTACCATTTTTCGCGGATTTTTAAACAAAGTACCGGAATTTCTCCGGCGCGGTATAAGAAGCAATTTGGAATGAGCTCCTGAATAATATTTTTGATTTTTCGGAATCACAAATAAAAATAATACTATTTTAGTCGAACTCTTCCTCATTCCCTCTCTACGAGTAGCTACCCTTTATACACAAATATACGTTCTTTGATTTATTGTTGAGCTAACATTTTATTGTTGATAAAACATTGCCTAACTATCAGTAATACAGTGCTTTAATCTTGCAGGCTCTGACAATTATCACTATCTTAAAGTCGTGATAGTCAGAGAGTTTAAGAGGTTCTTCGATGGATTTCTCCCAGATATCCGAATCGAAAAACGAGCCAATAAAATTATGTCAGATATGCTTACCTTCGGTAAAGTTACTGTCAATAAATTTTGTACAACGAATACCGAAAAGATAGGAGCATATCGTATGTTTGGGAATAATAGTTTCAGCCATTTTGAATTAACAGAAGGTGTAGTTTCTAATTGTAAAGCCAACCAAGGTTCTACTCATCTTCTTTGTATCCAGGATACAACAGAGTTTAACTTTACCAGCCACCTACAACGGATTGGGAAAAAGGACAAGGATATTGGTCCGGTAACAAAAAATGATAATGCAGGTTTCTTTTGCCATCCGATGTTGGTGATAAACGAAAAGGATAAACTGCCTATCGGCTTGTCAAGCATTGATTTGTGGAACCGCAACTGGGACAAACAAGATAAATTTGAACGAAGTTATTGGAAACAAGATATCACAGAAAAGGAATCATACCGCTGGATTGAAAGCGCCCGAAAAACAAAATCTGTTTTAGACAAAGCACCAATGTTAACTGTTATCGGAGACAGGGAGTCTGATATTTTTAGTGAGTTTGTCCTTATCCCAGAAGAACGCACACACTTGCTCGTGCGTTCAAGAATAAACCGAAAATTGGCAGGAGAGGATGTGAAACTTTATGAAAAGTTATCGCAACAGGAACAAAAAGCTGTTTACGATTTAGAAATTAAAGGAAATAAAAAACGAAAAGCCCGGACAGCAAAAATGTCCTTAAAATATGTAAAGCTTAAAATAAAAAGGCCAGAAAAACTACATGATAAGAATCTTCCTGAATATGTTGAATTATGGGCTATTGAAGCCCGTGAACAGCCAAAGACAGTGCCCAGAGCAGAATCTCCAATAGTTTGGAGGTTATTGACTACGCACCCAATAACAGAGGTTGACCATGCAATGAAATGTTTGGAGTGGTACGGTAACAGGTGGTTTATTGAAGAACTCTTCAGAATAATGAAAAGTAAAGGCTTTGAGCTTGAAGCCTCACAGCTTGAAACCGGTGCTGCATTAAAGAAACAGGTTGTTATGGCACTTCAGGTTGCATTAACAATAATGGTGCTTAAATTATCGCTCAACAAGAAAGAAGCATTAAACGCTGAACTGATATTTAACCAACAGCAAATAGAGTTTATAGAGTTATTACTAAAAAATGAAATAGAAGGAAAAACGAAAAAACAACAAAACCCATATCCCTCCAGAAGTTTAGCATGGTGTGCATGGGCAATAGCCCGGCTTAGTGGCTGGAGCGGATATAAGTCTCATGGCCCACCAGGCTACATATCAATGAAAAATGGACTTGATACCTTTAATACTAAATATGAGGGATACCTTGTCGCAATGAAGTTCTTAAAAGATGTGTATAAAGGGTAGCTTCGAGTAGAGAGGGACGATTGTGTCGAAGGAACAATCAGGGTGAGTCTAATAACTTTAAACCTAATTGTGCTATTGATTTTTGAGAGACCTAATAAAAAACAGCAACAAGAAATTCCTGCTGCTGCTTTCAAACACTCAATATCAATTTATATCAAAAAAGCTACTCGTATTCTACTGCTTTCTTTTCGTAATACTTCTGCAATTCGAAAAAAGCTTTCTTTTTATATCCTTTTTCTGAAATCAAACCTTTTCTGTTCCAGCCATCCTGAACACCGGGCAACTGACGCAGCGGCGACATGAAGTCTACCAGAATCCACGGCGTCATTCCCGCTAAACCATCGATTTTGTCGAACATCGAAATGCTCTCATGGTACAAATATTCCTGAAATTCTTCGCTCCAGCGGGTCAAACTGTCGGCATGAAATCCCTGCAATGCACCGCCTCCAAATTCACTGACAATAATTGGTTTGTCTTCATCCGATGAAATAACTTTCTCACGACACTCGTCGGGTAAACCACCGTACCATCCCAAATATTCGTTAAAACTTACAATGTCGAGATACTTCATCAGTGGGTCGTTAATGGTATAATATTTTGCCTTGTTTCCATCGCCGGGCTGATCTTTTTTACATGCCGCTGAGAGTAAACGGGTATTATCGATAGAGCGAATATGATCGGCAACCGCACCCAAAAATGCATTGCGGGAATCAGATGGAGTTGTTTCGTTTGCAATGGACCAAATAATTGAACTTGCGCGGTTATAATCGCGGTTGATCACTTCAGTATACTGCTGTTTTGCTTTTCGCAGTACTCCCTGATCTTTCCAATCGATGCCCCAGTACAAAGGCAACTCTTCCCAAAGCAGAATGCCCATTTTATCCGCCTCGCGAAGAATATTCTCCTGATGCGGATAATGCGCCAAACGAATAAAATTGCATCCCAATTCTTTTGCCCAGCCCAAAACAAGTTTTGCATCTTCTACAGAATTTGCACGGTCGGCACGAAGCGGATTTTCATCGTGCAACGAAATTCCTCTTAAGAAAATTTGTTTTCCATTCAGCAGTATTTTTTTGCCTTCGGTTTCAATTGTTCTGAATCCTATTTGATCGCTTACTTTATCATTCGCGGCCGAGATGGAAACTTCGTACAATTTTGGATTTTTAGGCGACCACAACTCTATATTTTTTATGCTGATGGTAAAATTGCATGTCCCGTCGGCTGCAACATCAACTTCTTTGTCAACCTTTAATTCTGGAATTTCAATCCGCGCTTTATCGGGAAAAGTCTTTCCGTTCAATTCCAGTTTTCCGTTAATCTGTTTGGTTTTCGAATCAAGTGTATTTTTGTCTAAGGATAGAAAATAGTTGCTTACAAAAGTTTTTGGAACCTCGATCAATTTCACATCACGGGTAATTCCGCCATGATTAAACCAATCGGTAACCGGAGCCGGAATTCCACCTTTTCGGCGGCTGTTGTTTACTCCGATTATCAGAAAATTATCCTTCTCCTTGAGCAAGTCTGTGATTTCGAAAGCAAAAGGCGTAAATCCACCTTCATGAACGCCCAGCACTTCTCCGTTTAATGTTACTGTACTTATATAATTGGCCGCACCAACATACACAAAATAACGTTTATCGTTCGAAAGGTCTGTTTTATCAAAGGTTTTGCGGTACCAGATACTTCCTTCGTAGTAGGCAAGCTCAGGTTTTTGTGCATCCCAGGCACCTGGAACCCAAAGTGTTTGAGCATCGTCGAAACTGTATTCAACCCGATCTGATTTGTCTTTTTGTTTTACATTCTTATAAACAGGCATAAAGCCAATCTGCCCCTGTTCGTAAGGATCAAGTACATATTTCCACTTACCGTTCAAGCTGGTAAATTCTCGTCCGTTGGTATTCTGAATAAAAGCATCCTGAGCCAAACCAATAAATGGCAACAGGAGCAATGCAAATACTGCTAATTTTTTCATTATTTCTATTTATCGTAATTCATTTGTTTCGTCAAAAATGCTGAGGTTCCACTCGTCCATCCATTTTAATACAGGTAATCCGTTTTCAAATTGAATGGGCAACCAAATGTAGGTTGCTTCGATTGGCTTTTTAGGCGTCCAGCGATCGGCCATAAAAATAAAAGAATCGTCTTTCCCGGCCAAAGGTAAAACGTATGTACTTTGCGAGTGGAAAGTCAGATTGGCATCCTCGCCAACACAAGGATTTGAATGTTGCTCCCAAGGCCCCCATATCGATTTGGCTGTAAACATGCGGGCAGCGTTGGGATCCCAGCCCGTACAGCCTGATGTTATCATAAAATATTTCCCATCTTTTTTGAAAATGGCCGGCGCTTCGTTGTGACCGCCAGGAGCCACTCGTATATATTTTCCGGTGTAACTTAGGTAGTCATCGCTTAATTCGGCAATATGCAATGTCAGGTTTTCTTCCGAAGAATAAATATGATAGGCTTTTCCATCGTCATCAACAAAAAGTGTCATGTCGCGCGCCATCTGTCCTCCTTCAAAATCTCGTCGGATAAATAAGCCATCGTGAACTGCCTGCATCCATTCATCCGTCCTCCAATCGGCAAAATCATTCGGGGTTACACTGCTGTTTTTCTGCTCTTCAGTCATGTTCTGAGGCCAAACTCCTGCATTCGGACGCAATGAATGCAAATAAGTGTAAGGTCCGGTAACATTGTCGCTTACGGCAATACCAACACGTGCAGCACTGTACCCCTGTCCTTTCAGCTCCAGGTGAAAATACAATACAAATTGTTGTGTTTTAGCGTTGTAAATAACCTTTGGACGCTCCATTACGCATCCGCTCTCAATATCGCTTCCAATACTGTCGCTTACCGGCAATACAACACCTTCAGGTTTCCAGTTATACAAATCTTTCGAAGAATAACAATTCACTCCCACCCTGGCCGAACTGGTATTTTCGCTTTTGTATTCGCCAAACCAATAATAGGTATCGTTATAATAAAGAATTCCTCCTCCGTGGGCGTTTATGTGCACACTGTCGGCATCGGGCCAGGCTTGCCCCGGATTAAAACTCTGAAATCCCTGTGGTAAATCTTTTTTCGGGTTGCACCCAATGAATGCCGTTAGCAAAGCGGCACAAATTAAAATTAATAGAATAGAAAAAGATTGATTTGATATTGGTTTCATGATAACTGATATTTTACTTTATTGCATTTATTCTGATATTCGAGGGCAATATGAAGCAAAAATATCAGTCCGTTTTGGCAATTAGTGTTATAAATTCAACGTAAAATTGTACATATTCGAAAAACTGCCTTCCATGCTGTCTTACTCGTTTAATCAGGTATTTTTTTCAATGTACTCTTTTGGCGTGCATCCGTAAAAATCTTTAAAGCAACGGCTAAAATACGAAGGACTGGTGAATCCGACCATATAAATCACTTCGCTAATTGATCTTTTTTTCTGCACCAGCAATCCCGACGCAACTTTTAATCGTTGAGTACGAATAAACTCGTTGGCTGTTTGCCCGGTAAGTGCTTTTATTTTTCGGTAAGCCTGGTTGGCACTTACTTTTAATTCGGCACTAAAAGCTTCCACATCAAATTCAGTATTGTCCAGATTGTTCTGTACCGATTGAACAGCGGCTTTCAGAAATTCCTCGTCTAACGATGACAATTCAATATGTTCGGGCTCCAATATTTGTTCTGTGCGCAAGCGTTCTTGTTCTTGTTTTTGCAGGTTCAGTAAATTGTAGATTTTTAGCGACAAAGACACCATATTAAATGGTTTGTAAATATAATCAACCGCTCCAAGCTTTAATCCTTTAATCTGATCTTCCTGCATGGTTTTGGCCGTTAGGAAAATTACCGGGATGTGCGAATAACTCAGGTCATTTCTCAGTTGGGTGCACAGTTCAAAACCATCCATTTCGGGCATCATTACATCCGAAAGAATTAAGTCGGGAGTGTTTCCCTCAATTTTTTCAAGTGCCTCCTTGCCATTATCAGCGTACTCAACATTAAAATGTTTCGACAAACCAGTGCACAAGAACTCCTTCAAATCCGCATCATCTTCAACAACCAATACTTGTGGTTTTGACTTATCCGAAGCGCTTAAAGAGTTATCGTGTAAAATATTTTCGAAGGTGGCATCTTCGGGTTGAACCAAAGTTGTAATCGAATCTTCCGGTTTCCATTTTTCACTTTTTTCAGCCTTGCCCGCCAGTTCACTGTTTAGTGGCAAAACCAGCCGGAAACAGCTTCCCTTTCCTTCTTCGCTGTCTAACTCTATCGATCCGCCATGTTGCTCAATCATTGCCTTGGCCATAAACAGACCAATTCCCCCCGTACTTTGCGTTCGTATTTGCTTCACCTGGAAAAAACGCTCAAATATTTTTTCCTGATATTCTTTGGCAATACCAACACCACTGTCCTGAACTTCAACCACCACCTCTTTATCTTCCTTGTTGCTTACTCGCTCAAAAGCAGTTATCGAAACAGTGCTGTTATCGGGCGAATATTTAAAGGCATTCGACAAAAGGTTAAATATCATTTTCTCCATCTTATCAGGATCGAAATGCGCCACAATATTCTCAGGAGTGATATTCAGATCAAATTCTATTTGTCGCGAATCGGCCATTGGCTTAAAGAAATTAAAAACTTCATGAAGCAGGTTTGACAGATTACACTGCTGAATGTACAGGCTGTCAGGAATACCTTTTTCAATTTTCCGGAACTCAAGCAATTGATTAACCAAACGCAAAAGTTTATAAGCGCTGGTATTGATTAGTTGTGCCAGTTTGTGCGATTCTGCATTCAACTTTTTATCATCGAGCAATTCTTTCGATGGCCCTAAAATAAGTGTAAGTGGTGTTCTTAACTCGTGTGTTATATCGGTAAAGAACAGGGTTTTCTGTTCGTTCAGATTTCGTAATTCTTCGGCTCTTAAATGCTCAAATGCCAGCTCGCTTTTCTTTTGCGCATTTATTATCGAGTATTTCATAAAAAAATACAAAACGGCAATAAACAGTAATATATAACCAAGATAGGCAACAATTGATTTCCACCAGGGCGGCGACATAGAAACCTGAAAGGTAGTAGCTTTTGCAAAATCAACATCATTCCCGGAGCTCGCCACAACTTTAAATGTATAATTACCCGGCGGAAGGTTGGTATAGGTAGCCGTATTCCGTGTACCGGCACTGTTCCATTGGGTATCAAAACCTTCCATCCGATAGAAGTATTCGTTTTTCCCCGGATTTTTAAAATCCATATCAGAAAAACTAAAGGTCACCATTTTATCTTTGTACGACAGATTCACCTTTTCAGCGTACGGGATGTCTAAATTTATACCGTATTTTGTTCTGAGCGTCAACTCATCGTTCATGCTTTTATCGTAAATCAGCAGGTCAGTAATCACTACATTTGTTGCTTGCTCGGTTTGGCTAATATTTTGGGGCTCCTGCACAATAAAACCAGCTAAATTACCAACCACTATTTTACCATTTTCAAGAGCGAATTGTGCATTTCTTTCCAAGCGGTCATTTTGGTAATCCTGCGAAAAGTGCTTGCTTACAATCACCTCTTTCTGCACATCGAACTCAACAATACCACGATATGTACGAATCCATAAATGCCCCGATTTATCTTCCATTAGTCCCGAGATGAGATCGTTTTGCAGGTAATCAATTTCAGGAAAACCTTTAAACTTTACCACTTCATCTCCCAACGAATCAACGTCCCTGATTTTCCTATTTAATCCTGAGGTTGTACCAACCCACAGGTTGCCAAATGAATCTTCCAAAATTGCATTTACGGCATTGTCATTCAACGATTTTTTATCGGCGGTTGAATAAAAATATTTATCGAACTTTCCGGTTTCCGGATGATAACAATTCAAGCCGTTCTCTGTTCCTATCCACACATCTCCCGTACTATCTTCGTGCAATGTTCTGATAATATTGCTACTTATTTGATCACTTTCAGGTCCAAATGAAAAGCTTTCAACTGAAATAACCTGTTTCCCATCGGTTTTTAGAATTACAAAGCCCCGCTCAGTAATTCCCGCATAAATTACGTTGGGGTATTTTACTGATGGACATAATTCAATCACTTTGTCTCCCGGAATTGCAATTTTAGTATTCTTGTTATAGTATTCACGACTAGAAAAATCGAGTTCCATATCACGGGTAAAGTGATAATGAATAAGCCCGGCATCTTCTGTACCAATCCAAAGCCCGGTATTATCGGCATACATATCGTAAATGGTATATGCAATAAACTCGTGGCCATCGTGTGTATATTTCAGCTCGCCATAATCTTGCTTTAAAATATATACTCCGTTTTTTAATTCGTACTGCAAAAGGTTATACGAAGTACCAATCCACAGCTGATTGTTATAAGCAGCGAAACTTTTTATATAGATTTTGTTTCCAAGATTGTCGACCGTTGACGGCAACACGTAACGACTTAATCCATTATCAGTTATCGAAGCTCTATCGATTTTAGATGTACCCACCCAAAGCAAACCACTTTTATCAACAAAAAGCGCCGATACTGCATTTGACGACAAACTTCCGGGATTATTTACCGAGGCCTGATAATTCCAGAAAACAGCTTCTTCGGGTGGAAGTTGCTGCTGGTCGTATTTCAATAAACTTAAACCTTCATTCCACGATCCAATCCACAAATTATCAAACTGATCGTAATAAAGTTTAAATACCACATCATCACCCAAACGATTTACCCCGTTTGTTTCGCGATAAACTGTTACCCTGGTTATTTTCCCTTCGCTATTTAACTCGGCTTTGTTTAGTCCTCCACCCCATGTCCCAATCCACAGGTTTCCTTCTTTCGACTCAACTATCTGGGTAATGGTTGTATGCGAAAATGTATTCTGAGCCGTTTCGGCAACATGGCGCTTATATTCTCCACTATCTGGATAAAAACGAAGCAAGCCATTGTAGGTGGCTATCCATAAAATCTGGCGCGAGTCTTCGTAAATATCACTAACCACCTCGCTGGCCAGGTAATGACTCATTTCATCGCTTCCCGGATTCAGCTTATACAATCCATCATTCCAGGTACCAATCCAAATAATACCATCGTGATCTTCAGTCAACGATAAAATCCGGCTTCGTATTTTGTATCGTTTTAATGCTCCGGTTTCGAGGTTCATAAAGTTTAAACCACTTGCCGTCCCAATCCACAAATTACCCGCCTTATCCACTAGTAACTTCGTAATCTCGCGATTTGATATTGATGTGGAGTCATGAAAATGAGGATGATAAGTAACATAGTCGTAACCATCAAAACGTGTCAAACCGTTTAAAGTACCAATCCACATAAAACCATTCTGGTCCTGAGTGATGGTATTCGATTTATCTATGGTTAGTCCGTTTTCTGTTCCCAGATGAGAAAAGTAAAGCTCGTTTTGTGCCAATGCCGTACAGCAGCATAAAAGAAAAACAATAAGCAGTTTAGTAATTCGTAGCATATTAGTTTGTGCTTTGTGCAAATTTATATGAAATTTGCACAAGATGGTGTATACTACTCAATTAACGTAAAAACAGAACAAGCCCAACACCCTAACAACACTAACACAACACACTTAATATCTGAATATTACAAGGATTCATTCTATTACCCCAATCCTACCCGTCAATTTTGTAACAGTTTTTTTCAATTTTATGCAATCGATTTCAATTAATTGAAAGAGTCCATCGATTTTGTTCAAATCATTCAAAATCGTTTACCCGAGCTTTGTAATGTTTTCCTGAAAGAAGGGAAACAAACCAATAAACGAAAACTTTAATTTATGAATCGTATTAACCATACGAAAGCTATTCTTACAAATCTGTTTTCAATACTGTGTCTGTGTGTTGGGGACAATTGTTATGCTACCAGCAAACAGGATACTGAAAAAACGAAGCCAAAAGATCTTCAACTGATTTGGGAAGATAATTTTGACAACAATGGTTATCCTGATGCACAAAACTGGAATTTCGAATATGGATTTGTGCGCAACCGCGAACTGCAATGGTATCAACCCCAAAATGCTTATTGCCAAAATGGCCTTTTAATTATAGAAGGCAAAAAAGAAAACATTTTCAACCAAAATTATAATCCACTTAGCAACGACTGGCGAACAAATCGTTCGCGTGCACAATACACATCTGCATGTCTAATTACCAAAGATCTGCAGGAATGGGCACCATTTGGTTACTTCGAAATAAGTGCGCGTATTGACGTATCGAACGGAGCCTGGCCAGCCATTTGGTTACTGGGAACCGAGCAAAGCTGGCCACATTGTGGAGAGATAGACATTATGGAGTTCTATCGAATAAATAATATTCCGCACCTGTTGGCAAACGCTGCATGGGGTTCGGAATTAAATTATCAGGCAAAATGGGACGATACAAAAATTCCCTTAGAACATTTTACGAAAACCGATCCCGACTGGGCAGATAAATTCCACACATGGTCAATGCACTGGGATAAAAAACAAATCAACATTTACCTGGATAATCAGTTATTGAATCAAATCGACCTGCAACAAACCATCAATCCTGACGGAAGCAATCCTTTTACTTCCGATCAGAAATTTTATTTGTTGCTCAACCTGGCAATTGGGGCAAACGGGGGCGACCCTGCACGCACCGAATTTCCTATTCGGTTTGAGGTTGACTATGTGAAAATATATAAAAGAACAACGGACTAAATATTAGAAATTATACTATTTCAATTTTAATAATTAAATCACGAATCTTTATGAAAAAGAAGAGTAAATTCAATCAATGTTATTTCAGCAATGGGATTTTTAAAACCATGGCTTTGGCATTGATGTTAATCATGGTTCACGGAACTGCAGCATTTGCCGGATCCGGAACAGCGCTACAGGAAAAATCAGTATCGGGCAAAGTGATCGATAACAATGGGGAATCACTACCCGGAGTATCCGTACTCGTAAAAGGAACAACAACAGGAACAATTACAGACGTTAATGGTGAGTTTACCCTTAAAAATGTTATTCCTGAAAACATTCTGGTTTTTTCGTTTATTGGTATGGAAACGCAGGAAATCCAGATGGGAGACAAAACTCGTTTTGAGATTATCATGGAAACTAGTTCCATTGGCATTGAAGAAGTTGTAGCCATTGGTTACGGCACAATGAAGAAATCAGACCTGACAGGATCTGTTACACAAGTTCGTCCAGACAATATTGCGAATGAAAATCCGAACTCTATCGCCGATGTACTTCGAGGAAAACCAGGCCTAAGTGTTGGCTTTAGTTCCAGTGCCAAAGGTGGAGGCTCAATGCAAATTCGCGGACAACGATCAGTCTACACCGATGGAGGACATAACGATCCTCTTATTATCCTTGACGGAATGATCTTTTATGGAGAATTGTCGGAAATAAATCCTGACGATATTGAACAAATCGATATATTAAAGGATGCTTCGGCAGCTTCTGTTTATGGTGCCAAATCAGCCAACGGTGTAATTATTATCACCACCAAAAAAGGTAAAAAAGGTAAACCAACAATTAACTTCACAGCTTCTCTTGGATTTGCTACAATGGGAGCTAACCGTGAAGTATATGGCCCTGAGGGCTACATCCAGTTATACGAAGATTGGTATACAGCTCCAACATACGGAGTAAACCCTTCAACAGGCGAATATGAAGCCTACCAAACTACTTTCTCGAATCAACCAGGCTATTACAGCAGTATCGATAATATTTCGCGTTATGGCATATCTGCAGAGCAATGGAGAAGCTACAGCAATAATCCTGAAGGAACCAGCGACAAGCAGGTTTTTGCCACACGACTTGGTATTAAAGATTATACACTGGATAATTATTTAACCGGCGACACTTTTGATTGGTACGACCAGTCTTTTCGTACCGGTTTAAACCAGGATTATAACGTAAGTATTTCGGGTGCCAGTGATAAAATTAATTACTACATGTCGATTGGTTACCTCAACAATGAGGGAGTTAGCGTTGGGAACGACTACTCAACTATACGTTCAAACTTAAAAGTTGAAGGAAAAGTAAACGACCGACTGACTATTGGTGCTAACGTAAACTTCCAGGATCGTACTGATGGTGATCTTGCTGTTGACTGGCAAAAACAAATTCTTGAAAACAGTCCGTTTGCCAGATACAGAAATCCTGAAGGACAATTAGAAGTTCACCCAATGGGAGACAGAAGTTACGCTGCCGGATATAACTACGATTTCGACAGAGGCTATAAAGAGCTGGAAAAAGGCTACACGGTATTAAACACCATTTTTACTGCAAAGTTACAATTGCCCTACAACATAACCTACTCATTTAATGCCTCACCTCGTTACCAGTTTTTCTACGACCGCTATCACGAATCAGCAAGCCACCCTGATTGGGCAGGCACAAACGGGCTAGTTAACCGCGAACAGGCAAAACGTTTTGACTGGTCGTTAAACAACACACTAGCGTGGGATCAAACCTTTGTTGACAAGCACCACTTTATCGTAACACTTGTCCAGGAAGCTGAACAAAGACAATACTGGAAAGACCGTATTGAAGCACGCGATATTACTCCAACAGATGCATTAGGATTTCACGAAACAGAAAATGCAAACAAGGATAAAAGTTCTTTCGACTCTGAAGACGTAAAAGAATCAGCTGACGGTTTGCTGGGACGTTTGTTCTATTCTTATGACGATCGTTATATGTTTACAGGCTCTGTGCGTCGCGATGGTTATTCTGCGTTTGGTATTTCTAATCCAAGAGCAACTTTCTACTCGATGGCCTTGGCCTGGACATTTACAAACGAACAATTTTTTAAATGGGAACCGCTAAGTTCTGGAAAATTAAGATTTTCGTGGGGACAAAATGGGAACCGCTCGCTGAAAGACCCATACATTGCACTGGCTAACCTGGTAACAGCATTGGGAACACAAGGTTATTATGATAGAAATGGTGTTTACAAACAATTTCAGGTGTTAAAAGCCGACCGTTTAGCAAATTCTGGCTTACAATGGGAAAAGACATCGGCAATCAACGTTGGGTTAGATCTTGGTTTTTTTGATAATCGTTTTACCGGATCTATAGAGTATTATAATATGTCAACAACCGATATGATTATGAACCAGTCACTTCCTGATTTTACCGGGTTCTCGTCTATTACCAGCAACCTTGGAGAAATACAGAACAGAGGTATTGAGATCTCGGTTACTACTCATAACCTTAACAATCCTAATTTAACTTGGAACACAAGCTTCGGCTTCTCTCACTACAAAAATGAGATCAAACACTTATATTACACCTACACCGATGAATTTGATGAAAATGGGAACTTAATCAGCAGTGTCGAGGATGACGACGTTCATAATAAATGGTTTATAGGTCAACCAATTAGCGCTATTTGGGACTACAAAGTAACCGGTATCTGGCAAAAAGATCAGGCTGAAGAAGCAGCAAAATACGGTCAGCGTCCAGGGGATCCAATCGTAGAGAATAGCTACACGGCAGATGACGGACAAAATGAAGATGGATCGGCCAAGCCTGTTTACAATAATAACGACAAACAATTCTTGGGTCAGACTGCTCCTCCAACCCACTGGTCGATTCGCAATGATTTTACAATCTACAAAAACTTTAATTTTTCATTCAATATTTATTCATACATGGGACATAAAAGTATGTCTACAGATTATCTGAACCGCTTGAATGGAGCTTCTGAGATTGATAATAACTTCAATGTCTATAAACGTGAATACTGGACAGTAGACAACCCGACCAACAAATACGGACGTTTGAATGCAAACGGACCTACAGGCCTTACTTCTCCTGGACGACTGTTTAACCGCAACTTTATCCGTTTGGAAAATGTGGCTTTGAGTTATGATGTTCCAAAACGCATCGCAAAAAAAATGGGAATGGAAAGACTTAAAGTTTACGGTAATATTCGTAACGTAGCTGTTTGGGCAAAAGACTGGGATTACTGGGATCCAGAAACCTACAGCGGTAGCAGAAACAATGACAGACCTTATTCAGGCATAGCTCCAAGAACCTATACCATTGGATTTAATGTTGTATTATAAAAGCAATTTGACATGAAAAATATATTCAAAAACATATTAAAATTATCAGGTAAATTCCTGATTTTAACTTCCCTCGTTCTTTCGTTTGGAAGTTGTTCTGAAGATTTTCTTGAACCAACGCCATTATCATTTTACGAACCTGCTACTACCTTCTCAACACTATCGGGTTTAGAATCCACATTAGCCATGTGCGACAGACACTTACGCACATACTGGACCTATTATCAGGATCGCGACAGAGCCCTTCCAATAAGTACTGAGTTAATGTTTTCGGAAACAGCTGTTGCTGCGATGACCGATAATAGCGTAGTTTTTGCTGATATTGCCAACACTTTAACACCAACCAATGCTATTAGCGATAACGATGAAAATGGAATTGCCTATTTCTGGAAGGAACATTATCAAGGTATTAAACATGCCAACACCGTTATCAGCTACATCGACAATGTTGATGGCATTGATGAGGCAACAAAGAAAAAATTCCTGGGACGTGCATACTTCCATCGTTCATTCCGTTATTTGGCATTGGTCTTTCAGTTTAAAGATGTTCCGTTATTAACAAGCCTTGTTCAAACTCCTAAGTTTAATTACAAAAGCACCAAGCGAGAAGCGATTCTGGAAATGATCACCAAAAACATGGAAGATGCAGTACAATGGGTACCTGAACAATCGGAAATGTCTTATGTAGGTATGGTTAGCAAAGGTGCTTGCCGTCAGTTACTTATTAAGTGTTACCTGGCTACAGGACAGTGGCAAAAAGCTATCGACCAGGCAGATATATTAATCAACCAATCGGGGTATGCTTTAATGGAATCTGATTTTGGAACATTTATTTCTCCACAAGAATCAACCCATCCAATTACTCGTAACGTAATTTGGGATTTGCACCGTCCGGAAAACAAATGTATTCGGTCAAATACCGAAACTATTCTGGGGCTCCCAAACCAGCCCGAAACAGACGCTTCTATTAAAATGAGATCAATGCGTAACTGGTTACCTCTATTAGACAATAGATGGGAACTTAAATCTCCTGCCGGAATTAATGCGGTTCGTTATTACGCTCCTAACAACAACGATTATAATTCGGAACTAGACTACGTTACCGCCTATGGTCGCGGTATTGCACATATTCGTCCAACATGGTACTACACCCACAATGTTTGGAAAGTTAATGGAACAGACGACGCAACAGATTTGCGCCATAACAGTACTGTTGGTAACTGGATGCGTATGGATTCTTTAAAATACAACAATACCGGAGATAGCGAATGGTATGGTAAAAATCTTCGTTTGTATGATGATGAAGGAAATATTCTATGCCAGGATACTATTCGCTGCTGGTTTGACTGGCCTCATTACAAAATGTATATACCAGATCCACAAGAGCTTGTACCATCAAATTCAAACCACAGAGGAGGGGCTGGCGACTGGTACTGTTACCGCCTTGCGGAAACATATTTATTACGTGCTGAAGCAAAATTTTATAACGGTGATATTGCCGGTGCAACTGCCGATGTAAATAAAATACGGGAACGTGCCAATTGTTCAGAAATGTATTCGACAGTTACCATTGGTGATATTATGGATGAGCGTGCCCGTGAGTTGTATCTTGAAGAATGGCGCCATATGGAATTGAGCCGCGTATCTTATTGTCTTGCACTAAGTGGTAAAGCCGATGAATGGGGTAACACCTATTCAGTTGACAATTTATCGACAGATAGCTACTGGTGGCAACGCGTTAGTGCGCACAATGGATTTTACAACAAAGGGGCCTTTGTCTGGCAACAGAGTAACCGCCCGTATACAATTGCCGCTAAAAACATTTACTGGCCAATTCCGAACTGGTCTATTGAAGCAAACCGTAATGGAACGCTGAGCCAAAATCCAGGTTACGATGGCTACAATGAAAACGTTGAAATATGGGAAAATTGGGAAGATGCTGTTGCTGACGAAACAGTGTCAAAATAACCATAGAATGTAAGTTATTTCTTGTCTTGTAACAACAAGAAAGTAATAAACTTCTCTGGTTTAATGACTACGAAATATTTTGTTATTTCAAATGAAAAGATACCCGAATTTTATTCGGGTATCTTTCTTTTTATGCTAACTTGTGCATAAATAATTGCAAGTAACGCACCATCTTTATAATTAACTTGTACAAAACAATTTTAACAATTAACGGATCAAGATAAAGAAGATAACACCATTCTACCATGTTAAAAAAGTTACTAATAATTCTGCTTAGCATTTCTCTTTTCAATTGCAAGCAAAAAAACGACTCAAAAGTGCCGTTGAATACTGTAATCAATCAATCGCTTAAGGTTGCCACAGAACAAAGCATCAAAATGGCTGAATCATTAAAAGACCAACCGGATAAATTTCCGCAAACAATTGACAAAAATGGCAAGTTGGTTACCTGTAATTCTGACTGGTGGGTTAGCGGATTTTTTCCGGGTGTATTGTGGAACTTGTACGAAAACTCACCTTCTGATTCATTAAAACAATGGGCCGATAATTTCACCATGCGTGTTGAAGACCAACAGTACACCACCAATAATCACGATGTTGGATTTATGATTTTTTGCAGTTTCGGAAACGGCTATCGCATAACCGGAAATCCGGAATACAAAGAAGTGATCCACAACGCATCAAAATCATTGATAACACGTTTTACCCCAACAGTCGGCTGCATTCGTTCGTGGGATTATGCACCGTGGAGTGCCCAGTGGCAATATCCGGTTATTATCGATAATATGATGAACCTGGAACTGCTGGAATGGAGCGCCAAAACTTTTAACGACACGACATTTAGTAATATTGCACGCACACACGCCAACACCACCATGGAAAACCATTTCCGCGATGACTACAGTAGTTACCACGTGGTTTCGTACGATACCATTACCGGAGCGGTGGAAAAGAAAAACACTTCGCAGGGGTATGCTGATGAATCTGCATGGGCACGCGGACAGGCCTGGGGACTTTACGGCTACACGATGATGTACCGCGAAACCGGAAACGAAGCCTATTTAAAACAAGCTGAACACATTGCCAACTTCATTATAAATCACCCAAATCTGCCCGAAGACAAAATTCCCTACTGGGATTTTAATGCTCCCAATATTCCCAATACTTTACGCGATGCATCGGCCGGTGCAATTATGTGTTCAGCATTGATTGAATTGAGTACATACACCTCGGCCGATAAAGAAAAGAAATACATGGATGTTGCCAAACAACAAATTAGAACACTGAGTTCGGACGAATACCTGGCTACAACCGGAACTAATGCAAATTTTATACTAAAACACAGCGTTGGGCATATGCCAAATAAAAGCGAAATTGATGTACCTTTAAGCTATGCAGATTATTATTTTACAGAAGCTCTTCTGCGCATGAAAAAACTGCTGCAAGGAGAACAACTTTTTAATAATTTATAATTTATCGGTTATGAAAATTCGTTGGTCCTTTAACCTGGTACTCCTTTTCCTGTCATTTACTACTAATGCACAAGCTTTTAACAGCACAAGTAACAAGTTGGCTGCAATGAAAGTTTCTGCTTTAGCTATTGATGCTTCCGATAAAAAGTTAAGTGAACGGGAGATCAAAAAGCCATTCGGGTTACATGTTGAAACCATACGCAAAGCTGAGCGTACAGAAATCATCAATAAAAAACCACATTTAGGCTGGATTGTTCCTTCCGCTTTCGGATATCAAACGGCTTACCGGGTTTTGGTGGCTTCGTCAAAAGAAAAGCTTGAATCGAATACTGGCGACGTTTGGGACAGTGGTGAGGTGAAAAGCTCTAATTCAAACCTGATTCAAATTCAAAAAGAACTGCAACCCAATACAAAATACTACTGGAAAGTAAGGATCACTGGCAGCAACAATCAGGCAAGCAGATATTCAGAAGTTCACGAATTTAAAACCGGAAATTTCGACTCCAACCGTTATACTTCTTCTAACTTCTTTATGGTAGAAGAAATTCAACCTTCTTTAGTTCGCAAGAATGATGACGGGAGCTACTTTTTTGATTTTGGAAAAGATGCTTTTTCTACACTTTCGCTGAAATATAATCCCTTACAAGAAGAGACGCTAACCATCAGACTGGGAGAAAAACTAAAGAATGGAAGAATCGATCAAAATCCGGATGGCACAATACGTTACCAGGAGCTTTCTTTAAGCGTTTATCCGGGAAAGGAGCAATACGACATTCAACTTATACCTGATGAAAGAAATACAGGTTTCAAGGCGATTTCCCTACCCCATTCATTTCCGGTTCTTATGCCTTTTCGTTATGCCGAAATCGAAGGCTACGGAGCCAATTTCAATCCAAGCCAAGTGATTCAAAAAGCCTATTTTAATTATTTCGATGAAAATGCCAGCAGTTTCTCAAGCTCTGACACCACTCTCAACCAAGTATGGGATTTATGCAAATATTCTATTAAAGCAACTTCATTTACCGGCTATTACATTGATGGCGACCGGGAAAGAATTCCGTACGAAGCTGATGCCTATCTCAACCAGTTGAGCCATTATGCGGTAGATAACGAATACACAATGGCCAGAAAAACCATTGAATACTTTATGCAGAATCCTACCTGGCCTACCGAGTGGCAACTTCATGTTGCTCTTCTGGTCTACCAAGATTACATGTATACCGGGAATACAGCCCTGATAAAAAAATATTACGAAGCATTAAAATACAAAACCCTGATGGATCTTGAAGTAAACGATGGTTTTATTTCAACAGCATCGCCTAATCATGACGGTGCTTTTATGGCAAAACTTGGGTTTCAGGATACTACACAGCGTTTACGCGAAATTGTCGACTGGCCACAAAAAGGTGGATTTGGAGGTGTTATGGGCGAAGATGATGGTTTTGTTTTTCAACCAGTTAATACCGTGGTAAACTCCATGTATTACGGAAATATGAAGATTATGGCCGAATTTGCCGGCGTATTAGGCAAAGATAAAGAGAAGCTTGATTTTGAACGCAGAGCAAAAAAAGTAAAAGAAGCAATTAATCAAAAACTTTACAACAAAGCAAAAGGCTATTATTA
This sequence comes from uncultured Draconibacterium sp., assembly GCF_963677155.1. NCBI lineage: Bacteria > Pseudomonadati > Bacteroidota > Bacteroidia > Marinilabiliales > Prolixibacteraceae > Draconibacterium > uncultured Draconibacterium sp. The sequence continues at coordinate 3,995,029 of NZ_OY781884.1, read as the reverse complement.
CGATGGTATAGGAACGGATCATGCTTCGTTACACGCCAATATGTTTGCACTTGCTTTTGGTATTGTGCCGGATGAGAACAAAAGCAAAGTAGTAAACTATATAAAAACACGTGGTATGGCATGCAGTGTTTATGGCGCACAGTATTTAATGGAAGCTTTATATAATGCCAGTGCCGCTGATTATGCTCTGGATATGCTTACTGCCACACACGACAGAAGCTGGTACAACATGATTAAGGTTGGCTCAACGATTACCATGGAAGCCTGGGATATGAAGTATAAACCAAATTCAGACTGGAACCATGCCTGGGGTGCAGTGCCTGCCAATATAATTGTACGAAATATGTGGGGAATACAACCGGCGAAACCCGGATTTGAGGAAGTGACTATTCGCCCTCAGCCGGGGTATTTAACGCAATCGTCGATAAAAGTTCCTACCATTCGGGGAGAAATAAAATGCAACTACCAAAAAGAAAGTGATCAGCTTCAAAAATATACGATCACAATTCCCGGCAACATGCATGCACTCTTTTATTTGGATGATCATGAGTTTTCAACCATCAAAATAAACGGTAAAAAGGCAAGCGAAAAAAATGGTGTACTCATTTTAAATCCGGGAGAGAACTTTATTGAAATTCACAATCTACCACAGAAATAACTGATCTGGTTACCACAAAAAACAACAGCAGCTAGAGAACCTCGCTGCTGTTGTTTACGTTTATTTTCAAGTTTATATCTAATATCAGAGTGGTGTCAACACACCAAACTTTAATTAAACTCTAGAGTTTATCGCCATTTTCCAATAAAAAGGCTTCTGCTTCCACATTCCACAATCCCATGTATTTTTTGCAAAGTTTATCCAGCTCAGCATACACCGGATTTTCTTCTCCTTTCTTTTCAAATTCAGCAATTGCTGTAAGCGGAAAATCAAAATGGGTATAAATCAACTTCTTACCTCCCGGAATATTAGGCAGATTCAAAGTAGCTTCGGGAACTGTATTTAAACCACCAATGTGAGTTACCAATCCTGCCGGATCCAGTCCTGCGGTCATAATTATCAGTGCTTCTTTCATATCATCAGTGTTACCACCTGAGGTTCCAACAATATGTGTGTAAGCGTAATGTACGTTGTAAAAATTCATTTTTGCAGAGAACTCTGTATTCGATGGTCCGGCAAAAAAGTTCAGACAACCGTCGAAACCAAGAATTGCATCGCCCTGCTCAACCACCGGAGCAACCGGAGCAAAAACAAACACATCGTCATAACCTGTACCACCGGTTAATTCTTTTAATCCGACTACCGGGTCAACCATCTCTGCGGTATTGATATATTTTAATTCAATACCACGTTCTTTGGCAAATTCAACGGTGTAAAGTTCAGCTGCCCTGTCCAGTCTTGTCTGGTCGATATCAGTAACCACCATCAACGATGGTTTCCGGTCTTCGCGGCGCAAAACGTAATTTATGGCCGCTAGTCCCATTGGACCAACACCGGCAAGAATGGCCATTTTTCCACCGTCAACAATCTCCATCTGGTGCACATAGCTTCCGGCTGAGGTGTGGTAATTGGCGTGCATAGCACCAATAACACAGCTCAAAGGCTCGGCCAGCGACGCAGGGTAATAACCCGGTCCTTCGTAAGCCAGCAAACAATCCTGTACCAGTACATCTTTCGGAATGATCACATAAGTGGCATCACCGCCAATGTATTTGTACGAATAACCAGGAGCACTCAAAACGCCCACCGGTCCTTCTTCGTAATAAATGGCCGGCTGGATAGAGAATTTCTGCCCTGCCTTAAATTTACTTTGCCAGTTGGCTCCCACTTCAACAATCTCTCCTGCAAACTCATGACCGATCATAATCGGATTCTCTGCAATATCATCCGGAATACGTTTGTGATCGCTGGCCTGGTTGGCTGCTTTGTAACTCGACATACAAAGGCTGTCGGTTACCACTTTAGCCAAAATCTCATCATCACTGATTTGTGGCAACTCAAACTCTTCAACCCGAAGGTCTTTTTTTCCGTATAATCGAACTGCTTTTGTTTTCATTTTCTATTTTATTTTCAGATTGAAAAGAGATTGATTTAGATTGATAAAAGATTGAAGCTCCTATCTCGAAACTCGTAGCTCGTGGCTCAAACCTTTTTCATCACTTATCAATAATCCTTTCCAATTTTTATTCCTCTGCTTTTTTACTACTTTGCTTTATTAACAATTACTTTTACCGGCCTGCCGGAAATCCTAATAGTTTCCTGTGAGTTCCTAACCGTTCCAAATGTGTTCTTTAACGTTACTCATGAGCTCCTTAAGTTACCCCGTGCATTCCTTACTGTTCCCCATGTATTCCTTACTGTTCCCCATGCATTCCTTTGCGTGTCCTATGCGTTCCTTACGGTTTCCCGTGCATTCCTTAAGGTTTCCCGGACAATTTCACACTGTCTCACCCTCTCAAATTCTCAATGTCTTCAATCCTAGTGCAACATCGACTGTCCGCCCGAAATCGGCAATGCCTGTCCTGTTTCATTCTCCTGATCAATCAGATACAAAATCCCTTTCACCACATCTTTTGGAGAACATCCTTTACCAAGCGGCACCTGGTCTAAATAAAATTGCTTCACATCGTCGATTGTTTTTGCTCCCGGCACTTTTCCGGCATTCAGGTACTGAATGAACAAACCGTTTTCAGGATCGCTCCACAACGGGCCTTCATAAAAGTTACCCGGACAAACCGCATTCACTTTAATTTTATCGGGTGCCAGTTCCAAGGCAAACGACTGAGTAAGACCGATTCCTCCAAATTTACCACCGGCATAGGCAAAATTCTTTTTACTTCCTTTTAAACCCGATTTTGAGTTAACCTGAATGATATCAGAATAATAATCCGGCTTATAAGCATTTTGAAGTTTCAAAATTTTAGAGGCTACTTTTGTGCAATAGAAATAGGCATTGTAGTTTATTTTGGTAACAAACTCAAAATTTTCCGGAGTCATTTCGTCCAGACCACCCGCACGCAAAACGCCTGCATTACTTACAAATACATCCAGTCCACCAAAAGTAGCAACAGTTTCTTTCATCAAATTGGCCAGGCTATCCATATCAGCAACATTCGTTTTTACAAAAACCGCCCAGTTGTTCCCTTTCATCGCAGCCAGTTCTGCTGCCGTTTTTTGTCCAACTTCTTCGTTAATATCGGCCACAACAATGTTGGCACCTTCTTCAGTCAGATGTCGGGCAATACCTTCGCCAAATCCCATGGCAGCGCCGGTTACAATAATGGTTTTATTCTGAACGCGGCCAACAGATGTTCCGGCAGCAATTTTGCGGCGGTAATTCTCCACCTCCCAGGTATCGATAAAGGCAATTTGCTCATCTGTCATAAAATGCTGACCACCGAATGATTCAGAATAAGCACTGATCTTCATCGCATCTTCATACACATCCAGAATAGTGTCGCATTGTGCCGCATGATCACCAACTGCCAGCAAACCGATTCCTTTCAGCAAAATTACTTTTGGTGCAAATCCGTTTGTTGAAATAAAAGCCGCGATCTTTTCTTTGGCCTCTTTCAAAAGGTCTTCAATATTTTCGGTATTTTCAATAAATACATATTTCGATTTACAGTAAACGATCAGATCCGGAGTAAACGGTTTGGCCACTTTTTCAAAGGCCGCTGCATCTTTTGCGAATTGTGCAATTACGGCATTATTCCGAATTTTCAGCGTTTTAATTTCCTCTTCGGAAACCATCATTCGAATGGCAGGAACAAATTCAGCAATATCATCGCGAATTGGCAGGGTTTCTTCCGATAATTCCTCTTTCAAAGCACCGTTCAATTTTGCAAATACATCGTTGTAAATCGTTTCAATCTCATCGATAGAATCAGCTGCCACAAAAATTCCGTGATTTTGCAAAAAGATGATCTGTGCGGCTTTACCTTTTTCGGCTTTGAATTTGGACAGCTGCTTTTCAACCTCTTTAAACAGCACGTACCCCGGATCGATGTATGGAATGTAAACCACCTGGTCGCCAAACAATTCATCGAGGTATTTTACCACCTCGTTGCCACACATCAGTCCATTTACTTTTGTTGGGTGCAGATGCACTACGTAAGCATACTCGATAACATCGTGCATTGATGTTTCAACCGATGGGCGACGGTCTTTTGTGATGGTAGCTTCCATCAGGTCATCTTTAATCTGGCGTTCGCGCTCAAACGAATCGACGCAGTATGTTCTTTCTGAAATCAGACCGAGCTTTTTGCGGTCAAGCCTGGCAAACCCCTCTTCGGTAATTGTTGCCAACGCATGACCACTAGCTTTCACCCAAATATTTTCATCGTTTTTATAAGAAGTGTTTCCACCTCCGGCAATCACCATCTCTGGATTTTTGCCATAGAATTGTGATATCTTTATTAGATTTTCTAATCCTTCCATAATTTTATTTTTCGCGTATTCGCCTTGAGAATGTTGCTCGTTGATTTCGCAGAACTTCGCAGATGATTAAAAAAAAGGTTATCTGCGGTTTTCAGCGCTATCTGCGTGAAACGTTTTCGATTTTATGCGATCATTTCTTTTATCACCGCGTTACCCAGCGTGATCAAATCGGTAAATGAACGCTCAGTACGATTACCATTTGCCGCAACAAATCCCTCTTCTCCATTGGTTTTTAAATATTGATGTGCAGCAATCACACAAGCACCATCGTACGATACCTTTTTCAAATCTTCGGGCAAAATATCTTCCCCATCAACTTTTACCTCTACAGGGAAAACTCCCGGCGTATTGTGTTCTGATCCCAATGAAATTATATATCCTTTTTTGCTAAAATATTTGATGAACTCACGCAATTTTTGCACTGAATTTCGCGACGGAATCAGCTCGATCATATGCACATTCATAGCCTTTAGTTGCTCATCCATAAATTCCCAATCTCTCTCGAAAACAGTGATCAAATTTCCTTTTCTATCGTCGAGCAAAACCGGGTAACACGGAATTCCTCCGGCATCCAATATATACTGGTTAATGCGCTCCACCGGAGGGAATGAAGCAGGCGATTCTGGAACAAATGCTGTACCACCTGCTTTCAGCAATTTCCCGCGAATCTCATTTTCAATAGCAGGAATATCGTCGAGATTTGATTTGGGTTCCACATCGAAAAGTTCGGTGTAGAACATTTTTTTACCCGACTTTTTAGGATAGTTCTCTTCCACCAAAATACGAACAGCTTTGGCAATGTGACGCTCGCGCACCAGCTCTTTGGCATATTTCCTTTTTATCTCGTCATAAGTGAGGCTCATATCGGGGTAAATCGATTGGATCAGGTAGTTCACCTTTTCAATCATCCTTTCCACCTGTTTCTGGCTTTCAGCAATCAAATCGTCCAAAAACTCTTTGTTTTCTTCCGAAACGCGATAAGGATAATTCAGCCCTTTTCCACTAAAATAAATACGCCCCGGATTATTCGGATCGTTGATGGTAACATTGCGTCGTTGCAGTTCCGGAATCAGCCCGATGAACTCAACATTAAACAACGGAAATACACCATTTTTTACCGCGTAATTATAAAATTCATTATAGCCATCGGAAACAAAAAAATCGTTAATCCCCAATACATCAACATCTTCGTCTTTTGCTAAATCAAAAATCTGCGCAATATTATCGAAAGAGCTAAATGAGTAGGGTGTATGGATATGACCATTAACATGAGGAATGCTATTATCGCCTCCAATTCGCATTAATGTATCAATATCCGGGTATTCTTTTAAAAAATTCATATCAATTATCAGTTATAGATTAAAAGCAAGTGTGAATATAAAAAATCCTTTCCTTTCAAATGGCTATTCATACTATGCTTTTCAACTACCCCAAATTATATACCTAGCTTATTTCTTCGAATCTGCTCGGCGTTTGTATAATTGTTTTTCACAACATGTCCTTTCAGTGGTACAATTTTTTCGTGAATCGCATCCAGGAACCAGTCAACCTGCGGGAAGAAATACTGCTCCAGTTCGTACGCGGGGGTGATCCAGTTACGCGAACCAACTACCACTGGAGGTGCATCCAACTCGTCGAATGCCAGCTCAGTAATATTTCTTGCCATATCATTCAGGAACGAACCTCTTGCATTGGCATCGCCCGAAATGATAATTCTTCCGGTCTTATTAACCGACTCAATCACTTTTTCGTAGTTAAAAGGAACGATGGAACGGGCATCGATTACTTCTGCTTCCATTCCGTATTCTTCTTTCAATTTATCGGCTGCTTCCAATGCACGGTACAATGTTGCACCAATTGTAAGAATGGTAATGTCTTTTCCTTCGCGTTTTACATCCGGCTCGCCAAATGGAATTTCGTAATATCCTTCCGGAACGCCACCTTCGTGGAACTGTTCGCCAATATCGTAAATACGCTGACTTTCGAAGAAGATCACAGGATCGGTTCCCTGCAAGGCAGTGTTCATTAAACCTTTGGCATCGTAAGGCGTAACAGGAAATACCACTTTCAAACCGGGAATATGTGCAACCAACGAAGTCCAGTCTTGCGAGTGTTGAGCCCCATATTTCGATCCTACTGAAACGCGAACTACCACCGGCATTTTAATTACGTTACCCGACATGGCTTGCCACTTTGGCATTTGGTTAAAAACCTCATCACCACAACGGCCAAGGAAGTCGCAATACATAATTTCAGGAATTACGCGTCCGCCACACATGGCGTAACCAATTGCTGTTCCAATGATCGATGCTTCCGAAATTGGCGAGTTAAACAAACGGTTGTATGGTAACGCTTCCGTTAAACCACGGTAAACGGCAAAAGCACCACCCCAATCGCGGTTTTCTTCACCGTAAGCGACCAATGTCGGATCTTTATAAAAACGATCAACAACAGCTTCGAAAATACCGTCGCGTAACTGGTACTGTTTAATTTTTGAGAATGGTTTTCCGTTGGAATCAAAAGCAAAACGTTCTTTTTTAGCCAGCTGCTTAACCCGTGGATTTTCTTCCATCGGATGATTCACCTCAACTTCACGGTCTTCCATCTTATCCAGGCTCTCGTTCGAAAACATCATGTCACCGATCAGTTCCGGATGTTTTTCCATGTTCATATGAGGAGAAACTTTTTCGTCGATAGCCAGTTTCATCGCATATTTCATCAACTCCACGATGTCGGCTTTTATATTTTCAAGCTCTGTTTCTTTTGCAATACCCGCTCCAACCAGATCGTTTGCATAAGAAACGATACAATCCTGCTGTTCCCAGGCTTCCACTTCCTCTTTACTTCTGTAAGAAGAAGCATCGGAAGGCGAGTGACCGCTGTAACGGTAAGTTAAAACGTCGAGCAGAACCGGACCTTTCTTTTCTTTCAACAGTTCCATTTTGCGTTTGTACGCATCAATTACTGCCAGAGGATTGTAACCGTCAACACGCTCAGCGTACATACTGTCGCTGTTCACACCGGCACCAATACGGGCAGCAATATCGTAACCCATAGTTTCCCCACAGGTTTGTCCACCCATTCCATACTGGTTGTTCATGATATTAAAAATGATTGGCAGCCCTCCCTGGTAGGCACCTTCCCACAATTGCTCAAACTGATCCATAGATGCAAAGGCCAAACCTTCCCAAACCGGACCGCAAGCCATTGAAGCATCACCGATATTGGCCACTACAATACCATCCTTTTTATTTACTTTTTTGAATAATGCAGCACCAACAGCAATATCGCCCGAACCACCAACAATAGCGTTGTTCGGATATACACCAAACGGCGTAAAGAAAGCATGCATCGATCCACCTAAACCTTTATTGAAACCGGTTTCGCGGGCAAAAATCTCGGCAAGTGTTCCGTAAATAAGGAAACGACGTGCCAGTGATTTTACGTTGCCTTCATGACCCTTTTTTACGATGTTCAGAATTGCACCGTCGAAAAAGTTGGTCATCACATCCATCAATTCGTCGTCGCTCATTTTATGAATGGCCGACATACCTTTGGCCAGAATCTCGCCATGCGAACGGTGCGAACCAAAAATAAAATCCTCAACTCCCAGATGGTAAGCCATACCAACAGCTGCCGATTCCTGTCCGATTGACAAGTGAGCAGGACCGGGATGATTGTATTCTATTCCCTCGTATTCTCCCATTGTTTTAATCAGGTTCAACATGGTTTCAAACTCACGAATCAAAGCCATATCATGGAAGATTTCCATAAACTGGTCGTTCGAGAAGTTTGCTTTTTCCTCTTCAATACTTTTGTTGTATTGATTTACAGGTATCTCTTTGAATTGAATGAAACCCGGCTTTCTTACTTCAACCGGATCAATAAATTGCGACTTAGGCATAATATTTTGTTTTATTATTTTTTAATCTTTTTCTATTATTCAGCCCCTGAAACAAGTTCAGGGTGACGTTCAGAACATGCGCACTAAGACAAAACCAAGTACGTCATGCTGAACTCGTTTCAGCATCTCATCTTTTATAATCAATGCCCGAAACTAAAAACGGTTTCTTTAAAAATTTCTGAAACGGTTGGATGTGGAAAAACCACTTCTTCCATTTCTTTCAATGTCATTTCAGCTTCAATGGCCATGCAGGCACCGTAGATCATTTCGCTCGACGGGTTTCCTAGCATGTGAACACCCAGCACTTCGCCGTATTTTGCACCAACCAAAACCTTGCACGATCCGCTGCCACCTTCGTTTTCCGCAACAAACCTTCCGGCGTAAGCCATGGGCAGTTCGGCAATTTTATAATCGATACATTTTGCTTTTGCGGTCTCTTCGGTAAGCCCAACACCCGATATTTCAGGATTGGTGTAAACCACTCCGGGAATAGCATTGTAACGCATTTTATCAGGGCGACCGGAAAGGTTATTTACTACCACTTCGCCTTCGCGGCTGGCAGTGTGTGCAAGCAAAGAAAAACCGGTTACATCGCCTGCTGCGTAAACATTCGGAATATTGGTACGCATTTTTTCGTCCACTTTGATACCTCCTTTGAATAATTCAACGCCCAGATTCTCCAGACCAAAACCGTTAGTTACCGGTTTGCGGCCAACACTCATTAATATCTTATCCCCCTCGATATCTGTTGTTTTACCATCTTTCTCGAAGGTTACTTTTGTTCCGTCTACCTTGGTAACTTTAGACGACAAATTAAACTCGATGCCTTTTTTGGCGTATAGCTGTCGCAACATGGCACTTTGTCCTTTGTCCATTCCGGTCAGAATCTCATCCAGCATTTCAATAATGGTAACTTTCGTTCCCAGACTGTTAAAAATACTGGCGAACTCCATTCCTATCACACCGCCCCCGATGATTACCAAGGATTTTGGCTGCTCTTTCAATTGTAAAATCTCGCGATTCGTAAGAACATCGTTATTACCCTGTACACCCGGAATCGGCGGAACAAAAGCTTCCGATCCGGTACAGATCATCAGGTTGGCAGCACTATAAGCTTTGCCTCCAGCTTCAATCTCAATACCTTCGGCACTTCTCTTTTGTATCATTGCTGCCTCGTTGACCACATCCACTTTAAACTGTTTCATTTTCATGCCAACGCCGCCAACCAGTTTTTTCACCACTTTATTTTTGCGGGCCATCATTTTTTTGAAGCTAAACGACAGATCATTCGCTTCAACACCGTATTTACTTCCTGATTTTGCGCTGTCGTAAATTTTGGCACCATAAAGCAAGGTTTTTGTAGGAATACAACCTTCGTTCAAACAAACACCGCCCAGTTCCTTTTTTTCAAAAAGAACCACTTTCAGCCCTTTTGCTCCGGCTCTTTCGGCGGCCACATAGCCACCCGGTCCGGCACCTATTATTGCTAAATCGTACTTCATTTCGGTATTAATAGTCAATGGTTAAGTTTTCAATTTCAATAGCTACCTGCTTCACAAAACGTGTTGCCATTCCGCCATCCAGCGCCTGGTGATCATAGGTCAAACTCAAGCCCATATATGGAACAAAACCATAAACACCGTTGCCCAGATCTTTAGGTCGTGGAACAATGGTATTTACTCCCAGAATAGCAACCTGCGGAAGGTTGATAACCGGTGTAAACATCTCGACACCGTAATTTCCAAGATTTGAAACGGTAAACGATGCGGCTTCTGAAGAAAGCAATTCAGGATCGAGACTTCCGGTACGGCATGCATCAGCCACATCTTTAAACTGATTACACAACCCGGTTATTGACAGGTCATCGGCATTTTTAATTACCGGAACCATCAAACCACGATCGGTATCAACAGCCAAACCTAAATGAACTTTATTGAAGTATTTTACGCTGTCGCCAAGGAAATGTGCATTTACATCAGGAAATTGTTTGAGTGCTTTAATAACAGCGAAACAAACCATGTCGTTTAATGTAATATTCGGCGCCGCTTCGTTGGCCTTAATTTCTTTACGCAAGGCCAATAATCTTCTGGCATCGGCACCTAAATGGTGCGTTAATTGTGCCGAATTCTGCAAGGACTGATGCATTGCTTTGGCAATCAACTTGCGTATATGTGGCATTTTCTTTATCTCATAATCATCGGCATATACAGGATTTGCTCCCAGGTCTGAAGCTTTAACCGTTCCGGCCAGTCCACTTCCTTCGCCGGCTGCTTCCAATCCTTCAGTTTTGGCCACTTCCCTAGCCAGCGGCGACAATTTCGGCTGCGATGCTACAAACGCTTCCACATCACGCTCAATAATGCGTCCTTCAGGACCTGAACCTTCAATCGATTCGTAAGGCACAGCCTTCTTTTCCGCAAGCTTTTTGGCCCGTGGAGAAATCTTCACTTTCTCGCCCTCAGCTTTTTCTTTTAATATTACCTGAACCTCTTCTTCCTTTTCCTCAGAAACTTCTTCAACTTCCTCTTTTACTTCAGCAGCATCTTCCGGTGCTGTTCCGCCAGAAAACTCATCAATGTTTTCGCCCGGCTGTCCAATTACGCCAATGGTTTGCAAAACAGGAACCTCATCTCCTTCTTCGCAAAATACAGCAAGCAAAACGCCATCTTCTTCAGCTTCCTGTTCAAAAGATGCCTTATCTGTTTCATAAGCAAAGAGCGCATCGCCCTTTTTAACTTCCTCTCCTACCTCTTTCATCCACTCGGTAAAGATACAGGATTCAACGGATTGCCCCTGGCGAGGCATTATTATTGATGTAGCCATAGTTTCATTAATTTTTAACAAACTTAAACGACATAACTTGTATTTACAAGTTAAATCTTAATTTTAACACAAAAGACTAGACTATAAATACTTACGCTCATTTACAAGTAACTTGTAAATACATTTATTTAATTCAACATTTACATATAACTACAAAATCACCTATATTTGTCACTCGCCTAAAAATCAGAAAATGCGTCTGAACAAAAAGTTACCACAATACAAAATTGTTTACGAAATTATTCGCAAACACATATCAGATGGAATTTACCTAAAAGGCGATATTCTACCATCGGAGAATGAATTATGTGCGGTACATCAGACCACTCGACCAACCATTCGGAAAGCACTTGATCGCCTGGTTCACGAAGGATACATTAAAAAGAAACAAGGCAAAGGAAGTATTGTAATGGGCGTTCCACAAGGGGTTGGAATTTTGTCGTTATCAGGCACCACCAGTGCTGTTGGACAAGAAAACCTGATTACAAAAATTATTGTAAAACCGGAGATCCGGCAGTGGGATACCACAAATCTTGCCTATCCACTTCTGAATAACGAAGAAGAATTTGGCTGTATTTATTTCGAACGATTGCGGATAATGAATAAACAACCTGTTTTTTATGATATAACCATGATGCCCAACATTAATCTACGTCGTTTTATCAGTCGAAACCTGGAGAACAAATCGCTATTCAACATCTTGCGTACGCTATACGACATTGAAGTTACTGGTGGTGAACAACGCCTGATGGCCATTTTGGCCGACGATAAAATTCAGGAGTACCTGAATGTAAAAGAAGGCCACCCGATTCTTCATATCAACCGCAAAATGGAAACCAGCCGCGAGGGCTTTTTTATCTACAGCCAGGTGTATTGCAACAGCGAGAAGTACGCTATTTTTGGGACGTTTTAATTCTACACTTAAATAAAATCTGCTACAGTACTATAGCACAATCCTTGTTTACTTCATCTGTATCCCTTTAAAAATCCGCAAATATTAATAGTTATTCTTACGAACAGAACTAAGTTCACGCAGAAAATTGAGATTCAAAAAAAATCGGTTATTTTGTGTTTTTTAAAATATTCAAACATTGGCAGATAATTTCCATCTTAACGTTTCGGAGATACTCGATCATATTTCTTTAGATTGTGTAATATTTGGTTTTCACGATAATGAATTAAAGGTTTTAATGCTAAAGTTAAAGCATACGAAAACCTATGGTTTGCCCGGAGGTTTTTTGAAGCACGAAGAAACACTGGAGCAGGCCGCCGAACGAACCTTAAAAGAACGAACCGGGCTGGACAATATTTTTCTGAAACAGTTTAAGGTTTTTAGCGCCCCATTAAGGGATAAACAGAAAAAAGACGATCCTGAATTTTTAAAAAATGAACCGCCGGAAGTGGTGGCATTTTTTAATCAGCGTTTTATTTCAGTTGGATTTTATGCGTTGGTGGAGTTCTCGAAAGTAAATCCGCAACCCGATGCACTTTCGGAAGCTTGCGAATGGATCAACCCGTTTGATGATGTAGAAATGGTTCTCGACCACAAAGAGATTATTGATAAAGCGCTTACCACTTTGCGTATTCAACTGAACCGGCAACCCATTGGATTAAAATTGTTACCCCAAAAGTTTACCATGCCGCAATTGCAAAAGCTGTACGAAACGATTTTGGGACGCGAACTCGACCGTAGAAATTTTCAGCGTAAGATATTGTCGTACAAAATTCTGAACAAACTAAATGAGCGAAAAACCGGCGGAGCTCATAAAGCACCGTTTCTGTACGAATTTAACCGCGAGAACTATAAAAAAGCGCTGGAGGATGGTTTGAGTGGAGTTTGGTAGATATGTATTAACAATTGCTGCCTGGCTTTATTTAACAACTCCCCGCTCTCTAGATCAGGATTGAAGTTTTTGCAGCACCACATCTTTATAACTCCGGCTTACCGGTATTTGCTTTTTACCAATTTCGATTATTTCGGAAGTGAATGAGTTGATAGCATTTACAGCTACTATAAATGAGCGGTGCACACGTAGAAAATCCTGCTGAGACAATTTGGCTTCGATACTGGAAATAGTTTCGCGGGTTACAACTGTTTTATCAACCAGGTGTATTTTAATATAATCGGCAAGACTTTCAATGTACAGAATCTCCGGGAAATTAATTTTAATCATTTTCCGGTCGGAGCGCACAAATATCGACTCGCTTTTTTCGGGCTCAATGCGTGCCGGCTCGTCAAAATCCACTTGTTGATTTTCGCTCAGGTACTTATTAATACTTTGCATCAGGCGACCAAACGAAATAGGTTTCAGCAAATAATCAACTGCCTGCAAATCAAAACCATCAACAGCATACTCGCGATAGGCAGTGGTGAAAATCACCTTTACCGAATTATTAATGGATTTGGCGAATGATAAACCCGAAATCTCCGGCATATTAATATCGAGAAAAACCAAATCGATAGGCTGACTGCTAATTACATTAAATGCCTCGATGGCATTTTTACACAAGGCCACTACTTCAATTGTTTCGATCTTCTGAAGATGACTCTCCAAAATTTCGCGTGCCATTGGCTCGTCATCAACTATTATGCAACGTATCTTTTTACTCATTTTCCTGGTCTGATTGTTTTGTTTTTGCCAGATCGCAAATCATAAGTTTTGCAAAGTACCAATTCTCCTTTATTTCGTTTGAAAGCTCGTAACTATTGGTGTAATTCAAATCCAGCCGCTTTCGAATGTTCAACAATCCCAGTCCGCCATTTTTATGCGCGTTATCCTCATCGATAAACGAATTCTGAATTTCAAATTCAAGGCAGTCATTATCAACCTGCACTTCAATTTTAATGCGTAAAAAACCATCTACTAAGTTCCCATGTTTAAAGGCATTTTCAACAAAAGGGATTAACAACATGGGCGCAACCTGAATTTCATCATTAATTTCAGATGCACTAAAATCCACTTTCAGCGTATCCTGAAAACGCACTTTCTCCAGCTCAATGTATTCCTGAATATGAAGGACCTCTTCCTTTAAACTTACCAACGGTTTATTTACCTGATACAAAATATAATCGAGCAGATTCGAGAGCTTAAGAATTATATCAGGCGTTTGTTTCGATTGTTTCAGCGCAAATCCATAAATTGTATTTAGAGTATTAAACAGAAAATGAGGATGGATCTGACGCTTTAAATAATGCAACTCCTGCTCCTTTAGCTGTAGCTGCGTTTCCAGTATTTTGTTCTGCAACTCTTTGTTAGCTGTAGCCGTTTTAAAACTCTGGTTCAAGATACTGACAAAACTAATTACCCCAACAACGATAATAACCAGCAGCAAAACAAAGAAGAAATTCTTGCTCATTGGCGGCATCTCGTTCAGGTTGAACTTGAGCACTAAAATCAGGCAGGTGTAAATGAGCAAAGAGATGACATAGGAAATATAAACGAAAGTATAAAAACTGTAAAGTGCGAACTTCCAGTAACGTTTGGCCAGCAAATAACGGGGAATAAGGCGGTAGTTCACAAAATAAGTAACCGCAATAGTTAAGGGTAACAATCCGCTCGAAAACCAAAGTGCATAATCTACCTTATCAGAATTATAACTAAAAAAATAGAAAAAAAAGAACCACACCGCCACCCAAAACAGCGAATGAATAAGGATCGTTCTAAAATTTATTTTCTTCCAAAAGTTCATTAATACAATACTACTTAATTTTAACGAACCAGCGTTTTTTTAGCGACGAATTGCGGATTTTCTGCGCTTTGTTGCATTTATACCATTTCATTTTCGGTTTATAAGCTTAATTTTGAAAAAACACGTACAGAATGTTCCATCTGTCGCAATAAAATAAATGCGATCATTTTCCGACTTACATTTGATTAGTATTTATTTAAAAACTTAGATTATGAATGCAATTATTGACAAATTAAACGAAGGCGGACCTGCTTTTACCTACATTATTGTGCTCACATTTCTGTTACTAGTCGGGCTGTTTGTACGTGGAATTTTAATGAAAGGAGAGAAATACAAGACCATTGAATTGATGAAGCAAATAAGCTGGTTTGCAGTAGCCTGGGGATTTCTGGGGCGCGTTTTCGGGTTGATTATGATCTTCGATAAAGTTCAGGCGATGGGAGATGTAGCGCCAAGTGTTTTTGCCGACGGACTAAAAATAGCACTGATTGCTCCTTTGTGCGGAATTCTGGTATTTGCTTTAACACGACTGGGAATTGTTGTGCTTATTAGTCTGCAAAAGAACTACCAGCCACAGGAAAACAATTAAAAAAAACTGTCATTTCGAACAAAGAGAGAAATCTGTAACTAAATTCGGCAGAGTTACAGATTTCTCAGTCGTTCCTCCTTCGAAATGACAAACTAAGTTATCCTTCAATCTTTTTATTGACCACCTTCAGAATTTCGGATTCTTTTTCTTTTGCAGCTTTCAATAAGTGTTCTGCCTTTGATAAAGCCTCACTCAAAAACTCGGCATCAGCAAAACCTGCTGCATTGATTTTTACATTCAGGTAAGCACCTTCAACAGCTGTGCGTGCGCACAACGCTCCGACCCCGGCATCGGAAACCGAATTCAGATTTCCAACTTCTGCCATGGCCTGTATTACTTCCAGTGAATCGTGCGCCAGTTGCATTACTTTTAACGGCACTTCAATGGCATTTTTAGTAGCATCGTGAATGGCCTGTTTTCTTTCCGCTTTTTCCTGATCACTTGATTTTGGCAATCCAAAAGCTGCCATAATCTTGTTGAAAGCATCGGTATCTTCATCCACACAATTCAATAAAGCGGTATGGTAATATTTTCCTTTTTCTGCCCAGTCAGAAAATTCTTCCCAACGCTCGTCCCAGCCCCGTTTATGTGCCGATAAATTAGCAACCATGGCAGCCAAAGCACCGCCCAACGCACCAACATAAGCAGAAATAGAACCACCGCCCGGAGCCGGAGATTCAGATGCAGTTTCATCTTTAAACTGCGTCAAAGTCATATCAACCAGCTTTTTCGCCGATTTATCTTCAATCACATATTCAATGATTTTCTTTTTTGGATCAAAGGGAGCCAATTCTTCAAGTCCTAATGACTTGATGGCAATCTTTATAATCTCTTCATCCGATATTCCGGTTGAGCGTTCTTGTTTACGCAGGAAATATTTCCCGGCATCCAACATCGCTTGTAGCGGAATTAATCCAACCAACTCTGAACCAGTCACACGAATTCCGCGTTCGGTGGCTTTTTTGCAGGTTTCATCAAAAGCCACATGCACGGGCGTTACCGTAATATCTGTCAGGTTGATGGAAATTTGAGCGATACCATATTCTTCGATATACCAACCAATGGCACGGGTCTTTTTCAAGCTACCCGGAATACGAACCGGCTCACCGTTTTCATCGGTTACAATTTTACCTATAATTGGATTTCCCTCGCGTTTTACACGTCCTGCCTCACGAATATCGAACGCAATGGCATTCGCCCGGCGTATTGAGGTTGTATTCAGATTAATATTGTAAGCCACTAAAAAGTTACGTGCTCCAATAGCTGTTGCCCCACTTCCTGCCACTCTCTCGCTCCATTCATTGGGGCCAAAATCAGGCTTCCACTTTTCTGTAGTAATGCGCTCCTTTAATGCCTCGTATTCACCCGAGCGACAATTTGCCAAACTGCGGCGCTCTTCTTTAAATGCAGCAAACTCGTAACTAAACACCGGGATTCCCAATTCTTCACCTACTCGTTGTCCCAGTTTGCGGGCATACTCAATGGCTTCTTCCATGGTAACATTTGCTACAGGTACCAACGGACAAACATCGGTAGCGCCAAAACGCGGGTGCTCACCATGGTGCTGACTCATATCGATTAACTCGGCAGCACGTTTTATTCCGCGAAAAGCAGCCTCAATCACATCATCAGGCGTACCTACAAATGTTACCACTGTGCGGTTGGTCGCTTTTCCAGGATCAACATCAAGCAAGCTAATATCGGCCACACTTTCTATGGCATTGGTAATTTCCTTGATTATACTCATATCGCGCCCTTCAGAGAAATTCGGGACGCATTCAATTATTTTTTTCATTTCGTTTCGGTTTTCTATCATTTCAAACACAGAGAGAAATCTCTTCGTTTTGTAACAGATTCCTACTCGTAAAAATGACAATTTATGCGAATGTATAAATTGAAATAGATTTCCCTAATGATTTTTCACAGTGATTCTAAATAGTTAGGTTGAGTTTTGTCGAAACCTAGAAGTTTTGAATTTCGCCGTTAATAATCACCGTTTCTACCAAGTTTGAACCGTATGCATATGGCAAATATTCAATTCCCGGGATTTCACTGGTAATAAACAAATTCGCAATCTTTCCCCGGGCAATGCTGCCGTAACTTTCACTAATCCCCATGGCGTAGGCCGTGTTTAGCGTGGTGGCATTTATCACTTCTTCAGGCAACATTTTAAAGTTTATGCAGCCCATTGCCGATATCAAACTCATATTGCCACTTGGCGACGATCCCGGGTTAAAATCGGATGCGAGTGCCACCGGCAAACCGGCTTCTATCATTTCGCGCACCGGAGATAATTTCATATTTAAAAAGAATGCAGCTCCCGGCAAAACGGTGGGCATTGTTTCCGAGTCTTTTAACGCAGCAATTTCTTCGTCACCCACATATTCCAAATGATCAACCGAAAGGGCATTGTATTTCACCCCGGCCTGAATACCACCGGTTAACCCCAGTTCGTTGGCATGAATTTTTGGTCGTAGCCCGTATTTCATTCCGGCCATAAGAATGCGTTCAGTATCTTCTACCGAGAAAAATCCCTGATCGCAAAACACATCAATGAAGTCGGCCAGTTCTTCTGCTGCCACCTGCGGAATCATTTCATTGATAATGATATCGACATATTCAGTCGGATTATTTTTATACTCCAGCGGGATGGCATGTGCCCCCAAAAAATTGGCACGTACACAAATGGGAGCCGACTGCTTTATACGCTGAATAACACGCAGCATTTTTAATTCATCTTCAGTATTCAACCCGTAACCACTTTTTATTTCAACCGCACCGGTTCCCAATTTAACGATCTCCCAAACACGCTCCATGGCGCTTTCGTAAAGTTCTTCTTCCGAGGTTTCATGTAGTAGTTTCGCCGAATTCAAAATACCACCTCCCCTGCGGGCAATCTCTTCGTACGACAGGCCTTTTATCCGATCTACAAATTCTTTTTCGCGAGGTGCCGCATAAACCAGGTGTGTATGCGAATCGCAAAAACTTGGATAAACAAGCCGATTCGAACAATCGATCTCAATCAACAAATCATCATCAAAATATTTATCTTTCAGCTCCTCCATTGGGCCAAACTCCTCAATCACCTCATCGCGGATAATCAGAAAAGCATTTTTTATGGTATTCACCGTTGCCATTTCTTTTCCGGCTCTGAACATTACAGGCTGATCTTCCACCTGTACCAGCTCCTTTATATTTTCAAGTAATAGTTTCATCTTGTCTGTTGCTATCTGTTTGCTTTTCAAGGTACAAAAATATAGAGGTAAATCAACCTTTTACAAGTCGTTTTTGAAATGACGGAAATCAGGGAAACAAAACACAAGAAAAACAAAGTAGCATGAGTCGGTTAACCTTTAGTTGATTATCTCGTATTAGTTGAAATACTAAAATCACCACATTGTAAAAATTCATTTGACGAAATTGCCCTGAACTATTTTGCCAAAAGTTCTGAGGAGTAAATGTTAATGACTACGAACTACTTTCGCAACTTTTGCAACCAAATAATAACACATTTTACTTACAGGGTTACACAGCCGTTTCAAGAACTTGATTCAGAAACGGCCTTTTTATTTTCTACCGCTGTAACATTTTACAAACTACAGTCTCCACAAAATTTTAGTATACACCACGAATTGAATCGTGAACACGCGACAGGTAAAATTCCGACAGTTTAGCATGAAGTTCATCCGTCAACGGAGCCAGGTCAGAAGCAGCACTATTTCCTGTTACCTGTGCAGGAGAACTTGCTCCGGGAATAATTGTTGAAACAGCTTTGTGGTCGAGAATCCATCGCAGTGCCAACTGTACCATATTCATATCATCGGGAACGAAGCTTTTTAATGCATCGGCCAGTTCAACACCCTTTTCAAATGGCAAGCCGGCAAAGGTCTCTCCTACGTTAAACGCTTCGCCATCTTTATTAAAGTTTCTATGATCGTTTTTCTCAAAGGTCGTATTTTTACTAAACTTCCCGGTAAGCAAACCACTGGCCAGCGGCAAACGTACAATAATACCTACTCCTTTTGCTTCGGCCTGCGGTAATAATCCGGTTACCAGTTTCTGCCTGAAAATATTAAATATTACTTGTAAGGATTGTATTCCTTCCTGCTCCAGGCATAACAATCCTTCGTCTACCGATTCAACACTCGCACCAAAAGTTTTAATCAGTCCTTCGCTTTTAAAATCGCGCAGCCAATCGAAAACATCGCCTTTTTGCAATTCTGTGGTCGGAATACAGTGGAGTTGCAATAAATCCAGCGCATCCACTCCCAGCCTCGACAAAGATCCTTCAATCGATTTTCGCATGGCATCTTTTGAATACGAATCGGGAAATACATCACCGCCACGCCCAAACTTGGTAGCCACTCTAATAGCTTTATCCGTTTGCTTTAAAAACTCACCGATAAATTTTTCGCTTTGTCCGGCGCCATAAACATCAGCGGTATCAAAAAAAGTAGTTCCGTTTTCTACCGCTGTGGTTAAAATATCCAATGCCTTTTCGCTCGGGAAATTCTTCCCCCAATCGGCTCCAATCTGCCAGGTTCCCAAACCAACTTCACTAACATCAAAACCATTCTTTCCTAACTTTCGTGTTTTCATCGTAATCTGTATTTTTCTTCAATATTCGTATCTCAATTAAAAAGAACTGCTCCCTTACGTATCACCTAATCAACAAACCGGGAAGAATTGACCAAGATACTATTGTTTATGTACAATTTAAAATGCGAAATAATGAATCTCCACACCAACAAACTCATTAGTGAGTCAAATGTTGCATTTAATGATTCAACTGTGTTAACCAGAGATAGTCGTAATAGCATAATTTTGGCAAATTGGAAGAGCCCTGATCCGGGAAAAACAATACCACTCTTTTTTTCTGGGCAACAACCGAATTAACTGTTTAGTATCGATATCATTTAAGCCGATAACGATACAAATGATTAAACAATAAGCTATGTCCGCGATATTTTGGACGACCTGAAGAAATCCTCGCCCGGGAGTTTGTAGAATTAAAGCTGCGGCAACAACGAGTCGTACAAGAATGAAATAATTCATTGTCTGTTGCCGGGTATGACCACGGCAATCCGAATCAAAAAATTATTGATTAGGAGTAAAGAAGCAGCAAGTTTCGAGCTAACGGATGAAGAATTAGCACGGTAATAGAAATATTATCACACCTGTCTGTTTCCTGTTTCTGTACCATCGTCGGAAATAATTCCCAAATAGAGACACCCAAATAATTGAACATTTTGTTAAGCATCTAAATATCAACCTTATTAAATTTTGGTATTGGCTTTGCTAACTTCAGGCAGGGGAAAGCGACTTCTGTATTTATGATTGGTTTTGTGTTTAGGGGTTTGTAAATTATCAATCATCTTCAAAAAGCGTCCATAGAGCTTTCCCCTTTCTTTTCTTTTATCTACAATTTACAATAACCGAATTCAGGAGAACTTACAACATTAATTCATGCCGGATTTAAATTTTTACCGTTCACTACCGGATTTTTCGCTAACGGAAAATTATATGTTGTCGTAGCGGATTGCGGGTGATTGTCCGTCCGAAGGACGTAGGACAATCAAGCGTGAATCCGAGCTACGCACACCACAAAAACCGCTATGCAATATATAAAATGTTACCGTGAGTTTTTTTAGTTTTGATTCTCCATTTTATTTATATGCATAAGTGCAATCTTCGAATTAATATGCAATTGAGAATAAAAAGCTGATTTTCGTCCTATTGAATTTATATTCACATTTTCATAATTCTCTTTTCTTAAATTAATTATCTTTTCAAGAGTGTTCTTACCTAAAAATTCTAAAGTATTTTGAAGATTCTCAATCGTTACATATTTTAAATCTTTACTTGAGATGACCACACTGGTAATTTTATCTTGAGATCCGTTATTTGCAAGATTTATTAAGGGAGGTGTAATATTAAATAACTTTGACAACTCGGATTCATCTAATAATAAATAACCAATATCCTCTATGTTTTCTCCTTTTGATAAAGTTTTAGCCTCTATAATCATTAGATATCCAGAGTTGCTTAATGAGTTAATAATCTTATTAAGAATATACATCCAATTATCAAGTTTTATCTCATGCAGAACATTACATAATATTATTATATCAAAAGTCTCAGATGGTAAATCATCGTGAGAAGAAAAGATAGACTTTACACCTTTCGATATTAATGATTTGTGGCAATCTATATCTGGCTCTAAAGCGCAATACTCGATTTTATTAACTACATTCACACCTGATAGTACGTGTTCAACCAATCGTCCTTTTCCTGCTCCAAAATCTAGTAAAAAAGTCTTTTTCTCATCTTTTAATGTTTTCAAGAAGTTTATAAATGATTCTATTTGTGGGTCATTTTTATTAGAAGACTCAATTACTTCTGGATTTATAAAACACTCAGTAATAAATTGTGTAAATGTCCATTCTGTAATTGAATTTATGAATTCGGACAATTTAAAAATTCTATCATCGATTTTTAAAAGTTCTTTTAATGCGTCATGTTGTATTGATCTCGATGGATGAAAAATTTGTCCATCTTTCAAAACAAATATTTCATCAAAATTTAAATGTGATATAATATTTAATGAATGAGTTGCAATCCATAATTGTCCATTTTTAGATATAATGTTTCTTATACCATTAATCAAATCAATTTCGGCATCTGGATGTAAATGTAATTCTGGCTCATCAATCACAATTATACTGTCCTTAAATCTAAGATTTTTATTTTGAGACATTAGAAAAAACATTAAAACATATGAGAATAAAATCTTTTCACCATCTGAAAACTGCAAATAGTTAAATTTCATACCATTAACAGTGAAATAACCAACCATATTTCCATTGACTGAATCGTGAACTTGCTCTAAGCTAATTACATCTGAATCCCAATCTAATTCTTTTCCAAAAATATTTTCAAATATCTCTTTAAATGCAGAAAACCTTTTAGATGACAATTGTTTTTTAAAGTCTTTATCATTTTTAAAATTGTAAAGTTTATCTTTAACAAGCTGTTGTGGAAGATTTTTTAAAAACTCAAAAGAAGTTTTATATAAACTATTTAGTTCATTATATTCTAGATTTTCGCTTACGCTTGTAATTAGGTTCTCAAATGAAACATTGTCTTCAGCTGTTGTATTAATAGCTGTTTGAAGTTCTTTTACTTCTTCATGTCTTATTATTTTTAAATACTTCTCCTTGATTGAATTTACATTTCGCTCTACTTTATTAAGTTTTGTTATTTCGCTATTAATTTCTCGAATTTTAAGATTGTAATTTTCAATTTCTTTTTGAAATTCAATTAATTTCTTTTTTCCATTAGCATTATTGGGATAACGTTTTAATTGACTTTCGATCCTTATTATTTCTTTTTTTACTCTACGCAATTCCTCCTTATATGATTGTTTTGATGAAAGTAATTTATTTTTCTTCGATATCTCGAGGCTGAAATCGTCATTTATAAAATCATTGTTGGTCATTAAACTACCAAAATTCTCATTAATCAATTTTAATAATCTTGATTTGCCGGAACCATTTTTACCAACTAAGGCAACTATTTGTCCTAAACGGTCAATATTTACTTCTTTCAAACCAATTTTGGAAGTTATTTTTTCATCAAATTGTACTTTTTTAAATTTCATTTTTATACTTTATGTTAGATGGTACGGTTTGTTAAAATTCACGTTAACGTACGTATATATGTACTACACTTATTTCGCTTATAGCTTCGGTTTTTATTCTTCGGTATCAAACATTTGTTTTCAGCAACATATCCATTTACAAGTATTTGTAAACATTTATAAGTATTTACAAACGGATAAATAGCAGCTTTCCTGGGGCACGTTCCAACATCTTGAATCTTCCTCGCTGTGACCGGGTTATGAGCCACTAAAGTAACATTTGTTTATCTAACATAAAAGAAAACGAGGTAAAAGTTGTAAAACGAGACACGAGACGCGAGTTACGAGTTACGAGCAGGATAAAAGGATGGTTGATTAAAGATGAAAGAAAGCTGCGAGCTGATGGAGCAATAATACAGGCACCACCTCCCCACTGATTCCGTTGCACTCCATCAGCGGTACTCCGCCTAAGAGGAGAAATGAACGCATTTCAATTCATGATTATAGAAAAACTTACCTCGAACGTTTCCCCTCCGACCAGGAGGGGTGGCAGCGACACTAAATACTGCCATGGAAAAACAAAAGGCTGCCCTCCGGAACAGCCTTTCGTTTTATTGGTTTTAGCAGCGGAATCATTCTTCCACCGCCACCTCTTCATCGGGTTCTTCGCCCGGCCGCGATACATAAACCACGCCCCACTGGCGGGCCAGTTTACGGCGGTTGGCCGGTGTTTCTTTGCGGTAGTAAAATTCTACCTCGTCGTAAATATCACGTATCAGCTCGTCAATTTCGGGCAGCATATCCAGCACATCTTTGTTTTCGGCATCAAAAGCCTGCTTTTCGGCCGACTGTGCGCTACTTAGCTCGGTGTACTTCGTCAGTTCGGCCTGCACTTCGGCTGCCGACGGGTTGCTCATGGGCACCGGCTCCGCAGCCTCGGGATCGGCCTGTTGTGTACGTTTCTGCTCGCCCAGCATCAGGTTAAGTGCCCAGGTGGTAAGGTCTTGCTCGGTACTTAATTTGGGCAGTTCGCTCTGGTTGGCATTCAGTCCGTAGTACAAACGATCCGACGCACGAAACACGCCGCGCTCAACAGCTAAATTAAAAACCTGGAAAAAATGCG
This sequence comes from uncultured Draconibacterium sp., assembly GCF_963677155.1. Lineage (NCBI taxonomy): Bacteria > Pseudomonadati > Bacteroidota > Bacteroidia > Marinilabiliales > Prolixibacteraceae > Draconibacterium > uncultured Draconibacterium sp. The sequence goes on along the minus strand of NZ_OY781884.1, from coordinate 3,970,823 downwards.
ACACGCAACGACGCAACACCACTTGCTGTGCATTTTCCATTTCGGTAGCCTCGGCTTGTTTTGCAAACTGCTCCTGCCGCTCTGCCATCTCCTGGCGGAAAGCCGGGTAAAGGGTAGTTAACCGGGTTTGCGTTTCGGTACTTATCGCCCATTGTTCAGCGGGCGTACTGCTTGATTTTTCGCTGGTTTTTTCCAGCACTTTGTTTCTGTCGATAATAGAAACTGGCATACGTCTGTATGGCATAATTCATAAATTTTAGTCCCGGGGGTTGTTCCATTTTTGGAAAGTATCCGGGTTGATTAATACTCTATTGAATTGTAATTCCGGAGGAATTTCTCTTAAACAACTGCGTAAACCTTCGATAAACGGTCTAAACATTAGTAATAGCAGGGGGTTCAGTATGTGCGATAAACACCATTTATTTGAACAAACACTACTTATCGTATGCGAAAAGGGGCATTTTTGTCCGAAAACACTACCTATCGCAGTTACCGGAGGCCATTTTTTTGCAAAACCATTGCCTATCGCATGCAATAGGGACCACTTTCTGTAAAAAACATGGGTTATCGCATGCGCAAGGCACCACTTTTTTGGGAAAATACTGGTTGTAGCATGCGAAAGGGTGCATTTTTTGGGAAAGACACAATCTATCAACTGCGATAGCATACATTTTTGCATAGCAATTCGGCAATTTACATCTAGCATTGGCAGGTACAACCAAACGAAATGGGTATATGTAAAATTGTAAAAATGCACTTGTGTTGTTTTGGTGAACAAAAGTTACGAAAAATATTGTTATGGTTCAATAGATTAGGAAGACTGCTTCTTCCAATTCGTTTCACTCATTGGGGTCGTAATGACACATTTGTTAGCAAGTTAAGGCAGCGGACAGTTGTGAATCGTGCGGGAATGAATTAATTCATTGTCCGCTGCCCGACACCACCTCCCACCCCGACTCGTCGGGGCGTACTCCTCCTCGGAGGAGGAGAAACGTTCGTGCTCACCTTCATATCTCAATGACAAAACCAATCTACCATAAGCCCAATTTCCCCTCCTGCCAGGACTACCCTTTATACACAAATATACGTTCTTTGATTTATTGTTGAGCTAACATTTTATTGTTGATAAAACATTGCCTAACTATCAGTAATACAGTGCTTTAATCTTGCAGGCTCTGACAATTATCACTATCTTAAAGTCGTGATAGTCAGAGAGTTTAAGAGGTTCTTCGATGGATTTCTCCCAGATATCCGAATCGAAAAACGAGCCAATAAAATTATGTCAGATATGCTTACCTTCGGTAAAGTTACTGTCAATAAATTTTGTACAACGAATACCGAAAAGATAGGAGCATATCGTATGTTTGGGAATAATAGTTTCAGCCATTTTGAATTAACAGAAGGTGTAGTTTCTAATTGTAAAGCCAACCAAGGTTCTACTCATCTTCTTTGTATCCAGGATACAACAGAGTTTAACTTTACCAGCCACCTACAACGGATTGGGAAAAAGGACAAGGATATTGGTCCGGTAACAAAAAATGATAATGCAGGTTTCTTTTGCCATCCGATGTTGGTGATAAACGAAAAGGATAAACTGCCTATCGGCTTGTCAAGCATTGATTTGTGGAACCGCAACTGGGACAAACAAGATAAATTTGAACGAAGTTATTGGAAACAAGATATCACAGAAAAGGAATCATACCGCTGGATTGAAAGCGCCCGAAAAACAAAATCTGTTTTAGACAAAGCACCAATGTTAACTGTTATCGGAGACAGGGAGTCTGATATTTTTAGTGAGTTTGTCCTTATCCCAGAAGAACGCACACACTTGCTCGTGCGTTCAAGAATAAACCGAAAATTGGCAGGAGAGGATGTGAAACTTTATGAAAAGTTATCGCAACAGGAACAAAAAGCTGTTTACGATTTAGAAATTAAAGGAAATAAAAAACGAAAAGCCCGGACAGCAAAAATGTCCTTAAAATATGTAAAGCTTAAAATAAAAAGGCCAGAAAAACTACATGATAAGAATCTTCCTGAATATGTTGAATTATGGGCTATTGAAGCCCGTGAACAGCCAAAGACAGTGCCCAGAGCAGAATCTCCAATAGTTTGGAGGTTATTGACTACGCACCCAATAACAGAGGTTGACCATGCAATGAAATGTTTGGAGTGGTACGGTAACAGGTGGTTTATTGAAGAACTCTTCAGAATAATGAAAAGTAAAGGCTTTGAGCTTGAAGCCTCACAGCTTGAAACCGGTGCTGCATTAAAGAAACAGGTTGTTATGGCACTTCAGGTTGCATTAACAATAATGGTGCTTAAATTATCGCTCAACAAGAAAGAAGCATTAAACGCTGAACTGATATTTAACCAACAGCAAATAGAGTTTATAGAGTTATTACTAAAAAATGAAATAGAAGGAAAAACGAAAAAACAACAAAACCCATATCCCTCCAGAAGTTTAGCATGGTGTGCATGGGCAATAGCCCGGCTTAGTGGCTGGAGCGGATATAAGTCTCATGGCCCACCAGGCTACATATCAATGAAAAATGGACTTGATACCTTTAATACTAAATATGAGGGATACCTTGTCGCAATGAAGTTCTTAAAAGATGTGTATAAAGGGTAGCTGCCAGGAGGGGGGAACCGCGTTTACAGCGGGGGGGTGGTAAAAATTGTAAGCGCAAACGAAGAACGACTGAAGCAATCTCGCTTTAGCCGCGTCCTCCTTTTAAAAAAGGAGGTGTCCGCCATTAGCGGGCGGAGGATTAGGTTGGTTAAGTTACGCAACATATTGCCAATCCCCCTAAATCCCCCTTCGCCAAGGGGGACGGGCTCCCCTATTCATACCGAAGCGTATGCGCCGGATTTATACGTAGTGTTTGCAGCGTTTTATAACTAATGGTGAGCAGTGCGATTGAAATAGCCACAACAAAACCAATAATAAACTCAAACACACCAAGCTGAATGCGGTAGTAATAATTATGCAGCCAATTGGTAGCCACCCAGTAAATAAGCGGCCAGGCCACAAGGGTCGCCACACAAACCAGTACAACGATTTCTTTCGAAATCAGATAAAAAATACTGTACCCGGAAGCTCCCAGCGCTTTGCGTACACCCACTTCTTTTGTTCGCTGCTCAACGGTAAACGAGGTGAGGCCAAACAGTCCCAGCGCCGCAATAAAAATCCCCAGTATGGCAAAAACAACCGACAACTTTGCATTTTGCCGCTCGGCTTTATACATGTGCGAAAAGTCTTCGTTCATAAAAAAGTAACGTAGCGGATTATTCGATGCAAAACGTTTCCAGCTGCTTTCTATCTGGCTAATGGCTGCGGCCGATGCATCGGTATTAAATTTCACCGATATAAACCCCCAGTTATTGTTGGCTTCTTTAAAGCGCATCACATACGGGTTTATCCGACTGTGGAGCGATTCGAAATGAAAATTATCACAAACACCTATAATGGGCATAAATTTTTTCTCGTCATCGCCGTTAAATACAACTACAAACCGTGCCTGGGTATAATCGTCGATCCCAAACTCTTCAATGGTTTTCCGGTTTACGATACACGCGTCGTGGTCAGCCCCAAACTCACGGTCGAAAAAGCGGCCATCGCTAAGCTCGATGTTGTAGGTTTTCAGGAAATCGTAATCAACATAGGCAGTTTGCATCAGGAAGGTCTGCCCGTCGCGGCCTTCCAGCATATAACCGTTATTGTTGGTGTTATGCCCGGGAACAGCTGTTGATGCCGAAACAAATTCCACACCGGGTATTTTTAGTATTTCCTGTTTAAATGCTTTTACCTGGTCGCCAATTGCTCCGGCGCTGTGGATGACCATCAAACGATCTTTGTTGAAACCAACATCTTTATTTATCATATAGGTTAATTGTCGGTACATAATAACTGTTCCTATAATAAGAATAATGGAAATTAGAAACTGGACCGACACCAGGATGCGGCGTAGTTTCCCGTTTTTCGCCCCGTCGCGAAGTTTTCCACGCAACACAGTATTGGGATTAAACGACGAGAGATAAAAGGCCGGATAAGCGCCTGCAATAAAACCTACGAAAAGCGCAAAGACAATAAGTAAGGGAATGTAATAGAAATGTTCGAGAAGATTAAATTGTACCTGCGTATCAAAAACATCGTTAAAGAACGGCAGCGATATAAAAACAATAGCCACGGCCAAAATCAGTGCGATGAATGAAATTAGCGTTGAATCGGTAAGGAATTGCAGAATAAGCATTCCTTTTGACGAACCGCTTACCTTTTTTACCCCAATTTCTTTGGCGCGTTTGGTAGCCTGCGCGGTTGAAAGATTCATAAAATTAATCGAGGCAATTACAATGATCAGAATGGCCACACTACTGAAAATAACCAGGTATTTCGGATCGGTAGCAGGTTTTACCTCATGCTCCACCTCCGGTTGCAAGTGTATTTTTGTTACCGGCTGCAGGTGAAAATCATAACGGTTGCCCTGTGTAACAAAATCGCTCAACGAAACGCCAAACATCTGCTGCACCCTCGGGCCAACATATTTCTCAATCATGCCCGGAAACTTTGCTTCAACATTATCGGGCGAAGTATTCGGTTTTAGTAATATGTATGTGGAGAAACTGTTGCTTAACCACTCCTTGTCGTCAGATCTTTGGTTGGTCATAAACGAAGTGAGGATGTTGGCATTAAAATGCGTTTCCTCGGGGAAATCGGCCATTACTCCGGTTACGCGGTATGAATTCTGATCGGTATTTAGGCGTAACAGTTTATTTATAGGGTCTTCGTCGCCAAAGATCTTTTTAGCCGTCGACTCCGATAGCACCATGGTGTTGGGTTCGTTCAGTACAGTTTTGCTATCGCCTTTCAGCAGCGGAATAGAGAACAGCTCAAAAAAGGAAGAATCCACTTCGGCAAAATCGTCAATCACATAGGCGATATCTTCTTTTTTTACAATGGCTTCGCCCCACGTGTTTAGGCGGCAAAATTTTTCCACCTCGGGAAAATCGATTGCCATTGTTGGCCCAATAACTGCCGCCGTGTAAGAAGCATTTACTTCCTGCTCGCCAATTTTACCGTCGAGTGTTAAACGGTAAAGCCGGTCTTTGTTTTCGTTGTACTGATCGTAACTTAACTCGTGGATAATAAACAGCGCGATGATAATACTGCAGGCTATTCCAATAGACAGTCCCAAAATGTTGATAGCAACATATCCTTTTTGCTTTTTTAACGCCCGCAGGCTGTGTTTTAATAAGTTTTTAATCATGTTTTCGATAGCTTTAGTTTTCCGGAGATGAATGAACCGGATATTTAATAGACGCGGGAAGTTGTTGCAGGTTACATGGTTGGCTATTTTATTTTAGTGAATGGAGGATCAGATTGCGTTGTTGCGCCGCCAATGACAGGTTTGGTTTGTAACTCCCCCAATACCTGTCTGAAGCAGTCAGGAACTCAGGGTAACTTTTTATCGCACTCGCGGGCAACGAATAGAGTAACAGATTAGCAGCACACAAACTCTTTAGTTATTAATTCATTTATTATCAGCGTAATTCCGGTATCTCTTAATAAATGGAGTATCTTTACAAAAGGTTTATACCATTTTTGATTTCAATCAGTCATTTCCTCATTTTGCTGTTTTACTACAATACACTTCACTCCAGCAAATAATTTCTCGTTGAATTACAAATAGTCGGGCCAGCATTAAGTTGCTATAACAAATTTACAAAGGAGAATTTATGAAAAATCAAACTTTAGGAGTGATTGGAACTTCAAGAAAACAAGATGAGAAACGTCTGCCGATTCATCCGGATCATCTGTCGCGTTTACCAGAGAATATCAGGAAACAATTAATCTTTGAAAAAGGTTATGGTGCTCCTTTTAATATCGATGATGATTTTTTTAGAGCACAAACAGGAGGTGTTGCAACGCGTCATGAACTATTAGCTGATTTGGGTTCTGTAATTATTGCCAAACCTGTATTAGCTGATTTACAGGAAATACGTGAAGGAGGATTTATTTGGGGATATCCGCATTGCGCACAACAGGAAGATATTACACAAGCAGCGATAGACCGGAAACTTACACTAATTGCCTTTGAAGATATGTTTGTGTGGTCTCCGGCTGGGCAAATTGGCCGACATACTTTTTACAAAAATAATGAAATGGCCGGCTATTGTGCCGTTATTCATGCTCTACAATTACGGGGTATCGATGGTCATTATGGCAATCAGCGTAAAGTAATAATATTTAGTTTCGGAGCTGTTAGTCGTGGCGCTATTTATGCACTTAAATCTCATGGTTTCAGAGACATTACTATTTGTATTCAAAGGCCTGATCATGAAGTTCGCGAAGAAATCTTAGATGTTCATTATGTACGTATCCGTGATGGGAAAGATGGCGAAGCTCGCATGGTGACGATAGAACACGATGGTACAGTCAGGCCGCTGGCCGATTTAATCAAAGAATCTGAAATCATTATTAATGGCACCTACCAGGATACGGATAATCCTGTTGATTTTGTTACAGAAGATGAAAAAGATACCTTAATGGCAGGAACATTAATTATTGATGTTAGTTGTGATGAAGGTATGGGGTTTTATTTTGCCCGGCCAACCACCTTCAAAGATCCAATTCTGAAGATTGACAACATTGACTATTATGCTGTTGATCACACGCCAAGCTACCTTTGGGAAAGTGCTTCGAGGTCTATTTCTGCTGCATTAATTGTTTATCTGCCAACAATTTTGGGAGGAAGTAAAAGGTGGCAAAAAGATACGACCATCGAAAAGTCCATAAATATTCAAAACGGAGTGGTAAAAAAAGCATCTGTCTTAACTTTTCAGAATCGTAAGTTGGAATATCCTCATGAATTTATAAAAGCTAGAAGTTAGCACTAACTGATTTAGGTAACTTCATTCTTCATGGATTGATTATTTAGCCCGGAAAACAGTCCTTTACCGGTCTACAAGCCAAAACTAATTGTTACTTTTAGAAAAACAGTTATCTTTAGGTCTGTAAAATTTTTGCATGTTATACACAAATTTAGAGTCCGTGAAGTAAATAACCTTTGGCTGCTGGCCTTTGGTTATCCATTCGTTAAACTCTGACAGATTCCTGTCAGGGCTATTTTTATACTTTTTTTCTAGAAACCGCCTAAAACTAAAAACACAACGCTGTATGGTTTTTGGGCACAAATTATTACATCATGAGTAATGAAAATAAATCAATACACGAATTCGATTTAAGTTTAATCTGCGAATATTTCTCACACTTCGAACGACAGGGACCGGGAAGTGCTGAAATTACAACTAAAGCACTGAGTTTTATTGAAGGGCTTGGCAAAAAGGCAAAGATTGCTGATCTGGGCTGTGGTACCGGAGGTCAAACTATGGTTTTGGCTCAACATACGCCAGGTCAAATCACAGGACTCGATCTCTTCCCCACTTTCATCGACCTTTTTAATAAGAATGCGCATGAATTAAAACTGGAGGCGCGCGTAAAAGGTATTGTTGGCTCGATGGACCAACTGCCCTTTCAGCCTGAGGAACTGGATTTAATCTGGTCGGAAGGAGCCATTTACAACATCGGTTTTGAACAAGGGCTGCGAGAATGGAAGAATTTCCTAAAACCGGGAGGATACGTTGCAGTAAGCGAGGCATCTTGGTTTACAGAAGAACGTCCACAGGAAATTCATGATTTCTGGATGGACGCCTATCCCGGAATTGATACTGTTCCAAATAAAGTTAAACAAATGCAACAAATAGGATACGTACCTGTAGCATCGTTTATTTTGCCGGTAAACTGCTGGACCAATTTTTATACCATGCACCCCAAAGCACAAAAAGTCTTTCGTGAAAAACATGAGGGCAATAAAGCTGCTGAAGATTTTATTGCCAACCAAAGACATGAAGAGAAACTGTATAACAAATACAAAGATTTTTATGGCTATGCGTTTTATATCGGGAAGAAAATTGAGTAGTTAAATAAAAACTGAACGCCGGGATAATGCCCGGCGTTCTACTTAATCCCGTAGCTCGGCAACTATAAATCGCGGTTAAACAGATTTTATTACCTTGGCAACAAAATCTGTTTGCATGTTAAAGAAAGTTCCGCATACTTATGTCATCATATTTTTCCTGATTATTTTTTGTGCTTTGCTCACCTGGATCATCCCCGGAGGCGAATTTGAGCGCGAAAGTGTTGTTGTTAATGGGGTTGAACGCAGTGTGATACAAACCGGCTCGTTTCATAAAACCGACAGCCAGCTACAGACATGGCAGGTCTTCTCTTCTTTCTTTGATGGCTTTTTAAGCACCTCTAATATTATTGCTCTTATTTTACTCATCGGAGGTTCGTTCTGGATTCTTAACGACAGCAAATCAATCGACATTGGTATTCATACTTTTCTGAAACGCTTAAAACGGCTTGAACGATCGAAAGTGCTCGCATTTGTGGGTGTGCACAATATCGTACTCGTTTCTATAATGACCATCTTCAGCTTGTTTGGAGCAATCTTTGGCATGAGCGAAGAAACCATTGCCTTTACCATCATTTTTGTTCCGCTGGCCATTTCAATGGGCTACGACTCGATTGTTGGTGTTTCGCTGTGTTTTATCGCGGCAGCAATGGGTTTTGCAGGCGCTTTTTTAAATCCGTTTACCGTTGGTGTAGCTCAGGGACTTTCTCATATCCCGTTGTTTTCAGGGTTGGAATACCGAATTTTGATGTGGGCAGTGATCAACTTTTTTGGGTTTGCGTTTATTCTGCGTTATGCCGCCAAAATAAAGAAAGCCCCTACCACATCAGTTGTTTACGAAGACGATGCATATTGGCGGTCGCGCAATGAAACCACAGCCGTAAAAATTGAAAGGATAAAACCTACTGCAGCCTGGTTTGCTTTGTCCATTATTTCTGTTGCACTCATCGTTTTCTCCATAACCATCCCGCGAAGTTCAATAACCATTGGCAACAATGTATTTTCTGTTCCGGCCATTCCGGTAGCTACAGTGCTTTTTATTGTTATGGGGGCTTTAACCCTATGGCGTTCGGTACAATATTTCATTTTAACCCTGCTCACTTTTACCATTGTTTTTCTTGTAATTGGAGTAATGGGACATGGCTGGTATATTAAAGAAATTGCTACCATCTTTTTTGCTATGGGAGTTTTTGCCGGCATGGCCGCCAATAAATCGCCCAATACAATTACCAAACTTTTTTTAGATGGCGCCAAAGACATTCTTCCGGCTGCCATGATAGTAGGTTTAGCCCGTGGAATAGTGGTTATTCTTGAAGACGGACAAATCATCGATACCATTCTGTTTTATGTTTCGAACTCGATGCAAAACTTTGGAGAAGTTGGAACAGTAGGAATTATGTACCTGATACAAACGATGCTAAATGTGTTTATTCCGTCCGGATCGGGACAGGCTGCGTTAACAATTCCAATTATGTCGCAGATATCGGATTTGATTGGAATTTCGCGACAAACAACTGTTGTAATATTTCAACTGGGCGATGGATTCACCAATATGCTTACGCCTACAAGTGGCGTGTTAATTGGCGTTTTGGGTGTTGCACGCATCCCTTACGAAAAGTGGTTTAAGTGGGCTGCTTCGTTTACTCTTATGCTTATAATAATTGGCTTTTTATTGATCTTACCAACTGTTTTTATGGATTTGAATGGATTTTAGAAACTGCTTGAGGTAACAAAAAGGCATAAAAAAAGCCCGCATGCGCGAGCTTCAATGTCTTTATGCTGAGCGGACTATTCTTCAATAGCAATTGCTTCAACCGGACAAACTTCTGCGCATGAACCACAGTCTGTACAAAGCTCTGCATCGATGGTATAGATATCACCTTCTGCAATAGCGTCAACCGGGCACTCATCGATACAAGTACCGCATGCGATACATTCATCTGAAATTTTGTATGCCATAACAATGAATTTTAAAGTTAAACATTATCGTTTTCAGCAAAAGTACAAAGTTTGATATAAAATCAAAGTTCAAAAAACATTTTATTGACACGTTTTACAGAAACTCCCCCAAAGCAACTAACAATCAGAATATTACCATATATCCACATATTAATATTCAATTAATCTTCTTTTTACCAATTTTGCTAATGCTAATTTTTCTGAATGGAATCATTCCATATTATCAATTCAAAATCGCCAAACAAATTTGTCACAGCTACAAAGAACTACAGCACAACAAATTGAACAATAACGGCACAATTTCTATTCGGCAAAAGTAGTTGTTTACCAACAGCAAAAGTGTTAATCCTTCTGTTCCCGGTTCAACAACTTTATCTGCTGCAATAAATCAGCTTTCTGATAATATTTTTCGTGAGCAAAATTCAGAAACTTCAGAATTTTAAAAGCATTGAATTTATGGAAGAACCGCATCTGAAAGGTTTCTAAACGCGAACAATTGTTATTTAAATCATCAAGTTCCACTCTAAATTGATCAATTTCTAGAAATTCCTTTACCGGCTCAGTTAAGTGGTTCACAAACTCCAAATAGTCGTTATACTGAATTTTAAACAAGCGGTCTTTCTGAGCGAAGAACTGCTGTAGATTTTTAAATGCTTCGAAGTTATAAGTCAACGACAGGTTCTCCTCTCCTTTCATCCATTTTTGCAGAATGGGGCCGGTACCAAAAGGCACCCTATTCGACAATCGCGCCGACGGATAAACCTTTGTGCTTGTTATTTCTCCAACCCGGCCAATCTGTACCAGATTTTGCAGAAAATAAAAATCTTCGCCTGCCTGCCTTCTGTTCATTCCTCCACGTTTTACGTAGGCTTCAGCTTTTACGGCAAAGGCGGAACCAATGGTGAACAGCGAATATGGATAACCACAATAATGAAGTGCCTGTTTGTAATAATTGAGATACAACTCGTACAACTCAATCCCCCGCCGGTGCTTTTCATCCAACTGTTGTTTCTGATGCTCAAAAGCCACTGTTCCACCAACCTGATTCGGATGATTCGTGAAATGCTTTTCAATTTCAAACAGGTAATTTTTTGCCACCAAAGTATCGGCATCCAACGACACCAAAATTCCGTTCTTGTTATCGTTAAGATTGAATCTTCTTATGGCTTCATCCATTCCCTTTTTGCGTGCCAAACCTGCTCCTGACCATTTCTTTTTCAGGCTTATCGGACCAACAGCGTAAAACTTAATACCGTTTTTTGGGTTCGCCGCAATCCATTTATCAGCGTCAGCTTTTGTTTGTGTGTTTTGGCGAATAGTGTCGGCATCAGCCACTTCCGATTGGTTGATAAGCAGAATAACTTCAATCTTACATTTCGGCAATTCACACGCATTCAGCGAATTTAATGTTTCCGTCAACCCCGTTTCTCGTAAACACGGAATAACAACAATTATTCCCGGTGCTTCTTCCGGCAATTCGTTAATGAGGATTTTGTGCTGATTCTTTTCCAGGTATTTATCGGCAAACATAGAACAAAGCTAAAAGTTATTTTAAAGCTGAACCCCGGGTTTCAATTAATATCAAAAAAAAATCCGGGCGCTAACCCGGATTTTCACTTATGCTTTATATTTTATTATTCTGTTTTTGCAACGTCATATTCTTCATTCAAAGCCTTTAAAACATCGGCAGTAATATTAGTTGTCTCAGGCCCTATTAAAACGTTAGCGCCATTTAAGATGTAATCGTAACCGGCTTTTTCGTTGTAACGCTCCAGATAATCCATCATATTGTCAAGAATTTTATTATTGTTATCCTGTTGAATTTTGGCCAATTTCGTAGACAATTCCTGATCCAGTTTTTGAATTTCCTGTTCTTTACCCAACAAACGATCACGCTCCTGTACGGCACGTTGTTCTGTTAAAAAGCCCCCACGCTGAAGTTTTTCCTGGAAAGCAGCTGCTTCCTTTTCAAACGATTGACGCTTAGTTCCGTATTCAGTTGTATAAGCTTCCTGTTGTTTAGTAAACTCATCGTGCAAATCTTGCGACAATGTGTAATTTAAAAGCACCGAATCCGCTTTAATATAAGCAATTTTCAAACCACCTGTTCCGGCCGCTGCTTTAATTGGTGTTCCTTCATTGGCGCTGCTACCTGTAAAATGTAAAACGTACAAAACTGCAACTGCAACAAAAAGCACTGCACTAACTACTAACGATGTTCCTTTCATCTTTTTTATTTTTTACTTCATCAATATACTGAATATAAGTCGCGCTCCGGGCAACTATTATCTTCAATAAATTTTTAGGTTCAACTTTTTTAATCCCGACAAAGATACTTTTTTAGCGGAAATGCCCTACTCTAATTTTCATTTTTTTGATGTTATTAATAATCAACAAGTTCTACATAAAAGCTGCCTAAAATCATGCTTCGCCAATGATAAACGTCATTGCACGAGGCGAGTTGCGAATAGTATTTTTATGCTGGAAAAAATAGTATTTACCTAAATTATAAAATGTTGAATAAGTTAATAGCTAATATACTGCCCTACATGCCCAAAAAGCTGGTTTGGGTATTCTCGAAGCGGTACATTGCAGGCGAATCGCTGGAAGAAGGTTTGCTTGCCTCAAAACTCCTGAATGAAAAAGGAGTTGAAGTTACGGTTGATATTTTAGGTGAATTTATTACAACGCTTGATGAAGCAGAAAAAAACCGTGACGAGTACATTGAAGTAATCAAGCGATTTACTTCGGAGAAAATAAAAGGCAACTTCTCGATAAAACCAACTATGTTTGGGTTACTTATTGATAAAGAAGTGTGCTACAACCTGCTACGTGAGGTTGTGCAGTTTGCTGCCGGAATAGACTCGTTCGTTCGTATTGACATGGAAGACTCGCAGTGTGTTGACATGGAGTTGGATATTTTTCGCCGCCTAAGAAAAGAATTCCCAAAACATGTCGGACTGGTGCTTCAGGCCTATTTACGCCGTACCGAAAGTGATTTGATAGCACTGAACGACCTGAACACCGCAAACGCCCCCATCAGTTTCCGGCTGTGTAAAGGGATTTACGTTGAACCCGAAAACGTTGCATTTAAAGAGTACGACGAAGTTCGTCAGCATTTCCTGACGGATCTGAAATACATGTTCGAAAATAAAATGTACGTGGGAATCGCCACTCACGATAAATTTCTGGTTGAGGAATCGATGAAGATGATCAGGAAAATGAATATCGCGAAAGATATGTACGAGTTTCAAATGCTGTACGGAGTAACACCCGAACTGCGCCAGCTAATCGTTGACAACGGACATAAAATGCGTGTGTATGTTCCGTTTGGAGATAAATGGTTTAACTATTCAACCAGAAGATTAAAAGAGAATCCCAAAATGGCTCAACATATAATTAAGGCACTTTTTATAAGGGGGTAATTTTAGGAGTTAAACGGAAAAGGATGGCATTGCCATCCTTTTTTTATGCTCTAATTTTGTAAAATTACAATCTCATCAATCGGGCGCTTCGGCACATGATGTACTTCGTTTTCATCGCGCCAGTATTTTACATTTCCATCTTTGGCCTCTTCAATTACAACTTCTTCCGCAGGTTTACCCAGCGCAACAATATATAGTAACTCCAGATTTTTGTCGAGCCCCAGCAATTTTGCGACTTTGACTTTGTTTACCGAACCAATCATACAACCGCCAAAACCATCTTCGACAGCTCCAAGTAAAATACTTTGCATGGCAATTCCATCGTCGCAATGATGGTTATCTGCAATATTACAGTCTTTAATAATTGCAACATACGCCACAGGGCGCTCACCTTCAGCCGGTCCTTTCCAACTGGTTAAATAGCCGGCCCATCCCAGAAAGGGAAAAATTTTTGCACACATTTCGGTTTTGGTAACAATGGCATATTTTAACGGCTGCGCATTCCGTCCACTTGCCGAAAGCCTTGCCAGGTCAATCCATTTGGTAATTTGTTCTGAAGAAATTTTTACCGCCTCATCAAACCGGCGGTAACTGCGATTACGGGTTATAAGTTCCTTGATCATGATTTTTGCTTCTTGTTCTGAAGTAAAATTAATAAGCTAAATTCAATTTAAAAGAAAAAAGGATAGAACCTGAGGCTAAAAAAAGAATTGCTGACCAAACATAACCACCAGAGAAAACAACCTCACTCTACCCTTTTTCTCAAAAACGTATTACGCCTAAAACTATTGCGCCGGCCAATTTTAATAAATGTTAAATGAAGACTAAACCATTTATTAAGCACTTCAAATTCAATAGGGTTATTACAATTATTATTACTAGATTTGTAGAACAGAACAGAATAGGGTTCTGAAATTAAACCAGACTATGAATATAAAACTCACCATAGAAAAAAACTCTAATATTCTGAAATTCCAGCAATTAGTTGACGCTATTCTCGACTCGATCAGCCGAAACGAGTTAAAAGAAGGCGACATGCTACCTTCGGTAAATCAGATTATGAAGGATTGCAAACTATCAAGAGATACCGTTTTTAAAGCCTATGCCGAGCTTAAAAAACGAGGGGTGGTTGAATCGGTTCCCAACCGTGGCTATTTTGTTACCCGAAAAATTACCAAGATATTTTTGTTCCTCGATACGTTTAAGGCCTACAAAGAAGTGCTTTATCACTCTATTCTGAATCATTTGCCTAAAAACATAAGTGTCGATTTGCATTTTCATCATTACAATATCGACCTTTTCGATAAGATTATTACCGAAAGCGTGGGACGTTACACCAAATATATTGTAATGAATTTCGACCACAAAAAGGTGAAAAATATTATTGATAAAATTCCGGAAGAACAATTGCTTATTATCGACTGGCAAATTCATGGTGAAGGGAAATCGAGTGTTTATCAGAATTTTGGTGAAGCCGTTTACAATTGTCTCGATAAAAATTTAAATGCCATTTCGAAATACAAACGTTTTACGCTTTTTTATCCTGATTTTACTTATCACCCGCATGAGATTGTTGATCATTTCGAACGTTTTGGAAAGAATCATAATTTAAACCACAGAGTGATTACAACCTTCGAGGAATTTGACTTAAAGGAAGGAGACCTCTATTTTCTGGTAAGTGATCGAACACTGGCAACATTCCTCGATCAGTGCTCTGAAAAAGGATTTGAACCCGGACAAGAAGTTGGCGTGATATCGTACAACGAAACACCAATGAAAAAATACGTTAAGGAAGGCATAACGGTAATATCAACCGATTTTAACCAAATGGGGAAAAAAGCAGCCGAGTTTATAGTACAGGGCAAGCCTGTAAACGTTGAGATTCCAACAACGCTAAAAATCAGGTCGTCGCTATAAACATGTTCTAAAACATTTTTTTTTAATTTGAGATCATACAAAATAGATATATTTTTGCTCCATACCAGAACAGAACAGATTAAAAACAAAATATATAAATTCACTTATAATCATGCATTTATTAGGACTTGATATCGGAAGCTCTTCAGTTAAAGTTTCTCTGGTAGAAGCAAATAGCGGAAACCTGGTAGCCTCATCGTTTTATCCAAAACAGGAAATGAAAATTACCGCACACAAAGCTGGCTGGGCAGAACAAGCCCCTGAGCTTTGGTGGGAAAATCTGAAGTTAGCATTGGCTGAAGTACTCGCTACCGCCAATATTGACAAAGAAAGTATCGAGTCGATTGGTATTTCGTATCAAATGCATGGCTTGGTAATGGTGGACAAAAATCAGGAAGTTTTGCGCCCGTCGATTATTTGGTGCGACAGCCGTGCTGCTGCCTATGGCGACAAAGCTTTTGAGGAAATTGGTGGTCAGCGTTGTTTAACCAACCTGTTAAACTCGCCGGGAAACTTTACCGCATCGAAACTAAAATGGGTAAAAGAGAACGAGCCGGAGACTTTTGCGAAGCTTGATAAGATTATGCTTCCGGGTGACTATATAGCCATGAAACTTACCGGCGAGACGCAAACAACTATTAGTGGTCTTTCTGAGGGAATTATGTGGAATTTCAAAGAAAATGACCTGGCTACAATGTTGTTCGACAACTATGGTTTTTCGTCCGATATTATTCCTGAAATAATACCTACTTTCTCAACATCGGGCCAGCTTAGCGCTAAAACGGCTGCAGAATTGGGTCTGTCAACAAAAACAAAAGTAAGTTACCGCGCTGGCGACCAGCCTAACAACGCATTGTCGTTGAATGTGCTTAACCCTGGCGAAATTGCCACAACTGCCGGAACTTCGGGTGTGGTTTATGGTGTAAGCAACGAAATAAAATACGATCCGCAATCGCGGGTAAACACATTTGCACACGTTAATCATACGCAGGAAGATCCACGACTTGGAGTTTTACTATGCATCAACGGAACAGGTATTTTAAATGCCTGGTTGAAACGAATGGTAGCCGAAGATCTTTCGTATGAAGCGATGAATGAGCTGGCTTCAAAAGTGGCTATCGGTTCGGATGGCATCTCTATCCTACCCTTTGGAAACGGTGCAGAGCGTGTTCTTCAGAACAAAAACATCGGTTCCCAGTTTAGCGGTATAAGTTTCAATACTCACGATAAAGGACATTTGCTGCGTGCAGCTCAGGAAGGAATCGTTTTCTCGTTCAACTACGGAATGGAGATCATGAAAAATATTGGAATTAATCCGTCTGTTATTCGTGCAGGTAAAGCCAATATGTTCCTCAGCCCGATTTTCAGAGACACGCTTGCCGGAATTTCAGGAGCTACAATCGAACTATACAATACCGACGGATCGGTTGGAGCTGCAAGAGGTGCCGGAGTTGGATCAGGTTATTACAATTCGTTTAACGAAGCTTTTGGCAGCCTGAAAAAATTGGAAACCATTGAACCTGATTTAAAGAAAAAAGCAGAATACGAAGAAGCCTACGGCAGTTGGAAGAATTTATTGGAGAAATTCATCTAAGCAATAAATAACTGAAGTTTCAGACAAACTAAAAATAACAATTTAAAAATTAGAAATATGAGTACAAAAGTTTATTTCCCATCAGTGGATAAAATTAAATTTGAAGGAAAAGACAGTAAAAACCCAATGGCTTTCCGCTACTACAATCCTGAAAAAGTAGTTTATGGAAAAACAATGGCTGAATGGTTTAAGTTTTCAATGGCATGGTGGCACTCGTTGTGTGCCGATGGTGGTGATCCATTTGGTGGTGGTACAATCAATCGCGACTGGAACAGCGCCGACGATGCAGTTCAGGCAGCAAAAGAGAAAATGGATGCAGGTTTCGAGTTCATGTCGAAAATGGGTATCGAATACTATTGTTTCCACGATATTGATTTAGTAGACGAAGGAAACAGTATTGAAGAATACGAAGCAAACCTGAAAGAAATTGTTGCTTACGCAAAACAAAAGCAAGCTGAAACAGGAATTAAATTAATGTGGGGTACTGCAAATGTATTTTCTCATGCACGTTATATGAACGGTGCCAGCACCAATCCTGATTTTGATACTGCTGCCCGCGCGATGCTTCAAATTAAAAATTCAATTGACGCTACTATCGAATTAGGCGGTAAAGCATATGTATTCTGGGGAGGACGTGAAGGTTACATGTCGTTGTTGAACACAAACATGAAACGTGAAAAACAACACCTGGGAACTATGTTGCAAATGGCACGCGACTATGGCCGTTCAAAAGGTTTTACCGGAACATTCCTTATTGAGCCAAAACCAATGGAGCCAACAAAACATCAATACGATGTTGACACAGAAACAGTGATGGGTTTCCTTAAAGAATATGGTTTAGAGAACGATTTCAAAATCAATATTGAAGTAAACCACGCTACTTTGGCTGGTCACACATTCGAACACGAATTACAATGTGCTGTTGATAATGGCATGCTTGGAGCAATTGATGCTAACCGTGGCGATGTTCAGAACGGATGGGATACTGACCAATTCCCAATCGACCTTTACGAATTAACTCAAGCAATGATCGTTTTCCTAAAAGGTGGCGGTACTCAAGGTGGTGGTACTAACTTCGATGCAAAACTTCGTCGTAACTCAACCGATCTTGAAGATCTATTCATTGCACACATTAGCGGAATGGATGTTATGGCACGTGCACTGGAAACTGCTGCTGCTATTTTGGAAGATTCACCATATGAAAAAATGCTTTCAGAGCGCTACGCTTCATTTGACGAAGGTAAAGGTAAAGAGTTTGAAGAAGGAAAACTTACATTCGAAGATGTTTACGAATATGCAAAAGCAAATGGCGAACCAAAACAAATAAGTGGTAAGCAAGAATTGTACGAAGCAATTGTAAACATGCACATTTAATAAGATCAGAAAACTGATTATTTTGAATTTATTATGAGAAGATTATATATAAATATGAATGATTAAAGTACTCATTTAATGCCTATATATAACACATATGTAAATCAGATAGATCAAGACTTATTTTAAATCATATTTAAAGAAAGCCCGGTTCAAAAATTAGTTTGAACTGGGCTTCTTCATACCAAACTAACATTACCAATATCATGAAGAACAATAGTTTTTATATTTTTTCGATAACCATTGTAGCCACACTCGGAGGCTTGCTCTTTGGTTACGATACAGCGGTTATTTCAGGTGCCGAAAAATCGGTACAAGCCTTCCTCATCGACAGCCAGGGACTAAGCACATTAATTCATGGCTTAACCATTTCAAGTGCCTTAATTGGCTGTATTATTGGTGGTGGAATATCGGGAATTTTTGCTTTAAAAATTGGCCGTAGAAAATCGTTGATGATCGCCGCCTTGCTTTTCTTTATTTCAGCATTGGGATCGGGATATCCCGAATTCTTATTTTTCGAAAAAGGACAGGCCACTTTGGGGCTATTATACATGTTTAATGTTTACCGCATAATTGGAGGAATTGGCGTTGGTATGGCATCGGCTATTGTCCCCATGTATATTGGTGAAATTGCCCCTGAAGATATTCGAGGGCGATTGGTTTCGATAAACCAGTTTGCCATTATTTTTGGAATGTTAGTAGTATACTTTGTTAACTGGGGAATTGCTAATGGGCAAACACTGGAATGGATTAACGAAATCGGCTGGAGAAGAATGTTCTTATCCGAGTCGATACCTGCTGGTTTATTTGGCCTATTGCTGTTTTTTGTTCCCGAAACACCGCGATACCTAACCTTGAAACAAAAAGATAGCGAAGCCCTTGTCATTCTTGAAAAAATTAATGGAAAAAGCAGGGCAAAAGAAATTCTTAATGATATTAAAGCAACCGTTGATAGTCATTCAGGCAAATTGTGGTCGTACGGAAAATTGGTTATTATTATTGGTATCCTGCTTTCAGTATTTCAGCAATTCGTAGGAATTAATGTGGCACTGTATTATGCACCACGTATATTCGAAAGTATGGGAGCAGCAAAAGATGCTTCGATGCTGCAAACCATTGTAATGGGATTGGTGAACGTTGTGTTTACCGTTGTAGCCATATTAACGGTTGATAAATGGGGACGCAAACCCTTGTTAATGGTTGGCTCAATTGGGATGGCAGTTGGAATGTTTGCAATAGCTGGTTTAGCTTTCTTTGAAATAATAGGAACCAGTACGCTTGTATTTATCATTGTTTATACTGCTTCATTTATGATGTCGTGGGGACCAATTTGCTGGGTTCTTATTTCTGAAATCTTCCCAAATAAAATTCGTGGGCGTGCAGTTGCTATTGCAGTTGTTGCTCAGTGGGCAGCTAACTACTTTATTTCATCAACCTATCCGGCTATGATGGAGTTTAGCGGGGCTGTAACTTATGGTTTTTATGGATTAATGAGTTTACTGTCGTTCTTCTTTGTATGGAAGATGGTACCCGAAACAAAAGGAAAAACTTTAGAGGAGATGGAAAGTCTCTGGAAAAAATAGTTTTTAGTTGAAACGATAAAAAAAACGGGATTTTAATAATCCCGTTTTTTGTTTTCCTTATTTTGGTTCCCAAAAGCAACGCTTTGGTGACACAATTTTTTCTTCGGCCTTCAGCACTTTCATTGCTTTATCCACTTCTTTTTTATCCAATCCTGAAGCTTCTGCAATTTCACCGGCCTTCATTGGTTTTCCGGCAGCCTGCATAGCCGCCAAAACTTTTTCAGTACTCATTCTCTACTTTTTGTTTTAAGCAAAACGTTCTGAAACAACTTTCCAATCTACAATTTTCCAGAAATCGGCAATATACGCCGGACGTGCATTTTGCTTATCCAGATAGTATGCGTGTTCCCAAACATCGCAGGTTAGTACCGGTTTTTTACCATCGCGCAATGGGTTTCCGGCATTACTTGTCTGAACGATTTCCAGTTCGCCTTTTTCATCAACAACTAACCATGCCCAGCCCGAGCCAAACAAAGTAGCTGCTGCTTTCGAGAATGCTTCTTTAAAAGCATCAAACGATCCGAATTTAGCGTCAATAGCTGCTTTTAAATCGTCTTTTGGCTCCTTACAACCATCAGCACTAAATTGTGTAAAATAGAACGTGTGGTTCCAAACCTGGGCTCCATTATTAAAAATACCACCTTCAGCTTTTTTAATAATGTCTTCCAAACTTGCTTTTTCAAACTCTGTTCCTTCAATCAGGCCATTTAAATTATTTACATAAGCCTGGTGGTGTTTTCCATAATGGAACTCAATTGTTTTTTCACTTATTACTGGTTCCAGTGCATTATTTGCATACGGAAGTTTTGGTAAACTAAATGCCATAATTTTCCTTGTTTAAAGATTATTAATTTGATTTTTTGTCTGCTAAAGGTACAACGTTTTTGGGGCAAAAAGGATTAGTTGGAAGTTTAATTTGGAAGGAATTTAAATAAAATTTAAGCAAACTCGAATCGCCCAAAAGAAGGCAAAAAAGCTTATTATCCTGACAATGAGCATCATGTTTAACATAATAATATGAAAAGGGCAATAAAAACCCCGGAGCCTCTGCCCCGGGGAAAAAACCAAAAATCAACTAACCTTTAAACCGCCTGGCGACTTCATCCCAGTTGATGAGATTCCAGAATGCATTCACATAATCCGGACGTCTGTTTTGGTAGTTCAGGTAATATGCATGTTCCCATACGTCAATCCCCAAAATTGGAGTTCCCTGAACTTCGGCCACATCCATCAGCGGATTATCCTGATTGGGCGTAGACGAAACCACCAGCTTATTGTTTTGAAGAACCAACCATGCCCAACCTGACCCAAAGCGAGTCAAAGCTGCCTTGATGAAGGCTTCCTGAAAATTTTCTATGCTTCCAAATGAATCATTTACTGCGTCTAATAAAACTCCTTCCGGAGCCGGTGCACCACCTGGTGCAATTACTTCCCAGTACAAATTGTGGTTATAAAATCCACCACCATTGTTACGTACTGCTGCCGATTGACCTGACACACCACTTAAAATCTCTTCAATTGATTTTCCTGCAAGATCAGTCCCTTCAACTGCCCCATTCAAATTATTTGTATAACCTGCGTGGTGCTTACTGTGATGGATTTCCATCGTTCTTGCATCAATATGTGGCTCTAGTGCCTTGTAATCGTATCCTAATTTTGGTAATTCAAATGCCATATCTATTTTTATTATAAGATTTAAATATATTAATTTCTTGTAAGCAAAAATATACGCTATTTAGAATTAATCCAAATCTTCGAATAATAAAACACATTGAAATCCTTTATTGTTCATAGAAGGAATTAATAAATACAGAACTTCAATGAATTATATTGCAAAACAGAGGGAGATACTTAGCCGGTGGCAAAAAAGAAAAGGACAAATATTTATTTGCTTCCATCCGTTTAATGACCTAACCAATAATATTACCTTTGTCTCCTCATTCGCAAAAAATGAATAAAAGCATATTAAAACTTGCCATTCCCAATATCATCAGTAACATAACTGTTCCGCTACTGGGATTGATTGATCTGGCGTTAATGGGGCATTTGGGGTCGGAAATATACATTGGGGCAATTTCGCTGGGAAGTGTAATATTCAATTTCATTTACTGGGGCTTTGGTTTTTTGCGAATGAGTACCTCGGGGTTTACAGCACAAGCTTATGGCGAAAAAAAATCGGCAGAAACAATAACGATACTAATACGTGCTTTGCTTTTAACATTGTCCGTTAGCGTTATTATTCTACTGCTTCAATCACCGATTGCCTGGGCAAGTTTTAAATTAATAGGTGGTAGTGCCGAAGTAGAGACACTGGCCAATGAGTATTTCAGAATACGAATTTGGGCAGCACCTGCAGCCTTGAGCCTGTTTGTTTTCAGCGGATGGTTTTTAGGAATGCAAAATGCACGTTACCCCATGATTATTGCTATTCTGGTAAATGTTGTAAATATTCTGCTTAGCGTGTTTTTTGTTTTTGGATTAAAAATGAAATCCGAAGGAGTAGCTCTCGGAACCGTAATCTCTCAGTACGCTGGATTACTCACTGCAGTTTTTCTGTTATTCAAAAGATATAAGAAAATGTTGCCCATGATTACCAAAGCTAGAATTACGGATCTAAAGTTCATTGCAAACTTTTTTAAGGTGAACACTGACATTTTCATTCGCAGCTTTTGTATTATCGTTGTATTTACCTTTTTTACGTCAAAGTCGGCCAGTATTAACGACACAATACTTGCCGTTAATTCACTATTGCTTCAGTTTTTAATGTTCTTCTCCTTTTTTATCGATGGTTTTGCCTTTGCCGGCGAAGCGTTGGTCGGAAAATTTATAGGTGCCAAACAGATTGAAAACCTAAAAAAGGTCGTAAAACTGCTCCTTTACTGGGGCATGGGATTGGCAGTTACTTTTACCCTGCTCTATTTGACGGGTACCAATTTTATTTTGAAACTACTCACTTCGCAAGCAGATGTAATTCAAACCGCTCAACAGTTTCTGGTTTGGGTGGTTTTAATACCTGTAGCAAGCGTTAGTTCGTTTATTTGGGACGGGATTTTCATCGGGGCAACAGCATCGCGCCCCATGCGAAACAGCTTGCTGGTTTCCACCTTTCTGATCTTTGCTCCGGTTTATTATTTCTTAAATCCAATTTGGAATAATCACGCCTTATGGATGGGAATGTTACTTTTTATGTTTTCGAGGGGAATTATTTTATCACTTCTTTACAAGAAAACAATCCTGAAACCTGTTTCCGGTAAAAGTTAATTCTGGTCAGAATATAACAATATCCAATTCTGAATAGTTGATCATTCAAAATTGGATATTGTTGATTTTATACCTCTATTCACCAACAGCTTTTAGCCAGGTCTCGGCCATTAATTCGGCACCGGCCATCGAAGGATGCACTCCATCAGGTGTCCAGTAGGTTCCCGGAGCGTGTTTAATCGCCTCATCAAATACTTTCTGAAAGGGTACCCAAATGGTTTCAAATTCGTCTGATATCTTTTTTGCTGCCACCTGATACTGTTGCATAGGTTCAATCCATGTTTCGTCAACTGCTCTTGTTTTCAATACATAAAATGGTTCACACAAAACCAATTTAACATTGGGAAAAGCTTTCTGCGTGCGTTTTAGCAAAGCACGATAATCATTCTCGTAAATCTCAATCGTGCCATCATATTTTCCATCTCGCGTGTGCCAATAATCGTTCACACCAATTAAAATACTCAATACATCAGGTTTCAATTCCATACAATCTTTGTCCCAGCGATCAGCTAACTGAAACACTTTGTTTCCACTAATACCCCGGTTATAAATGGTAAGTTGTTCTTCAGGATAGGTATTTAATAGCTGTGAAGCTGCCAAAAGCGCATAACCATTTCCAAACGACCAGGCCCGGTTGGGCGATTCATTTTGTTTATCACGACCAGCGTCGGTTATCGAATCGCCCTGAAACAATACAGTATTGCCTTTCGCAAAAATTGATGCTATCTTTTTTTCAGGTTCTGCAACACATGCCGAAACGATACTGGAAATACTTGCAGCAGCCACTGCGCCTGCTGCAGATTTATACAAGAAATTTCTTCTGGAAATACTCATTTGGTTCTATTTAAGTTGATTTATGAAAAACAAATGTAAAAAAATTATAGCAGCTGTTTAACATTAAGTGGGTGCTAAATACCACTAAAATCTCCCCTATTTCGAAATCCAACATAAAATTACAAAACCCATTTGGGCAATTTTCGAAAACTATCCATTATTTTAGTCTCGTTTTAGGATAGCACTATGGATTTTACACAATTATCATTCGATACGCCGGTTGAGGTGATCAATCAGGCCATAAAAGACACACTTGTTGGGAGTCTCGGAATTGAGATTACAAAAATAGGAGATGGAAGAGTTGAAGGAATGTTAAATCTCTCTGCAAGAAATTCGCGCCCGGGAGGCATTTTACACGGCGGTGCCACCCTTGCAATGGGCGAAACTCTTGCGGGTTTAGGCAGCATGTTGCTGGTTGATATGAACGCTTACGAAGTGTTGGGAATTATGGTAAATGGCAACCACACAGGCGTATTAAAAAAAGGCAAGGCTTTGGCGGTTGCAAAAATCGTTCACAGGGGCAAACAAACACATGTGTGGAATGTTGATATTTGCAATGAAGAAGGGAGATTGATTTCATCTGTACGTGTTACCAATATGATTACTGAAAAGAATGACCGATAACGAAAGATTAATACATCTAATTGACAAACTCGTTAACAAAAACTGCTCTTTTGCCCTCTGGTCGGTGCCCAGCGACAAAACGCTTGAGCTTCTCATCTCATGTCAGGAAGCCTTAATTTATCCCAACGAGGTGAGCCGCTTAAACGGGCAGGAAGGATTTGTTTTTGCACCTTATCACATCAGCGAAGAAACACCACTGATTCTATTAAAACCTGACATTTACAAAACAGGTATTAAGGAAATCCTCCAACTTGATATGAAAGATGTAAAAGTTTGCCATAAAAAGGTGACAAACTATACATCCCATTATGCAATTGAAAAGGAAGAATACCTTTCAGACATTGAGCAAACAGTAGAAACCATAAAAAATACAAAACTGGCAAAGGCCATTGTTTCGCGCATTATTCCGGCAGAACGAAGAAATGAATCGCTGGGGAAATTATACACCCAGTTATTCGAACAAACACCAAATGCTTTTGTGTATATGGTAAACCTGCCAAAAGCTGGTTTGTGGATGGGCGCTACTCCCGAAATCCTTTTAAAATCGGAAGGCAAAACGATGGAAACCGTTTCACTGGCTGGTACGCAGCCCCGACTTTCGGGAACAGAATACGGTTGGAGCACCAAAGATATTGAAGAGCAAGCTTTTGTTTCGCGCTACCTGGTAGATCTGTTATATCGGTTCGATATTCACCGATATACCACACGCGGCCCGGAAACACTTGAAAGCGGAAAAGTGGCCCACCTGTTTACCAGTTTTCTGTTTGCCAAAAAGAAACTTGACGACTGTTTGGGTGATTTTATTGCCGAGCTGCATCCAACGCCGGCAGTTTGTGGTTTTCCAAAATCAAAAGCCGATAAATTCATTCGTACGATAGAGAAACACAACAGGCGATACTACGGAGGATTTCTTGGTCCGTGGCAACTAAAAGATTCAGTAAGATTATTTGTAAATTTGCGCTGCATGGAAATAATTCCGGAGAAATACATGCTTTATGCAGGTGGCGGAATTACTTCGCGGTCGGTTCCTGAAGAAGAATGGGAAGAGACCAACAACAAAGCAAAAACCTTGTTATCGGCAATAGAAGCTATACGACAGAATGATCTCAACTAAAAAACACGTTCAACAACTGGCAGCACTTCTTCATCAGAAGGGAATAAACGACGTGATTATTTCTCCCGGATCGCGAAACGGGCCCATGATACATACCTTTGTTGGTAGCGGATTATTTAATTGCCGCAACGTGGTTGACGAGCGCAGTGCAGCTTATTTTGCAATGGGTTTGGCACAGGCACTGAATAAACCCGTTGCCATTGTTTGCAGCTCGGGAACTGCTACACTCAATTACGCACCTGCCATTGCCGAGGCGTTTTATTTAAATATTCCGCTGATCGTTATCACTGCCGATCGCCCGGAGTACTGGATCGACCAGCTCGAAAACCAGTGCATCAATCAGAAAGGGATTTATTCCAATTTTGTAAAAAAGGAATACAACCTCCCATTGGAAGAATCGGGAACCGAGTTGTGGCAAGCTGCCCGCGAAATAAACGAATGTCTCAACCTTGCTGTTTCGGGAAAACCAGCGCCGGTGCATATTAATGTTCCGCTGGAAGAACCGTTACATAATTTACTGAACGAAAAATTACCGACAATAAAAGCGATCGATGCTAAAGAATCAGTTTTAGACATCGATAAAGCAAGCCTGAATAAGTTAGCTGTTGAGCTTAACTCTTCAAAGAAAATACTCATACTGACCGGACAACAAAATCCAGATTCGGAATTGGAAAAACTTTTGGCAGCGTTTATTAAAAAAACCGGAGCCGTAGTTTTAAGAGAACATCTGGCCAACCTGAATGATGAAAGTTTTTGCGGAAGTATCGATACGTTGATGGCAGCCATTCTTTCTGACGTTCCTACAGATTTTCAACCGGATATTCTGATCACTTTTGGCGGACATTTTGTTTCGAAAGCATTGAAACAGTTTTTGCGCAAAAACAAAGCAAGTCAACACTGGCACTTATCACCCGCCAACGATCATTACGATACTTACCAATCGCTGACTGAGGTTTTGCAAACTAAGGCAATGACCTTTTTCTCTCAATTACTCCCTGAAGTAAGCGAGAAAGAACAGGAATATTTGCAACGATGGAAAAACAAAGAAAACGAAGTCAATCAGCTTCGGGATAAGTATATTTCAGAAAGTCAGTTTTCTGATCTGAAAGTAATTGCAGAGGTTGGCCAGTCAATTCCCGAAAATTCGGTTGTGCACCTGGGAAACAGTTCGCCGGTGCGTTATGCTTTAATAGCTCACTGGGCAAAAAACACTACTTTTTTAAGTAA
The DNA here is from genome assembly GCF_963677155.1 of uncultured Draconibacterium sp. NCBI lineage: Bacteria > Pseudomonadati > Bacteroidota > Bacteroidia > Marinilabiliales > Prolixibacteraceae > Draconibacterium > uncultured Draconibacterium sp. The sequence continues at coordinate 3,943,938 of NZ_OY781884.1, read as the reverse complement.
TCGGGGTACCAGCGGTATCGACGGACCAATGTCAACTGCGGTAGGTTATGCATCTGTCTCTGAAAAGATAAATACGGTACTGATCGGCGACTTGTCGTTTTTTTACGATTCAAATGCGCTTTGGAACAATTACCTTGGTGAAAATCTACGGATCATCGTAATCAATAATGGCGGAGGGAACATCTTTGGTCTGATAAAAGGGCCGGGTGAATCACCCGCTTTCCAGCAGCATTTTTTTGCCGAAAACAAATTCAACGCACAAGGCATTGCCCAAACTTTCGGGCTGGATTATTTAAGCGCTGAAAATAAAAAGGAATTACAAGACTCACTTGCAGATCTGTATTCCCCAACAAGAAAAAACCCAGCAATCCTGGAAGTTTTCACCGATGCAGAGGTGAATACAAAGACATTTCGGGGCCTTTTAAAGTTTGTAAAACAATAATAAAAACATACAATGAGTACAAAAAGACAATGGGAAACCATTAAAGAATACGAAGATATTTTTTTCGATTATTACGATGGAATTGGCAAAATCACCATCAACCGCGAGCAGGTGCGCAATGCGTTTCGCCCAACCACGGTAAATAACATCAGCGATGCTTTGCTCCTTTGCCGCGAAGACAACCGTATTAATGTAATTGTACTGACAGGTGCCGGCGACAAAGCTTTTTGCTCGGGCGGCGACCAGAATGTTAAAGGTACCGGTGGTTACATCGACGAAAATGGTATTCCGAGATTGAACATCCTTGAAGTACAGAAGCAAATTCGCAGTATGCCCAAGCCGGTAATTGCCATGGTGAATGGTTATGCCATTGGCGGCGGCCATGTCTTGCACGTGGTTTGCGATATCAGTATTGCCAGCGAAAATGCCATTTTTGGCCAAACCGGACCTAAAGTGGGGAGCTTCGATGCAGGCCTGGGATCGTCGTACCTGGCAAGTGTTGTGGGGCAAAAGAAAGCCCGCGAAATTTGGTTTATGTGCCGTCAGTATTCGGCTGCCGAAGCGCTTGAAATGGGACTGGTAAACAAGGTTGTACCTCTCGATCAACTGGAAGATGAGGTGGTTGCCTGGGCACAGAAAATGCAGGAACACAGTCCGCTGGCACTGCGTATGCTAAAACTTGGATTGAATGCCGAACTTGACGGTCAGATTGGAATTCAGGAATTTGCAGGAAACGCAACCTTATTATACTACCTTACAGAGGAAGCACAGGAGGGAAAACATGCGTTCCTTGAAAAACGTAAACCTGACTTTAAAAAATATCCCAAATTCCCATAATTAGTCGCGAGATACGAGACACTAGTTATGAATAACCAGTATCGAATATCTAGAATTTAACAGCAAAAATCAAATATGGCAACAGCAAAAAGTTGGGTAAAAGCATCACGGTTACGAACCTTACCACTGGCATTATCGGGTATTTTAATGGGTTCGGCACTGGCAGCTTTTTGGCGTGGGTTTAACTGGTTTATTTTTATTTTTGCTATGCTCACCGCTACGCTGATACAGGTGTTCTCGAACTTTGCCAACGATTACGGCGATTTTCAAAAAGGCACCGACAATCATCAGCGTTTGGGCCCAACACGAACGATGCAGGGCGGAGAGATCACTATCAAAGAAATGAAATCAGGGATGATCGTAGTGGCCGGATCAAGTTTTCTGTTGGGAATTATTTTGGTTTTTACAGGAACCTGGCACAACAGTCCGACAGCATTTTTTGTGTTTATCGGGCTGGGAATTATCGCACTTTTAGCCGCTTATTTCTATACCGCCGGCAAACGATCGTATGGTTATATTGGCCTGGGTGACTTGTTTGTGTTTCTGTTTTTCGGATTGTTACCTGTAATTGGTGTTTTTTACCTGCACAACAATACTATTGAAACTGCTGTTTGGCTGCCGGCCATTAGTATGGGTTTATTCAGCACCGGCGTGTTGAATCTAAACAATACCCGCGACATTGAAAACGATAAACAGTCGGGAAAAATTACTATTGCCGTAAAACTGGGACCACTTAAAAGCCGCATTTACCACTCCACAATTATTTTAGTGGGTTGGCTGGCACTAATCGTTTTTACAGTTCTGCAACAAAAAACGGCATGGCAGTGGTTATTTCTGTTGGTATTACCAGTTTCAATTATCGACCTTATAAAAATATTCCGAATACAAGACAGTCGCCAGCTTGATCCGTTTTTAAAACGGCTGGCATTACAAACTTTGGCATTAACACTACTTTTCTCGCTTGGATTGATATTATCATGATAAAAGCACGCTACCAAAAATATGAGTTACATTTTAAGCAACCTGCCGGCACATCGCGCGGGGTGTTAAAAACACGCACAGTTTGGTATTTGTTTTTGGAAGAAAATGGTGTAACTGGAGTTGGAGAATGCGCGCCTCTCCCGGGTTTAAGCATTGAAACACCAGAACAAGTTGAAGAGCAGCTGGAAGGAATAGTCAATGCTCCTGAGCTTTTCATCAATAATATTAGCCTACTACAAGATCTCCCATCACTGAGATTTGCATTAGAAACCGCACTTCTTGATTTAAAAAACGGCGGAAAAAGAGAACTATTTCCATCAGCATTCACGAGCGGAGAAGCAGGTATTCCAATAAACGGATTGATATGGATGGGCCAGATTGAAAACATGCAGCGCCAAATAGAAGAAAAACTGGCAGCCGGATTTCAATGTATAAAACTCAAAATTGGGGCAAAAGATTTTGAGCAGGAACTTACACTTCTAAAAGCATTACGCAATCGTTTCTCAAGTGATCAGATTGTAATTCGGGTGGATGCCAATGGTGCTTTCAATACTGATGCTGCTCCAGACAAACTAAAACGACTTGCCGAAATCCAACTTCATTCTATCGAACAACCTATCCGTGCCGGACAATGGCATCAGATGGCTGAATTGTGTAAAACCACTGCCCTGCCCATTGCTCTTGATGAAGAGTTAATTGGCATAAACAGAAGAGAGGAAAAAATACAACTGCTGGCAACAATTCGTCCACAGTTTTTGGTGTTAAAACCTAGCTTACATGGCGGTATATCCGGTTGCAATGAGTGGATAAAACTGGCCAACGAACGTTCTATCAGTTGGTGGATTACTTCGTACCTGGAGTCAAATATTGGACTAAATGCCATTGCACAGTGGGCTTTTACAAAAGACAGCAAAATGCACCAGGGGCTGGGAACTGGTCAGCTTTTTACCAATAACATTGATTCACCACTTGAAATTCGTGGCGAGGAATTGTGGTTTAATACCACAAAATCATTCGAGATGTAATGAAGCTTTTTCCTGCACATATCACCATAAAAGGGCAATCGGAGAATATAAAAGAGTTGCTTCAACAAAAACCTAATAGCGAGTGGGAACAAAGTTGGTTAGAGTTTTTGACAGAGTGGTACAATCCAAATGATTACATTGAAGTGCAAACTTCGGGCAGTACCGGAGCACCAAAAATAATTACGCTAAAAAAGGATTTTGTGGCGGCCAGTGCCCTGCGCACCATTCGCTTTTTTGACTTACAGGAAGGCGACCGCGTATTGCATTGTCTACCCAGCCGTTACATAGCCGGAAAATTGATGACAGTGCGCGCTCTCATAGGCAAACTCGATTTACAGCTTGTTGATCCGGCATCCGATTTTACAAACTTACCAGATGATAAGCCCATAAAATTTACCGCGATGGTTATTAACCAGGTAACAAAATACCTGGCATTGCCTGTGCAAAACATTGAAAATCTCTTGATCGGCGGCTCTGCAATCCCGACACCTTTGGAAGGGCAATTGCAGCAAATTTCAACACATTGTTATTCGAGTTACGCCATGACCGAAACAGCAACTCACATTGCCTTGCGCAAATTAAATGGCTACGACAAAACCGCGAGTTACCAATGTCTCGATAACATTTCAGTTGAACTGAATAAACTCGATTGCATTCGTATTTTGATGCCGGGGCTTGAAAACGGAGCCATTCAAACCAATGATTTGGGCGAATTAATTGATCGCTATCATTTTAAAGTACTGGGGCGCATTGACAATATCATCATTTCCGGGGGTATCAAATTTCTCCCCGAACAAATTGAAGAGAAATTGGCAAATGAAATGCCACGACCTTATGCCATCGGCTCAGTTCCAGACGAATATCTTGGAGAGAAAATAATTCTACTAATTGAAGGTGCAGCTGATGAAGAAATAAAATCCACGATTGCCACCCATTGCACCCGAGTACTTTCAAAATACGAACAGCCGAAAGACATTCGCTTTATAAAAAATCTTCCACGCACCGAAAACGGAAAAATCAACCGAGCTAAATTAAACTTGATTCTCCAAGATTAAGGCTGGCTCGAAAGCTTATTTTTTTTAAAACGCTGAACAATAATTTTCTTAGATTTGTTTTAGTCTATTCGGAAAAAACAAAAATCAATTTCATGGAGCAATTATTAAAATATAATCCGGTATTACTGGCTCTGGGAGCTACCATCTTCACTTGGCTATTAACTGCAGCCGGAGCCTCAATGGTATTCTTCTTTAAATCAATAAACAAAAAAGTATTGAATTCGATGCTTGGCTTTGCTGCCGGCGTGATGATTGCAGCCAGTTTTTGGTCGCTTTTGAAACCAGCCATAGAAATGGCAGAAGCGCAAGGCGAGCTACCGTGGATGCCCGCAGTTATCGGATTTTTAGCGGGAGGTGCTTTTCTGTTGTTAATCGATAAAATTCTGCCTCACCTTCACCTGGGCTTATCTATCGATAAAGCCGAGGGAATTCCAACAACGTGGCAACGAAGCATTCTTTTGGTGCTGGCCATTACTTTACACAATATTCCTGAGGGATTGGCTGTGGGCGTTGCATTTGGTGCACTGGCAAATAACCCCGACATGGGAATTCTTACCGGAGCCATTGCTCTAGCCATAGGAATCGGGCTACAAAATTTCCCCGAAGGAGCGGCAGTTTCTATTCCGCTGCGCCGCGAAGGACTATCGCGATGGAAATCGTTTAACTACGGGCAATTGTCGGGAATTGTTGAACCGATGGCTGGAGTACTGGGAGCCTATTTGGTTTTAACAATTGAGCCACTTTTGCCTTATGCACTTTCATTTGCTGCCGGAGCAATGATTTTCGTTGTGGTTGAAGAGCTGATTCCTGAATCGCAAAGAGGCAACGAAACCGATTTATCAACCATCGGTGCCATGATAGGTTTTGCCACCATGATGCTGCTGGATGTGGCTTTGGGATAAAACGATTTTGATTTGTATAAAAAAGTTTGGGGAAAGCGATTTCCCTGCAATGACAAGCATCAAAAAACAAAATATTTTTAGCAGGTGAAAACAACACCGGAACATAACAAGCGATTAAATGAAGTAACATTCGTTACTCTAAAAATAAAAGGAATCTGCGCGAAATGATTGATGAACTAAGCTGCAACTCCTCTAATGGAACAAAAACAAGCACTGAAAAAACATCTTTAAGCTGAATAGCTATTCTATAATTGGCCCGTTAAAAGACCACAAAAAGCAACTGTTATGAACGTAATTTTAAGTATTGGCCTCTTAGTTTTCACTGGTTATTTACTGGGCGAACTCGCCGAAAAAATAAAACTCCCGAAAATATCGGGATATATTCTGGCAGGCATTCTGCTAAATCCCGATCTCTCGGGAATCATGTCGAATGAATTTGTCGGACACACCGATCCCCTGCTTTCGGTTTCGTTATCGTTTATCACTTTTTCAATTGGCGGCTCTTTATCGGCTAAGAAATTACGCGCTACCGGCAAAACAATATTATTCTTAACCCTATTCGAATCGTTATTTGCATTTCTTATGGTGTTCCTGTTCATGTTTTTGAGCCTACGTTTTTTTATGCCAGCTTTTCAATCAACGAGTGTAGCACTGGCCATAAGTCTGGTGTTGGCATCGCTTGCAGCACCAACCGATCCGTCGGCAACGTTGGCCGTAATTCACGAATACAAAGCCAAAGGAGAGGTAAGCTCAACAATGCTTGAAATTGCTGCTTTCGATGATATTGTGGGCATTATCATTTACACACTGGTTACTGCTTTTGCCGCCTTCTTTTTGGGCAGCACCGATATTGAAATAGGTAAAACAGTTATGGAATTAGGTATCGATGTTGGCGGAGCTATTCTTATCGGCGCTGCAATTGGTTTTGTGTTTCAGCTTATCACCAAAATTTTTAGCAAACAGGAAGAAGGAACCCTTATTGTTTTAATATTCGGAGCCATATTGGTAAGTTACGGAATTTCGGAATACTTTGGTTTTGAATCGCTACTTTCCACCATTGCACTGGGAGCAGTTGTCGCCAATTTTAATCCAATATCGGAAAAAATATTTAAACTCATCGAACGCTACACCGACGAACTGATCTTTGTGATCTTCTTCACGCTCTCGGGCTTACATCTGCAACTATCGTCAATTACCGGCAGTTATGTATTGATTGTTATTTACATCATCGCCCGAATAATTGGTAAGTTTGCAGGCATTTACAGTGGTTCGTTACTTTTCACTACCAGTCCGAAAGTGAAAAAATACACGGCAGGCGGACTAATTCCACAAGGCGGAATTGTAATTGGATTGGCGCTGTTACTAACCAAAGATCCTGTTTTTAAAGAAACCGGCTCAATGATTATGGGAGTAGTTATCGGGGCAGCACTTATTCATGAAATTATTGGCCCGATTTCGTCACGTATATCTTTGAAAAAAGCTGGTGAAGTTGAATGAATTCAATAAAAGCGAATTATCTTGTACTTCCTGTTTTGTAGTTCACAGTTAATTTGTAAAATCCGCAGCATCTGCGATCAATTATATAGTAACCCTTCGGATTAATTGCTCGCTGATTTTGCAGAAATTCGCAGATAAGAGTTTACGACTCTCGGCTATTAATAACTGGAATACTAAAGCTCATTCAATACATTCAGCGAAACCAGATGTTCAATTACACCCCACTCTTTTAAAAACCAATTGTTCCCGTCGATGTAAAATGAACTAATCGAGGAATTATTTATCGAGAAAGCCCTTGGCTCATCCAACCTTAAGTTAAAGGTTCGATACATCATCATCTCCAGTACCAAACCATGCGAAACAATCAGTACTTTCTGATCCTTAAATTTACGGGCTACCGATTCAATTTCAGAAGTTATACGCTTATACATTTGCTGAATACTCTCGCCACCCGGAACTATAAATTCAGGATTCCGCTCTTTGTAACGAAGAAATTCTTCGGGGTACTTTTCTTCGATCTCGGCAAAGTTCTTTCCTTCAAAAATACCAAAAGAACGTTCGCGCAAGTTCGCATTATACTCGTGCGGTAGCAACAGTTGTTTATTGATAATTTTTGCAGTTTCAATAGCACGTCCAAGGTCGCTACTAACAAGAACATCGAATTCACGTTTAGCCAGTGCCTTTGCCACCAATTCGGCTTGTGTAATCCCATTTTCAGAGAGTTTACTGTTACGCTGTCCCTGTATACGCTTTTGCACATTCCACATCGTTTCTCCGTGTCGTATAATTGTAATTTCGGTAGCCATTTCTTATCTTATTTTGTGTGAAGATGAACTATTTTCCCTTTTAAAGGAATAAGTTAGTGTAACAATAACATCAAGTTTTTGTCAGAAACAATCCGGGCAAAAAACAAAAAGCCACCCCGAAGAGCAGCTTCTAATTTATCTAACAAATTGATATTAAATCTTTTCCGGGGCAGGCATTTCCAGCAATTTATCGGCCATTGCATTGGCTAACTTAATCAACTCTTCCTGCGTTTGAACCTTCATATTGCCTTTTTCTTCGATTGGTTCGTAAACCATATCCCACTTAATTTTTTCGGCAAAAGTTTTCAGGTTTTTCACGCCGCCACCGTTCCACGAGTAATTACCAAAAATACCAAGTAAGTGGTCTTTTGGTGCCATGTGTTCAACGGTTGTAAGCAATGTTTCCACGTTCGGGAACATCGCATTGTTATACGCCGCGCTCCCCACAATAAATCCTTTGTATTTAAAAATGTCGTTGATAATGTACGACGAGTGCGTTTTTGAAGCGTCGTAAACACGAATGTTTTTGATACCACGAACTGCAATCTGACGAGCAATAGTCTCGGCCATTTTCTTGGTGTTACCATACATCGAACCGTAAACAATAACCACTCCCCGATCTAAATCGTACGAACTCCATTTATTGTAGCGTTTCAAAATCCAGTTGAGATCGCTACGCCAGATAGGACCGTGCGTTGCGGCAATCATTTTAATATCCAGTCCGGCCAGTTTTTTAATAGCGCGTTGTGTGTGCGGACAATATTTACCAACAATATTGGTGAAATAACGCATCACTTCCACTTCGTAGAAATCGAGGTTAATCTCATCGTCGAAAATACCACCGTCCATGGTACCGTAGCTCCCAAACGCATCTCCTGAAAACAGAATCTGGTTCGTCTCTTCAAAAGTCACCATCGTTTCAGGCCAGTGTACCATAGGAATCATTTGGAACTGCAGTTTGTGTTTTCCCAGATCGAGCACATGATCGTCGTGTACAAGGTGGATATTTTCCGGTTTCATATAGTACGACTCTACAAAACCAAAGGTCTTTTTATTACCTACAAGCGTAATATTCGGGTAACGGTGAACGATTGCTTTTAACGCTCCCGAGTGGTCGGGCTCCATATGGTTAATGATCAGATAATCCACCTCGCGGTCGCCAATAATTTCTTCGATGGCATCCAGATAATCGTCGATAAATGCGCGTTCAACAGTGTCAACTAACGTGATCTTTTCATCAACAATCAAATAGCTGTTATACGAGACCCCGTACGGGATTGGCCAGATGTTCTCGAACAAGTGAGTACGGCGGTCGTTAAATCCCAAATAATAAATATCTTCTGCAAGATTTACTTGTAGCATAATTTTCAGTTTTTATATCATTTTTTGAAACACGTACAAAATTAGTGAATTTCGGCTGACAGCATATAAAATAATGTTCTACTGCCCTTATTTAGAACTTGGGTTAAGGGAATGTTAGGAGAAAAGCAAGGATTGAAAGCCAGAGGGACCGAATGCCGAAATGCTATAATACGTAAATGACCAAAAACTTAGTGAAACTCCGTGCCTCCATTGTGAAACTTCGTGGTTATCTATTTTGATTGAAGGACTGAAAAATTGTTGAATTGTAAAAATGCATACTGCCATTTTGCTAACAACCCACTACTTGCAGCTTGTGGCTAATAGCTGTTTTTCCGAACTTTTGCCTTGTACTTCGTGGCACTTTGTGGTAAAAAATCGAAAGAATCCTATCTTTGAAGCTGAATACGAAATTAGAACTATGTCGATTGATCAGAAAAGCCGTGCCATAACATTCCCCCGGGTTGGGAAATTCATTATTATTTTTTTTGCTATTGCCTTTATCCTTGCCGGAGCGCGGGGCTACCAGTTATATCGTTACGTTTTTGAAGAAAATGTAAGAAATGATTACGTAATTCTCGTTACCGAAGATGACGATATTAAAAGTATTACTAAAAAACTGGAAAACAACGAGGTTTTATCCAACATGAAAGCCTTTAAATGGGTAGCAAAAAAGAAAAAATATGCCGACTATATGCGCCCGGGACGTTACGAATTAAAAAAAGGAATGACTACCAACGAATTGGTAAATATGCTTCGCAGTGGCGCGCAATCACCAGTAAACCTCACTTTTAATAATGTTCGTTTTAAAGAGGAACTGGCCGGAAAAGTAAGCAAATACATTAAAGCCGATTCGCTTTCGATATTACAACTGTTTTCAAATGAACAGCAAATAAAAGACTGGGGATTTACTGAGGAAAACTTCCGTACGATGTTTATTCCGAATACCTACGAAATGTACTGGACAACATCGGCTGAAGAGTTTGCCGAACGTATGAAAGCAGAGTACGAGCGTTTTTGGAACGACACCCGTACAGAACAAGCTGCAAAAATGGGCTTAACACCCCAGGAAGTAGTTACTTTGGCCTCCATCGTTCAGTCGGAAACCATAAAACCCGACGAGCTAAAAACCGTGGCAGGATTATATATCAACCGTCTGAATAAAGGTATTGCATTGCAAGCCGATCCAACTGTTAAATATGCTGTTGGCGATTATTCTATTAAACGGGTTTTAAACAAACATCTCGCAATCGATTCGCCCTACAATACTTACAAATATGCAGGCTTACCACCCGGGCCTATTTGTTTCCCGGAAATCACGTCGATTGATGCCGTGTTAAACTACGAAGATCACAATTACCTGTATATGTGTGCGCGTGAAGATTTTTCGGGCTACCACAATTTTGCAAAAACATTGAATCAGCACAACCGGAATGCAAAAAAATACCGCGATGCACTGAACAAACGACGCATTTACAAATAAGCTATAATACTAGAATAAAACTCCCGAATCAACAAAAAGCAATAGGTGTAAACCTGTTTTATTTCGTCTTGACTAATGATAACAAATTGAATTACAAAAAATGAAAAAACTGCTCATTCTGGTGCTTAGTCTGTGTGCCACCACCCTTTTTGCCCAAAACAAAATTTGGGAAGACCCCACTTACATTGCAAAAAACAAACTGCCGGGAAGAGCCACTTCCTACTCCTACAAATCTACTGATGACGCACTGAGTGGCGACCGCGAAACATCAAGGATGATTTCGCTGAACGGAACATGGAAATTCAATTTTGTGGAAAAAGAAGAAGATCGTCCGCTGGATTTTTACAAGCAGGATGTTTCGGGCTGGGACGATATTGAAGTTCCATCAAACTGGGAAATGGAAGGTTACGGCACGCCAATTTATGTAAATTCCGGTTATCCTTTCCGTCCGCAACTCCCTGCCGAGGTGCAAAAAGATCCGATAGCGTGGTACAAAGCAAACTATGACGTACCGGAAGGACTATCTACAGAAGAAATTTATCGTAAGTTTTATGCCGAAGTGGCTTCAAAAATAGTTCCGCAACCACCTTTTATTACACGCGATAATCCGGTTGGATCGTACGTTCGGACTTTTACCATTCCTGAAGACTGGAGCGACAAAAAAATTATATTGCATTTTGGCGGTGTGAGTTCGGCCATGTTTGTTTATGTAAACGAACAAAAAGTAGGTTACAGCCAAGACAGCCGCTTGCCTGCGGAATTCGATATTACCAAATATGTAAAGCCCGGCGAAAACAAAGTAGCCGTTCAGGTTTTCCGCTGGTGCGATGGCAGCTATTTGGAAGACCAGGATCATTGGCGCATGAGTGGAATTCACCGCGAAGTAATGGTTATGGCGCAACCCAAAGTGGCCATTGAAGACTTTTTTATACGTACCCGTTTGGATGCCAACTACCAGGATGCGTTGCTACAAATACGCCCCACACTTACACGTGGAGCCGATGTTGACACAAAAGGCTGGACACTGGAAGCAGAATTGTACTGCCCCAAAAACAACAAGGTTTTGCAAGCACCAATCACCAAAAATGTTGACAACATTATTTACGAAGCTTACCCGCAACGCGATAATGTGTATTTCGGATTGCTGGAAGAAAAAATTACCAGCCCTGAATTGTGGTCGGCAGAAAAGCCAACACTTTACACGGTAGTTCTATCGTTAAAAGATGCTGAGGGGAATATTGTTGAAGCGCGTTCTGCAAAAATCGGCTTCCGCGAAATAGAGACTAAAAACGGACAACTCTATGTAAACGGAAAATCTATAAAATTATATGGTGTTAACCGTCACGATCACGACTATAAGCGCGGGAAGTCAGTTACCCGGGAAGATATGGAAAACGATGTGCTGCTTATGAAACGTTTCAATTTTAACGCAGTGCGCACCAGCCACTACCCTAACGATCCGTATTTCTACGACATGTGCGACAAATACGGAATTTACGTGCTCGACGAAGCGAATATTGAAACGCACGGCTTAATGGGCTATCTTACCAACCAGTCGGAATGGCACATGGCATTTCAGGATCGTGTAATTCGTATGGTGGAGCGCGATAAAAACCACCCGTCTATTATTGGATGGTCGCTTGGTAACGAATCGGGAAGCGGACCGAACCACGCAGGAGCAGCTGGCTGGGTTAAAGATTTCGATCCTACACGTTTTATCCATTATGAAGGAGCGCAAGGCCAGCCTGAGCACCCGGATTATACCATATATGGTTCAGAAGAATTCAGAAAAAGAGGAAGAACTGCCAACCCAACCGACCCTATTTGGGTAGATGTGATCAGCCGAATGTACGCCAATCTGGAAGATTTGGAAACGTTAGCAAAAAGCCCATACATCAATCGCCCAATTATGGAGTGTGAGTATGCACATGCCATGGGTAACTCGCTGGGTAATTTTCAGGAATACTGGGATTTGATGCACAGCTACCCCAATCTTATTGGAGGATTTATCTGGGACTGGATCGACCAGGGAATACTTAAAACCGATGAGAACGGAAAAGAGTTTTTTGCTTATGGTGGTGATTTTGGCGACACGCCTAATGACAATAACTTCTGCATGAATGGAGTAATTGCGTCAGATCGTACACCAAAACCACAAACCTGGGAAGCAAAATACGTAATGCAGCCTGTACAAATTACTGCTGTTGATCTGAAAAATGGATTAATACGCATACTCAGCCGTTTTAATTTTGCCAACCTTAACGAATACAAGGTTAGCTGGACATTAAGCGAAGACGCAACCGAAATTCAATCAGGCACGTTGGAAGGTTTGAGCCTGAATCCGGGAGCCAACAAAGTGGTTAAAATTCCCTTTAAAGAAATTAGTCCAAAAGCAAATACTGAGTACTGGCTGCGCATAAGTATTCAGCTGAAAGAAGACAAGAATTGGGCAAAAGCCGGTCATGAATTGGCAAAACAACAATTCAAACTTCCATTTGAAACAAAAGCTACTGCAAAAGAAATGGATTCCGACAATATCACCTTCGACGAAACCGAAGAGCAGATCGTGGTAAGCGGCAAAAGTTTCAAAGTTAGTATTGGCAAAAAAAGTGGGTTGATAGAAAGTTACGAAACAGGCAATAAGCAAGTGATAACATCAGCACTGAAACCCTACTTCTGGCGGCCATTAACCGACAACGATGAAAGCGGATGGAGGGCACAACAACGCCTCGCAATTTGGAAAGATCTTCCTGAAATGCTTAGCGTAGATGATATGAATCTTGATGCTTCTTCGGCTCGTGTTTCTGTGAAATTAGTTTACAAAGAGCTGAGCTTATATTTAAGCTACACTTTTGCCAACGACGGAACTGTTGATGTGAAATTTGATCTGTCGATCCCTGAAGAAATGCCGGAACCAATACGTGTTGGAATGACTATGGGCATATCAACCAACTTGCAACAAATGAGCTTTTATGGTAAAGGACCTTTTGAAAATTACTCGGACAGAAATGGCGGTGCCGACGTTGATATTTACAAGGGAAATGTGGATGATTTCTACTACAACTACACCAAACCGCAGGAAAGCAGCAACCACACCTGCGTGCGCTGGTTGGCACTTACCAATAACAATTCAGGGTTGATGGTACTTGGTGAAACACCGCTTCAAACATCGGTTTGGCCATACACTGCCGAAAACATTCGAATTACTCAACACCCAACAGAACTGGAAAAAGCAGATGCTTTAACAGTAAACATCAGCGATAAAATGGCCGGTGTTGGTGGTAACGATTCGTGGTCAATCAATGCGCGCCCAATCAACAAATACCGTTTATTGGAAAAAGCATACAGCTATGAATTCAAGCTGGTTCCGCTATCGAAAGCGAAGAACTTGCAACAAGTTTATCGGGAAACAAAATAGAAAAGGCAGACTTTAATCTAAACCATTAAAAAACCGGCTTTGAGGACAAAGCCGGTTTTTATTTTATCTATTAAAGATCTTTTATAACTGAACAACAACTGCGCTACTTGCTTTATTGGCTTTTTCGCGGGCTTCCTCCACAGAGTTGGCACGAGCCAGACAAACTCCCATCCGGCGTTCGCCTTTAACTTCTGGTTTTCCAAATAAACGTAATTGTGTATCCGGTTCACTCAAAACTTCGGTAAGCTTGGAGAAAGCCACTTGTTTTGATTCGCCTTTTACCATAATCACGCTACTTGCCGATGGCCCGTGAAATTTGATATTTGGAATAGGCAAACCAAGGATAGCTCTTACGTGCAAGGCAAATTCACTCAAATCCTGCGAAATCATTGTTACCATTCCGGTATCGTGGGGACGTGGCGAAAGCTCGCTAAAATATACGGTATCGTTTTTCACAAAAAATTCTACACCAAATAAACCGCGTCCGCCAAGTGCTTCCACAACAGTTTTGGCAATATGTTGTGCTTCGGTTAACGCCTTTTCCGACATGGCTTGTGGTTGCCACGACTCCTGGTAATCACCACCTTCCTGGCGATGCCCTATCGGTTCACAAAACGACACTCCCCCAACATGACTAATCGTAAGCAAAGTAATTTCGTAATCAAAATCAACAAAACCTTCAACAATTACACAGTCGCTGTTTCCGCGTGCACCATCCATGGCGTAATTCCAGGCATAGTCAATATCGGCAGCACTTTTAACCACACTTTGTCCCTTGCCCGACGAGCTCATAATTGGCTTTACCACACAAGGAAATCCAATCTCTTTGATCGCGGCTTCAAACTCTTCTTTCGATCCGGCAAATTTGTATGGCGAGGTAGAGAGTCCAAGTTCCTCGGCAGCCAAGGTTCTTATGCCTTCGCGGTTCATAGTAAGTCGGGTTGCATTAGCCGTTGGAATTACATGAAAACCTTCCTGTTCCAACTCCAGCAATTTATCAGTGGCAATGGCTTCCACTTCCGGAATAATGTAATCCGGCTTTTCGGTTCTGATAATTTCAGCCAAACGTTCGCCATCCAACATAGAGGCTACGTAATAACGATCGGCAACCTGCATTGCAGGCGCATTTTCGTAACTGTCAACCGCAATAACTTCTACGCCATAACGCTGAAATTCAATTACCACTTCTTTTCCTAATTCACCCGATCCCAGCAAAATAACTTTTGTTGCCGACGGCGAAAATTTTGTTCCTAAAACTACCTTTGTGCTCATCCCTGTTTTTCAGTTTTTTTTGATGCCGCAAAAATAGATTTATTTCCGATTGTACATTTTGATACTTGCCTCCAACACTGTTTTGCTAACATTTTATTGAAACTGCTACATCCATTTTCAAACAAAAAATCGAAATCATAGAATGAACAACGCAAAAACCACCATCGCCGTTTCCTACCCAAACACCTAACAATGAAATCAATAAAAATACACACGATACGCATATATCCGGGACAAACCATCGATTCCCTAACAACACCAGACCACGACACGATGAAGCTACTGCAAAATTTGCAAGGAGTCACAATGTCGATTTTGTTTAAGGCAAGCTGTCATGGTTTGAATATTTAACAGCTTATTCAACAAACTTCTCTTTAAATTTAAATGCTGTTTACCTCTAATTCTTACTCCTGCCTATGCAAATAAAACTATTCTTTTAATTTTGCTTCTGAAACAAAATTATCAGAAATGAAGAAACTTTTATTTGCTGCTTTCACCGCTTTTCTTGCACTTGGAAGCACCGCACAAAACCTCGACAAAACAGCGATTGAAGATATTCGGGAATCGTTAAAAATGGATGCGTACACGAAAGGAATGCAAAATGCACTTTCGGCCAACGACATCAACAAACTGGCAAAAAACCTAACGAATATTAATGAAGATGATCACTATTTTACGTACAGGGTGAACGTAAAAGGCATTACCAACCAGAAAAGCTCAGGGCGTTGCTGGTTATTTACATCGTTAAACATGTTTCGCCCCAAAGCCATGGAAGTTTTTAATGTTAACTCATTTGAGTTCTCCGAAAACTATCTGTACTTCTGGGATATTTTTGAAAAAGCAAACCTGTATCTGAACAATATGATTGAATCGGCCGATCAGCCCATCGACGACCGCCTGGTGCAGTGGTACCTCAGCTCGCCTGTAAGCGACGGAGGCATGTGGAGCAGTTTTGCCAACCTTGTAGATAAATACGGAATGATCCCGAAATCTGCAATGACAGAAACACACTCCAGTGAAAACACCCGTGCCATGGTAAAATTTATCAACTTAAAATTAAAAGAAGATGGCTTGCATTTAAGGAATGCTGCAAACTCCGGCAAAAAAGCCAAAGAACTGCAGGCTATGCGACAGGAAATGATGAAGGAGATTTACCGTATGCTGGCTTTAAACCTGGGCGTTCCGCCAACTGAATTTTCCTGGCGTTACGAAGATAAAGACAAAAATTTATCGGACTACCAGACCTACACCCCACTTGAGTTTAAGAAAAAAGTTTTAGGCGACATTCAGGTAAGCGACTACGTAATGCTGATGAACGATCCTACCCGCCCTTATTACATACACTACGAGATTGCCAACTACCGCAATGTGGAAGAAGGCGTTAACTGGCACTATGTAAACCTGCCAAATGATGTTATTAAAGACATGGCCATCGAGTCGATAAAAAACAACGAGGCCCTTTATACTTCCTGCGATGTTGGTCAACAGCTCGACCGCGATTATGGTATACTCGACGTGGATAATTACGACTACGAATCGGTTTATGGTGTTTCGTTTAACATGAACAAAAAGGAACGAATTCAGACAAAAGCCAGCGGCTCGTCACACGGAATGGCTCTTATTGCAGTGGAACTGAACAACGAAGGAAATCCTGTAAAATGGCAGTTTGAAAACAGCTGGGGCGAAAGTGCCGGACACAAAGGCTACCTTACTTTTACCGACGAATGGTTTAACGAATACATGTTTCGTATAGTTGTACACAAAAAGTTTGTTACACCTGAAGTATTAGATATTTACCAAACAGAAACAACAGTTCTACCGCCCTGGGACTGGATGTTTTAAAACAGTAACACTGCCCGGAGCCTATTGGTTTCCGGGCTTTTTTTTGAAACAGAGAGAATGATATTTACTTTTGATACCGTACCGAAAAAGTTAAAATAATGATTATTGATGGCAACAGCTACCAAACTTTTGAAACACCTCGTTTAATTCTTCATCCGTGTGAGGAAAATGACAGCCGATTTATTTACCAATTATTAAACTCTGAAAAATGGGTGCAATACATTGGCGACCGCGGTGTTTATTCGGAAGAAGAAGCTCGTGTGTATATTCGCGAAAAAATGTATCCACAGCTAAAAAAGGAAGGCTACGGCAACTATGTAGTCATTAGAAAAACCGATAATGCCAAGATGGGAACTTGCGGACTTTTTGATCGTGACGGGCTGGAAGGTATTGATATTGGTTTTGCTTTTTTACCTGAATTTGAAGGGCAGGGTTATGCTTTTGAAGCTGCCGAAAAACTCAAGAATGTAGGAATTGAAGAATTTAAAATCAAAAACATTACTGCCATCACAGCAAAGTACAATATACGCTCGCAACGGCTACTGGAAAAATTAGGATTGAAATTTACGAAACACGTAACACTTCCAAATGATGATGAAGAGATTATGTTTTATAAGTTGAATGCATGAAGTTAAGCGATGGAAGAATGAAGTAAGAAGTCACAAGCGAACAGCTATTTCCTTTGAACTTTTTACTTTTAACTTATTTCTGAATCTTCATCCAACTCTACATAAAGTTGTGTTGCTTCAACTTTGGTTACCACTATTTTTTCATCTTTATCAATAAAACCATTAACGGCAATTGCATCATACACATTCCCTTCTATATTTATCTTTCCACCCGGACGTAAAACGGTATGTGCAATCCCCGTCCTCCCCTTTAATTCAAAAAGCTTGGTTTCAACGCTAACAAAACCTTCGTTAACATGCTGAACCGTATTTAATGCAAAGTTTTTAAACATGCCATGTTGCGCTGTAAACATACGTTTCCCGAGGTAAAGCGATAAAATAAAGCCCCCGAAAATACCAATTGCAACAGTTGCCATTGCGGTTCCAACACCTTCTAACTGAACACCTTCAAAATCGAAGTTCACATTATCGATCAAGCTCAAAACCAGGCCAACAAAAACAAACAATATTCCCAGGGCTCCGGCAACTCCGAAACCCGGGATCACAAATATCTCCACCGCAATTAGTATCAGCCCTACCACAAAAAGAGCAATTTCCCAATGTTCGGCTAAACCTTCGAGGTAGAGCGGCATAAAATAAAGTAAGGCAGCCAGAATTGCAATTCCTAACGGAAAACCAATTCCCGGCGATTGCATCTCAAAGTAAATACCACCAACAATGGCCATAATCAATAAACCAGACAACATTGGATGCACCAAAAAACCAATGATTTTCTCAATAAAAGTTGGCTCGTATTCAAACAACTCATAGTCGTCGATACCAATTTGCTGCAGCACTTCATTAACGTTCTCAGCCGTTCCTTCGCAAAAACCATTTTCCATTGCTTCCGAAGGTGTAAACGTAAGCACTCGTCCTGTATCTGAAACACCTTCAATAAAAATTCGCTCATCAACCATGGCCTCTGCAATCTTCGGATCGCGAAACCAATCTATAATAGTATCACCACTGGCTGTTATCGTTGTATCTTTTCCGTGTGCCTCAGCAGTTGCCCGCATAGTAGATCGCATGTAACTCTGGTATTTATCAGGCATTGCCGCACCGGTTTGGTTGACTACAGTTGCCGCGCCAATACTTCCACCGGGACGCATATAAATGCCATCGCAGGCAATGGAAATCAACGCACCTGCCGATGCTGCATTATTGTCGATAAACACATATACAGGAATTTTACTTTGCAGAATTCGTGTGCGGATAGAATCGGCATCAACAACAGTTCCGCCATAGGTATTCATGTGAATTAGAAACACGTCGGCTTTTACCGAATCGGCCTCTGTAAAAGCCTGGCTCACCTGGCGTCGCGTTGCCGGGGTAATTTCGGATTTAATATTCAAAAGAAACACTTTTTTCTTGTTGACCTCCTGCGCAAAAGCAGCTAAAGTGGCGAGTACAAATAACAAAATCCAGAAATTTTTCAGCTTCATGACAATGATTTTTTTCAAGTTCCAAAATACAAAAAACAAATTACAAATTATGCTTTACTCTGAAACATTGGTGTCCGATAAAGATTGAGCAGATTTCTCGCTTCGCTCGAAATGACAAGGTCCAGATGGTCTTTACTCTGCGCTGCGGTTAAAGATTATTAAATTCATTCGGTTGCCAAATAGCTAGTCCGCTTAATTTTATAAATTTGCAGCTTAATTCTAAGTAATAATAATGGAACTTAATACATTAACAGCAATTTCGCCGGTAGACGGCAGGTACAGTAACAAAGTAGAAGGGTTGGGAAAATACTTCAGCGAATTCGCGCTGATTAAATACCGCTTGTTTACCGAAGTTGAATATTTTATCGCTTTGTGCGAGATTCCTTTGCCACAACTTGCTGATATACCGACTGACAAATTGGACAAACTTCGTGAGCTTCATAAAAACTTTTCGCTTGAAGATGCGCAACGTATTAAAGGTATTGAAAGCGTAACTAACCACGATGTAAAAGCTGTTGAGTATTTTATTAAAGATGAATTTGAGAAACTGGGATTAAGTAAATATAAAGAGTTTATTCACTTTGCACTTACCTCTCAGGATGCAAATAATACCGCCATCCCAAAATCGATACAAGATGCTTTGGAAGAGGAATATTACCCGCTGTTGCAGGAATTGATTGAAAAACTGCTGACACTGGCTACCGAATGGAAAAACATTCCGATGCTGGCAAAAACACACGGACAACCTGCATCGCCAACAAAAGTTGGGAAAGAGATCAAAGTATTCTTAGAGCGGATTATGGTTCAGTTGGTTCAACTTAAATCAATTGCAATCGACGCTAAATTTGGTGGAGCAACAGGTAATTTTAATGCACACTATGTAGCTTACCCTGATATTAACTGGGAAGATTTTGCCAACAAGTTCCTAAAAGACAAACTGGGATTAAACCGTTCGCAGTTCACCACACAAATTTCGCACTACGATAACCACAGTGCCATTTTTGATGGATTAAAACGTATTAATAATATTATTCTGGATTTGGATCGCGATATCTGGTCGTATGTTTCGATGAATTACTTCAAGCAAAAAATTAAGAAGGGAGAAGTGGGTTCATCAACAATGCCACACAAAGTTAATCCCATCGATTTTGAGAATTCGGAAGGAAACATTGGAATTGCAAATGCAGGTTTTGAGCAACTTTCACAAAAACTTCCGGTTTCGCGTTTACAGCGCGACCTGACCGACTCAACCGTTACTCGTTTTATCGGCGTTCCCTTTGGTCATACCCTAATTGCCATCAAATCAACATTGAAAGGCTTGAACAAATTGCTGATCAACACTGCGGCAATCGAAAAAGATCTTGAAAATAACTGGGCAGTAGTTGCCGAGGCAATTCAAACCATTTTACGTCGCGAGTTTTTCCCAAATCCTTACGAGGCATTGAAAGATTTGACACGCAAGAACGAGGTGATTAACAAGGAAGCAATACACAACTTTGTTGATAGCTTAGCCATTAGTGATGCTGTAAAAGAAGAGTTAAAAGCAATTACGCCTCAGAATTATACCGGTATATTTTAATAAAATTATAATGAAGACGGAATGACCTCTTCGGTCTTCCGTCTTCAAACTTCCGTCTTCTACATATGAAAGACTTCTTAAAACTCATGAAACGATTTGTTCCGCCCTACCGGTGGAAAGTCGTCATGAACATTTTTTACAATATTTTAGGTGCACTTTTCGGAACATTTTCGTTTGCCATGCTTATTCCGGCACTCGATATTTTATTCCAGACCAAAGAACTGGTAACTGAGAAAGTGGAATGGGCATTTACTGCCGATTCAATTACCAATAACGTAAACTATTTCATCAGTTCGTTTATTATTGAACACGGGCAACAGGATTCGTTACTGCTTATTGGTTTAATTTTGGTTATTGCCACTCTTTTTAAGGTTGGCTTTACCTATCTGGCAGATTTTGTATTAATTGCCCTGCGCAACGGCGTTGTTTACGATATCCGCTCACTTATTTACAAAAAGATTATCGGTTTGCCTCTTGGTTATTTTTCGGAAGAACGAAAAGGCGATATTATGGCACGTATTACAAGCGATGTACAGGAAGTGGAGAACTCGGTAGCTAACTCATTGGGAATGATGATTAAAAACCCGATTTTGATCATCGTTTATTTGGGCGTAATGATTTACATGAGTTGGTCGCTAACCTTGTTTGTGTTTGTTATGTTGCCGATAACCGGGTTAATTATCGGACGAATTGGCCGTAGCCTGAAACGCGTATCTACAAAAGGGCAAAATAAACTGGGCGAAATTCTGTCGATTATTGAAGAAGACCTTTCAGGATTGCGAATTATCAAATCGTTTAATGCCGAAGAGAAAGCCATCGGGCGTTTTCAGACTGAAAACCAAAATTACCGCTTAATAATGAACCGCCTGATGTGGCGCCGAAATTTGGCACACCCGGCCAGTGAGTTTATGGGAACCATTGTTATTGTTATTGTTTTGTGGTATGGTGGTCGAATCATTCTTGGAGGAAACGACTCGTCGCTTACAGCTGCTGAATTTATCGGCTACATGGTGTTTTTCTACGGAATAATCAATCCAGCAAAAGCCTTCTCAACTGCACTTTATAGTGTTGAAAAAGGACTGGCGTCGATGCAACGTATCGATCACGTACTTTCAGCCGAAGTAACAATTGTGGATAAGAAAGATGCAAAAGACATCAAGTCGTTCGAAAAAGATATTGTATACAAGAATGTAACTTTTGCTTACGACAAAGCAGAGGTACTTTCGAATGTAAGCCTGAATATTCCGAAAGGAACAACCGTTGCGCTGGTTGGCTCGTCGGGAAGTGGCAAAACCACAATGGTTGATTTATTGCCGCGCTTCTGGGACATTACTTCAGGAAATATCGAAGTGGATGGAACCGATATTCGCGACCTGAAACTAAAATCGTTACGCAACCTGATTGGAAACGTAAATCAAGAGCCCATTTTATTTAACGACACCATACGAAATAACATCGCGTTTGGCATTGACAGCGTTAGTGACGAAGCAGTAATACAGGCAGCAAAAATTGCCAATGCGCACGATTTTATCCTGGGAACAGAACATGGCTACGACACCATAATTGGCGACCGTGGCGATAAACTTTCGGGCGGACAAAAGCAACGCCTTTCTATTGCGCGTGCCATTTTACGGAATCCACCAATTCTGATTTTAGATGAAGCCACTTCGGCTTTGGATACCGAATCGGAGAAATTGGTACAGGAAGCATTGGAACACCTGATGAAAAATCGCACTTCGCTGGTTATTGCACACCGTTTATCTACCATTAAACACGCGAATCTGATTTGTGTATTACACGAAGGCAAAATTGTAGAGCAAGGTACACATGAAGAATTAATGGAGCTTGGCGGGCGCTACAAGAAATTACATGGCATGCAGATGTTTTAAATAAGCTGCGAGCCGCTAGCTTCTAGCTACGAGATGCCAGTACATCAACCAAATGAATGGTTTTTATAGGAAGTTTCTGTTTTTTAATGTAGGCATCCATATTCATCAGGCAAGAAGCTTCAGTAGATACAATATATTCGGCGCCGGTTTTTAGTGCATGTTCAACCTTTTGCTCTGTCATTGCCGTTGAAATGTTATGGAATTTTGCTGCAAATGTCCCCCCAAAGCCACAACAGGTCTCAAGCTTTTCCATTTCAACCAACTCCAAACCCTGTACTGCACTTAACAACTTCCGGGGCTCTTCTTTAATACCATATTCGCGCAAACCTGCACACGAATCGTGAAAAGTAACTTTATGATTAAAAGTCGCCCCAAGTTCCGTCTCCTTTAAGTGGTTCACCAAAAAGTCGGTAAACTCAAAAACCTTTTTGCGGGTCTTATTCGACTTTCTGAGCAACTCTTCGTCGTCTTCAAACAATTTATGATAATAGTTCCGAATAAAGCCTGTACATGAAGCTGAAGGGGCTACAACCATGTTTGCCAATTCAAAATCTTCCAGAAACTTTGTTGCAACAGTTTTTGCCTCTTTCCAATATCCACTATTAAAAGCCGGTTGTCCACAACAAGTTTGTTTTGGATTATATTTCACATCGCACCCTACCTTTTCCAGCAGGCTTACAAAGTTTCCAGCAGTTTCAGGATAAAACTGATCAATAAAACAAGGAATAAAAACATCGATTTGCATTGGCTCGAATTTGTGGTGAAAATAACACTTATAAGCTGAAGATTTAAATATTTCACCAGTATTTTTAGTCAATAAAAAAGGCCTTACTTTCGTAAGGCCTCTGTGCTTTTGCACGGGAGGAGAGACTCGAACTCCCGACACCTGGTTTTGGAGACCAGTGCTCTACCAACTGAGCTACACCCGTGTTTCATTTTGCGAGTGCAAATATAGTAATTCAATTCAAATTACCTAAGCCGGCGAAAGAAATTATTGCAAATATGCACACAACCCCATTGACGTAATAACTCTCCAAAATTTCAAATTGAACTAAACCCCAAAAAGGATCACACGAAATTTCCATTGGCGAAAAAATAGCTCAAAACAGATTAACGCGAACGTATTTCACGCCGCATAAATAAAGTGTATGCAATAGCAAAAAACATAATAGTTCCGGCAACAAGTGCTGTAACTTGTGGCCAAACCAACATTAAACTTTGTCCAAGTGGCAATGGGCTGGGAATTGCTCCTTTCATTTGTTCCATTGTTAAAGGTCCCAAACTCCGCACAGTTGGCATAAGCAGCGAAGTAGTAGCATCGTTAAATAACTGGCTCGGATTTATGCGCATAATATTTTGCACAAAACGTTGAAATGCAATTACCTGATTTTGACTAACAAACATCGTTGGAGCAAATCCTTTGGCAATAAGATTAACAATCATTCCAAAAAAGATGGTGAAAAACAACCAAATTGAAATTCCTGCCAATGCCGAGGTTGCGGCCTGATTGAACTTCACCGAAAAAAGCATGGACAAGTTTAGCCAGAAGGCCACATACAAAACAGTTACCAGTGCAAAAAAGATAATCCGTAAAAATTCCTCTGCTGTAGGCGGAATACCTATAAATATTAAGCCAAAACCAAGTACTAAAAGACTAAGCACAATAAACAATATGCTTAAAACAATTAATGCCGCCAGAAATTTTGCATTCAGCACATAATCTCGGTAAATAGGCTGAGCTAAAATCCGGCTTAAAGTTCCTTTATTTTGCTCCTGATTAATACTGTCGAAGCCAAGGCTAATGCCTAATAACGGCCCTAAGAAACTCACAAAAACAATAAACGAAGGAAGAGTTCCATCTGAGTGGGTAAACAACTTTAGAAAGAAAAAACTCCCTTCAGCATTACTTGCTTTAATGGCCGATGAAAAATCGTTTAAAGCAGCATACAAAGAGCCCATACAAGTTAAAAAGATCAGGCCAAGCATTATTAAAAAACGCCAGCTTCTGACGATATCAGATATTTCTTTGTTTACAATTACACCAAAAGGTCTTATTCTGTTACTCGCTGATTCATGCATGATTTATTCCTCCTTCAAAATAACGGTTATAAATGGCATCCAGTCCGTACTCTTTGCGGTTCAGAAAATTCAAGTCCAGGTTTGCCTCCACAATTCGTTTGGCAATTGCCGGCGAAATATCACGTTCACACTCTACCTGAAAAACATCGTTTTGCTGAACTACTTTTTGAATACCCGGCACCGAATCTAAAATCTGTTTGAGCGAAGCCGCATTAAATTCCCCATTCTTTTGGGTTGAAGTTTTTGCAATCCCCAGCTCTATCAGATACATGCCGTGCGTAAATAATTGTTTTGTAAGCGACTCGATATCTCCTTCGGCCAGCAATTTACCTTCCACAAAAATGCCCACCCGATCGCAAACCTGCTGAACCTGATGCAAATTATGCGACGAAAACAACACGCTTATCTCATGCTCATCCCGAAGCTCCACAATCAAGTTTAAAAATTCCTGCACTCCTTTCGGATCGATTCCCGATGTTGGTTCATCCAGAATAATCACCTCCGGATTTTTTATCAGCACATCGGCTAATCCCAGACGTTGGCGCATTCCTTTCGAGTATTTCCCTGTTTTTTTATTCATCTCGTTTTCCAGTCCAACCCTTTTTATCAACTCTCGGGCATTTTTATCCGCTTCGTTTTTTGAAAAACCATTTAAAAGAGCTGTATATACCAGGTTCTCAAGCCCCGAATGATCGTCGTAAAAGCCAACATCTTCGGGCAGATACCCGACTTTTGTTTTTACCTCAATTGGATGAGTCGTTGAATTGATTCCACAAACATACACCTCTCCAGAGCTAGGCTCAGTGAGTCCCAACATCATTAAAATTGAAGTCGATTTTCCGGCTCCGTTCGGCCCCAGCAAACCAAAGATTTCTCCCTTCCCTACACTCAGATCCAGCCGGTTAACGGCCGTAAAATCTCCATACTTTTTGGTTAAATTAACCAGTTGAATAATTGGTTCAGCCACAGTTTACCTCCTTCCATATTTTTTAAATAAGAATGCAACACCCCCCAGAGCCAGCAAAATAATAATTACACCCAACCACCCCATCAACATTGGAGTTTTCACCATTACTCTAAAAGAAAGCGTCTCATTCACTTCCGGTGTTTTTGCTGTAATTTTGCTCACATAATCTCCCGGAATAGCTTTTTTATCGGCCTTTATGGTAGCATAAACCGTTTCACTTTTTCCCGGTCCCAGTTTTGCAATTTTTTTAGGTTCGAATGTCACCTCCCAGTTCCGTGGTTTACTGGCACTTAATTCTATATTTTCAAGTTCAGTAGTGCCCTTATTATTAACAACTAATTCTACCCTTTTTTCATCTCCGGCCGTCATCTTTGCACTTTGCAATCCCGATGGCGTTCCAAATTCCAATTCGTAAGTTCCGGTTATAACCACTTCGAATTCAAGCGAAGCAGAGGTGCTCCCCGACACCACTTTTACCGGTATTTTATAGGTTCCGGCTTTTACTGCTGATGGCGCTTTAATATCGTAAGAAATGTTTTTTGTTCCGTTAGCCTCTACCTCGGTTGATGTGGCTTGCCTGCTATTGGGTTTTATAGCCACAGTCCAACCACGTGGAGCACTAGCCATTAACGCGTATTGTTGTTTCGAGGCAGTTTTATTCTTCAACACAGCCCTAAAGCTAAAATTCGATTTCGAAGTACCTTCCATATTCCGCTGATCGCAACTTAGTTCCGTCTCATTCGACCCTGCCGAAGATACATTAATGGTAATGGGTAAACTGGCACTATTTCCGGCTTTTGCATAGAAAGTATAATTGCCTTTTCGTACTTTAAAAGGAATCTCAACTTTCAAATCCAAAGTCTTTTTACTGTCAGGAAGAATAGCAAGTTTTTCAATGTTCTGCCCGCCTGCCGTAAGCGAATAATCCCAGCTACGAGGCATGTTACTGATAACAATATTCTTATTAACGGTTTGTGTTCCGTTATTTATTATGTCGAGTTTATAACTCACAGTTTTTCCGGGCGAAACCGAAACCTTGGTGTAGGGAGTATAAATTTCAATGCTGTTTAAAGAATTGGCAAAAGCACTGCTTGTTACCATCGAAGTAAGAAACAGCATAAAAAAGCTACTGAAGTAAATTTTTAAATCTTTCATAAATCGTCCTCCATAATTTTAATCCGCAGTATATATCAAAACGTCAGGTCGAAACTTAAAACAGCCCTATTACAGATAATTGAAGAATAAAACAAAGCGACAATACGCACAGCTTTGCAAGTATATTAGTATCTGATTTTGAAATAGGTTTTGCTCGAAATTGATCTCTTAATACATAACCCGGATGTAATTCAAACTTTTAATTTAAATTATAATCATCAATATATGTCAACAAATCAGCGTGTAAGGGATCGCTATTAAACATAGTAAGGAGGGGGTAAATCAAAAATAAGAGGTTGAAGTTGATTTTGTATTTTCCAACTTTTAACAGCTGTTGGAAGAATAGTAATATTTTTAGCTCCAACTAATTTATTCTCAGTTTTTTTCTCTGATAGAATATTAGAAACATCATATGTTGTTTCTGAAATTAATTCAGCTAATGTACCGACATGATTTTCAGATTGAAACTGTACATTTTTAGAACCGGAAACCACCGTAGATTTTCTACAAAAGCCGTTTTTTGCTATTGATGCAACGACGAGAATGCAAAATATAAAAACTAAATTTCTCATAATTAACACTCTGAAAACAATACAAAATACTGATTGAGACAGTTTTCAAGTAAAATATCTTTAATTTTTTCGGAGAACGAATTTAAAAAATATACAGATGTAAGAAAATCAGAAATTACGCATTTAACAAAATTTAGAACTGATTTACATTTTTTAATTATCCCCCAAAGATAGATATCCACTGCATTTTCAGAGTGTTCCTACATTTTCTTAATGGCCAGTTTTGTTTTATCCTGTTGCAAACATCCCATAAGGATTTCGCAATGAACAAAAAAGTGTACTCAATATTTATATCTGTTTACTCCAATAAACATTCTTTATTGTTAAAGCATACATACACCAAAATGGCTGCATCTAATTTTAACTGCCGTCAACCAACTTTGCAGAACCTTCTTCGATATAAATTGAAGGTTTTAACCATCTATTAAAAAATAAACGTAACACTAAAGCAGGAGTAAAATATTGTTTTTTTGACCTTATCTGGGATATAAAATGATATTTTGAAGCATCACTTTTGTCACAAACCGCCAAAACACATTCCCAAAAGCTGTATTTCCCTAGAAAAGAGCGAGTTGATTTCCGCACATAAAGAATAGTTATCAACAGTTTAGAGCAAAAAAAATCCACCGAAAAACTTCGATGGATTTTGGCGGAGAGAGAGGGATTCGAACCCCCGGTACCTCGCGGTACAACGGTTTTCAAGACCGCCGCATTCGACCACTCTGCCATCTCTCCAGATGCGGTGCAAAAGTAGACTATTTTTTTAAAGTACAAAACACTTTTTGACAAAAATTTCAGAAATTACTCAAAAAAAAAGGGTGCTAGGGTTTGGTTTTTTAAAACATATTTATGAATTTAGCTAAAACTTAAAAAAGTTCTCTGAAACGCTTGATTTTACTGAATGTTTGACGAATTTTAACCCTTGAAAAAGTATATAGATTCAGAATATTCTTTACAAAGTACATAGAACTAAGTTATTTATTTTCAATCACTTAATTAATTATTTAAAATTTTGCCTTATGAACAAAGCTCAATTACTTGATGCGATGGCCGAAAAAGCAGGCCTTAGTAAAGCTGATGCTAAAAAAGCTCTTGATGCATTTGTAGGTGCTACTACAGACGCTCTTAAAGCTGGAGACCGTGTTGCACTTATTGGATTCGGTTCTTTCTCTGTTTCTGAACGTGGTGCCAGAACTGGTAGAAATCCTCAAACAGGAAAAGAAATTACAATTCCAGCAAAAAAAGTTGTAAAATTTAAAGCTGGTGCTGAATTAGCAGATGCTGTATCGTAACGAAATACGAGTAGGTAAAAAAACTGATTAAAGGGAAGCCAAATGCTTCCCTTTTTCTTTTAACGACATCAAACTTGAACTAAAATGGACAAAAAACTTCTTGAATACCTTTCCGGTTACCTTACACCACAACGACTGGAGCTTTTTGAAAATGTATTAAACAAACGCACCAGACACCTTACGATTGTTTTGGAAGACATTTATCAGAAACAAAATGCTAGCGCAGTTTTGCGCACCTGCGATTGTTTTGGTATTCAGGATGTACATATTATAGAAGACCGCAACGAATTTCAGGTAAATCGCGAAATTGCCATGGGAGCCTCAAAATGGTTGTCGTTACATAAATACAATAGTAAAGAACATAATGCGCTTGACACCATACAAACCCTAAAAAAGCAAGGTTACCGAATTGTTGCGACCACTCCGCATAACAACGATTTGGAATTACAGGATTTTGATATTGCCAAAGGAAAAACGGCATTGGTTTTTGGCTCGGAACTACCGGGAATAACAGAAACAATTATGCAGGAAGCTGATGAATTCCTGAAGATTCCGATGTATGGTTTTACCGAAAGTTTTAATATATCGGTTTCTGCTGCAATCATTTTACATCACCTTACTATGAAAATGAGAGACAGCAAAGACCTGAACTGGCAATTAAGTGCTGACGAAAAGGATGAACTCAAAATGGAATGGATACGAAAAACCATTAAACGAAGTAAACTAATCGAGAAACGCTATTGGGAGGAGAACAAAAAGAAATAGTAACTGGCGTTTAAAAATAGACAGGTAATGAATATTCTCTACTATTCTATAATCTAAAAGCTGGCCGAGAATGATAAATTTCGATTAACGATTCTTGAATTACGATTTTTAAGAAAATACAAATGAATTGAAACACATTTCATAATTCTACATTCGTTAATCATCATTCGAAATTCATTCTAAAATGAAGTCAATGGAGTAGAGATAACTCCTTCCGCCTGAGTGTAGGGTCTTAATCATAAACCATAAAAACTAACCTGCCCTTTTTGATTTTTCCCAGTTTACCGACTGACGGCCTTTTGCGTAACGAATAATACCCAGAATAGACGCATAATTAATCATTACAAAATAGTAGGGCACAAAAAGTGCTTTCAACCGCACCTTTTTGTTTTCGAAATACCAGCCAAGCCCGACAGCCATGTAACACACAAGCTGCAGGTATAAAACCAGCGCATAAAAGTTATTCGCCTCCCAACTATTGGCAGTCACTACCAACAAAAAATTAACAATAAATAAAAGGAACAAAGCTGGCGGAGCAATAGCCCAACGCAAAACTTTGTGCGAAAGATACTGCCAGCTCAAAATGCCATTTTTAAATGGATTGAGCAGTCCTTTCAATCGTATGATGGTTTGAATTCCTCCGGCAGCAATTCTAACTTTACGTTTCAACTCTTCTTTTACATTCAACGAAGCAGTTTCCTCGGCATAAGCATTTGGAGCATACGCAATTTTATATCCTCGTTGGGCAATACGCAACGAGATAACAAAATCATCAAGCAAAGTATCAGGTTCCACCTCCTCGAAAAGGTCAGTGCGAATGGCAAATAGCTCACCCACTGCGCCAACTGCCGAATTCAATTCCCAATCTTTTCGTTTTATCCACGATTCCATTTTCCAATACAAACCTTCACCTGCACCGGCCGCAGCTTCTTCGTCTTTCTGCACAATACGCTTCTCCCCTGCCACACAACCAACCTCCGGCTTGCAAAAACACTCTACAATCTCACGAATGGATTCCTTTCCAAGAACAGTGTTAGAGTCGGAAAAAATCACGATAGGTGCTTTTACAAATTTCATCCCCCGATTCATGGCGTGCATTTTTCCACGTCGTTCAGGCTGATGATAAACTTCCAGTTCCTTTACTTGCTCTAACATTTCAGGGCTCCCATCATCTGAGCCATCAGTTACCCACACATATTGAATTTTTTCTTTGGGATAATCAAGCGAAAAAGCATTGTTTACTTTCTGATTGATGTAATCTTTCTCGTTAAAAGCGGTTACAAACAGACAAACTTCGGGCTCGTAGCCATAGTCTTTTGATGAGATATTACATCGGCTGGACAGTTTCTTTATCGCCACAAAAAACCACAGCAAAAGTGCATACCCCACATAGGTATAAAACAATATGAATAAAAACCCCCAGAATAAAAGGCTTAGGATCATTTAATGTATTGTTTGTAAAATCCGATTAGCTTTTTCGATATCGCTAAATTATTAAAATTCTGCTGGATAAAAAGAGTGGCATTCCTTCCAATACGCTCAAAACTGTCGCCGTCTTCAAGCAAGCCGGTAACAGCCTCAACAAAGCCGGTTGCATCGTTAGCCAGTAAAATATTTTCGCCATCAGCAACATCAATTCCTTCTGCGCCTAACGATGTTGACACAATACTTTTGCCAAGTGCCATCCCTTCAATAATCTTTATTCGCATACCGCTTCCTGAAAAAAGTGGGACAATCATAATTGCCTTCGAATTCATAAACCGATAGGCATCGGTAACTTCTCCTTTAAAAACTACACCTTCAACATTTAGCTTTTGAATTAACCATTGTGGTGCGTTTCGTCCGGCGACATAAAATCGCAAATCAGGATACTTTTTATGAATCTCATGCCAGCAGTTTTCAATAAACCACAAAATACCTTCCTGGTTTGGTGCCCAGTCCAGCGATCCGATATGAAATAGCGATGGAAATTCCAAACTGGATGTATCCTGAACAACAACCGATGAATCGATTCCGGTTTGAGAAACCTGTTTGTCTTTTACGTTTCCCAACGAATCCAACATCTTGCCATCTCGGGCAGTAATCGGAACTAATATATCGTATGTGTTCAGCAAATCAATCTCAAACCTTTTAATCCTTTTTGAAAGATTTTGTAGGTATAATTTCTTTAATCCTCGCGATAATTTTGCGGCTCTTTCCCAAATTTCAAACTCCACATTATGCGCACGATAAACCACCTTTGCATTGGAATGCTTTCGTATTAACGGAATGTACGGACAAACATAAAGTCCTTCTAACTGAATAATATCAAATTGATTTTTGGTTAACAAATCAACCAGCGCTTTACTAAAGTTCTCATCGATAAAACGAACAGCATTGTAGGGTTTTCGCGAAAAGATTAGATTTATCAAAGCAGCAAGCGCATTTATTTTAGCCGGAACATCTACCAACCGAAATGTTGCCATTTGCTTTATTTCTTCAGGAATTTCATCCAAATGAACATGATGTTTCAAGGTGTTCATCGCCAGCACGGTTACCTTACATCCCTGCTGTGCAAACCCTTTTGTTAAATTCATACAGGCTATGGCTCCACCATCCCTGGTTGGAAACGGAACCTTATTTGTTACCTGCAATATGTTCATTCGCGCCTAATCGTTTGATTTCTTTTTCTTGAAAAACCTCCCAAGTCCCAAACGGGCAAAAAACTTTGTATAAGTTTCAGCCGTCATGATAGCTGAGTCGGTAGCTGCTTTATACGTTAACCAAACGCCAATGGGTAGAAATATATAGGAAGAAAACCACATGCCGTTAAACATTGCCCAAACATCTTCGCGCGCGGTTTTTTCGCCACTCATGGAAACAATATAATACAATATAAACAGGAAAATCGATACAACAACCGGCATTCCCAATCCTCCTTTTCGAATAATTGCTCCTAACGGCGCCCCGATAAAAAAGAAAATGAGCACGGCAATCGACAGCGTGAATTTCCGGTGACGCTCCATTCGATATTTATTCAAGGTTTTCTTTTTATTATAAAGCTGGCTCTGAAACATGTTAACCTGTTGCATATTGCCTCGGGCCTTATCCAGTGCACTTTTGGCAATATCGGCCTGCACCCACTTATCAAGGCCTGAATAATAAGCATCAAAATCAAATACCGAATCAGCTTTTACTTCCTCAATATTGCGTTTCAACGAATCAGCTTTTGCAGTCAAATTATACATCCGCCGGGCAATTGTCGGATTTATATTAATCTGCATCACATAATTCCGCAAACGGCCGTAATAATCATCCGTTAAACTGTCATCGGCAGTCACCAACTGATCAATCGTAAGCATGCGGTACTGATTCTTGAAAATACTTTCATCGCGGCGGTTAAAATCAAAATCGCGGACTTTTACCCTTATCATCTGCTCCTCAAACCGATCGCGGCGGTATGGGTATGTTTCGTCTTTTTTGCTGTTTCGCGAATTCTGATTCTGCTCCTCGTAGGTTTCTCCACTATACAGATTCAGCACCATGTATTTTTTATCTTCTGTAATGTGTAATAATCCCGAGTCGGCAACCGTAACACTTACGTTGGGTTTATTTTTGGTGTGATCGTATATCAGCAGATCGTACAGCATTTTTGTATCATTATTACGTTTACCAACTTTAATGCTGTAACCATCTATTTCATTTGTAAAAACACCTTCCTGTAAAACCAACTCGGGCCGCTGCTTTTTCACACTGTATAAGAGGGTTGAGAATTTCAGGTTTGTTTTCGGAAGAATGTTATTTGAAAAATAAAAAGCGATTCCGGTAATTAGTATTGCAATTACTATTAATGGCCGCATAATTCTGAAAAGCGAAATCCCGGAAGCTTTCATTGCCACCAGCTCGTAATTTTCGCCCAGTGCCCCAAAAGTCATAATCGATGCCAGTAGCATAGCCAGCGGAAAAGCCAATGGCAGTAAAGCAAACGAAGCGTAAAACATCATTTCGCCCAGCACTTTAAAATCGAGCCCTTTACCCACCAGGTCGTCTACGTACTTCCACAGGAACTGCATAAGCAGCACAAAAACCACAATAAAAAAGGTCATAAAGAATGGCCCTAGAAAAGATCTTATAACAAAAAGGTGTAGACGTTTCATGTACTTTCTTTCATTCTGGAAACGCTTACAAAACTAAGTTATTTTAGGAATTAGTAAAGTAAAAAAGGTTAAGAAACGTTATTGACGCCGGAATACAACTCTCAATAGTTGGGGATAAACAATTCAGGAACCTAATACATGTTTCAAATCAGCAACTTGCGAATTCCACAAACCACGGGTTTCATCAACTTCATCTTCTTCAGCGAAATCTGTTATCAAAAGCGAAACGTCATTGGTAAGCTCATCACGCGCGATCTTAAATTCAAAATACGTATCCTCATCTTCATCTACCCAGTTAAACCTTACTAAACGATTTTCTTTATGAAGTGTCATTTCTGCAGTTTGCTCCGATCCGTCCCAAATAAACGTATATCGTTTCCCCCGAACGCGAACATCGTCGGCAAACCATTCGGTTAACCCCGACGCAGTGCTTAGTCTGTTATAAAGTACCTTCGGCGAACAGTTAATTAAATATTCCAGGTTGATTTTTACTTTACTAGTCATAAGTTTGATTTTCGGCAATATAATTAATAAGAATGTAACTTACAACTAGTTAAAA
This sequence comes from uncultured Draconibacterium sp., assembly GCF_963677155.1. NCBI lineage: Bacteria > Pseudomonadati > Bacteroidota > Bacteroidia > Marinilabiliales > Prolixibacteraceae > Draconibacterium > uncultured Draconibacterium sp. Next base: position 3,909,916 of record NZ_OY781884.1, on the reverse strand, counting down.
TCGGCTGAAGAAATTTATTTCGAAAAATTACGAAAATGGTTAGCGGGAATAAAAAGAAATACTATATTTGCACCGCATTTTTGAAAAACAAATGGCGAGGTAGCTCAGCTGGTTAGAGCGCATGATTCATAATCATGAGGTCGGCGGTTCAAGCCCGCCTCTCGCTACTTAAAAAGCAGTTAAGAACAATTCTTAGCTGCTTTTCTTTTTATACTGAATAAAGGGAAAATGCATTCTATTATATGCTGAAGCATTATTGTCTACATTCTATCAAGTAAATCGTAATCCTGCGGTCTTTCTATATTGGCAAGTGATCTCAATCAATATCCACTGCTAATTTGTCCTTTATATCACGCGATGAATTTCCAAGCAAAAGCATATAGCTTCCCGGCTCCACATCCCAGCCGTTTTCCTGTTCGTTGTAATAAGCAAAACTGCTTACCGGAACTTTCAGTGTTACCAACTGGCTTTCTCCGGCTTTGAGAAACACTTTTTTGACTGCCTTCAACTCTTTGGCTGCACGGGTTACTCCAGACTTGGGCTTGCTTACATAAAGCTGGGCTGTTTCTGCCCCATCGACTTTCCCGGTGTTGGTCAACGTGAACGATACGGTTATTGTTCCGTCGGCGTTTACCTCACTTCTGTCAACAGATGGTTTCGACCATGCAAAGGTGGTATAACTCAGACCATAACCAAACGGAAACAAAGGCTCAATTTTTTTGGTATCCAACCAGCGATACCCCACAAGAATATCTTCTTTATAATAAACATTTACGCTGTCGCCCGGATAACAAAGCTCATCAAATGAATGGGCGCCAATATCTTCCAGTTTTTTCAAGAACGAAATAGGGAGTTTACCCGAAGGATTCACATCTCCTGAAATAATATCGGCCAAAGCATTTCCTGCTTCCGAACCAAGGTACCATCCCTGTACAATCGCCGAAACCTCGTCCACCCACGGCATAGCAACCGCATTTCCGCTAAGCAGCACAACAGCTGTGTTCTTATTCACTTTGAGAAGCTCTTCAATCAGCTTATCCTGTCCGAAAGGAAGGTTGAGCGACTTACGGTCGCCGCTTTCGCAGTCCTGAAAAAAGTTTTTGTTGAGGCCGCCCACAAAAAGCACGACATCGGCATTGCGGGCAACTTCGATAGCTGCATTCACCAGTGAATCGGCATTTAGCTTCGAAGGTTCTTCCCGACCGTAGAGTGAAGGCCCGGATGCGTAGCCCATGCTGTACACAATGTTGGCTTCGCCGTATTTGTCTTTCAACCCTTGCAAAGGCGATACTTCATACGCCACTTTTAGCGAAGTGGAACCTCCGCCTACAACCAGGCTGCGGGAAGCATTTTCCCCGATAACAGCTATTTTTTTGTATTTACCGGCGGCCATGGGAAGAAACTGATTATCATTTTTTAAAAGCACGATTCCCTCGCCGGCAATTCTACGTGCTGCCTGGCTGTGTTCGGACGATACAAATTTCCCGAATGAACGGTTGGCACTCATAGTGGTCCGGAAAATCATCCGTAGGATGCGACGCACTTTATCATCAAGTACAAAACTGTCGTACTTTCCCGATTTAAGTCCTTCCAGAAAGGAATCAGCCAGATAATAGCTTGAATATGGAAAATGTCCCTGCGTTGTTAAACCATTGGTATAGGTTCCCATTTCAATGTCAAGACCATTATTAACGGCCTCGTCGGTGCTGTGAACACCACCCCAATCGCTGATCACCACGCCGTCAAACTGCCAGTCATTCTTTAGTATTTTATTCAGTAAAAAGTCACTATGACAGCAATGCTCGCCCCGCACTTTGTTGTAGGCTCCCATAATCGACCAAACTTTACCATCTAGCACCGCCGCTTTAAAAGCCGGAAGATAAATTTCGTGCAGGGCGCGGTTGCTCAAGTTTACATTTATTTCGCCCCGGCAGATTTCCTGGTTGTTTAATGCAAAATGTTTTACACAAGCAGCAACACCGTTTGCCTGAACTCCTTCAACATATGGAACAACCATGCACGATGCCAGGTAAGGATCTTCTCCCATATACTCAAAGTTCCGTCCGTTTAGGGGTGTGCGGTAAATGTTTACTCCGGGTCCAAGCAACACTGTTTTGTTGCGGTACCGGGCTTCTTCTCCTATGGATTTTCCATAAAGCATGGACAAGTCGGGATTGAATGTAGCAGCCAAAGCAGTTAGCGCCGGAAACGCAGTACAGGAGTCATTGGTCCATCCTGCCCCGCCCCATTCGTCCCAAACATTTTCGTCACTAATACCATGAGATCCATCGGATGACCAAACTTCCGGGATCCCCAGCCGGGCAACTCCTTTTGAGCTGAATTTTGACTGCGCATGGCACAAAGCCACTTTTTCTTCGGTAGTCATCAACGAAAGTGCACTTTCAACCCGTTCTTCTATGGGCTTGGTTGCATCAAGGTAAACTGGCGTAGGTTTTTGAGCAGAAGCCCAAAGAGCCATCGCGGAAATGAAAAATGAAACAAATCCTGTTTTTAAAGTAGACATTATTATCAATTATTTGGTATTTGAAATTTTGCGAAACGATTCCTGATTGAACACCAGCCAGTCCTCACATTAAAGATCTCCTTTAAGTCCTCTTCTTACTGTCTGTTCTATATCTCAATGAATTCAAGCACAAAAATACACGACAACAAAGCCCACAGGGTACTACAATGTTTCCCAGATAGTATCCGGGTGTATTTTCCCGGTATTGATAATGCAAAAATGCGCCAGAAACAAAACTGTTTGTTTCTGACGAATTTTTAATGTTCATGCAATTTCCAACGGAACGTCGGCTCATTCACGTCCCTACCAATTCGTGGATTCTGATTTAAAATCCCCGACAACGAGTGCTGTCTTTCCTACATCCATGCAACAGGCCCAATCAGCAAGAAAAAGCTTAAAATAATGATTTATACAAGGATGGCTATTTTTTCAATATTTTAAAACCGATGTACTTTAAGCATTAGTTCACTCTTCAGAATTCGAGGCTTTTAAAAACGATTTGCGTCAAGCCATTTAAGGCAGACTTCAGGCCACATAGATTGAGTGCTTCCTCCGGGAGCCATTCCATAACCGTGTCCTCCCGATTCGTATATATGAAGTTCGCAGGGTACATGGTGTTTCTTCATCGCTAATGCATATTTAATACTGTTTTGAACCGGAACAACATCGTCATCCAACGAGTGAACGACAAATGCCGGTGGGGTTTGCTCATTTACCTGCAACTCGTTTGAAAAATGCATCACCTGTTCCGGCGCAGGACTGTTACCAAGCAAATTCACCCGCGAGCCCGAATGGGTAATTGTAGAATCCATCGAGATGACCGGATAAATAAGCAAAGAGAAATTGGGCCGGGCACTGGTTGAATCTACAGGGTCATACACCTTCTCATTATAATGGGTTGAAATTGTGGATGCAACGTGTCCCCCCGCAGAAAAGCCCATAATACCAATCTTTTCAGGATTAATCCCCCACTCCTTTGCATGGCGGCGAACAAGGCGTATTGCCCGTTGTCCATCCTGTAGGGGGCCAATTGATTTGTTTTCCATGATGGCATCGTCGGGCTGACGATATGTTAATACGAAAGCGGTTATACCCACACTGTTAAACCACTGCGCAACCTGTAAGCCTTCATGCCGGATTGCCAATCCGGAATAGCCTCCTCCCGGACAAATAACAACTGCCGTACCCGTTGCCTTTTCCGCCGGAGCAGGATAAAAATAGAGGTCAGGCTTAACAATGGAATGTTTATCGATCCAACCTGCAGTTGTATCCACATTCTGTTTAAATTCATCACTTTGAATGGCTCCGGGAGCCTTTCCGTTCCAAAGGTCAATTACCTGAACTTGCGCCGAAAGGCTACCGATTGTGGCAATTACGCAAATCAATGCCACGACTAATTTTTTAAAAACTAACATTTTCATTTTGTTTTATAATATTCGTTCATAATATACCAAGATTTCTTCTTATCTCCATTTTCCGATATCAAGCCTTTCCGGTTGTAGCCGTTCTGATACATCTGGTTCATCCTACCCAACGACCGGTAGTCGAACAACAACCAGGGACAAAGGCCACACAGATTCGGGATGGTGTTAAACATTTCTATCTGATCTTTATAAATATTCGCCTGATATTCTTCCGTCCAATAAGCGGCCTCGTCAGTAGGACCTTCATTACAGCCAAATAATGCCTCGCCGCCAAATTCAGAAATAAAAACCGGTTTGTCGGGGAATGCAATATTCCATTGTGTTTCCGATGGCTTGCCCTGCCATGGAATGTACCACCCGATATATTCATTGAGAGCGATCAAATCGGAATAATTATAGAGCGGATCCCAAACCTTAAAAGTGTTGTTGTTATAACTCTGCGTATTTGTTACGTGTACAATTAATCGGGTGGAATCCAATGCCCGGCATTTCTGTGTAAGCTCAATCAGGGCTTCGTTGCGGTTTGGTGTTCCGGGATAAGTCTCGTTGGAAAGGCTCCAAACAGCAACCCCACAACGGTTTTTGTCGCGGCGAATCATTTCGTTAAGCATAGTCTCCAGTTTTTGAGAAGCAAGACTATCCGAAAACTGAATATGTTGATATACGGGTAATTCATCCCAAACCATAATTCCCATTTGTTCGGCCAGTCGAACCATATTTTCACTGTGAGGATAATGAGCTAGCCGTACCAGGTTACATCCCAATTCTTTAGCGGCACTCAACAAAATTTCAGCATCCTCTGTTGAATAAGCTCTTGCAGCTTTTGTCGGGTTTTCCTCGTGTATATTTACCGCCTTAATAAAAAATGGTTGTTTGTTCAGTAACACTTGACTCCCCTGCACTTCGATGCATCTGAAACCAATTTCGTCGGCAACATTATCGTTTTCAGCCTCAACTATTACTTTATAGAGCCTGGGATTTTCGGGCGACCAAAGCTCAAATGCCGACTTGAATTCAAGCCCCGCCAAACCGGTCTCATCCGTTTTTGTGCGATATTCCAGTTTTAGTTCAGGAATTTTAACCACCACATTTTGCCTAAGCTTATTCCCGTTCAACTTAACCCATCCCAACACCGTATTCAAACTCCCTTTTTTTAACTGAATGAAGTAGTCTTCAATGAACGTTTCGTTGGTTTCGATCAAATCCACATCTCGGGTAATTCCGCCATAGTTGAACCAGTCGTAGCCTGTGCCTGGCAGCCCATTGCCCAAACGCTTGTTATCAACCTTAACAATAATGGTATTACTGCCATCTTTTACTTTCCCTGTAATTTCAAATTGAAAGGGTGTAAAACCGCCTTCGTGGCTGCCAATTTTTTCGCCATTTAAATAGACATCAACTAAATAGTTCACTGCTCCAAAATGCAGGAACAATCGCTTGTCCGCCTTCAGAGTATAGTTGATTTGTTTTTTATACCAGACAGTTCCTTCTAAATAGGTTAACTCACATAGTTGGGAATTAAAATCTCCCGGCACACGAAGTTGCGGCCCGCCTTCGAACGAATATTCCACAAAATCGGTCTTCTTTTGAGGTTTCCTTTCCTGCCAAACTTGCCTGTAGTCACCAGCCCCCGAAGGATCAAGTATCACTGTCCACTTCCCGTTTAAACTTGTTGTGTTTCTTGCCTGAACATTAATCATGGCTGTTTGGGCATCTACACTGCCTATAAAAAGAATAAAAACCCAAAAGATTGATATCCATTCCCTGATTCCTGGTTTTAAGTTTTTTTTCATAAAAAAGGTGTTTACCGGACAACTGGCCCGATGTTTCAAATAAGTACCCAGCTGATACTACATAAACTCAACTTTGAGAACGGTTGCAATTTCATCCATGGATTCTGCGTTAGGTGTTGCTACCCTTAATTTTTTTCCGCTGACCGACCATTTCAACTCAACGCCGCTTCCAACCACACTAACACCTGAGATATCCTGTCCCTGGTTTGTCTCAAATACATGTTCCAATTCGATTTCTTTATCCGGATCGGGCAAGCCCAATAAATAAATATACAGGGTATTTCCGTTTTTCGATTTTGCAAACCGGATATCATCCTTAGTGTATTTCATGGTAGCTGATTGTCCTCCAAAATGTCCCTTCTCAAATTCAGCTATTCCGTAGCCAAAAATTGAATGAACGCGTGTATTGTAAACGGCTTCTTCGTGGTTCTTAATCCATTCACCAATGCTTATTAAAACGTCTTGCTGTTCTTGCGGAATGATGCCATTTACCATCGGGGAAACATTTAAAAGTACTACTCCCTTTTTACTCCAAACATCAATCATATTTCGGATTATCAAATCGGCTTTTTTGTATTTCAGTCCATTGGTATAACACCAGCTACCATCACTAATGGTGATATCTGTCAGCCAGTATTTTTCCGAAATATCAGTTTTTCCGCCCTGCTCAATATCAACCAATGCAACGCTGTCAGGCAGGTCTTCCTGCTTATAAAAAGTTGTCGGTTCCTGGCCCCGGCTTACTGCAGTATTATAATGATGGGCCACCATTTTTTGCCGATATTCTTCAGGGATCATATCCAACCACGAATCGAACCAAATCATATCGGGCGCATATTTGTCAACGACCTCGTTCACTTGTCCCAGCCAACGGTCATAAAACTCATCAGCGGGAATGTTGCCGTACAGGTATTTAAATTTTTCATCTTTAGTACTTGTAATTCCATTCGGGTCGTACGCGAAATGACTATTAAAACCAACCTGACCGCTATTGGCCCAATGGGCACTGTCGTTGGCATAACGTTGCAGGTTTCGGGCATGATGAAAGGTCGTGATCGTTTGCATATCGCGCTTTTTCAGCTCCGACAAAAGCTCCCCCGCAACGTCCTTTTCAGGCCCCATATCAGCAACATTCCATGGATTTATATCGCTGTCCCACATGGCGAAACCATCGTGATGTTGCACAACAAGGCCGGCAAATCTGGCTCCTGCTTTTTGAAACAGATCAGCCCACTGTGCAGCACTAAAATGTTCGGCTTTGAACATGGGTATAAAATCATGATAATCAAAATCAGAGCCATAGGTTTTTACGTGATGGTCGCGAATAGCAGCACCCCAGTGTCCCTCTTCAAGGTTGGTATAATACATCCATGCCGGATACCATTCGGAACTGTATGCGGGCACTGAGTAAATGCCCCAATGGAAATAAATCCCAAGTTTGGCATCTTTAAACCATTCCGGTTCAGTGTTGTGCTGCGCCAACGATTCCCAGATTGGCTCGTAAGCATTCACTTTTTGTTCGGATTTTTTGGGGGCACACATAAGCAAAGTACAGCCTATAGCAGTCAGACTTGCTATTTTTAAAGTTCTCTTAAGTTTATTCATTTATTCAGTCTTTATTGGATGAACCGCTCTATTCCTTCTGTTTTATTTGAATTGAAACTGATTTACCAAACACAAACCTAAAACATTATGGTAAAACTAAATAGTTTTAAGTACCGGAATTATTCTGCTATCAGCGTAGCCCTTACTTCCGGAAGTCCCTTACTTCTGGCTGTAATGCTTATTTCTCCTTTCTTGTCGGTTGATTGTATTACAGCAAGGCATTTTCCCAGGTAAGCTTCCATTTTTTCGCCTTTAAAAGGGGTGTGACTTTGCTGGTTGCCATTGCCTACGGCCAACAGCTTTCCGGCGCCGCTCACTTCAAACTCGATCAGATTGTCGGCAAACGGTACAGGAACGTCATTGGCATCGAGCAGTTGAACCGTTACATAGCTCAAATCCTGTTTATTGGCATTAATCGTCTGACGATCAGGACTGAGCACTATTTTCGCAGGTTCACCAGCTGTTTGCACAGCAAAAGTGACGGTTTTACCATCATTTGTCTTCCCAACAGCTTCCAATTTTCCGGGTTCATAAGCTACTTCCCAAAACAGGAAAGCCTCGTTCTTCAGATCCCAACTGCGGGTGCCCAACGATTTTCCGTTTAGCTTTAATTCCACATCAGGCACATTAGTATATACATGAACGGCCAGCGTATCACCAACAGTTTCGTGGTTCCAATGGGCTTCAACCCTGGGCCAGTTCCAAAACGAAGCAAAGTTTCTTTTACGCGCAGAAGGATCGGTTTGTACGGCGATATAAACCATAGGCTCATCGTTCCATAACGTTTTACGGAACCAATAGCCGGGTTTTGGATTGCCGCAAATGTCTATCACGCCGCAATCGGCACCACGCCAGGGCCAGTTGGGCCATGTTTTCCAGAACTCAAAGCCCGTACCCACGTGCCCAATACCGGATTCGCCAAGATAGTCGAAGCCTGTCCACAAGAATTCGCCAGCAACATAATCCTCTAACTGGCCATCGAGCCATTGCCGGTACGATCGCATTTGCCAAGCTTTGTGATCGTGGTATGGGTACATCACCGTTTCTGAACCAAAAATCACCCGGCTGGGGTATTTTTCATGGTCTTCCTTATAAAAAGCTTCCTGGTAGTTGTACCCTACAATATCGAGCAAATCAAGCACACCAAAGGAGTTGAAGTTTACAATTTCGTTGCAGGCCAATGTGAAAGGACGCGTGCTGTCGTGTTTCCTGGCGGCATCCAGCAGCATGGGAATAATTTTCTGCGCATTTTCCTTGTTGTATTGTTCGCGCAATTCGTTGCCAATGCTCCACGCAATTACCGATGCGTGGTTCCTGTCGCGCCTAATCCAGTTTGCCACATCCCGTTCGTACCATTCTTCAAAATGAGGGGCGTAACCGTGAGCCGTTTTGCCATCCATCCACTCGTCAAAAATCTCGTCTATCACCACAAATCCCAGGCTGTCAGCATAAGCAAGCAGTTCGGGCGATGGCGGATTATGACTCATTCTTAAGGCATTGCATCCCATTTCTTTTAAAATAGTTAGTTGCCGTTTATGGGTGTAGTCCAAAACGGCAGCACCCAACGGTCCGCCATCGTGGTGATTGTTTACTCCTTTTAGTTTTACATGCTTACCGTTAAGCGAAAAACCCTTATTGGGGTCGAATTGGAAAGTCCTGACACCAAAAGCCGTAGAGTAGCTATCCACCACCTCATCACCGCTCCTTACTTCGACCTGCAAGCGGTACAAGCTGGGTTGTTCGATGGACCACAATTCCGGACTGTCGAGCCGAATACTTTGTTCGATCGTTTGCTGCTTACCGGCTTTATCATCAACATCGGTTTCCGATTGGGCAACCTGCTTACCTTCAGAATCGAAAAACCGTGTTACCACGAAACAAGGCTGATCAGCATTTTTATCGTTGTTCACTTCTATAGAAATATCAACCCTGGCACTGCTTTTGTCGGCTTCAACAGTGCGGGCAAACACCCCCCACTGGTTGATGTGCAGCTTATTTTTTGCCACAAGCCAAACATGCCGATAAATGCCCGAGCCCGTGTACCAACGAGAATTGGGCTGTTCGGAAGTATTTACCTTAACCGCAATCAGGTTGTTTTCGCCTACCGGGTTCAAATAGGGTGTGAGCTCATAATAAAAGGAAGAATAACCATAAGGACGAATTCCGAGGAAGTGACCATTAATCCATACCTCGCTGTTGCGGTATACGCCGTCGAACAAAATCCATAGTTTCTTGTCAGCATACTCCTTTTCCGTAACAAACTGTTTTCGGTACCAGCCAATTCCACAGTACGTGTAACCGCCTCCTGCACCGGTGGTGTAGGCCGAGTCGAAGGGTTGTTCGATACTAAAATCATGCGGAACGTCCAGTACACGCCAGCCCGAATCATCAAAACCGGGCTGCTCGGCACCAGGATGATCGTTTAAGGCAAACTTCCAATCGAAATCAAAAGGAATCCTGTTGTCAACCACCGTTTGATTGTTTTTACATGATGTGAATGCCAAGAGGCCAATAAATATGTAAACCAGTACTATTTTGTTCATTATATTAATATTATATTGAATTATTCAGAACATCACATCCAATAATCTACCTCATTTTATTAATTAAACACATTTTCCTTATTATTCAACCAATTGTAGGTCTCCCAGAAAGTGGACATCCTCAGGATTAGCTTCATAATCAAACCAATCGAAATCAGCCGGGTTGGTGTTCGAACTACCATTTCCTGTTGCGTACATTCCAATAAAAACACCTGTAAAACCGCTAATTTTTTCAGTCGAAATATCCTTGGTTGCTGCTGTTCCAACCAAAATAGGTGTTTTCCCTTTCGGCTGAACCCAAAACCTGTATTCCAATTCGTTGGCGCTAATTTTCAGAACAACATCGCCCCTCGGTATTTCGGTATATTCCTCCTGGCTTACTTCATCCTGAAGGTATTTTCTAAAAAGAGCCACCCTTTTTCCATCGCGAATTGTAATTGCCAAACTGAGATAATTGGTATCGTTGCCACGTACCACCAAGCCGGCTTCTTCGTTCCCGGCTACAGGTTTGAAACTCACTTTTACCGAAGCCACCATATTGAAGTCGGGTTGTCTGCGACCAACAAAAGCAGGTGAATCTTTTTCTTTCAAGCTCACTTTTGAACCGTTTAGTCTCAAATAACCTGGTTTCTCAGTCAGCGACCAATCGGCTTCGTAAGGATTACGAAGGAAATTCCATTGCAAACCAAGCGTTGGGCTGCTAAAATCGTCACGTACCGGGCTTTTTTCCCATTGGTGTTCGGGAAGATTCGGTACAGTAAATTCTTCCAACATAACGCCGTTATCGCCACCAATGGGCCAGCCATCATCTGTCCATTTTACCGGTGCCAAATAAGTCTCTCGACCTAAATGTTGATACCTCCCACCTTTTGGCCTGATTCCCAAACAAACCAGCCAACAGGAACCGTCTTGTAATTGTACCAAATCAGCATGACCAATGGCCTGAAATGGACTTTCGGGATTATTCATATTGGAAATTACCGGGTTATAAGGACTGGGTTCAAAAGGACCGTAAGGCGACTTGCTGCGCTGAATAACTTCACGATGTTCGTACCCCGTTCCTCCTTCGGCCGACATCAGGTAATAATATTCACCAATTTTATACATGTGCGGCCCCTCAGGCGACGAACCACCCTGGCCTGTTGCTACTACTTGTAATGGTTTAATAAATTTTTCCTGAACAGGATCGAAAGTCCCGACCATAAAACTTCCATCATTCCCAGAACTTACCCAATACATGCTGTCGTTGGCAAACATCATTGACGGATCAACATACCAATTGCCAATCCAAACCGGATCGGACCATGGGCCTGCAGGATTTGTGGCCGTAACATAAAACACACCTTGCGAACCTTTACCACCATAATTGGTGCAGGCGATGTAAAAAGTGCCGTTGTTATAGCGTAATGTCGGGGCATAATTACCGCCTGATGAACCGGCTCCCATTAAAGGACAACCTGTCTTATTATCCAATGCGTGGCCGATCAAATCCCAGAGAACCAAATCCTTGCTGTGGTAAATAGGTATTCCCGGGAAGTACTCAAAAGTAGAAGTTGCCAGATAAAAATCGTCACCTACCCTGCAAATACTTGGATCAGGGTTCATACCGGTAATTACCGGATTTTTATAGGTTTTCTGGCCGATAACGTTCCCTGCTCCCGTAGCGAGGAGGAACATAAATAATAGTAGTTGTTTTATTTTCATAATCAAATTTTACTTGTTCTTCTTCTAAGAATCATTTTTTGTGTTGTTGCACTGTATCCAACCTTTTATTGGTAGAAGTACAGTCCAGAGGGCAATAAATGTCCATTAAAATCTACAACTACCCCCGTAGCAAAGCCAGTGGCAATTATTAATTTAAAACCAAGCTTCTTTTGGCTCTAAAATTTAGCAGCCTCAGGCAATCCAGCCACCTCAAGAACAACCACAGAATCGTAGTCGCTCGGGGTATTCTCCGGTAACGAAATCCTGATACTTCCATCTTCAAGCGAATAATCAAGCACTCTCCCGGAATCATTCATCAGGTAAATTTTTGTAATGGAATTTTTAATTGCCGGTATCAAAAGCATTCCATCCTGAGGACAGGAAAAAACATGAGCAAACAATTTGCCTTCCTTTTTAGTATAAAAACCCCATTCGGGTTCAGCCGCAAACGGACTGCGCGTTGTGCCGTAAATACTTTCGCTGTAGCTATCCATCCATTTTCCAATTGCTTTTAGGATGTCCGCCGTTTGCTCCGGGACAGTCCCGTCGCCCTTCGGACCAATGTTTAGCAAATAATTTCCATCCCGTGAAACCACTTTCACCAGTTCCCAAACCAGATTTTTGGTTGATTTATAGTCGTTGTCGTTTTTATTGTAGCCCCAGGTTCTGTTCATTGTCTGGCACGTCTCCCACTGGCGGTTTCGTGGCGCATCAGGTACTTCCTGCTCGGGACATTCGTAATCCCCCAGGCCAAAACTGCGGCAAACCCGTTCGTTAACTACCAGGTTCGAATCAAGTCCAGTTAAGTAGTTATACAAATCGACTCCATCCGTTTTCGTCCACCATTTTTCAGGAGTGGGCTGGCCGGCATTGTAGGTCCAATCACCATCAAACCACAGCGAGGCGGGATGATAGCGATCAATCAACTCCTTGAGCTGTGCTTTCATATCCCGGATGTAAGCGGTCCGCGCCGAGTCCGACTTCATGGTCGAATAAGTTGAACCATCCACATGGTTAATCTCCTGTGATGAATGCCCCCAGTCGAGGATTGAATAATAGAGACAAAATTTGATCCCGGCGGCATCACATGCCTTTTTCAGTTCCATCAACACGTCCCGTTTTCCAAAGGCAGTGAAACGCTGCAGGCTGTACATTTTTTTACCCGTAACATCTTTAAAGCTTTTCACTTTGGTATCCCACATACTGAATCCTTCATGATGCTTGACTGTGATTACAATGTACTTCATGCCGGCATCTTTTGCCAGTTGAACAATTTCGCTGGCATCGAATTCCGACGGGTTAAAATGAGGCGAAACCTGCTGCTGATAATCAGCCTTCTTCCAGTTTTCAATACTGAACGCCCATTCGCCATGCGCCAAATACGAATAGCTACCAAAGTGAATGAACATGCCAAAGCGGTCGTTGTACCACCACTTTAACTTCTGTGGAATCTGATACTGGGCATTTGCCCGGAACGATGGAACACCACCCATCAATATCAACCATGCGAGTATGATTAAACGCTTTTTCATAAGTCTAATTTTAGAAATTTTAATTCCATTTTACTTTTCAGGAATTCCTTTCCAATCGTCTGTTCTGAACGGGACTGCAGGTAATCCTTCAGAATTTATCAAGTTGCATTCAGGATTGTCAGCCCACGCATAGCGTACTGCTACGGGTTCGGCAACTTTATCGGAATGAACTATCACTTCATTGCCTTCAATCATCGCATTTGCCCAATGGAACTGCTTGTCACTTCCTGCAATTGCAAAGCCTGTTACTTCTTTTCCATCTTGTGTTGAAAGGGCTGAGCCAATACTCGAAAAACGGATGCGAATACGGTTTCCTTCCTTATGAAAATCTTTGTACATGGGGCTGGATGCCACGCCATCTTGTTGGTACACCATTTTATTGGCAATGAGTGCCAGCCGACGACCTACCTCCTGCTTGTTAACAGGATGAATGCTGCCCGCTTCTCCAATATCAATAGCACAAGCCATTCCTGTATTGGGTTGCGATAATGTCATCGTTTGCGCTTCTCTCAGTTCAGCCCATTCACTTTCGGAAGGAAGCGAATTTCTTTCCATGTAATTAGCCAGTTGAACAAATAAAAACGGAAGATTGCCCTGCTGCCAGTGCTGCCTCCAATCTTTAATCAGCATGGGAAATAATTCACGATAATCGTAAGCCGCTGCTGCATTCGATTCGCCCTGGGACCAAATAAATCCTTTAATGCCATAAGGAATAAGCGGATTTATCATGCTATTAAAAAGCACGGTGGGATAATATTGGTAGTTGAGTATTTTCGGGAAAGAAGGTTCAAGGTCTTTCTGATACAACCATTTCCCGGCTAAAGAAATACTGGAATCCCCATCTGTAATATAAAGCCCATCAGCCGGAGGTTTTAAACCTCCACTCCCCCAAAGCATGGCAATTCTCACAGCAATCGTATTTTCTCCTGTTTGCTGCACCAGGCTGGCCGGAATCGTATAAGAATGAGTGGAATCGGAATACCAAATGTTCTTGCAGATCTCCTTGCCATTGAAATAAAGCGAATAGGTCATCTCCGGATGGCCAAGGCTAATGGTAAGATCCTTTCCGGCAAAGGATTCAGGCAGCGTTATCTTTTTCCGCAGCCAAACCATTCCCTCATAACTACCTATCCCAAAATTTTTCAGCACATTGGGCATATCAATTTCTGTCCAGTCGGCATCATCATAATCTGCAGCAGTTAATATTTTGTCGGCATTATTTTGCGGATTATAGACAATTTCCCAAATGCGTACCCAGCTCAAGCTGTCGGCTACAAGGTCTCTCCGATCCAGAGTAAGGGTATCCATTGCCAGTGTACTTTCTCTGGTGATGGGCGATGTTAATAGCATCTCCCTACTCGTCCAGGCTTCGATAGGCGTACCGCCCCAGGTGCTCTGAACAATTCCTATCGGAACGTTTTGATCCCGATGAATTTTGCGGGAAAAAAAGTAAGCAACCGCTGAAAACTCATTCACATTAGCGGAGTCGCAGACTTCCCACTTGCCTGATGAAATATCTGACTGAAGCTTTATTTCTTTACTGTGATCAACAACAAGAAAACGTATTTGCGGGAATTTGGCGTTAGCAATTTCCTGGTCTGCATCTTTTGCCTGCTGCACCTGCCATTCCATATTCGATTGCCCGGAAGCCAGCCAGACATCGCCTACAAGAATTCCTTTTAGCACGATGCCCTCTGCCGGTTTTCCCTTTTCATAAATTTTAAGTGTGTAAGGGCCGCCGGCTTTGAACTTCGGTAAACGAAGCATCCATTTTCCATCGTTATCTGCTTTTGTCGTCGCTTTGGCATTTCCTAGCTCAGCTATTATAGTTGCTTCTGGAGATGAATTCCCCCAAACCGGAATTTCCAGATCTCTTTGCAAAACCATACTATCACCAAAAACTTTCGGCAAGGATATTTGCGCAGAAACCAACGCAACAAATAAACAAAGTACAATACTTAAAACAATTTTTCTCATGAATGTGATGTATTACAATTTCTCAAATCGTGCCGCCCATCCACCACCGGGCGCCAGGTTCATTTCAATTTTATCTTTCGTGGAAACGATTTTAATTTCGCGTTTGTAATCGGTGGCATCGCGATCAGCATTCACCCCATCGCTAAATATTCTGGCATTGTATTCTCCTTCAGGTAAAAATGAAAGATCAATAGTCAGCGACCGGCTGTCCCAATTGGTCATTGCGCCAACATACCAGTCAGCACCTTTACGACGGGCAATAGCGATGTATTCCGAAACTTTCGCATCACATACAACGGTCTGGTCGAATACAGTGGGTGTTTTGGCAATAAACCGCGCGCACTCCGATTCTTTTCGGTAGGCTGTCGGATTATCGGCCATCATTTGCAATGGCGCTTCGAACACCACAAACATAGCCAGCTGGTGAACGCGGGTTCCCTGACTCATTGGCATTGAATTGGAAGGGTAAAAATTGGCCTTTGTTGCATTGCGCATGGCACCGGGTGTGTAATCCATCGGGCCGGTCATCATGCGCATAAACGGAAGTGTTACGTCATAAGGCGGAACGTTGTCGGTTGTCCATTTTACGTTTTCCATGCCTTTAACGCCCTCGAAATTCAGTACGTTTGGCCATGTGCGCTGTATGCCCGAGGGTTTCATTCCATGATAATCGAGAATCATTTTATAGCGGGCAGCCATCTCTGCCAACTCGTAGCAAGAGCGCATCGCCAGTTGATCGTCGCGGTCAAAAAAATCAAGCTTAAAACCTTTGACACCCATTGCCGAATATTTGGCGAACGCTTGCTCTTTCACCATATTGAATTCGTGCCAGGCTGCCCAAAGGATAATATCCACATGCTTGCTTTTGGCATAGTCCAGAATTTCCTTCAGGTTTATCTTATCCGAGGGGGTCATCACATCGTGTCCATTGTACCAGCCTTGGTCAAGCACCACATATTCCACACCGTATTCCGACGCGAAGTCAATGTAATATTTATAGGTAGGGGTATTTATCCCTGCCCGGAAATCGACATGTGAAATGTTCCAGTCGTTCCACCAGTCCCATGCCACTTTGCCGGGCTTGATCCATGAGACATCAGCAATGCGGGATGGTGCAGCCAACCGTTGAACCATATCATTATCGGCCAATTGTTTGTCGTTATCGCTAAGGAAAACGATCCTCCATGGAAACTGGCGGGGAGCAGTCGTTTTAGCAATAAAATCAGCTCTTTGATCGACCATAAAATTAAGGTCGTCAAATCCACCTACCCGTCCCGTCAAAGGATATTTTGGGAAAATACCATGAACACCAAATTTTTCAGGGCCATTTATTTTGTAATACATCCCCGGATAATCCTTCAGGTCAGTTTCCATGAGCATGGCTTTTTTCTGATTCCCTAAATCAACCAAAAGAGGCAGAATCGCCAACGAATCTGCTTTAAAACGAGACAAAGGAATATGGTCGTACACCGCTTCGAATGCCGATTCAAATAGATTTCCTTCCCTCAAATCGCGCACGTAAGGTATCCAGACCTCATGGTCTGTTTTGAAGTTAAAATTGGTTTCTTCATTGGCAATGACGATACCTTCTTTTTTTGAAGAAAAGAAACGATAGGCCACTCCATCGTTGTAAGCTCTGAAAATGACGCCAAAATCGCCTTTACAGCTTATTGTCAACTGATTGTAGTTATCAGTGATGCTATCCTTCCGGTAATTGATTGCTTTTAGTTCTTCGTTGACTGAAATCCTTTTGACTGATTTAACCTGTACATTTCGGCCCAAAACTGTTCCGTCTGATAATTGAAGCGAAATTGGTGAAGGAGCCAGTACAGTTTCGCCGGCATTTATCAATGTCCAGGACAAATCAGCACCAGCTTGCACGTGCAAAACAATCTGCCTGTCGGGCGATTCCAACTGATACACTTTCGGTTTAGTTGTAGCATTGCAGTTGAAAATAAAAAGAACTGCCAGCAAAAACAAGGCAAAGGAATAGGTTATTTTTTTCATTATAAATACTTGTTATTTTATTTCAAAAGCACCATTTAGTTGATTTTTCTGCTTTGAAATTGAAGACTTAAATTCATCAGTTCAGGACTTCATGTTGAAAATTTCAATTGTACTTTCCAAACTCATTTTCAATACTATGATGATTTATAATCTTGTTAATTTTTATTGGTTTGCTCCTGCCATGATAGCATCAAGAGTGCGCTGATCTTTTACAGTGTAATCTGATCGATCAATGACAACACCTGTATCCCACCAGAATGGAATTAAGCCATTTTCTAATGCTTTACTTGTTACATAAGTAATCCAATGATCCACTGAATTGTTGTGTTTCTCCAATTCTTTAGGCACATTCTCGGTATTACCCCTCCTGTAAGCGCCATACTCCCCCATGATTACCGGGATACCCTTATCTACAAACTTGCTCTTTGCCAAACTAAACGACTGATCTACTTCATCCTCTTCCCCGTATGTAGCATTGCGTTCAGGCTCAATATCAGAATGATAATCCTTGCCCCAGTAATAAGCCATTTTACCCCAACTTACATCTTCATTCAATATGCAGAATTGAGAAGGATTGTAAAAATGTACTTCAGCCATCAAACGGCCTTCAATCTCATCCGAAGGCATGTCCATCAAATCATTACTTTTTTCAATATTCGTACTTGGCCCCTGAACTACAAGCACCCTGTAGCTATTTCTTCCACCGGTAGAGCGGACTGCATTAATGAACGTTTGATGATAAGAGTGAAGCACTTCCATCTCTTCTTCAGTATTTACAGCCGGTTCATTGGCACTGGCAAACATCAGGTGCTCATCGAAATCACGCATAACTGTTGCAATCTGCTCCCAATAAGCTTTTTGTTTGGCATTTACCAAATCCTTTTTCTCCGGTTTACAATTATGCTCAAGCCAACCACCATCATAATGAATATTCAGAAGTACGTACATATCGTTATTAACACAATAGCCGACCACTTCTTTTACCCGGTTAAGCCATTCTGATTTAATGCGGGCTGTCTTGTAATCTTCAATATGGATATTATCCCCGGCGTAAGAGTGATCCTCTCTCCAATCCCAGTCCCAGGCACAAGGGATTCGGATAGCATTAAATCCTTGTTGTTTTACAGCTTTTACATAATCCTCCGTGATGACAGGATTACCCCACCCTGTTACTCCGGGAGCTTCCATGGTGTTGCCGATATTCCAGCCTAATTTGATTTTGGCTGCAAGCTCTACTGCTGTACTATTCATTCCTGTTGCATCCGGTGCCTGAGGTGACGTATTGTAAGATGGGAATATCCGGCTAGACTGCGATACTGGAATCCGGCGAGATTGGCCGTTTGAAGAACTAATAACCAAGGTAGTCGAGCGAGTTGCCCCAGTGCTGTTACCAGTGGTCGTTAAATCAATTGAAGTGCTTCCGTCACTCCCTGAAAGTTGACTTAACTGCAACCACGACACAGAATTGCTTGTACTCCAGGAGCCGTTGCATTCTATTATTATCGATGACTGCCCGCCTTCTGCTTCAAAATTCACCTCACTCACAGAAACCGTAAGGATGGGATCCACCTGTTCTGTATCATCGCAGGAAACAAAAAACAAAACTACACTAAGAAAAATTAAAGCTTTCTGAAACAATCTAAACATCATTTTAAAATAAAAATTATTAAACAATTTATGAATATAAACCTGTTGAGGCTTTTGCCCCAACAGATTAATAAAAAAAAAGCTGCGGACAAACAGGAGTATCCTGCCTGCCCACAACAAAAGATACTATTGTCGTACCACCCTGAAATTATCAAAAGCTCCAAAGAAAATTGTCTTGGATTCATCTGCACCATAATTATGCGGATAAATCCTCAAGCTTCCTTTTCCGTCATCGCCAAGCAATTGACTTAAGCTTGTTACCGGATCCCCTTTACCCTCACCCAGCGTTGAGTCGTTGCCACGGAACATCGATAATGGGATAACAACCGTTTCCCAACCAGGGGTAGCAAAGTCAACTGTTTTGTTTGCAGAAACTTGCCATGGTTCATACCTCGCCACATAATCCTCACTCTCTGTTTTAAAAACCAAAGCACTACCGTTCCATGCCTGCGGAACATTCATTTCAAACTTAAGTGCCCAACTATCCACAGGATCCGCAATGTTTGCTGGCGGTAGCCACTCTACCTCCGGGATACGGACTGCTGTTTCCCATTCGGCACCTCCACCACTAGGAATAAATCCGGTTTTCATGACAAGAAAAATACCACCATTACCAGCAAACTCAGGAAATACATTGATCCACCCCTCATTCAAGGAAGCATCCTCAACGGCCAGGGTGGCGGCCCACCAATCCCAGTTAAAAACACCGTCCCATTCGAAGTTGGATAGTGCTCCTGTCATAACATCTTTTACATTATAAGGTGTTGCAAATGCTCCTCCCGGTGTTGTTATCTCAGCCGGTCCGCCTTGAGTTAATGCCGGTGCAACAAAGCTCAGAGAAGACTCATCTGCTGACACTTCGTACTCGGTGATCTCAGTGCCGGCAAAAATCAGGCTTTCAATAGACACAAAGTTATATCCGTAAATGGAAACCATATCTCCTTCCTGAGGCACCTCTAATGAAATAGATGAGATTACCGGAGGACCAACAATTTTGATTGAGAAATTAATTACCCCAATGTCGGTAGTATAAGTAATAGTGTTTGCCAATGAAGCATTGGACCCCGAAAGATCGGCAGGAACCGGCACAATGGCGCTTGTATCGGTATAAACCACTTTGCTTAAATCGGCAGCAATTCCCTGGAATGCTATTTCTGTAGCCCCTTCAAGATTAAATCCTATCAAGTTTATTTCACTACCAGGATAAATAACATTGATAAGCGTGTCATTTGGAGAAGCTTCATTATTCCTCACACGCGTAATCAATGGTTCGCCGGTAATATTAATATTGAATGAAGCCATCCCCCCTTCACTGATTGCGGTTACAATATTTAGCTCGTCTGCCGGAACTAACTCAAACGGGATATCAGGCAATTGCACTACAAGGCTTCCATCGGCAAAAAGCGCTGTGTTAATTGTAGCAGGTACTGAGCCAAAATTTACCTGGCTAACGGTGCTCAGGTTTTTTCCCAACAAAACAACCCATTGGCCGGTCTGTATCGTTGTAACAACGGTATCGTTGGGAGCAGCTTCATAATTTATCACACCAGTAATAACCGGTGGGTCCATTTGTTCGTCCTGGCAAGCCGATCCCAATAAGATCACTGCGACTAAAAATATTAGCTGCCAGTAATAGGTGTAGTTATATAATCTATTTTTCATTGTTGCTATTTTTTTCTTTTATACTAAAAATAAGGTACAGGAGCGTCTAACAACATTGGGTTAGCCGTTATTTCAATTGATGGAATCGGGAGCCTGAATGAATTAGCTGTAGCCGGTGTAATAACTCCAAATGGATCCTCCGGCTCAGCAACGCGATCATTATACGAAAAAGTCACACGCTCTCCTTCATTCAGAAGGCTGATTGCTTTCTGGGGATTGTAGTACGAAAGACTTACTAAATCCCCCCAATACTGACTTTCTGCAGCCAATTCAACCCTTCGTTCTTTAAGCAAAATATCGGCATCAATCGAGTTGAGAGGCTGAAGCCCCGCTCTTTCACGAACTTTATTAAAATACATCAAAGCATCTGCATCTGCAGTTGAACTGTTGTTTCCCAGAATTGCTTCGGCGTAAACCAGGTAAACATCAGCAAGTCGTAGCAAGGCATTATGCTCGGCAGAAGAAAACAATGTCATGATTGGGACATTGTTGTCTTTTTTCGTACCAATGATGTGTTTCTTCATTCCGGATTCGCCAGTAAAAGTATATCCGCCGGCGGCAGCGTTTAACTCCGGATAAAAATCGCCCTTTAGCATAAAGGTTGCTTTGCGTCTGATAGTATCTTCCACCGAATATTGCTGAAACATGTCGTAGCTGGGGCGTATTCCAAACCATCCGGCCTGTCCGTCGGCAGAAATTTCAGAACCACCCGGAGAATATATTTGCAACATATTCCCCTGAAGCCAATCACTGGTGGTGGGATCCCAACGCAATGCAAACAGCGCTTCGTCGTTGTAATTGTTCTCCGTTTTGAACAGGTCGGCATAGTTGTCCATCAATTCCAGTCCACTGTTTTTACAAACATTACCCGCGTATAATTTGGCACTATTCAAAAGCTCCTGGTCACGGTTGCCGATACTTTGCGGATCTAAACCTGACCATGATAAATACACTTTGGCAAGTAAGCCTTGTGCAGACCATGTGGTAACCCTTCCGCGCTCCCAGTCTAAACCTACTGCCTCAGGAAGATTTTGGGCGGCAAATGTCAGATCGTTTACAATAAACTGGTACACGTCATTCAACAAGTTACGGGGAACCAAAGGTGAACTAATTAGTTCAGTATTGTCTTCGATGATAGGAACGTCGCCCCATAGCAAGCCCAGGTTGTAATAGGCATATGCACGAATAAACCTGGCTTCGGCAAGAGCCGCATTTTTATCTGCTTCGGGAACAGATTCCGGTGTTTTTGCATTTATTGCGTTAATAGTGGCATTACAATGGGCAATTACCTTGTACATGCCTCTCCAATTGGCAACTACGGTTCCGTTTAAACCAGTAACCGAAAAGGTATTGAGCTGAACAGCATCATCATTATATCCCAGCACCATGTTTCCACTCATCACATCGCCGATGGTTAAATAACTGGTATAAGTATATTCGGACCAGGGCGCACCGGCATATAAAGCAGCGGTTGCCAGTTTCAAATCAGAGGTAGTTTGATAGAAGTTTTCCGTACTGATCTCTGATAGTGGAGGTCGATCTAGAAAATCTTTACTGCAGGAGACCAGTAATCCGGCAACAAGAAGTGCCAGATAAAATATTTTTGATTTCAATTTCATAACATTCGTTTTATTATTTCGACAAAGTGATGTTTAGACCCAATGTAAACCTCCGGGCCTGAGGATAGTATCCGTTATCAATACCGGCATTAATTGGATCCCACGATCCAACTTCGGGGTCCATCCCTGAATAGTTTGTGATAGTAAAAGCATTGGTCACGTTTCCATAAACCCGCAAAGCATCGATGTGGATCCGTTTCAGCAGATTCTCGGAGAAAGTATACCCCAATGAAATGTTTTTGCACCTTAAAAAAGACCCGTCTTCTATAAATTTGTCCGAGAACCTCACGTTGTCGTTTGTATTGTCATTTCGAACTCCCGGAATATCTGTGTCAGGATTGGTAACAATAACATTGTAAGGATCTGTATCTGATCCTTCCAGATCAATCAGTTCTAGTTTGGCATAATTGCTTAACTCACGGAAATAACCATAACTTGAACGTGGATTTTCAGCGGTTACACGCAATTCATTAAATACTTTATTGCCAATACTTGCACTTAAGAACACAGTTAAATCGAAGTTTTTATAATTAAAGGTGTTGTTTAACCCCATTTGTACTTTCGGAATTGGCGAACCCAGATACGTTTGGTCATTCTCATCAATTATTCCGTCGCCATTCAAATCTTTAAACTTAAGATCGCCATACCAAATACTTCCTGAGGCATTTGCAAATGGAAGTATTTCGCCATTTTTTGATGGTCTGGCGTGGGGTTTAATGCCATTTTCTTCATCACCAAAAACATCAATGGCAGATGCAAATACGCCGCCATCAACCATGTACCCGTAAAATTCGCCGATTGATCTCCCAACCACCGTCTTACTGAATCGGCCCATAATAGGTGCCCCATCTGCATTAAGTTTTACAACTTTATTTATGTTGCGCGACACTGTCAGGTCTGTCTTCCAGGTGAAATTCCTTTTCATGATATTGGTGGAGCTGATCCTAAAATCAAATCCTTTATTTTCCATAGACCCCACGTTTACCCATGGTGCGTCCAATGAGCCGGGACTATAGCCAGTAGTTGTTCCTGAATACATAGGCAACGATGTTCTCATGGCCAGTCCGTCCGTTTTCTTCAGGTAAAAATCAACCGCAAAATTCAGCCGCCACTTAAAAAATGTTCCGTCGAGCCCAATGTTGGAGCTCTTCGTTTGTTCCCATTCCAAATCGGGGTTTCCAATGTTTTGGGTAAGTTGCGATACAGTACTTACACCTGTTGGCACGGTAGCCAGCGTTGATGTGTAAGCGTAATCACGCCCCGCCTGCCTGTTCGTTAACCCATAGCCCAGGCGAAGCTTCAATACGTTAACCCCATTTACTCCTTTCAAAAAATTCTCGTTATTGATTTTCCACGCCAGGGCACCGGAATACGACATAATCCATCGCTTATCTTCGGCATATATAGAAGCCCCGTCCTCGCGAATGTTTCCGGTAAACAAGTATTTATCATTTAACCCAAAATTCAAGCGACCAAAAAACGCTTCGTTGGAGCGATGGCCTTTCGTACCTTTGTTTGTTGCCGTCGTGGGGTCGCCACCATTAATAACCTGCACATTGTTCGACGGATAATTTTTACGTGAAGCTTCCAACATTTCTGATTTATCCAAAGATGCCTCATGTCCGGCCATTACCTTTAAACTGTATATATCGGCAAACTCATGAGAGTAGGTAAGGTAATTCTTTAAAGATGTATAAACACCTTCATTAAAGCGGGATATCCCTTCGCTTATAAGTCGCTCCAAATTCCCCATTTTGTAACTTGGGTTAAAAATATCTGTAGTGGCTATCGTGAAGTTCCCTGAAGCTTCGTTGCGTAACACCAGGTCTTTGGTAAAGGTAATTTCGGCATAAAGGTTACCAAAAACCTGCTTCCGGTTGGCCTCATTTTTATTGATTAACGCAATTGCATAAGGGTTAACTTTTTGAGCGACCCAACCATCTGTACTGGCAGAACCTCCCCAGCTGCCATCGTTATTCTGCACAGCTATATTAGGGGTTTGCTCCAAAGCTGCCCTAATAACACTGGAATTGGTGCTGTTAATATTTTCATCAATATTTACCAGTTGCAGGCTGGTACCTATTTTTAGCCAATTAGTTGTTTTATTGTCAAGGTTTAAACGCAAAGAAATCCGTTCAAAATCCGACCCCAATGCAATACCTTCCTCGCTCTGGTAAGCTCCCGATAGCATATATTGGGTTCGTGTATCGCCCCCACTTACAGTGAGTGTATGCGATGATGTAGGTGCGTTTCGAAAAAGAACATCCTGCCAATCGGTACCTTCACCAAGGTATTCAGGATTAGCCAGCTCAGGCCTTTCGTCGAATCCCCAGCCAATACCAGCATTTCGCTCGTTTACAAAAGTCGCAAATTCTCTTAGGTTCATCACCGGTAATTTTTCTGCTAGTTGTTGGGTACCTGCGGAAAATTCATAGGTAATTTTAGGGGGGGCTATCCGACCTCTTTTAGTTGTAATAATAATAACCCCATCGGTACCTTTTGAACCGTAAATGGCTGTGGCAGACGCATCTTTTAAAACATCAACCGACTCAATATCCGAAGGGTTTATACCGGCCAGCGGGTTAGTGCCACCTCCAACCCCGGCAATTCCTTGTAGTTGCACTCCATCCAGTACATACAAGGGGCCAGAACTACCAAAACCCGTAATCCCGCGAATTTGCACGGCGGCTCCTCCTCCGGGCTGTCCTGATGATTGTGTTACCATCATCCCCGGGATACGCCCCTGAAGCGACTGCTCAAGAGTTACCGACTGCGATTGACTGATTTCATCGGCGTTAACAGATGATACTGCCCCGGTAACGTTTTTGCGTTTTTCCCAACCATAGCCAACAAAAACAACTACTTCTTCCAGTCCAATAGCATCATCTTCCAGTATAACATCAATTTTACTTCTTCCATCAACCTCTATTTCGGTCTTTTTCATCCCCACGAAAGAAAAAATGAGAACACCATCTCCGGGAACATCTCCCAATGAATATTTTCCATCAGCATCAGTAACTGTTCCACGATCAGTACCCTTAAGAACAATGCTAACACCAGGCAAAAACTCTCCATCGCGCTGAGATTTTACCACGCCGGAAATCGCACTATTTTGTCCGAAGGAAGGAATGGCCCATATTACCATTAATAAAATGACATAAAGACTCCTAATTGTAGCCCCACGCCATATTAAAAAACTACGCGTTTTTTTCATACAACATAAATTTAGATTATTAGAATTAGCTTTTAACCAGCTTAATATCAGCCGCTAATTTAGATCCGACAACATCCACAGAAGGGCTGCCATGTATTTTATGAGGGATGGTAATGTGTTATTCGGAACTATTTAATCCACGCAGATAGTCGGAAGGCGAGATACCAAATTCATTCTTGAAGTTAACAGAGAATCTTTTAGGGGAATTGAAGCCCACTGCGTAGGCAATTTCGGATATATGCAGCTGACTTTTCTCCAAAAGCTGGCGCCCACGTTTTAAACGAATTGTACGAATAAACTCGGCGGGCCCTTTACCTGTAATGCTCATTAATTTTTTATACAAGTGCCCCCTGCTGAGGCCAACCAAACCGCCAAGATCTTCAACCGAAAATTCGGGATCGTCAATGTGTTCTTCAACTGCCTTAATAGCATTCTCTATCAATTGTTCATCCAGCGAAGTGATTGTAATCTCGGAAGGAGAAACATCCATTTTTTGGCTAAAGGAAAGATGGCACTTCTCTGTCCATTCAAGAAATTTTTGAATGCGTAGTTTTAACAAATTGAAATTAAAGGGTTTGGTGAGATAATCATCAGCACCCAATTTCAGCCCTTCCAACAGATATTCTTCTGCAGTACGGGCGGTTAACAAAATCACAGGAATATGTGACCATTGGATATTGGTTTTTATTTTCTCACAAAGTTCAGTTCCGCTCATTACAGGCATCATTACGTCGCTCACGACTATTGATATATCATTCTCCTGTAGCTTTTCCAGAGCGTTTTGTCCGTTATAGGCCAGTATCACTGTATATTCATCAGCAAGGCTATCGGCCATAAACTCACAAAAGTCTCTGTTATCATCCACAAACAGTAATACCGGGTTGGTCGGAGTCCGTTGTAGCTCTTCCTGTTCAAACTGTTCTTCATTCTCGGTTGTATCAAGGAAGAACTCATCCTGAATATCTTCATTAGAAACCGGAATTCTGACTATAAATCTGCTCCCGCGAGGTTTGTTATCCTCAACAGTGATACTACCGTCGTGCATCCGGACATATTCATTCACAATATGCAACCCAATTCCGCTTCCCGTTTTTTCCGGGTGCCGGAAAGACTGGAAAAACCGATCAAAAACATGGGGCTTTTCACTGTCCAAAATTCCCTCTCCCGAGTCTGCCACAGATAAACAGACAACATCTTCTTCCAGGTAAATACTTACTGTTACAACTCCCCCATCAGGAGTAAATTTAAAAGCATTGGAAAGCAGATTCAACATCACCTTCCTTATTTTGTCCGGATCGAACTGTGTTGTCAGCACTTCTAACTCACTATCAAATGAAAACTCAATTTGGCGTTCGGCGGCAGTACCTTGAAATGTGAAACACAACTCACTGACAAAACTCACCAAATCTCCTTGTTTACTCCTCAAAACCTCACCTCCTGCATCAAGTTTACGGAAATCAAGCAAGGTGTTGACGATGTGCAGCAGCTGCTCGGCACTTTTGTTTATCATTTCAAGCTTTTTACGCAAACCGGCATCCATTGAACCATTTAATAATGTTTGCAAGGGTGTGAGTATAAGCGTAAGCGGAGTACGAATATCATGACTGATATTGGTAAAGAACCGAAGTTTCATTTCAGAAAGGTTGGTTTCCTGCTCACGTACGAGTTGCATTCTTTGTGCTTCAAGCTTTATTTTTTGCCTCCTTCGGCTTCTGTATACAATATAAACGACAAGAGTAATTACAGATAAAATGTAAAGAGCCCATGCCCACCGAGACAAATAAAATGGCGGAGTTACATTAATATTTAAATAAGAAACCTGATTGCTCCATTCTCCATCACTATTGCATGCTTTTATTTCAAGTTTATAATCGCCTGGCGCTAAAGACGAAAACACAATCCGGTTTTCCGAAGTGTTTTGCCACTGCTCCTGTAGTCCTTTCATTCGGTAGGCGTATCTTACCTTATTGGGATATAACAAATCGCCTGTTGTATATTTTAACTGAATTAACTTATCGGTGTACCGAAATGTCAGCGAACGGGTCAGCTCCATCGGACGTTCCAGCAATTTACGTCCTTTATAAAGTGAATCGACCACTATCTGATCAATTCCCACACTCAATCCTGTAAAAGTAACTTTAGCTGGAGGTTGATTTTTCTCCAGCATTTTATTTGGATTAACAATTGAATATCCTTCGGTGCCACCAACAAAGATGTCTCCACTGCGGACTTTACAAATTGCACGATTATTAAAATAATTATCAATAAGGCCATCTTCATCTGTAAAGTTTTTACAGGTAATCATTAAAATTCCTTGTTTGTCTTCTTCTGCAGTAATTACTGAAAGCCCATTACTTGTAGTTACCCATAGATTTTTATGATCATCTTCAACAATACCGCGAATAATGTTGTCGCGCAAGCCATTTGTTTTATCGATATAATAGATGGTATCTTTCTTTACATCCCATAAGCTCAATCCTTCGGCGTGCCCCAGCCAAATATTGTCCTTGCTGTCTTTGTATACACAACTTATTAAACCTTGTTTGAAATTCTGTGTACCGGATTTATTTCCCAGGCAACTACTGCAATCATTTGTTTTTATATCAACAATATACAGACCGTATACTGTTGCAATGTATAACTTATCGCCTCCATCATAAAACATATCCATTGGATGCTGCATCCCTTCGCACTCAATCTCCATTGAGTTTAAATCCTCTTCCCCGTTGCGCAAAAGCTGTATGGCTCCCCCCAAAGTACCGATCCACAGGTTTCCGTACCGGTCTTCTTTCAAATTCCATATATTATTGCCTGCCAGATCACTGTTTTCAGTTGAAAACCGGTCAACCTTTCCGTTATCATAACGGTAAAGTCCATCTAAATATGTCCCAATCCATATTCGTCCTTTCCTGTCCTCCAGAAGCGATACTATCGGACTTTTCGGAACTGCAAGCTGCCTGATCCCCTTTTTCTTATCTTTTACAAATAATCCATTTCCATCGGTACCCAGCCATATTCTACCGTACCGGTCCTCAAGAATTACGCTTACGTCCTCACAATCTGCCTGCTCA
Source organism: uncultured Draconibacterium sp. (assembly GCF_963677155.1). Taxonomy (NCBI): domain Bacteria; kingdom Pseudomonadati; phylum Bacteroidota; class Bacteroidia; order Marinilabiliales; family Prolixibacteraceae; genus Draconibacterium; species uncultured Draconibacterium sp. The sequence continues at coordinate 3,881,594 of NZ_OY781884.1, read as the reverse complement.
ACATTTACAATACTCTGTAAACTATTGTGATAATACGAAATACCATTTTTATTATGCCCTATCCATATAATGCCGTTATCATCACGGTATAAAGATTCAATATGATTGGAGGCAATAGATGAACTTGTATTCTGATCTTCCTGCAAGTTTGTTATCTCTCCGCTGGCCACATTATAAATGAGCAGCCCGTTATGATCGGTACCAATCCATATATGTCCATTTTTATCATCCATAAAACGTAACATACGCTTGGATTGACCTTCTGCTCTTAGCTTCAACCGGGCCCATGCAACCTTTGGGGTTTTCCTGTAAAAAATCACATCGGTACTACCCGACCAAATCCATAAACCGCCCTTATAATCTGCATAAAGCTTATTATAGAATTGGGGATTAAAATCATCAGGGACATCAAGTACTTGCTGTCTGCCGGTTTGTTTGTTTATTTGCCATAAAAGGCCTGGCTTTAAAAAACCATATAAGTTATTCCCGTCATCACTTAGTTCAACTGTTGCAACCTCATCCAGCCTCTGGTTTAAGCTAAATGTTTTCAATTCATTTTTTTGCGTATCATAAAAATAAAGTTGCTGCCCACTCCAAACCCATAAGTCTTTCTCCTTATCGATGTATATTCTGTAATTGCTATCAACAATAATCCCAATTTTTTGCAAAAAACCGGGCACATCGTTCATGAAATTATCTTTATCGCGGTTATACACCGTATAGGTGGTGGTACCGATCCAAATGTTACCCAAGCCATCTTCCTGTATTCCCTGAATATTATTCGTCGGTATGGAATTCGACAAATTGGCTTCTGTAGTATATGTTTTAAATTCGTAACCATCGTAGCGGTTCAGTCCGTATTCTGTACCAATCCACAAAAAACCATAACTGTCTTTCAGAATTGAGGTAACATTTCCATTTGAAAGCCCATCCTTTGTTGTAAGGTGAAGAAAAACATAAGACGGTTGCGCAGTTGACTGAACAACCACCGAAAAAAATAAAACAAGTAAGCCCAATATGCCCCCTATTATTTTAAAATGCTTTCCTCCCTTCATAGTAACTTATTGAACTTACTAAGATATGGAAAATGCTTTGTAAAGCAGCCGGACAACAATCGATTATGGGGCTATATTGTATCAAATAGGGTATCGCAATGTTTCTTTTTGATTCTAATTATCCCCATCAATAAAAGAAAAAAGGGAATCTCAGAAATTGATACTTATTCTACAAAGGTAGTTGATTCATCATTCTTTGCCCTTTTATTATTTTGATCATGAAACAGAGGCGGAGCAAACCACTTTCTGATACAAAAACCAAACCTAATAACACAACAAAAAAGAGCTATCAATTGAAGCTCTTTCTTTTGATGCTCTATTTTTTTGCAGTTGAAAACTAACGATATATTAAATAGGTTGTAGTTTCAGAAGAAAGGGTAGAACATTTATGGACGCTTTTATTGAAGATGATTGATAGTTTTACAAACCCCTAAACATAAACCAATCAAAATACATATTCTACCCTTATAATTTATCTTTTAAAATTACTCTACAAAGTTACAGATTAAAGATTAAAACACCTAATAGTATTCTATTTTATATTCCTTGCACTACTGCAAATAGTCATTTAGCAGACAAACCTCAAAATAAACCATAAAAGAACACAAATAGAACCCTATCACTTTTGGCAATCGTAAACAAAGCAATATCAATAAATCTCACTCCTGCTTTTGTACTCCCTCGTCTGTACGAAATAATTATCTTTGGGCAATTTTTGTATAGAATGATATCGATAGATAAAATAAATCTCAGTTTTGGCGGTTTCGAACTATTTAAAGAAATCAGTTTTCTGGTTAATCCAAAAGACAGAATTGGACTGATTGGTAAAAACGGTGCCGGAAAAAGTACGCTGCTTAAGATTATTACAGGAACTGAAACACCAACTGCTGGCGTAATTGCTATTCCTAAAGAAACAAGCATTGGTTATTTACCTCAGCAAATGCAGGTTTCGGACACGCGCACACTTAAAAATGAAGTTACGCAGGCTTTCGAGGAGCTTTTAGCTATTGAAAAGAAAATAGCAAATCTAAACCACGAAATTGCCGAAAGCGAAGATTATCATTCTGAGGAGTATTTAAAGAAACTCGATCAGGTTACCGAATACAACGAACGTTACCAGCTTTTGGGTGGCGACAACTACGAAGCCGAGCTGGAACAAACACTTCTGGGATTAGGTTTCGAAAGAACTGATTTCAACCGGATGACCTCAGAATTCAGCGGAGGTTGGCGTATGCGTGTTGAGCTGGCAAAATTGCTACTGAAAAAACCCGATGTATTTTTACTGGATGAGCCAACCAACCACCTCGATATCGAATCGATACAATGGTTAGAAGATTTTTTGAAAACATACAGCGGAGCCGTGATTCTGGTTTCGCACGATAAAGCATTTCTTGATGCCGTTTGTAACCGCACCATAGAAATTTCGCTGGGAAAAATTACTGATCAGAAAATGAATTACACGCGCTTTATGGAATGGAAAGCCGAACAGCGTGAGATTAATTTGGCAGCCTACACCAACCAGCAAAAAATGATTGAAGATACCAAACGGTTTATTGAACGTTTCAGGTACAAATCATCAAAAGCGGTGCAGGTACAATCGCGTGTAAAACAGCTTGAAAAACTGGACCGGATTGAAATTGAAGAAGAAGACAACTCTGCTCTCAAAATCAGCTTTCCGCCGCCACCTCGTTCCGGACGTGTTGTGGTTGAAGCCAAACATATCAGCAAATATTACGATTCGTTGCATGTGCTCGACGACATCAATCTCACCATCGAAAATGGTGAAAAAATAGCGTTTGTTGGCCGTAACGGAGAAGGCAAAACTACTCTTGCCCGGATTATAATGAACGAACTGGAGCACAACGGCTCTATGAAGCTGGGACATAATGTAAAAATTGGCTACTTTGCTCAAAACCAGGCGCAACTGTTAAATGGCGAACTTACGATTTTTGAAACCATAGATGAAATTGCTGTTGGCGATATACGAACTAAGATCAGAGATATTCTTGCCGCCTTTTTATTCCGCGGCGAAGACATCGATAAAAAAGTAAAAGTACTGAGTGGCGGAGAAAAGTCGCGACTGGCAATGATTCGCTTGATGCTTGAACCGGTTAACTTTCTAATTCTCGACGAACCGACCAACCACCTCGACATGCGCTCGAAAGAAATTTTGAAAAACGCACTGGCAAATTTCTCGGGAACGGTACTTGTAGTTTCGCACGACCGCGATTTTCTAGATGGTTTGGTGAATTGCATTTACGAATTCAGAAATAAAAAAGCCAAACAACACCTGGGCGGCATTTTCGATTTTCTGTACCGAAAGAAAATGGAATCGATGAAAGAATTGGAAAGTAAGAAAAAGAATGCAAGATCCGGAAAAATTGAAACATCGGAAAAAGAAAAGAATGAGCTGTCTTTCGATGAAAAGAAAGAGATAAACCGCACCATTTCGCGCATGGAGAAAAGTGTAGCCCAAGCCGAAGAAAAGATTGCGAAACTGGAGACAGAAATCGAAGAAATGGACAAGCTTCTTGCTCAACCCGAAAATATTAACGACCATTCGGTTTTTGAGCAGTACGAACAATTAAAATCGAACCTGGAAGAAAGTATGCTCGATTGGGAAAATGCCCACGAAGAGTTGGAAAACTGGAAGGCTAAAAAAACCTGGTAAATAAAAAATGATGAGACAAAAAGGAATAGATAAAGAGGATTTTCTGTTTGGAACAAGAGCGGTTATTGAAGCCATAAAAAAAGGCAAAACAATCGACAAAATTCTTATAAAAAAAGGCTTGCGAAACGAGTTAATTTCCGAACTCCAGCAACTGATAAAAGAGAGTGAGATTGGCGCTCAGTACGTTCCTATCGAAAAAATTAATCGTATTACACGAAAAAATCACCAGGGAGTTCTGGCCTTTATCTCACCCATTGAGTTTGATAATATTGAAACAGTAATTCCGGGGATTTACGAAGAAGGAAAAACTCCTCTCCTGCTTGTTCTAGACCAGATTACCGATGTTCGTAACTTCGGAGCCATTACCCGCTCGGCCGAATGTGCCGGGGTGCAAGCCATTATTATTCCCGAAAAAGGCATGGCACGTATTGGCGCCGATGCTGTAAAAACATCGGCAGGTGCCATCCATAACATCCCAATCTGCAAAACAAACAATCTGTACCACACAGTTCGGTTTCTGAAAGACTCGGGCATTAAAATAGTTGCTGCCACCGAAAAAGGCGACAAACTCTACAGTAATGCCGATATGAAATCGCCACTGGCCATTGTTATGGGATCAGAAGACACGGGTGTTTCTGCGCAGATTCTTAAACTTGCTGATGAACAATTAAGAATACCAATCTTAGGACAGATTGAATCCTTAAATGTTTCGGTATCTGCTGCTTTAATGATTTACGAAGCAGTCAGACAACGAAATCAGGCCTGAACAGGAATAGTACGTTTAAATGACTCTTCTAGAGAAATAAAAGTTTCGGTACTTGCTACCCCATTGATTTTTTGGATTTTACTACTCAATATATTTTTTAAGTGCTCGTTATCCTTTGCATAAACTTTAACAAAAATGGCGTATGCTCCGGTGGTGTAATGACACTCAACAATCTCAGGGATTTCTTCCAAACCTTTTACCACGTCGCTAAACAGACCTCCTTTTTCGAGGTAAATACCAATATAAGTACAGGTTTTAAAATCAACCTTTTTGGGATTAATGTGATAGCCCGATCCAACAATCACTTCCAAATCAACCATCCGGTTAACTCGTTGGTGTACAGCTGCACGTGAAATACCCACTTCTTTCGCAACATCTTTAAAAGGTATTCTTGCGTTCTTGGTAATTATATCCAGAATTTTTAAATCCCAGTCGTCTAAATTATTCCTCAAAGTCATCTCTAACAATTTTCCACAAAAATATCAAAAAACTAACATTATTTCAAAGTAAAGTTAGCACAAACACAATATAGTAACAAAATAACAACAAAGAGGCCCATACTCACAAAAAACAGAATAATATTATCATTTTATTAATTTAAAAGCTTTTTTACTTTCATTATTCTAGTTAAAACCTCATTTACAATATGAATTAATACTTTTATGAAAGATTTTTAACAAAACAGACAGCAATAAAAATCTAAAACAGTTATAGACAGCTTTTATTTAGTAGTACGAAATTGCTCAATCTCAATAGAAGATACTGGGTTGATATGTGCTGTGCAGACTTAAAAAAGTAACCTTAAAATTTATAAACATGAAAAATTCAACAAGTTGGTGGTTTATTCTGGCCTTATTGGTAATTGTAGCCGCTTTAGGAGTGATCATTCCCACGGGTATTGGTGAGATAGACACAACCAATTTAGATTCCGGAGATACGGCCTGGATGCTAACAGCAACAGGTTTAGTATTGTTAATGACTCCGGGACTAGCATTCTTTTACGGAGGAATGACGCAATCGAGAAATATTATTTCTACAATGCTGCAAAGTTTTATTGCCATGGGAATTGTAAGTGTGCTATGGGTGGTAGTTGGGTTTAGTATTGCATTTGGCGACAGTATTGGAGGCGAAGGCTTTGGTCTGTTTGGCAACCCGCTAACCTATTTTATGTTTCGGGGTGTTGGCGGTGGAACCAACCCGGATTTTTCGCCCACTTTCCCGTTTGCAATATTTGCCATGTTTCAGTTAAAATTTGCCATAATTACACCAGCTCTTATTACCGGATCGTTTGCCGGAAGAGTACGCTTTAGAGCCTATATGTTGTTTATGGTACTTTTTATATTATTTATTTATGCTCCGCTGGCACACTGGACATGGCACCCGAACGGGTTTCTTCGTAACTGGGGAGTACTTGACTTTGCGGGTGGAACTGTAGTACATATGTCGGCAGGTTTTGCGGCTTTAGCTGGAGCGATTTTTCTTGGAAGAAGGAAAGACGCCAACAAAGAAATTAAACCGGCAAACATTCCTTACATTTTATTGGGTGCCGGAATGCTCTGGTTTGGCTGGTTTGGTTTTAACGCAGGTTCTGCGTTAGCTGCTGATTCTGTTGCGGCATCAGCGCTGGTAAATACCAATACAGCTTCTGCAGCTGCCATGTTAACCTGGATATTTTTTGATGCTGCACAAGGTAAAAAACCATCTGCAGTTGGTGCAGCTATCGGACTTGTTGTAGGCTTGGTTGCTATTACACCTGCTGCCGGGTTTGTAAATGTTGGGTCGAGTATATTTATTGGTGTTATTGCCGCGATTATAAGCAACTACGCCATTACACTTCGCACAAAATCGAAACTTGATGATACACTGGATGTTTTCCCTGCCCACGGTATGGGCGGTATTACCGGAATGATTTTTACTGCAGTATTTGCAAACGAAGTGGGATTAATTCATGGAGAAATCACCACTTTCCTGTATCATTTACTGGCACTGGTTATTGTTGGAGTTTTCACTTTCGGAGGTTCAATGTTAATGTACAAAATAACAGATATGATTGTTCCGATGCGAATTTCTCCTCATGGCGAGAAAGTAGGTTTGGATATTAGCCAACACGACGAATCGTATAACTTTGTTTACTCAGAAGATTAAGATATAACACGTTGATGCATAAAAAAGGCCGGTTTTAACCGGCCTTTTTTTATTTTATAGGTACTTGTCGTTTAAAGTCCTGTTCCAAAGAAATAAATGTTTCGGTGCGGGCAATTCCCTCAATATCCTGCAATTGCTCGTCAATCAAGCGTTTTAAATGCTTGTTTGTTTTAGTTTGTATCTTAACAAAAATGGCATAGGCCCCTGTTGTATAATGACACTCAACTACTTCCGGAATATTTCTCAAAGCTTCGGCAACCTGAGTGTGGTACTTTGCTTTGTCGAGATAAATTCCCATGTAAGCGCATGTGGTGTACCCCAGTTTTTGCGGACTAACAACAAATTCACTTCCATGTACAACACCGATATTTAACAAGCGCTGAACACGCTGATGAATAGCAGCCCCCGAAACTCCACATTCACGGGCAACTTCTAAGAAAGGTATTCGAGCATTTTTTGTAATCAGCTTTAATATCTTTTCATCCAGCTCATCAATTTCGGCTGGTTTCTCCTCTAAAAATTCATTCGACTTCATGTTTCAAATCTTCTGAGTTAGTTTCAAATTATAGCACAAATGTAGGTAAAATTTACAATCACTAATCTCTGATGCTTTAAAACATATTATCGCTTACAGATTGGAAGAAACTTATTTTCTTAAAGAAGTAAATTCCAGCGCATTATACACAGCAACTACCGACGGGCAATCTTTTCAATGTCAGCGCCTGAAGGCTCTTGAAATACCCTCAACTCGAACTCGGGAATAACTGCAAAAATATGGTCGAAAATATCGGACTGAATACTTTCATAATTTGCCCATTCCTGATCGCTGCTAAATACATAAATTTCGATGGGTAACCCTTTGCCTACCGGTTGCAACTGGCGCACCAAAAAGGTAAGATCCTGTTTTATTTTTGGATGCTGGCGAAGATACACTTCCAGATACTTCCTGAAAATACCAACATTGGTTTGATGTCGGCCACTTATATAATCTTCCTCGGCCAGGTTCTTTCCTTTGTTGTATTCTTTCAGTTCTTTTTCCTTTTCCTGAATGTACGACCGGATAAGATCGAACTTTTCGAAACGCTCCAACATTTCCGTATCGCAAAACTTAATGGTATTGGTATCGATGGCAACCGAGCGTTTTATACGGCGGCCCCCGGCTTCTTCCATACCTTTCCAGTTATAGAACGACTCGGAAACCAGCGCGTATGTCGGAATTGTAGTAATGGTTTTATCCCAGTTCTGAACTTTTACCGTATTTAAAGTTATATCAATAACGGTTCCGTCGGCATTGTGCCCATCCATTTGAATCCAATCGCCAATTTTTACCATATCGTTTGCCGACAGCTGAATAGAAGCCACAAAACCAAGTATGGTATCGCGGAAAACCAACAGCAAAACTGCAGCAATAGCTCCCAATCCGGCTAAAAGAGCTGTTGGATCTTTTCCCAGCAAAGCAGCAATTAGCAGAATCCCAGCCATAAAAAACACAAAAATCTTTACCAGCTGAACATAGCCCTTTATCGGCCGACTATGAGCAAATTCTGTTGTATTATAAATTTGTAATGCAGCATTTAATACTGAATTTGCCACAAAAACAATAATGGAAATAAAGTAAATTCGCGATATTTTCGTCAGCAAATCGCTAAGGCCCCAATAATAATCCTGCGATAACGATTTGTACACTTCGGGAGCCAGTTCACTCACTTGCTGATGAATATCGGGATACGAAAAATCGACACTATAATACAGTATAAATGCAGGAACTAAATGTGCCAGGCCTTTAAAAACTCCGTTTTCAACTAAAATATCATCCCATCTTGTTTTGGTACGCTTGGCAATACGCTGCACAATCGCCAAAAAGATCTTCCGTGTAACAAAATGTGCAAACCATGCCACAAAAACAATTAGCACCACACAGGTCAACGCAGCTAATGGTTTCGCCAAAAACTCCATATTTTCGACCCCTCGGATATGGTCAAGCAAATAACGGTAAATGATTCTCATATGATTAAAATAATTTATACGGATTGTTATTCCAGATTTACCAGAATGGTTTTAACACCAACTTTTCTGCTAATTCGGTACCAATTTATTATTAATAGTTGAGAATAAAAATCTCTTTTACTATCTGGAAATTTATTGAAATTGGCAAATCGAAATTGTTTATAGAAAAGTTAATGCATATGTCATACTTTATCTCTTAATGAATTCCTATTTTCAGCCAAAAATAATAAATGAGCATAAAATGAAGTTGAAGTTTTCTTTTATTCTGTTAATAATCCCCTTTTTTACTTTTGCACAGCCCCGGTTTAACACCTATTTTAAAGACAAAACCTTTCGCTTCGATTTTCTGTTAGGCGGAAACAGTAAAGAGGTCGTGGTGTATCCGCAGCAAATGAAACAGGAGCCCTTTTGGGGTGGTTCGAAAACAAACCTTATTGATGTATTTAACTACGGTAGTTACCGCTACCGCGTTTTCGACCTGAAATCGGACAGTCTGATTTACAGTAAAGGTTTTAGTACTCTTTTTCAGGAATGGCAAACCACTGCCGAAGCCAAAACAACTAATAAAACGTTTTACCAGGCGGCACTATTTCCCTTTCCAAAAAACAATGTGCGTTTAGAAATTGATGCCCGCCAGTGGGACGGAACTTTTAAAACACTTTTTAAAACCGATATCGATCCAAAAGATTATTTCGTTTTAAAAGAAAACACACCTGATTTAAAAACCAAAGACATTGTAAAAAACGGCGATCCGGCAAAAAAAGTAGATATCGCTATTCTGGCTGAAGGTTACACCGCTTCCGAAATGCAAGCCTTTTACGATGATGCAGCAAAAGTTTCGGGTTATTTATTCGATACAGAGCCTTTCAAATCGGAGAAAGCAAACTTTAATATACATGCCGTTTTTGTTCCGTCGGAAGATTCAGGAACCGACGTTCCGGGCGAACATATTTACAAAAACACTTATTTTAATACCAGCTATTACACCTTCGATGTGCCGCGCTACCTTACCACTGCCGATATGAGAACGGTTTACGATGCAGCGGCCAGCGTTCCGTACGACCAAATTTATGTACTGGTAAATACCGAGCGTTACGGCGGCGGCGGATTCTATAATTTTGTTACCATTTGTACGGCAGATAATGAACTGACACCAAAAATTATCGTTCATGAATTGGGACATGGTTTTGCCGGATTAGGCGACGAATACTATAACTCGGAAGTGGCTTACGAAGATTTCTACAACCTTGAAATAGAGCCCTGGGAACCGAACATTACAACTTTGGTAGATTTTGATAAAAAATGGAAAAATATGGTGGATAAAAACACGCCAATTCCAACACCGCGAAAAGACAAGTACAAAAATACCATTGGTGTATACGAAGGAGGTGGCTACATGGCAAAAGGAATTTACAGTCCGTACATCGACTGCAGAATGAATACCAACGAAGCCAAAGGTTTTTGCCCGGTGTGCCAGGAAGCTATTCGAAAAGTAATTCGATTTTATTCGGAATAACAAAAAAAGCGGATGAGCAATCAACTCATCCGCTTTTAAAGAAAAACTCCTGTTAATTATTCCTCTTTTTTCTTCAATAGTTTCGAAGTAATAACGTAAGCTACAATTAAGCCAACTCCTCCAAGAACCAGAATTGCGGTAAAGAAAGCAACAACCTCATCCATTACATTTGACAGCGAGTAACCAACAACTACTCCCAATCCTACTGCAATTAAAAAGATTCCCCATTTTACCAACGAAAGCTGCGAGCATTCACCTTTAAATATTCCGGCATCGAGCCCTTTTTCTACCAGCGCCAGGCGCTCTTTTGTGCGTGTTGTCCAGTATACATACAAGATGGCGAAGATTGCCAGAAAAAAACTGATTGGTACGAAAATTCCTTCCATGATATTAAATTTTAATTTGTTTTTTTATTCTGTTTTCGCTCTTTTGACGCCACATTGTTTCTTCGGTTACAACTTTTTATATTTTTTTTATTGCTGATCTCTCGAATTCTGTTACCACTGAGCCACCAAGGTACAAAGTTTAAAAATATATCTCCCTTGTGCGTTCTTCCAGTCTTAGTCGTTTCTTTTTATTTGTGTTATCTGGGTAATCTGCGGAAAATATTTTCTTAGTAACTTGTAACCAGAAAATCATTCTTACGTCAAAAGGACAGATGGAGCAAAAAGATGATATCTATTACATAGAAAAAGTAAAGGCCGGACAAACCAATTACTTCTCGTATATCGTTGAGCGATATCAGGATATTGTCTTCTCCATTGCAATTAAAGTTCTTAAAAATCGTGAAGACGCCGAAGAAATGGCACAGGAAAGTTTTATAAAAGCTTACAAATCGTTGCACTCGTTTAAAGGCACTGCAAAATTTTCGACCTGGCTGTACCGCATTACTTATAATAATTGTATTTCGGAGGTTCGAAAACGGAAAATACATTTTGCATCAACCGACGATGTGCAGATTGCCGATGAAGCTGAAGAAATGAACCTGGATGGAATTCCGGAAGAAAACAGGGCACAAGCCATAAAAGCAGCCATGGATAAACTTCCGGAAGATGAATACACCCTGATACTATTGTATTATTTCGAAGAACAATCGATTGAGGAGATAAGTAAAGTAACAAAACTCTCGGAAAGTAATACAAAAGTAAAACTCTACAGAGCACGAAAAAAGCTCTATACCATTCTGAATGAATTTATGCAAGACGAATTATACACTATATTATGAACGAATTGGAAGACATAAAATTAAAAGCATTCCTCCAAAAGATAGAACTGGAAAAACCCGGTTCTGATTTTACAGTACAGGTAATGAATAAGATTTTTGCGGAAAATAGTGCACTGGAACAAATAAAATCGGAAAAGATTTTAGGAAAAGGATTTTGGATTATCTCAATTCTGTTTGTTATATTACTTGCAGTTATCTTCTTTTTAAATAATGCAGGAGTACAGGCCGACGGCCCAATTGAACAACTACTGCCAGAAGCAGGACAAGGATTAAGCCAAGGCTACGACTCGTTCTTTAGTAAACTGGGAACATTGCCATTAAGTATTGCTGGGATTACCATAGCAATTTCCGTACTCATTTTCATCGACAAAATTATTAGCGCAAACAGTAAAGTATTCGCATAAAAAAGATAAAATAACTCAACGATATATCCCGGCTGACCAGTCGGGATTTTTTATTCGTATTGCTTTAATAGCCCTAGCATAATTAGGTACTGGGCAGCAATGTAGGTTGTCATTATAAATAAACCTTCGTAAGGAATTGCCACAAGAAAACGATTGACAGCAATAAGCGAATCGGACAAAACAAAAAACAACGAACCTGCAAACACCAGGCTAAAACTTATGGGGTGTCCATTCCCAAAACGATTCAGCGCCATTGCCGACATGGTTAAAATGGCAACCAGATACACAAAAATGGCAAAACGTAGCACCATATCCAGCTGCGGAAAAAGCGCGATATACATAATTAAACCAAAGGCAATATAAGGAATTAGCCACATAGGTTTCTTTTTCAGAAACGGTGTTTTCCCCGAAAGATCGATGGTTCGTAAAAACAGGAAAATATAGAATACCTGCGCCACCAAAAACGAAGCAATCCCCAATACAAACCAGATAAAATCGACTGAGAACATCATTAGCAAATCGCCTATCCACGAAAAAAGAAATCCGGCACCGGCAAACTGCAAAACTTTTTTATCGATATTTTTTGAGTGCAAAAAGAAATATCCGGCAATCCATATTAAAAGTAAAGGCTTTGCAATATGATCTATTTGGGAGCTCTGTAAATACACACCTATTAAATCGGCTGCCACAATTGCCACAAAAAGAAAGTGAAGAAAAATCTTTTTCATCAATCGCTGTTTGAGGTAAAATTAAAATTATTCGGTTAAAAAACGAAACCGGAACTTAAAAACAGGCCTCCGTCATCAGGTACTTATTTACGTACTCATTAACACCTTCCTCTAATTCAACAAAAGGTTTTTTGTAACCAGCATCGTGCAATTTCTGCATTTCGGCCTCTGTAAAATACTGGTATCTTCCTCGCAAATCAACGGGTGTATCAATAAATGAGATGTCAGGATTTACATTCATACTGCTAAAAACAGCCTTTGTAAGGTCGAGAAATGAACGGGCTTTCCCTGTTCCAACATTGTAAATTCCCGTATTATCCTGATTCTCCATAAAGTACATCATCACATCGACAATGTCTTCCACATAAATAAAATCGCGACTTTGCTCGCCATCTTTATAGGCTTTATGGTGCGAACGAAACAATTGCATGTGTCCTGTTTCTTTTATGGTTTTATAGGCATGTAACACCACCGAAGCCATTCGACCTTTGTGGTATTCGTTGGGTCCGTAAACATTAAAGAATTTCATGCCAGCCCAAAACGGAGGAGTACGGAACTGCTTTAGCGCCCATACATCAAAATCGTGTTTCGACCAACCATACAAATTTAGCGGACGTAAATCCTGAATTTTTCTATGCTCATCAGAAAAACCCTCTTCGCCATTACCATAGGTAGCAGCTGACGATGCGTAAAGAAGAGGAACCTGAATTTCGGAACAGATATTCCAGAGGCGTTGCGAATAAATTAAGTTAAGTTGCTGATAGAGCTCGGGCTCCTGCCCCACCGTGTCAGTACGTGCTCCCAAATGAAAAATGAAATCTACATCGTGAGCATTTTTAATTAACCATTTGAAAAATTCGTCACGATCAATATACTCGCGGTAATCCTTTTTCAGAAGATTCAAATCTTTCCAGGGGTCATCGAACTTATCAACCAGTATCAGATCTTTGTATCCTTCTTTGTTGAGTTTCCCTACTAAATAACTTCCGATAAACCCGGCGGCTCCTGTAACAACTATCATTTTAAAGCGGTTTCATTTGGTACGCAAAAACGCTGTTTTCTGAAAAATGTGGCTTCAGAATAAAAAACCAGCCACTTTGCTTTTTATTGTACGTGTCGCAAAATAAATTGAACTTTTCGTATTTGCCAAAAAATTGCATGTAAACGCACTCCCCAAAAATAGGACAGCTTATTTTGCGATTAGAATTTAACACGCAACAATTTATGTAGCATTATCTGTATTGCGAAAGGAAAGCACAAATGCGATTTTAGCCCACTGGAGCAGGAACTTGTTTTAGAATAACCGATAATGTTTCTTTCAGGCGAACAAGCGCCAAAGGAATATTCCATTTTGCCGAGTCGCGGGGCTCTACATAATTCGATATCGATCGTATTTCGTAACATTTTACGCCCAGCCAGTTGCAAACATAAAAAACGGCAGCTCCTTCCATCGACTCTACATGAGCTGTAAATTTCTCTCGCATTTCGGCAATACTTGTATCGCGCCCGTAACTTTTGTTGGTGGTTATTCCTTTTACTTTTTTCAGTTTTATCCAGCCGTTTGAATTACTTGCTTTCAATAAGCCATTTTCAAACGGAAAATCGTTCATGCCAATGTATCCCGATTCAAAAAGCGTAAGAAATTCATGTTGTTTCTCAATACCCAAATCCGCAAATTCCTCGCTAACTACGTTCACCACCTCGCCTATTTTAAGTTCCTGCGTTAAACTTCCGGCCAGACCAATATTAATAACAGCATCGTATTTTTTTTCGCGAAGTACGTTTGTTAGATGAAAAGTAGCAAACGAGCTTCCTATTCCTGATATCAAAATATCAATATTGAAGTCTCCAAATCGGTAAGTTCTTACAAAATGATTTTCTTCCTCTACTTTTTCCAGCTCATCAACAATAAATCTTATTTCCATTGTAGTGGCTGCTACAATCAAAATCTCCATAAATTAAATTTTGTATTTTCGGTTTCCGATACACTTCTGAACAATGGCCATATTACACCAATTCTGCATTTCAACCTGCTTTTATCACAAGTCATCGTTTCTCTCCTTATCAAATCCATATATTCATTCATACTGATTTTATAAAAAAAAGTTAATCTTTGTATGTATTAAAATATAACAATAATGTGTTCATTAAAGAATAACAACTCAAACGGATATCAACGAGCCGATTTTTATAATGAGGAAACAACAGGCCAGCTATCTGCTCATTACAAAGAAATTTTACAAATAGTTGGAGAAGATCCATCGCGCGAGGGGCTTGAAAAAACACCGGAAAGAGTGGCAAAAGCCATGCAGTTTCTGTTGCAGGGTTATCAAATGGATCCTGTGGAAATATTACGCTCTGCTATGTTTAAAGAAGACTACCGCCAGATGGTAATTGTAAAAGATATTGAGATTTATTCGATGTGTGAACACCACATGCTTCCGTTTATTGGGAAAGCGCACGTGGCTTACATTCCCAACGGAACCATTACCGGGTTAAGTAAAATTGCCCGTGTTGTTGATGTATTTGCCCGCCGTCTGCAGGTGCAGGAACGACTAACAACTCAAATAAAAGATTGTATTCAGGAAACGCTAAAACCACTGGGAGTTGCCGTTGTTATTGAAGCACAACACCTGTGTATGCAAATGCGTGGCGTACAAAAACAACACTCCATTACAACTACTTCGGATTTTACAGGGGCTTTTGAAAAAGTAGCAACCCGCGAAGAATTTATCAAGTTGATTAGTACCAAGCTGAGCTAAAAACTACAAAAATTGAAACTCCTCGCAGCAAAGCTGACGAGGAATCCTATTCCGTTAAAGACTTTCTTATTGTCTTGTTCGCTTACCCCGAGGCAAAGCCATCGGGAATGCGCTCACCGGAACTCGATACAAACCGGTGCCGGTAAACTTATTTGTTTTCCGCTAAATTCGGGCATTCCAGAATTGGTATCAATTTTAAAAACAGTAATATTGTGACTGCGCTGATTGGCAACCAGCATCCATTTTCCATCGGGTGTGATTCCAAAATTCCGTGGCCAGTCGCCTTCCACCGGCACAGTTCCTAAAAATACCAATTCCTGATCAGCTTTTACCTTAAAAACAGCTATTGAATTGTGCCCGCGATTTGAGCCATACAAATACTTCCCGTCTTTCGAAAAATGAATATCAGCACAATAACTCTCGCCATCAAAATCGTTTGGCAAGGTTGAAATATTTTGAAATACCGACCACTTGTCACCCGTTTTACGAACCGCAGAAATAGTTGAACTCAATTCATTTATCACATAAATTACATCTTCGTTTGGATGAAAAACAAAATGCCTCGGGCCGGAACCGGCAGGAAGTTTTACAAATTCCTGATTGTAACGCCCCAAGCTTCCATTCTCGAAATGAAAGATATTTAACTGATCAGTTCCCAGATCGGCACTAAAGATGCTCGGTTCTTTTAGCGAAAATCTTATAGAATGAGCATGTGGCTGCGTCTGATTAGGATGAACACTTTTGCCTGTATTTTTAACAACTGCCAACGCTTTCTTCAAACTGCCATCTTCATTTACCGGATACACCGAGGTTGTTCCTCCGCCATAGGTTGCAATTGCCACATATTTTCTGTCGGGCGAAACATCAACATAACATGGCCCGCTCCCATTTGAAATTTGTTTATTCAGAAAATGTAATCCCCCCAACGTATCGAGTTTGTATGCAACTACATATCCTCCCGATGGTTCAACTTCAGGAGTTGTACGCGAAACAGCATATAAAAACTCCTTATCGGGGCCTAAACGCAAAAACGACGGATTATCTATTCCCTTAAAAGTAGCGAGCAATTCAATGTCGCCGGTTTCGGTATTCAAACTACAGTAGTTTATGCCTTCAGCACCTTCAGAAGTAAAAGTTCCCACATAAAAGAGCTGTTTTTCCTGCGCGTATCCGGTAGTTACACATAGAAAAATTAATAGGCAATTAAACAAAATATTACGTAACATATTTGTATATTTATTGAACGTTAAACAAAAAATCGGCACAAATTAAATCCTTCCATGAAACTGACTTTGGCAGGGATTCAATCCGGCGTCAATGTATAACAAAATTTTAATGCATGAAAAAACCTGTAATAGCAAAAAAAGCACTAACGCTTGAACCAGGCACCTACTATTGGTGCGCCTGCGGACGAAGTAAAAACCAACCTTTTTGCGACGGATCACACCAGGGAACGGAATTCACTCCACTTCCATTCGATATCGACGAGAAAAAGGAAGTTTGGCTTTGTCAATGCAAACATTCCAAAAATAAACCATTTTGCGATGGCACCCATCGAACGTTATAGTGTTTAACAGCTTATTAAACCTTCGTAAAATCGTCTTTTGAAGCGTTGCAGATCGGGCATTTCCAATCGTCAGGCAAATCTTCAAAAGGCGTTCCCGGAGGTATTCCAAGTGCAGGATCACCCTCTTCCGGGTCGTACTGGAAACCGCAAATATTACACGAATACACACCATCGTCGCTTTCTGTTTTTCCAGTCTCCTCCGGCTTTTCAACCACCTCTTCGTAAATAACAGGCTCAGGATCATCCTCCAATTTATCCTTATCAATATATGTAGGCGCATTTTTCGGCGACCGCATTTTATATTTGGTATGGTAATACGCATAGCTTAGCGGTTCGTCATCCGATAGTTTATCACTATCAACTACCTCGGCAGTTATTAAATAATGCGAACCAACATCACTGTAATCAATCACCTCACAATCAAACCACGCTACTGATGAATCAACAACAATTGGAGCACCGGTTTTTGCCGTAATGGTTTCAATGCCCTGAAACTTGTCAATATCGGCTCCCGACATAAATCCGAATTTCCCGATTAACGAAGTGTCAACCTCTTTCTTCAACACAGAGATCGAGAACTTCTTACTATCAATAATTTTTTGGGCAGAGTAATTATTTTTATTACAACTTATGGCAATTTTCGAAGGCTCGGCTGTAATCTGAAAAGCCGTGTTTGCAATATAACCGGCTTTTTCTCCGTTCAGTTCGGTAGCAATTAAATACAAGCCATAACTTAGTTTATGAAAGGCGGAATAATTCATTCTCTTCAATTTTTGAATTTCATTTGTTTAAATTTAATAATACATTTTCAATTTCACCCATCACTACACTTTTAAATTCTGACATTTTATACAAGCTCAGTGTATCGGCAACAAGAAAAATGTATGTTGACTTTCGAAACTACAACACCAAAAGGAAGCCGGAGTTCAGAATAAGCCCCCGTACCAGAAAATATTGTAAAAACAAAGAAGTAATTCAACATAAAATAATTATGAAATACCAGAAAACAGAAGAAGAAACTTACAAATTCACGCAAAATCAAGAAAATAAGCCACAAACAACTTAATATTGGGAATTTATTCTAATAATTTTCCAATATTTGGACATATTGTTTGATCGATTCTCTTATTTCACTATTTTTAGAAAATCTAAATAAACGAAATGGCTAACTATAAACTCAGAAACAACTACAAAGTGTACATCGTGGAAGACAATGTCCTTTATGCCAGAGTGCTAAAGAAGCAACTTCTGGATGATCAGTTACAGGTAAAAGTGTTTCACAACGGGACAGACTTCATCAATGCAATGAGCGAAAAGCCTGATGTGGTGACGCTTGATTATACGCTTCCTGATATGACAGGGAAAGAAGTACTTGCCAAAATTCAGGAGAAAATCCCGGATACTCATGTAATTGTAATTTCAGCACAAGACGATATTTCCACCGCTATTGAACTGATGAAAAATGGTGCCTACGATTACATTATGAAAGCGCCCGACACCAGGGAAAAGCTGAGTAACATCATCCGGAATATTTACCGCACCGACCAGCTGCAAACAGAGAATACAAATTTGAAAGAAGCGGTTGCTGAGAAATATAATTTTAAAAACCTGATTAAAGGTAACAGCCGGGAAATTGAGCACGTTTTTGAGTTAATGAACAAAGCAACTCAGACAAATATATCAGTATCTATTTCGGGAGAAACCGGAACAGGTAAAGAATTGGTTGCCAAGGGAATTCACTACAACTCGAAACGCAGCGCCAAACCGTTTATAGCAGTAAACGTGTCGGCCATCCCCGACGGATTGATAGAGAGTGAATTGTTCGGGCACGAAAAAGGTGCTTTTACAGGTGCCGATTTCCAAAAGATCGGAAAATTTGAGGCCGCAAACGGAGGGACACTTTTCCTTGATGAAATTGCCGACCTGAACTTAAACCTACAGGCGAAATTGCTGCGCGTTTTGCAGGAACGAGAGTTAGTGCGCCTGGGAGGGCACGATGTAATACCACTCGATGTACGCATTATTTCGGCAACACATAAAAACCTGGCCACTTTGTCGGGCGACGACCAGTTCAGACAAGACCTTTACTATCGCCTACTTGGTTTACCAATTGAAATTCCGCCTTTACGTCAGCGCGGAAACGACAAGATTTTGCTGGCTAAGTTTTTTGTTGATGAGTTTTGCCGCGAAAATGATATGGATCCCAAAACCCTTTCATCAGAAGCAAAACAAATGTTGTCGAGCTACCACTATCCCGGCAACATCAGGGAGCTAAAAGCAATTATGGAGCTGGCTTGCGTAATGTGCAACCGCGATGTAATTAAACCGAGCCACCTGAATATGAATGTTGACGAAAGCGTACAAAACCTGCTTGCCCAGGAAAAAACACTTGAAGAATACAACAACGAAATTGTAAAATTCTTTTTGAATAAATACAATCAGAATGTACGGCTGGTAGCATCGAAATTAGGAATTGGAAAATCCACCATTTACCGGATGTTACAGAAACAGATGGATTAATCAATGAATTATAACCATAAAAAAAATCCCGGACCTGTTAAGCCCGGGATTTTTTATCTATCATTTATATCGTTAACTCAAACGTCAGTATGAGCATAGTCAAAGACTTCTATCCTTCGTAACTGTTCACGCCAACAGTTTTCATTTTACGGTCAACCTTTTTAACCAATCCTTGTAACACTTTCCCAGGACCAACTTCGGTAAACGAAGTAGCTCCGTCGGCGATCATATTTTGTACGATCTGTGTCCATTTTACAGGAGCAGTAAGCTGAGCAATCAGGTTTTCCTTGATCACTGCAGGATCAGAAACCGGTTTTGCATCCACATTCTGATAAACCGGACAAGTTGGCTGATTAAAAGTAGTTGCCTCAATGGCAGCAGCCAGTTCTTCGCGGGCAGGCTCCATAAACGGCGAATGAAAAGCACCACCAACAACCAGTTTCAATGCACGTTTTGCTCCTTTTTCGGTTAATAATGCACAAGCCTTGTCAATTCCTGCTTCAGAACCAGAAATTACCAACTGGCCCGGACAGTTGTAGTTGGCAGGAACTACAACATCGTCGATTTCGGTACAAACCGCCTCAACAACTTCATCTTCCAAACCTACAATTGCGGCCATTGTTGATGGTTCAACTTCGCATGCTTTTTGCATGGCCATTGCACGTTGCGCAACCAGTTTTAAACCGTCTTCAAAGTTCAGAGTTCCGTTTGCAACCAGCGCAGAGAACTCACCCAACGAGTGACCTGCAACCATATCAGGAGCAAAATCTTTTAAGGTTTTCGCCAATAATACAGAGTGTAGGAAAATGGCTGGTTGGGTTACTTTTGTTTGCTTCAGATCTTCAACTTCACCTTCAAACATAATGTCGGTGATATTGAAACCTAAAATATCGTTTGCTTTTTCGAACAGTGCTTTTGCTTCAGCAGAATTTTCATATAAATCCTTTCCCATTCCCGGGAATTGAGCTCCCTGACCAGGGAATACAAATGCCTTCATATTTTTTTGTTTTAAAAATCTGGCGACAAAGTTAACTTAAATTTACAAGGACAAAATCCTTTTATACAGCATTGCCTATAATTTGACATATTTTTTGAAACAGAATCGAACATCAGGTTATTTGAGTCGAGAATTAAGAGAAGCACAGGAAAATTACCACATACTTCAGCAATAAGCCCAAAGTACTTACAAGAATAAAACGCCTGAATTTATAATGCAACAGACAAAATGAATAAGACCAAATGAAAGGATACTTTCTGTTTTATCGGCATAAAGTTCGCGACCGATGGTGAATGAAAAAAGGCAAATAGCAATAACCGAAGCAAACAAGATAAAATACAACTTTTGGGTTATTGCTATTTTGCCGTTCATCTGTAAAACAGGATTATAAGTCAACAACTAATCTGAAAGTAAAGTTACGCAAATAACCTGTTGCTTCTAATTTAATCGACCACTGACTTAATAACAGCGTTAAACGAACGAAATATTGTGTTATCACTTCGATATCCGGCAATCATTTTTTAACCCTCTGGATTTGAAATGCTATGATAGTTACCACATCGTCTGCGATTATTGGGACAAAGTGTTGTTTCCGTATTTAATTACCAGAGCTATTACAAATTCCTAAATCGTTGACTCAACCTTTCGTAAGAAATTTACTCTTTTCTCTTTTTTACCTGATGTAGTATAATCGCTATTTAGCCATTTTGCATTCTTAATTCCAACACCTTTCAAAGTTTTCTTTATGAAGATACCTTTTATGGGGTTGCCCGATAAAAATTTCAGGTACCAAGTTGGATATTCTGAAGTCGTTATTACTGTAGTTTTAGTTATATGAGTAAGTAATCCTTTCAATCCATATTTTGTTTCAACATACGAGAAGTTTTTAAGCATCACCTTATCTACAAAACCTTTTAATACTGCAGGAATATCGTACCACCAAATAGGAAATATAAATATTAGCTCCGATGTTTCCTTTAGAATTTCTTGATAATTAAGAACTAATTTGTCGGTAGTTGTACCTTTTGAGTATAGCGCAAGGTCTTTTTCCTGAAGCACTGGGTTAAATTGATCCTTATTCAAGTCTATAACTTGATAATCTTTTGCTTTTGCGTCAAGTTTTTTAATTACGGTATCTAATATTGCTTTATTAAAACTACCATGCCATGGATGTGCGAATACGATTGTTGTTTTCATTAAAAATAATTTTAAAATTGAACCACAAAAGTATTGGCACACAGATTATTTATAAAGGACAAATGTCTAAAAGGATATTTCTCTTCTCAATCTACTAAGGTGTCTTTGAGTAATACCAAGATAAGATGCCAGATATTTTAGGGGAACTTTCTGTAAATAGTCTGGATTAAACACTAATAAATCTTCATAACGTTTTTTTGCCGATTCCATTTGCAGTGCAAGCAATCGGTTTTCCATTTCAATATATGATTGCTCTGCAACGAATCTTGAAAATTTAAGCCAATTCTCACTCGAATTCATTAACTCATAATATTGATCGTGCCTGATTACTAATAGTTCCACATTTGTTAGTGCATGGATGTTTTCAAAGGTCACCTTCTGTGTCATGAAAGAAGAGAATGCAGATATTACTTTATTTGGAAAAGTTAAACAGTAAGTTACTTCTTCACCTTTACTCGAAATATAAAAATTTCTCAAAACACCTGAGTTTACAAATGCCATCCAGTTACAAATCTTTCCAGCCTCAATCAAAATATCCCCTTTTTTAAATGATTTTGGTTCAAAATAATTTAATCCGTTTGATATTTCTGAATCTTTCAAAATATCAACAGAATTGAGCATATTTCTAAGGTTTTCTTTCATATCTTTTCAGGTCTTTTATATATGGTACACAACGGCTCGAATATGAGTAGTTGCCGATTGCGGGTTAAACCCCTTTCAAGTTGCACTAAAGTTCATGCGATAGAAAAGCATCCACAATCTATTATACGGCAATTACTTACGAGCCATTTCTAGCGGTTTATTATTTCTGTAAGACAATGGTTTAATCAATTTTATTATCATTAAAACTATTAAAATTCCACTAAGTATAATTGCATTAATACCTTGAGAAGTCATCCATTCTGGAACATTATTGCCAACATTTTTCAATATCAATGAATACGGTGCAATAATCATCATAAAAGTAAAAACATATACAATTTTGCTCATTCGATTATCCTTGAGTTCAATATCTTTTTCTTCAATAAGTTTCTCCGATAGCAAGATATTTTTCATTGTACCAACCTGTTCTTTTTTAAGTAATAAGTATCTCTTTTTGAGCCGACCAGATTCCTTATAAAAAATTACGACTACACTGTTAAACAATCTTCGCTGAATTTTTATTTTATTAATACTTTCCAAATAAATTGATGATGAACCAGGGCTGAAGTACAACATATGGAAAAATGCTAAATTCAAGAAAAGAAATGCATATGCCCCAGCATGTACTACCAATTCAATTTTCCCCATATTGTAGAAAATAATTGACAAAGCGGTAAATATTAGCATGAAAACAATAAATACCGTTAATATTTTAAAAACGTTATTTACTGCTTTCCCATAATCTCCAACTAAATCATTGATTTCTAAATTCTTGCTAATTACTAATTTATTATCGAAAATATGTAAATATTCATAACCCGTTTTAACCGTCTTTTTCAATGTTTCTTTATTACTTTTCCATTCAAGTAATTTCTTTGGAGTAAGGTCTAAAACAGTTGATATTCTCTTAAGAGTTTCTCCAGTTGGTTTTGTTTCTCCATTTTCAAGCCGTTGAATAGTTCTTAAAGACAATCCAGATTTTTTAGCTAATTCTTCTTGAGATAAGCCTCTTATTTTTCTTAATTCCTTTACGCCTTGTGCCAACTTTCCTTTTTTCATATATCATGTTTTGATGACAAAAATAAATCAAATCGAATAGGATTTATGTATTTTCATTATGTCATCTTTACGTCATTTGTCAATTTACTGGGGTATTTGTTACAATTACCGCCAACGTTTTACGGTATGGTATCGTGCGGGATTACGAGGCAATTTCCTATCAGTTTACACTGACCTTTTTTACGAGCCACAAACATTTTCAAACCACTGAAACCCGCATACACTATACCATGTGTTTGCAGCTGGAATTATTTGTAAATCAAAGGGCGCTTAGTCAATCCATTTAAAAGAATTAATCTTTACACCTCTAAAGCAATCGTCCATACATCCCTCTGGCACAAATCCGCATAAAGTCATTAATCCATCTAATTCAGTCTCAAAATACAATGTGTTATTCTCCTTATCCACTGTTAAATATTCACTTGCACAAGAATTATAGAGGTCATCAATGGTTAATGAATTTGCCCCTTTATCATGACTACCCAAATTAGTCTTTGTTTCGGTATATGTGTCAATTATTTCCCTTTGTCCATTTGTCTCGTTTGTTTTGAACTCTTGGTAAACTCTCGAAGTTACTATACCTTCTTCAATCTTCAATTCAGTTATACTACCGAATCCTGTCCATGAAACGAAAGTTGTTTGGTATATATATGAGTTGCCATTTATGTCTTTGAGTTCAGTCCATTGTTTCAAACTCTCATTATAGGTAAATCCATTTTCTCCTTTTAAAGTTGACAACACAGATAATTTATCGTCGTTGCTTTTTTCACATGCCATCAAAATAAACACAAAAATCAAGAGTAAAAGTCTATTTGTTTTCATATCATTTATTTGTTATTAATCATTAGTATAATGATGTTTATTAATGGCATTTGGTTGCGTTGCCTGCTGCTAACGTTGAATATATACGCCGTGTTGGTTTTCAAAGCTCTGATATATCAAACTGAGATAAAGATTTAGAAAAGAACCAAACACTTGAACACCATCTAACTCCCACATGGCGTATGATGCATTGTTGTTAAATGGTGTTTTATCCTCCATTTTCCTTACATTATTTTAATATAAAAACATTCAATTCAATCTGGTCTCTGTTAGCTAATGTAATCCAATTATTTGTTTTTTACTATTGTTTATTTGGCTGAAACCCCTGCATACCTTGCTATTTCGTGTCATCTCCAATTCTTATTCCATCATAATTATTTAATCTTGCAATAAATCCCCAATTAGCAGCCTGTTTTCTGCCCAAATATGGAGGATTATTTACAGCCTCCTGCCAAACATCATCTGCTTTAATCATAAATACAAGTTCATTGCTTCCCTCTTTAAGGTTTAATGTAAGTTTCTCTTCACCATCAATCATTCGCATGGAGTTTTTTGTATCTAATTCTGTTCCGCAAAATAAAATTGAACGATTTAATCCTATAACCATAGAAAATGAATAGTCGAAGAGTAAGTCCACCTCTTTTTCATGGTCAGAAAAAATCACGGTTGTTGCTATTATAACATTTTTTGGGTGGTCGTAGTATTTAGATATGTTTACAATACCATCATTATCTGCAATAATTGTTTTCCAATTTTCTTGCTGGATTTGTTCTATATACTTTGAATAAATCTCTTGTGCACAATTAAAATCTACCTCAAATTGTTTTGATAATCTCCACCTGTCAATATATTTATTCGGATTGTCTTCGACAACAAAATCAAAGCCTTCTTTTAATTCCTCTATTTCAACATTTCTAAAATATGAATCTTTAAACCCAGCCTTGAGAAATATTTTACCTGCTACTTGATTCGTATTTTTTAACTTCACGTTCATATTGGGAGCAACTTCGTCATTCACAAATACGCGCATATTATCTTTATAGACTTCTAATTTTATATGTATCCAGTCGCTGTCAGAAAAATTGGCAACCGATTCGTATTTTGGATAATTATATATTGTCCAGGCATCTGCTCCATTAAATACAGGAAAATACTGGATTGCTGTGTTTTTCCCACTATTATCAAGTCTTAAATAAAAGTATTCAAAATCCAGAAGATTAGTTGACCGAAAGCCGATACCAGGCATGGAACCTCCTTTTACATCAAACTCAATCGTAAAGTTTGAATATTGCTCATTTAATAATGCTATGTGGTTTTGAGGTAAAAGCAATACTTCCTTATCATCCTCAACAGAAAGTTCTTTTTGAGTTTCCTGATTGTTTTCTGCATTAATTATTTTCCATTTTTTTTCTTTAAAAGGATAATCTGCAGCATTCACAGTGCAAGCAAATATTACTGCTCCGATTAGAGTCAATAATCTTTTTTGTTTTAGTATTCGAACCATTTTTTTGTTTTTTATGTTTAACAATTAATGGCTCAATACTACACATTAGAGTGGAAAGCCTGTGTTCACAGGCATATCAAGTTTGTACAAAATCATTCAAGGCAAAAAATCGCGCATTGTATATTCTCCATTCCCGGATTTTAGACTTAAAGAATAAACTTCTCCTGTTCCATGAAATCCAATTTTAACCCCAACGATCTTTCCAGGATTCAAGGATAAAGTATCAACTATATTTTTGTTGTTATTTATTTTCAGGTCAAAAATTCCATTTGATACTTTTAGTTTTAAATTAACAATGGCTGCATTTTCAATTCCAAGATTACTTAGGTCAGAATCTATCGCATTAATCACCTTGTCCGGAATATACATATTAAGCTCATTAACGCAACCTTTTATCGATTGGGGAATATAAAAATATCCATCCTCGCATAATATTATGAGTGCAGACTTTTGGCATATTGCTTCTCCTTTTGGGTAGGTTTGTTTAAACCTTGCTTGAAGCTCAAAATCATCACCCTGTATACTGTCAAACTCTTCAACAAGATTTATTGTTGAATAAGGCACTTCAAGGTTCAAATCAAATCCGGCATTGAGCAAATGGCTTTCTTTTATCGAAATGACATTACTGTCTAAGATATCTTTCGAATTCAGATAAATTGGAATTGGTTCTTTATGTATAATTCCAAGCCAACCATTTGAGTTAACATACAAGTCTTTTTGTGAAACAACCTTATTGTCAAGAACCAATTTGGTTTTATAATATCCCGGATAATAGTAAATACAAGAAAAATCTGTTTTATTTTTATCTACAATATGATGTAATTTAGGATCCCAGGATTGTTGAATGATAACAGAATCGGCATCGGTATTTTTAACGTTATACTTAAAATATACAGTATTGGGCAGGTTTGAAGATAACTTTCGGACGGAAAACTCAAAATCTGAATAATCTCTTGGAAACAAAATTGCATTCAATTTTACGGCACCAATAATTAGAGCTAATCCACCTATAACAATACTTGTAATAAGTATTGCTTTTTTGTTCTTTAAATAATTTAATTTGAGGTTAAATGTTTTATATGTGCTTTTATTGCACTGATAATCAATCCAATCGTCATGATCTAAAAATCGTGCAAGTGTATCAAGCGTACTTGCAGAAGGTGTTGAATCGTATTTTACTTTTCCCCATAATCTTTTTAGTGTTAGTGGGCTTAAACTAACATTGGTTTTTTTATAAATTATCTCACTTAATGATTCAAAATGTTTTTGTTGCCATTGAGTTGAATCAACCCAATTCAATTTAATTTCAATCTCTTTCAGGCATTTTTTTAATAAATCTTTATTTTGAATCATCTTTTTTAAATGTTATCCTTAAGCGAATGCTCGTTCTCTGTAGGAATGCCCATAACAAATAAGTATATGAAAAGTAGGCGATTTCGAAGCACGAAACTCTCGATTAAACGCAAGCTTTGATAAGAACCCAAATTATTGATTTGCTAATGTTTCACCTATTTTTCATATACATTGTTATGCACTTTTATTACTCTCTTATTTTCTTTTTCATACGCTATATAATAGTATGGTCGCCAACAATTTCAGAAATTGGCATTCCCCAACCTGGAATTTTTCCACCTAATGTTTCATACATTGTTTTGAAACCCATTTTCAAAATATATGGGGTATATCCCATTTTTAAGATACTTGTATTTCCTCCATACCATTCATCCGTGTGCATATAAAACCCCTTGTGATTTCCCAAATCGCCAAAACATATAACCATTTGATGTAAAGGTTCTATTTCTTCAGTATTACCCAATATGTCTTTAGCAATTACTTTAGAAGCTATTTCACACTCCGTATGGCCCAATGAACCCAATTTAGGAATTGTAACTGCCGCTGCATCTCCAACCGCAAATATTTCTGGATAATCAGGATTTCTCATATGTAAATCAGTTACTACAAAACCTTGGTCATCCACAAACGGAAGTCCTTTCATAAAACTGTGAGGTTCCCAATTAGGAAAAATTATTTTCATTTCAGCCTCTAAACTTGTTCCGTCTTTAAACTCTATAGCATCTTTTGTTAATCTTTTTATACCAACCGTCCCTTTTTTGTAGCCATAACCCATTCCTGAAACCATAGGTAATAATTCACCTAAAATCTTTTCACCTGCATCTTCTGCTATAACTTCACCTGGTGTAAAAAGGGTGATGTTTTTTGCGTTTCCTTTTTTATGTTTTTCTAACCAATCTGCTAATGAAAACGCAAGTTCAACTGTTGGTCCTTCGCACGCAGCTAATGCCGTTGGCATTTTCGGAAGTTTAGGACTTTGACCTTGAATAAATCTGTCAGAGCCAATTGCAATGTGCCCACCTTTGTATTCATTATGTAAATAATTGCGGACTTTGTTTCCATAAAATGTATCTGAGAAAGTATGACCAAATTCGGCAAACCCTTCAATTTCATCAAAAGCTAGTTTACAACCGGTAGCAATAACTAAATAGTCATAGGTTATTGATTCCTGAGCAGAACCTTCTCGTTCATTTGGTGTAAAATACACCGTTTTATTATCAGCATCAATATTCTCAACTTCTGCCTGGATAAAAGAACTGCCATCAGATTTTAAATGTTTTTGAAATGGAAATTCCATAGTGTCCTCTGGGTTGTGATTATTAAAGACCTCAATAGGAATATTTGGAATAAAATTGATGTAATTTTTTCGGTCAATTACTGTGATTTCAGCTGCTTTCCCCAATTCCTTGTGTAAGTAGCGTGAGACTGTAAGTCCAGCAAAATTGCAACCCAATACGAGTATTTTCTTTGTTTCTTTCATTTTTCTTGTATTTTTTTAATTATAATGTATGTTTTTTTAATTGGAGTGTTGACATCGTTTTTTTGATAAACGTTTCACTAAATTAGTCATTTAACTTCCTGTTTTTAATTGAATTAGTAATTATCTCAACGACCTTATCTGTATCATACGTAGACCTATCTATCGTCAAATGATAATTCTTTGCATTATTCCAATTTTCACCCGTGTAATGTAAGCAATAGTTCGCTCGTTCTCTGTCTGTTTTTTCTAATTTGCTATCCGTAATTTCAGATTTAATGTCATACTCATGGGTGATTTTCTCTTTTCGATATTTTTTGTTGGCATGAATAAATACATTAAAGCAATTGGGGTTATGTTTTAGAATGAAATTGGCACAACGTCCAACAATAACGCATGATTCCTTTAAGGATATATCTCTTATAATTTTACTCTGAACTAAAAATAAAACATCGAGAGGTGGTTGCTGCTCATACACATAGGCATAATTTTGTTCGTAAAGTTCAGATAAGAGTGAATGTGTTAATTTTTGTTCGTTCTGTTGGATATAATCTAATGTAAATCCACTTTCTTTAGTCGTAAGCTCAATAATTTCTTTATCATAAAACGATACTCCCAACTTTTTAGCCAACAGCTTTCCTATTTCATGACCGCCACTACCATACTCTCTGGAAATGGTGATAACCAGATTGTTCTTGAAACCACTCTCTACAAGCCTTTCATCTGATGGAGTATCAACAACTGATTCAAGCCACGAATCAAAAAGATGTATTTTTCGATGGAAGAATTTGGTAATAAACCCCACAAAAACAGCTGCTACAATCGTTCCTTCCCTTATTCCTGCAAGTTGATGGAGAAACACAAAAGAACTTATTAAGCCCAACAAAACCATTGAACTATCGACTGCAATTTTTGCTTTCCCGAACTCCTTGTTAAAAGTATCGGAAATGGCCATAGCTAATCCTTCTCCTGGCAAATAGGTTAGTTTTGCTTTTACTTCTAAAAAAACGCCAAATGCTATTACTACACAACTCATCAAACACCAGAAGGCTTGCCAGTAGTAATTGGAAACATTTAAATCTGAAACTAAATGAAGTGCTAAATCAATAAATGTACCAAATGCAAAAACAACTGGTAGCTGTAATAATTGAAGTAAACGATAATTTTTGCGGAGTATTCCTATTTGAATGAGTATAAGAATCAGGTTGAAAAAAATGGTTAGTGTTCCCAACGTAAAAGGCAATTTAAAACAATAAACATATGGAATACAAGATATTGGCGAAACGCCCAAATCAGCTTTAACAGATAAAGCCACCCCCAAAGCCATCACAAATAGACCAATACCAAAGATGATAATCTTTAAAAGAATAGTGGTTCTTTTCATAAAAAATATAATAGTAAAAAATAGATTAAGAACAAAATTTCAAAAGTAGAAAGACTTTAGAAAATAACCTTATCTACTGTAGTGAACTTTGGGTTAAATGGTGCACAACGGTAAATTGTACGAGTAGTGGCAGATTGCGTGGTAGTTTCCTGTCAAACCGCGACACAGTTTGAGTGGGCTGCAAACCTTGATATTTAGCGCTTTTACTGCAATTATTTATACAAAACCTTCCGTATTTAATTCATATTTAGTTAAAATGAGCAATTTTAATAATAGACCTGACAATTATTTTGATTGTAATAAATTGTTCAACTTTCTTTGTACATTCTCTGTCTCTTCAATTTCAAGGGATTTCTCATAAAATGTGATTGCCATTTCTGTTTTACCCTGGTTACGATAGCAATCTCCCATAGCATCATATACTCGAAAACTGTTTGGGTAATTCCTGACATTTAGATCATACAGCGCAGATGCTTTGTCATACTGCTGCTCAGCCATTATAATGTTTCCAAATCGGTTGATGGTGATCTCTGGTGGTAAAAAGGTATAGCCAAAGTGATCAGAAATGTTTTCAAAGTGCATAGTAATTGTATCCATCAATTCCTGTACCCCTATATCTGCCCCTTCCTGAAACAAAAACTCCTCATCAAAATTATACCATTCGAACAAGGAGCGAAGCGCATCATAGATGGCAATAAAAGGCACACCATTATGATTGTCGTTTGGGTAAAATCTCCAATCAAAATTAAGTCCAGATGATTTAGAGCAAATTTGATTAAACTGCAAAATCGTTCTCATGTGTTCAGATGATTTCAAGGTATCATTTACAACCGAGCTTAGATCTAAGCCCTTTGGAAGCCTGTTAGCTACTGCTAAATAGAGGGACTTTCTATCAAATCTTTCATTTTTTAATATTTGGCTTGCCTCTTTAAAGAAGTTCATATGATCCCATCTGATGCTTGGGTCAATTGTTACGTAGTTATCAAAAATCTCAGAATGGTGAATTAAGTTATTAAGCACAAATAAACCTCCCCAGGAATGACCAATAAGTGTACGATAGGGTGTAGTAGGATATTTTTCATCAATATAAGGAACCAACTCCTTTTCCAAAAAATCAGAGAAATTTTCGGCTCCCCCTGAATTTGGGAGATAAGCTACTTGACTCGGGGTTAAATCTCTTATTCGATCGACATTTGAAATCGCTACAACAATCATTTCAGGAAGAATGGTATTGCCATTGGACACACTTAGCTGATGAAGCATACCTACCGTTGAGTAAAAATGGGCTCTACCGTCAAGAACATACAAAACCGGAAATTTCTTTTGTGAATCTTCAGCACTTCTTGGTATGGAAATCCATATTGTTCTATTCTCTTTAAGTATGTTCGAATAAATGCTGTCGACAATCCCAATTCTTATTTCATTTTCTTCTAATCCGATTGTCGGGGTTTGAGCATAAATATTAAAAACCAATAGAAATAGGATACTGCTAATTATTAGTATTTTCTTCATAATTTTCATGGTAGCTGACGGTTTGGCTATGGGGCGATGGGCGTTTCAAACGCTCCATATTATCAAATCGCTATATGTTTTATTAAAGGAATTCATGTTCAAATTTAGTACTTTCCGTCCAATGACCTATATTTATTGTTACCTGCTGGCATTCTATTTAATATTCGGATTCTCTTTTAGAAAGACAAGAGCTTCTTTAATTGCTTCGACTCCTTCTTTTGGAAAATACCCAAGTTCCCTTACCGACTTACTAATATCCATATCTTGTTGTAATTTGTAATACATTCTAACTTGAGATTTGAGCATCATAGGCTCTTTTTTATTGAATTTCGAAATATTTTCAAAAACAGATGCACTTAAGTCAAGCATCCATCTAGGCATTTTGAAAGTTTTTTTTATTCTAAGTTCAGGGAAAAGTTCTTGTGCCATTTGTACAATATCGGTTAGACCTACAGCCTTTGGTGTTCCTAAACCATATCTTTCTCCATTTTTACCTTTTACAGCTGCCAAATAACATCCTTCGGCCACATCTTTTACATCGACCCAATTGACATAAAACTGACTATCTGCAAATATTTCTCTGTTAAGTACCATCCGTAGCAAGTTATGCGAAGGCGTAAGTCTTACGGCATGAGAGCCAATCATGGCTGAGGGACAAACACTTATCATATCTAAACCATGCTTTTTAGCAATGTTCCATGCTAGCTTTTCACTATCAATTTTAGAACGGTAATAGACATTTTCTTTTTCATCATTAAAGATATCAGGGTTCATTGGGATTCTTTCTCTTGCAACAGCAGCAATAGAACTTACATAAACTACTCTTTTTACTTTCATTTCAATAGCCGCTTCCATAATATTTCGGGTAGTGGTCATATTGGCTTCATAAATATCTTTTCCCGGATTGGGAGTCCAAATTTTGAATACCGCAGCTACTTGATATAAAATGTCAACTCCTGCTAAAGCCGAGAGTAGAGACTTTTTATCCATTAAGTCTGCATATGTGGGAACAAAATCCAAGTCCTTAAATGGTGCCTTATCTGCCAAGTTTCGTACTGTTCCTTTTACATTAATACCTTTTCCCAAAAGATTCCGTAATAAATTGTTGCCCAGATGACCATTTACACCTGTAACTAGTGACATTTCCTTCATATTCTACTATTTCAAATTAGAATAGAAAGTTCGTTTTTGGGTTAGTAAAAAGAGATAACAATTGTTAGGAAATGAACTACTGGCCTCTTAGTCGGCTTAACGATTCCGGTTTAATACCCAAGTACGATGCAAGGTAAATAATAGGGACGTTTTGAATAATATCAGGTTTCTCTTGAAGCAATTTCAAGTATCTTTTTTTTGCTTTAAGTTTGGCAAATTCCATTATTCGTTCTTCTTTACCCAAGATGTCGTTTTTTAAAAATTTCATGCCAAGCTGATACCATTGTATATTTTGCAAGCACAGCTTTTCAAAAGAAGCTTCTGTTATTTTACAAACTATTGTATCTGTAATGCATTGAATGCTTTCATAAGCCTTCTCTTTTTTGAACAGACTATACATTGATGCTGCGAAATCCCCTTTCCTGTATATTTCAGTGGTTATTTCTTCTCCGTCCTCAGAAATGTGAAAGGTTCTTGCATAACCATCCAAAATCAGGTAAAAGTCATTAGAATATGTATTTTCTTTTATCAGAAAATCTTTCCTTTTGTAATTTTCGATAAAGAAGTAATCCTTTATAGGAAGATCTTTATCTAGCCTGATATCATAAAATTCTTCTATATGATCGATTAGTTTATCCATTTATTTGCTCTTGCTTGCAGCTAACGGCAGTCTGTCTAAAAAGTAAAATTAAGCCGTTGAGATTTCAATATTTCATTTTATTTAAAGCCAGCTATCCAAATAATTCTTTCACGGAAAGAGGTTTTTAGACAGTCTGACGGTTACGGATATGAAACGTTTGGCATTTCGAAGCACTTTCCTGTCAAGTTACAAGTACTTTTGACACGAGCCGAAATATTTCACAACCAACTGACTAACAAACATTTTACACACAACATCACCTGCTGTTTATTATTTCTTCTCAAGTAAGTTTATCAAGTTATTATTAAATTCATTTACTTTTTCACCTAATGAATAAAAAAAATCATTGTCAAAAGTTTCTACCGTGACAACTGCCTTTTTTATGATTTCTTTCCCTTCCTTGGTTAATTCAACTGTTTTGGCTCTTGTGTCTGTCTTATGCTCTTGCCGTTTAATATAATTTTTCTTTTGCAAAGTTCTTAAAACTGTGGAAGTTGTCATTGGGTCAATTTTTGTATGATTTGACAAAACTATCTGGGTTACTTCCTGATTATGATTTGATAACCAATGAATACTTGCCATTAATACATATTGCGAATGTGTAATTTTATATTGTTCTAATGCCTTTTTTATTTCTCTTTGCCAAAGATTTGTTACTTGCCACAATAAAAAACCAGAACTGTCTTCTGCTTTTTCTACGCTAAATGTATTATCAACTGATTTCATTATACAACATTTTAGATGATATTAAATTAAAATCATTTTCTTTAATTTCAAAAAATCCAAAACGAAAAGGATATCCCCACGATTTTTTATTGATGATAAATTCAAGGTCGTTTATTAATGGGATTATTGAGCATTCCTCACACTCAAAAAAATCAATATTTCTTCTAAAAGGATTGAAATTTTCAGTCATTTGAAATTGATAAATTTCGTTATCTTTAACTTGACCAATGGCTGTAAATGCCTGACACTTATCGTCTCCATGCATTGAAATTTTGGATGAATATACAATTATATAGTCATCTTTTTTCATTCGTTTCAAAGGTGCCTGCTTCCCGTGGCAGACCTGAATAAAATTTTCTGCTACGCCACGATTAATGTGTTCTTTGGAAATTGCTGCTATCCAATATTTTGTTGTATTCATAATTTAGATGCAGTGTTAATCTGTTTTTGTATATCATCCGGTAAATTGTCAGCCAATTTTTGGGCCACAATCTTTACCCATAGAAAACCCAATAATCCTTTAACGGTTATGATTCCTGTGATTTTAAGTCCTTCTTTTGTTTCTTCATAAATATGGTCATCGTATATTCTACCCAATGGCATATTAGAAACATCATAGAACCTTTTGTTTTCAATTGTTTCAAGAATATCAATGTTCACATTTGGTCCTCCTTTGGGTTTCAAAAGGATTTTACTTCCTTTTTCAAACTTTCCTTCCATTTTTGCAAATTCTATCCCATCATCCCATGTGTACCAATTGTTTACATCGGATATTAATTTCCACATTTGTTCTTTTGTAACATCCTTTGTTACTATTGAATAAGATTTTGACCACATATTACTTTTGAATTAAATGAATAAATAAAAATATCAGCGCAAATATAATAAGTGTACATATTATGTGCAAATTCATTTTTAAGTTTTTGATTCATTGTTTTAGAAATCCTGGGTTTCAAATGGCAGGTAAAAATGTTATAACTGAATAAGCAATGAACTACCTCGCAGCAGAGCTGTCGAGACATCAATAAGGAGTATAATTTCCCAAACGAAGCAAAGCTTCGGAAAACTACCCCCGCTAAGATTAAACAACCTTTCAAAAACAACTTTTGTAATCCTAAAAAAAATATCATAAAAAAATTTTAAACCTTTTATTGTATAAACTCCGTAACGGAGAATACTTCCAGTTTATGAATTGCTTTTAAAGCTAAACAAAACGAGCGCGACACCGAACTGGCCAATAAAAACAGTGGTAACGTAAAAGCTGTTTGTGTTGAAATTGATCCTTTGTACGAACTAATGGTTGAGCGTGTAAACGCTTTGGTTAGTTTAAATATGCAAACTCCCGAAATCGAAAATTTTGTAATCGAGCTGAACCAGAAAATAAAAACACTGGAGACAACACTGGCTATGCGCGAAGGCAGAAATGACAACGACGAGGAAGAACCTCCCGCTACTAACGATGAATAAATATTAGTAATACTTATAAATTTTGTTTTAAAGGTTAGCAAAAGCATTCATCCTGCGGGTTGGGTGCTTTTTTGCGAAAGGCAACCAAAGAAAAACAGCTGCTTTTCGTCCGGAAGTTCAGTCGATCCTTAATCTACTATCTGATCCGAACGATTCCCCCCGTTCCTTTCAACCCGGCGCTGCACACTGGGTTATTCACATTCGCCGTTTTCAGCGCCAATATTCCGAAGAGATGAAGGCAGATGAAAGGAGCCCCCTTACCGTTTACAAAAACCACGCGTTGACAAAAGAGATAGAGCGGAAAGCCCGGTTGTCGGGCACTATTATTACGCCCTACTCCACCGTTACCGATTTGGCCAGATTACGCGGCTGATCGACATTACAACCTTTTAGTAATGCAATATGATAGGCCATTAGCTGCAGCGGAATTACCGCCAGCAAAGGTGCTACCGCAGGGTGCGATTTTGGTATTTCGATGATATCGTTTACCATCTCTTTTAAACCTTTGTCGCCCTCGGTTACAACGGCAATTACGTTTCCTTTGCGGGCTTTTACCTCCTGAATATTGCTGACTACTTTTTCGTAATAATCATCCTGAGGTGCCACCACCACAACCGGCAAATTATTATCGACCAGCGCAATTGGCCCGTGTTTCATTTCGCCTGCAGCATATCCTTCGGCATGAATGTACGATATCTCTTTTAACTTTAAAGCCCCTTCGAGTGCCACCGGAAACAAATATCCGCGCCCAAGGTAAAGCGCATTAACGGCTTCCTGGTATTTCTCGGCAATAGCCTTTATTTTTTCTCCGTCTTCGAGAATTGCACGTCCTTTTTCAGGAATTTCGGCCAGCTCTTTTACCAGCATTTTATAGTCTTCGTCGCTGATGGTTCCTTTACGCTTAGCCAGTTTCAGGGCAATCATGGTGAGCACCGTTACCTGCGCGGTAAATGCTTTTGTTGAAGCCACACCAATTTCAACTCCGGCATGGGTATAAACACCGGCTTCGGTTTCGCGCGACAGGGTTGATCCCACCACATTACAAATTCCGAGTACGGTTGCCCCTTTTAATTTGGCTAATTCCAAAGCCGCCAACGTATCGGCCGTTTCGCCACTCTGACTGATCAGTATCACCACATCATCGGACGACAACACCGGCTTCCGGTAACGAAACTCGGAGGCATATTCCACCTCAACCGAAACCTGTGCATATTCTTCAAACAGGTATTCGGCAATCAGCCCGGCATGCCACGATGTTCCGCAACCAACAATTACAATCCGCTTTGCCGCCTCTATTTTTGGAAAAACATTGAGCAACCCTCCCAGCACAATCTCGGAATAATCGTTCTGCAATCGCCCGCGAAAAATTTCTTCAATGGTTTTTGGCTGCTCGTGAATTTCCTTGAGCATAAAATAATCATAGCCGCCTTTGTCCATCGCCCCAATTTCCATATCAATGTTGCTGATCTTCAGCGAAACCGGGTTATTCTGCACATTACTCAGCGTAAAACCATCTTTTTGCAGAATGGCAATATCTTCATCGTTCAGGTAAATCACCTGGTTAGTGTATTCCGCAATGGGCGAAGCATCGCTGGCAATAAAATATTCGCCGCTACCCAGGCCAACCACCAGCGGGCTGCCTTTTCGGGCCACTACAATTTTCCCGGTTTCCTTTTTACAAAGCACGGCAATTCCGTATGCACCCACCACTTTCGACAAAGCCAACTGCACCGCTGCTTCCGACGACATTTTATCGTCCTGCAAATAAAAATACTCAATCAGGTTAGCCAGCACCTCTGTATCGGTATCGCTTTCAAACGTGTATCCGTGTGTTTCCAGATCGCGTTTCAACTGCGCATAATTTTCGATAATACCGTTATGCACAATCGAAAAATGACCATTCATAGAAACATGCGGATGTGCATTTTTATCGCTGGGTTCGCCATGCGTTGCCCAACGTGTATGTCCTATTCCAACAGTTCCGTCATCTGTTTTTCCGGCCACAAAGGCTTCCAGTTCTGAAACCTTGCCTTTCTTTTTATAGTTTTCGAGCGAACCGTTTAATAACGCCACTCCTGCCGAATCGTATCCGCGGTATTCTAATCGTTTCAGCCCTCCGATCAGGATCGGGAAAGCTTTTTTATCTCCTATATATCCTACTATTCCACACATAATTTATTTCTACTAGCCATTTATATTTCAGGGACATAATACATTTATACTTACTGACTCACCCTGAGGGAGAGTTTTCTCACGATTTTCCAACTGTTTGCGTATCTACCCACACCTGCATCATTTGTTCAATCACACGGCTACCAAGCCGTTCCTTTTTCTCCATGTGCTCTTTAATTTCTTTTACAGTGGCATTATCTTCAAATTCACCACGTACTTCGGCAAAATCAAGTTCGCGTGCGCCTTCCTGCCCGTCAACACCAAAACCGGTCATCTTACTCATCGAAAATTCTTTCCGGGCATCTTCGTATAAAAAACGATCAATTCCGAGCACACTTTCTTTCCATTTCTTCACAATGGTTATTACGTCCGATGCTTCAAATTCGGAAATACTTTTGCCATAAAAGCTTTCCAGCACATCTACTGCCCACGTCCATTCAAAATTGTAGTAATTTTTGTGCATGGTTACTAATGAAGAATTCACTTCTTCAAGCGACTGCACCGCTCCATTCTCTATCGACTGAAGCAACTGGTCAAGCGCCTCAAAAGGGCAGATCATACCCGCCAGATCAAC
Organism: uncultured Draconibacterium sp.; assembly: GCF_963677155.1. NCBI lineage: Bacteria > Pseudomonadati > Bacteroidota > Bacteroidia > Marinilabiliales > Prolixibacteraceae > Draconibacterium > uncultured Draconibacterium sp. The sequence goes on along the minus strand of NZ_OY781884.1, from coordinate 3,843,550 downwards.
CCAGTATCCTTTACCAAATTTCATGTCAGGCTGAAGGGCTTTTTGAATATCAGTTGCGGTTTTATATTCATTTCCATTCAAACGAGTAATTAACGAGTTACCCAGAAACTTCCAGATAGCCATTTCATACAACTGAATTCCGCGGTCGAGTGCATGTTTCTCAATCTTCATCCGCTCGTAAGTATAAGCTTTGCTTTTAGGATCTGAAGACTCCCGAATATCCATTAATTTCCGGCGTCCTTTAATCATTTTATCGATGGTATAAGGACTAAGCAGGTTAAAATTTATGAGGTCGAGCAGGTTCGAATCGGTACGTTTATCTCGCTTTGGCCACTTTTGCGTATCACGTATGGTTCCAATACTTTTTAGGTTAATACCCGGCACGAGAATACTTTCGTCTTTACTCTCAATCAGGTACGAAAACGGAAAATCGGTAGTATCGCAATGTTTGTAGTGGCGGCCCATTACCAGCGAAAACGCCCCAATACGCGATGGCCACAGCAAATAGGAGTCGCTCGTGGTTTTTGCTCCACGCTCCATTATTCCCTGATGAATTGGCCCCAATTTGTAAAGGTGGTTACTTTGGTTCGATCCACTTCCGGCGTTCAAAAAAGAATACATACCGGCAATCAGCAAAGTAGATTTATGGTGGGTAACAGTATACGGCCCGGCAAATATGGAACAAGCCTCACCGTGAAATCCCTGAAAGTTGGCAAAAAATAGAGAATTTTCGGCAGAATAATGTTTATCGAGCACACAGCCCTGACCAATAAAACATTTTGAAACCAGTGTGGCGTCAGTAATTTTTGATCCTGAACTAACAATAAAGTTATCCATAATCACTCCTTCCCCAATTTTTACCGGTGCTTCGTAGTTACTGTTAATACTGCCGTTGTGTAATTTTTTTGCACCGTTTATTATGGTAGCCGGTCCGGTTTTAACATTCAAAACGGTATTACAATTCAGAATTTTCGAATCGGCTCCAATCATCCCCATTTTGCTGCTAACATATTTGGTGTAGTCGACAACCATATTTTTTAGCGAACGCACCACTTGAGGCCGGTGTCTGTACAATGCCATCATGTAGGCAACATGTGTTGACAGATAATCGTATATGGGAATTTCGCGGCCTCCGCCTTCGTTTATTGCTTCAACCACTACCCCGTTACCAAACGACGTTTCGCCATCAACAGCCAGCGTTGTTACATTATGAATGACCACATTCTCTTCAATCCGGTAGTTTGCAATGTAACTTCTTACGTTATGAATCAGTGCGTTTTTACCTACCTCGCAGTTGTGCAGCCAGGCATTGTAAATACCTGTTTTGAAAGTAATGCCTCCGATAAGTTTTACTGTTCCGGTAAAGCTGTCAAGTCGGATACTACCTGAAAATTTACAATTCTCAATACAGTCGGGAATAAAATCGTGCGAAACTTTTATTAAACTCCAGTCAGAAGAAGAACATCCCTGATGAACGAGCTGCCCTATTTCCTCATCATATAGCTTTCGGTAATTGTTTTCTGTCATTACTGCCTATTTTGGAAACCAAAGTTATTGTAAAAACAATAGTTCGACACGAACAACAACCTAACAACAACACAACAAAAAGGAACAATAACCTAACATTGATAAAATAACAGACTATTATCAAAACACTTGACAACATCAGCAAACATATCATAACAAAATAAATAATAGACAAAAAACCTAATATTATAATTGCTCCAGATAGTTTACCAGGCGCATTTTTGTGTTTATACCTAGTTTTTTACGCAATCGCACACGTGAGATTTCCACGCTTTTAGAAGTAATATTCAACAGACCGGCGATTTCCTTACTCGACAAGCCCAAACGTATGTAAGAGCACATTTTTTTGTCGTTAACTGAAACCACCGGATGCCGCTTTTGCAGTCGATCGAGAAAGCCCGGATGAATTTTATCCACCTGGTTTTCTACCATCGACCAATCAACCGGCTGTACGGCATTGGCTTCCAACAATTCTTTTAACTGATGAACAATTGAAACAGCTTTTTTTGAATTAAATGTCTCCTCCGACTGAAGTATATGAACCGCTTTGGTCAATAATTCATTTTTCTGCGACAACTGTAATAAAAAAGAAACCAACTCACGGTCTTTCAGTTCCAGTTCGGTTTGCAGACGCTCTTTATTCCGGCTATCAAATTCTTTTGTGCGCTCCAGTTCAGAAATGTGCCCCATGGCCTGTTTCAGGCGGCTAATATCCAACACTGATGCCCGGATACCAAGGTACTTGCCAATTTTATCGTACACTCCTCGCACATTCATCATAAACCAACGAAGTTGTTTGGTACGCGTAAGCACACGAAATTCAAGCGTCTGGTTAACCAAAGTTTGATTTAAGGCTCCGCTTAAAAAGCTATTGTATTTCTCTTTATCGGTATCGTAAACCAGTAGGGCTGCAATCCCAGGCGAAGCGATGATCTGATTGGCGGTATATCCTGTAAGATCGGAACATGAGGGCGAACAATATTTTATCTTGCCGTTGGGTTCGAACCACAACTCCCAGGCAAAAGCAAACTCGGCAATCAACTGGTAAAACAAACGTTTTTCCCGCTCCTGCTCTTCCAGAAATCGAGCATTCTCCAGCTCCAGTTTTAGCTTCGAAAGCTCTTGTTCCAGCTCTTCTGTTTCTCTATTTTGATCCTGATTTTTTTCGCCGGTCATGCAATAAAAATAAGAAAAATATTGTGGAGTGGTTATTTACAAAGTACTTCGGATTGAATACGCAGCTAATACTCCTTTTTATCCTCTTTTTTATTCCACGCGTCGAAAACCTCGCGGGCTTCATCGCGCATCATATTTTCAAATTGAATATGCCGACGACTCAATTCCTTCTCCAGTTCGTCGTAAATAAACTGGTCATCAAATTGTGCATTTGCCGCATCCTGTTTTGTTGCTCCAAACACCACTTTATCGGGTCGCGCCCAGTAAATAGCCCCTAAACACATAGGACAGGGCTCGCACGAGGTATAAATTGTACATCCTTCCAACTGAAAGGTATCCAAAACCTTACAAGCTTCCCGTATAGCCACGACTTCGGCATGTGCGGTGGGGTCGTTCGATGAAGTTACCTGATTATATCCTTCTGCGATAATTTTATTGTTTTTTACCACCACAGCACCAAACGGACCACCGTGATTTCCATCCATCCCCTTTTTGGCTAGCGCAATCGCTGCCGTCATAAATTTGTCTGTCTGTTCTCCCATTACTATTGAATGTTAACCCGAACATGTAAAGTTAAGACAGTTATTGTTAAAAAGAAATATTTACACCCCCTGATCTTTCTGGAGCAAAAAAATACGAAGGAATAAATTTCTTATTTCAAATATAACTTACTGACAAACAACCTATTTCTGTCGTTTCTGCCACTCAACACTTTTAACAGAAGGCCGGATAATTAAGCGAAGCGACTGGTCGTAAGTCATATAATTCCAAAGCCAGTTGATAAATATTACCAGTCGGTTTTTTACGCCCACAATCGACATCAGGTGAACAAACATCCATACCAGCCAGGCAGGGAAACCCGCGAAGCGCAAGTGGCGCAAATCAACCACCGCCCTGTTTCGGCCAACGGTTGCCATCGATCCCTTATCGCGATAGTTAAACGGAACCAGCTCCTTTTTCCCCTGAATTTTCTTCAGGTTTTCAGCCAGACAACTTGCCTGCTGTAAAGCCACCTGTGCCACCTGGGGATGTCCATGCGGATAATCTTCTATTTCCATGCAGGCAATATCGCCAATGGCAAAAATATTTTCGTAACCTTCTACCTGGTTATAGGCATCCACTTTTATACGATTTCCCCGAACTACGTTTTCTTTTTTAATTCCGTCTGGCATTTGTCCTTTTACGCCTGCCGCCCAAATAAGCGACCGGGTTTCAAGATCTTCCCGGTCTTCCAGCTCCACCGTGTTCCCATCGTATTTTTCAACTTTGTGTCTCAATTTTACTTCAACTCCCAGACCTGTCAGATAATCGAGTGCCTTTTGCCCGGCTTCTGCTGTCATTCCGGCCAACAGATGTACATTTGCTTCCACCAGCGTTATCTTCATCAGGTTAAAATCGAGCTCAGGATAATCTTTGGGCAAAACAAACTTTTTCATTTCAGCCAGTGCACCACAAACTTCCACTCCAGTCGGTCCACCGCCAACAACCACAATATTTAGTAGCCGCCTAACTTCTTCCTCATCGCGAATAGTAACTGCTTTCTCGAAATTTTCGAGCAAAGTATTGCGTAAAAACAAAGCTTCAGAAACCGACTTCATTGGAATACTGTGGGTTTCAAAACTTTTCATACCAAAGAAATTGGTGGTGGCTCCGGTAGCAATTATCAGATAATCGTACCAAACTGTCCCCAATGTTGTGTCAATCTGTTTCTTTTCAGACATGATTTTATTTACCTCGGCAATCCGGATAAATACACTTTCGGATTTTTGAAATACTTTTCGCAATGGAAATGATATAGAACTGGGCTCAAGCCCCGATGTTGCCACCTGATAAAACAGTGGCTGGAACTGATGGTAATTATTTCTATCAATCAGGACAACCTGAAAATTGTGTTTATATAACTTTCGGGCTAAGCGCAAACCGGCAAAACCGGCACCTACAATTACTGCTCTCTTTTGAGCTGTTTCTGGTATATTTACTGGCATTTGTGTAACTTTTATCTCTGCAACAATTGCTCATTCCGAAAGGTTTTAAATAAAAGTGTAATACAACAATTTGTTTACATTCATCGAAAATCAATCCACTTTCGGAATTCAAATTGTAACTTTCCGCCCAACTATTCTGTTTTCAGATAACTGACCAACGATTTCTTTTGCAGCGAGAACCAGCTTAATCCGGTAATCCAAACACCTCCATTTACGAGAATTAGCGCTACAACAATTGCTACGGTAGAAAATGACGCATCGGTATTAGTAGACAAGAATGCTGGTAAAGTAGCCACAACTGCAGTTATAAAGCCAAGTAAAACTCCCGATAAAAGCAACAACAGGTATTCATTTACCAGCAATTTAAAGATTGTTGTCTTTGTAAATCCAATGGCTTGCATTAAAGCAATTTCACGTCGGCGCTCCAAAATAGTACGGGCCAGAATTACTGCCAAACCAATTGTTCCCAAAATTAATCCCAAAGCTCCAAGTGCAAGAAAAATCGACAAATAGGTATTAGTCACCGAATAAAACTCAACCAATCGCTTTGCTGCACTTTCCATTTCCCAGCCATAATCGCGAAATACCGATTGCAACTCGTCGCCAATTACGGCTTCATTTTCAGGATCTCCACCCACCAAAAAAATATTCGATCCTGAACTGCTTGGGTAATTTTTCAGAAAATGTTTGTTTGAAATAATTACATACCCCTGAAAAACCGATGGTTTTGTTCCGGCAATCAATCTTAACTTTAGCGTATCGCCCAATTCGCTCTGGTATAACAAAACATCACCTACTTTTATGCCGAGCCCCCACTGAATTACAGTCTGGTCGGCAATGGCAGGAATAGTTCCGTCTTCAAAATCAGTTTCCAAACTGAACCACGGATCAGACTCTAAACCTTTCATTTTGGCAGCGAAATCAAACCGCCCCGCCAGATTATTGGCATCAACACCCAAAATTGCAGGTTGCGCAATACGGTTCAGGTTCAGGCAACTGGCATCGTCGCCATCCACTTTACGGAACTGCACCACATTAAAATCCTGGAATATTCCTTCTTCCGCCTTCTTCTCCTTGTTATTAATATCGAAAAGGACCGGCATGGTAGTTTCGGCAAAATACAGAAAGCCTCCGGTGCCACTTGTCTTTTTGTTGGCTCCGGCAATCAAATCCATTTTGTACGAACCCGTTGAAATAACGATAAATGTTCCTAAAGCAAAAAGCGTAACAATGGTAGTAGACCGACTGATATTTCGGGTAAGATTTATTGCTGACAACTGACCAAACTGAAATTCGCGGGATTTTTTAGCTCCCCGTTTTTGCAACAACTTTCTGAAAAGCAATAACAATCCAAGCAGCATTAATCCGCCGGACATAAAAAACATTGAAGCATCGGCCTGTTTGGCAAACAGCTGCATAACAAAAACTACAACCGACAATGCTAATGCTCCCCATAAAACTCCATTCAGCAAACGTGTTTTAAAGTGGCTTTCTTTAACCGATATCTGTTTTTGCAATTCAACTGCTTTTTGTTTTTGAAAACGTCGTAATGAAATGGCAATGACAACTAAAGAAACTACCAAACTGATAGCTAATCCGATTACCAATGTTGATGGTAACAATTGAATTTCGAGCACATTAGTACGAACAATATCAAACCACAGCGAATTTAATATGCGGAAAACCAACGTGATATAAAAATAAGAAATCACCAGCCCGACAATTCCACCAAACAATGAAACCACAAAACCTTCAGACAAGTAGAAACTACGTATGTGTTTTTGCTGAAATCCAAGAGCTGCAAGTAGTCCGATTTGTGATGAACGACTTTCAAGATTCAGACGGAAAAGCAACGCCGTTAAAATTATTGAAGCAACCAGGATAAAAAAGCTTAAGCCGATAAACAGCCCGCTAAAATCTGTCCCGTTTTGGGCGGCATGCACACCCTGTTCACGAATTGGCTCAACGATCATCCCTAGGTCGGCAGGGGAAATTGCTCGGGCAAATTCCGTTTTATAAACATCTTCATTAAACAATCCGGCGGGGTAGCGCACAGCAGTGTAGTCACCAAAACGATTCGACCACAAACGCAGCGCACTTTCTGTTGAAATAAAGGCTTTTGGTGTACCTTTGTAGTCGTCCCAGTATTTTTCATCTTTATCGCGAATGGCATCCAGATCAATGGGAACTCCGGCTTCCCATTCGCGGCAATGCCCGGCATCAGATAATCCCGGCAAAAGCGGCACACGCGTTGGATCTGTCAATGGCGAACCCATTGAAATAATCTCCTTTAAAACAAACTCCGCCTCTTTATTTACCAACTGACGTAAAGGGCCGATTTCAAAATACCGCAACCGAATGGTATCGCCCACCTTCGATTTTAAATCATCTGCTGCCCACTGGTTTAGAATGATTTCGTTTGAAGCCAGTTTAGGGTCGTTCACCGATGACACAAATGAATAGGGTACCGAAGATTGCTTATAGTCGATAGCGTTTACGAAGTAAGTCAAGATCATATCTGCTCCGGGCAAACTTCCCAGCAGATCAGAAATTTTCGGCTTCATAAAAACCCGCTCGGTAGAAATCTCCACCTCACGCCCATCATCTAGTTTTTTCAAGATCAATCCGGCGTCCGCAGGCGTCAAACAGGTATTAACCACCTCCGAAACCACTGCTGTTTCCAGCTCTGTTGAAACCAGTATCTGGTTGGCTTTTCCTTCAAATTCCATTAATCGATTAAGACGATCAATCGACATAAAAATATTGGAGGGTGCTGTTTGCGAATTTTTCAAACTAAAGCGCCCCAGCTCTTCCTTACTAACCACTTTCTTTATGGTTGCACGCAAAGCCACACTTGTTTCCTCTACCGACACAAACGGCGCGTTCATTGGTATCAGACTTGCTTTTTTTATCCGAACTAGGATATTATCGCCGGCTCCTTTTTGTAAGCGTTCTGCCAGATTTTCACTTATGCCGATTTCATTATTTTGTAATTCAGCAAAAAATGGTGTATTTGCGATCTCCTCAAAATCAGCATCAACACCAACCACCTGAACTTTATTCGCGCGTTCCTGACCTCCGTCTGCTACAGCCATTCCCTCCAACAAAAGCACAGAAGTAGCTTTCAATCCAGGATTTACGGCTTCCATCTCCGAAGCCATTTCCTGACGAAAATAGCGCTCTTTTACGGCTACCAGGTGTGTTGTTTCGCCCAAACGATAAAAGGTTGCCTGGGTTAAACTGTGTCGCACAGAATCGCCAATCACCAGTGAGCCGGTTAAAACCATAGTACTGATAGCAACACCAATTGCCACCAGCAAGTTGGCTTTAAAATAATGCAGAAAAGATTTTATTATGTATTGAAATTTGGTCATAGTTTGTTTGACTTTGCCGAACTTGTCATTCTGAGCGTAGTCGAAGAATCGCTACCTTGAAAACAGATGTTTCGACTCCGCTCAACATGACATCTGTTTTATAGAACATTCGCTACTCCAGTTTGCCGTTTTTTAGTAAGAATTTTGTATCCATTTTTTCAGCCAGCTCTGCCGAGTGAGTTACGGTAACCAACGTTACACCTTCCTCTTCGCTGAGCTGAATTAAAAGTTCAGAAAGTGCATTGGCATTGGCCTCGTCAAGCGCCCCGGTGGGCTCATCAGCAAGAATCAGTTCAGGTTTATTGATCAAGGCACGAACCACAGCAGTACGCTGACACTCCCCTCCCGACATTTCTGATGGTTTTTGATTACGCTGATTTGAAATGCCTACTTTATTGATCAGGTATTCTGCCCAGTCTTTTTGTTCTTTCGTAACTCTTCCCTGTGGTAAAAGCGGAAGTAACACATTCTCCCATAAACTCAGTTGTGGCATTAAATGGTGCAACTGAAAAACAAAACCAAGATTCTTATTACGAAATGCCGCCAATTGTGTTGATGTGTATCCGGTAATGTTGGTTCCGTTAAATAGTACCTCCCCGGAATCGGGAGTATCCAACGCGCCAACCAGATTCAGCAAGGTTGTTTTTCCGGAGCCGCTTGGTCCGATTATAGCCACTTTTTGTCCTTTCTCCAGTTCAAGATTTAATTCCTTTAATACGGGTCGAAAACTGTGCGTGCCGGCTTCTCCGTATCCTTTTGATATGTTTTTTAGTTGTAGTAGCATGATGTAGTCACCCTGAGCGTAAACGAAGGGTCGTTATTTTTAGTTCGTATTATCTTTTTCAAAATTAGAAAAATGAGATTTATTTTGGCATGCCGAGTACCTTCTTAACTTTTCCCAGTTCCTTTCAATCAAAGCTTTCTTTTTTCTTCTCGACCAGCCTTTTAGCCTCTTCTCCCATTGTTCGGCAATTTTAAAATCGTTATAGGTTTCATAAAAAACCAGCGTTACCGGTCTCCTTTTATAAGTGTAGCTATTTTCTGAGACACCTTGATTGTGTTCTTCTAACCTTCGTTCAATATCATTTGTAACGCCAACATAATAGCTATTGTCGCTACACTTTACAATATATACATAGAATAATTTCATACTTAGTCCTTTGAACTTCCTGCTGAAAATTCATCCTTCGACTCCGCTCAGGATGACGTCACCCTGAGCGGAGTCGAAGGGTTTCATAAAGCTCAACGATCTCGGCTGCATGGTTATGTATATTAAATTTCTTTGCTGTTCCTTCATAAGCAGCCTGGCTCAATTTTTCTAATTTATCAGGATCATTCAATAGTTCCGTCCAGCTTTCACTCAATTTTTCCAGCGTGTTTGGCGAATAAGTAATTCCTCCACCAGAAACATCCACAATCTCGGGAAATGCTCCCAAAGCAGGCTGCACCACCGGCACTCCTGATGCCATGGCTTCAAGCAAATACATTCCAAATGCCTCGCCTATACGAACCGGGACAGAGATCATAGCAACTTGCTTGAAAAAATCATGGCGGGCAGCTCCTTCAAACTCTTCCACCATTTCAAACTGATGTAACAAACCAGCCTCTTTCAGCTTATGCTTTTGTTCTTTAAAAAACTTTTTATCATCACCAGTCAAACCTCCTGTGGCAATCAGTTTCACCTCCTCAAAACCAGCCTTCTTTTTCAATTCGATAAAAGCATCCACCACAATATCGAATCCATCTTTGTGGCACATTCTTGATATATAACCAACGTTTTTCGGCTTCTCTTTTACAGGGATGTATGGATAATCCTCCACATCAACTCCTAAATAAAAAGTGTGCACCTTTTTATCGTCCAGGCGCATGCGTTTTTTCATTTCACCGGCAAAATAATTGCTGACAGCAACCAGTGCATCCACATCCTGTGCACGTTCATGCATTAAATCCCAAATTGGCTGCTGAAACTGAGGTTGCATGGCATCCACCCAAACATCCTCGTCCTGTAGCGAACAAACCACCGGAACGCCAACTTTTTCTTTCAATCGTTTTGCCAAACCCAACAATAAGGCATTCGAAATATGAATGACATCGGGTTTGCAATGTTCGGCAATCCAGTCGGCCATTTTATCCAGCTCCTCTTTTTGTTCGCCTTGCTCACCCAGCAACATCGAAATGGTCATATCTTCCAGTCCTTTTGCACGGGTAGATCCTGCCATGGAGGCAGCCATTTTCATCATTGGTTTTGAGTTCAGCAGCTTATCGAACCAAGCCGGTGCTTTTCTGAAAATCGGATAAACCTGCTTGAGATAAGTGCTAATGGCACCATAAAAAATCGGGATGTCCGAGATGTCGTGTTCATCAGAAAAAAGAGGCAAATACATGGGGATTTTCACCACTTGATGATCCAGTTTTCGTAAAGCATCCACATATTTGCTGTCGCGTAGACAATTACCGCAATAAAAGCTGCCACCTGAACCGGGTATGATTTGAATTATATTCATTTTGTTCTTTTTCAACACAAAGACTATATTAGTGTTTTTACGTATGTATTTTCTGTATCCGAAACGACGTAATTCCCAACTTGAATTCCCCCAAACACAAAACAGCTTATCAATACATTTCTTTATGTCTTCGAGTCTTTGTGTTTTTCTCTATTCGCCAAAACAATAAATGTTTCCATCATAAGCTCCCACAAACAACTGACCGTTGGCTACGGCAGGATTACTTATGATCTGGCTTCCTATTTCATAAGTCCAAACAGGCTTTCCATCCGAAAGGTTCACAATGGCCATATCGCCGCGCATATTTGCCACAACCACCTTATTTTTAACAATTACCGGAGAGGCCTCCACCTGTCGACCGGTGTTGTATTCCCAAAGTTTCTCTCCTGTTTTTTTATTAAAACAATACAAAAATTTATTGTGGTTAGCCGTTAAAACCTTTTCGCCAATTAAAGCCGGAGAAGCAATAAACTGCAGGTTTGTTTTTTCGTCCGACCACACCCAGGTTGTTTTGTCATTTTCTATATCAACCTGAAAAAAACGTCCATCATAATCACCAACATAAGCTTTATTGTTTTCGACTGTAACCGACCCGGCCACATAGGTTGCCACATCAATTTTTTCAACCAATTTACCTGTTGTAACATCAACCACATGCAGATATCCGTCGCAGCCACCAAATATGGCTTTTCCATCAGCGCAAGCTGCTGCTCCATTAATAAAATTATCCGACTCGTATTTCCATTTCAACTCACCGGTTTTCGCATCAACACAATGGAGGTAGTAATCGTAACTGCCCATAAAAATATAGGTTGTTCCACCTTCTGTCCACCAGTTTGCCGAACCGATTATCTGGTTTTCACATTCGTACTCCCAAAGTTTTTCGCCACTATCGAGATTTAGCGCAAAAAGCATCCCATCCAGATTCCCTACGTAAACCGTATTATCAAGAATGAGCGCAGGCGCTTCAATTGAATTTTCAGTATCGAATTTCCACAATAGTTCCCCCGAAGTATCAACACAATAAACAAAACCATCGGTTGAGCCGACCACCACTTTATTGTTCGCTACTACTGGTGCCGATTTAATATTATCGCCGGTTTCGAATATCCACAAAAGATTGGGCGATTCGGGCAATGTTGTATTAGAGACACCTGTAAGATGCTGGTCGCCACGAAAAATTGGCCAGGAATCGGACGACTGCGCAACAGCTCCAAAACTCAAAATGATTAAAAAAGTTACGATCCAATACTTCATTATTTCTTTGATTTGCGAATACTGATTAACGAATTTCGATTGCAGATTTTTCATACTAAATCACAGATCGTTAATCTACATTCATCATTCTTTATTCTTTAACGAGATGGCTCCTGTGGGACAACCATCAGCGACTTTTCGTGCGGTTTCGGTCAATCCTCTTTTCAGGTCTTCGTTAAACGGAACGCCAATCTCTACATCAAAACCCCGGCCTATAAAAGTAAAACCAAACTTCTCCTGGTATTTTCCGGTGAGGCGTACACAAATTCCGCATTTGATACATTTTTGCGGTTCGTAAATCACCACATCGTGGTTGATCTGTTTTGTAATCTTCCGGCGTTCACTAGTTTTAAAGCGTTTCTGATCTACTTTATATTGATCAGAATATTCGCGCAACTTACAATTATCAATCGCACGGCAATCACAGTGCAAGCATCTTTTTGCTTCTGCAATGGCTTCTTCGCGGGTAAATCCGGCGAACTTACCTTGCTCCGGCAATTTCCGTTTACCTTCTACCGACTCTTTCAGGTATTCAGCAAATTCTTCGGCAACCATTTTTCCAAAGCGCGAATTGAATAAACGCGGTTCTCCTTTTATCTCTTGCACGGCTAAAAATTGCATCACTGAAAAAGCTACTTCTTTTCCCTGTCCAACGGAACGCACTGCCAAACGCGATGAACGCAATACATTTCCAATAGCAAAGACTTTCTCGTCGGATGTTTGATAAGTCGTTTTATCAGCCACAATTCCTTTTGGTCCGGCTTCTAATCCATATTTTTCCGAAGCGTCAGTAATAGCTCCCGAAGCGAGAACCACAGCATCAAAATCCTTTTTCAGCTGATCAAATTCTGCTGCTCCAATCGATTGACCTCCACGAAATTCAACGCCTGTTTTTAAAATCGCTTCAATTTCCTGGTCCAAAACATCCATCGGAAGAAGCTCTTCACTTAATTCAGAACGAAGCAATCCTCCGGCTTTTTCATTTTTATCAAAAAGTGTTACATCAATACCTTTTAGTTGCATGTAATACGCTGCAGCTAATCCGGCCGGACCGGCACCAACAACGGCCACTTTCTTCCCGGTTTTTTCCACTTGAAGAACCGTTAGTTCAACACCATCGTCTCCTACTATTCGTTTTAATAAACAAATAGAAACCGGCTCATCAACCGTTTTCCGATGGCACGCTCCTTCACAGGGAGCCGGACAAATTCGCCCCAAAACTGCTGGCAAGGCAATATCCTTTTTTACCACTTCCAGTGCTTCATCAAACTTTCCAACGGCAATTAAACGGTTCATACGCGGAATATCCATATGTGCCGGACAAGCAATCTGACACGGGCCTTCGCAGTCGCCGACATGTTCGCTCAACAGCAATTCCAAAGCTGTTTTTCGCGATTCGGCAATCTCCTGATCATCGGTAATCACCTCCATTCCATCAATTGCCTTTACCGAACAAGAGGGATAAAGTCTTCCGTTTTTCTGGTCTTTTACCATACAAAGCATACAGGAAGTAAAGTGCTCCAGCTCATCATGCCAACACATATTCGGAATATCAAATCCCATTTGCTGCGCAGCTTTCATCACCGAAGTTCCGTTTTCAACTTCAACTACTTTGCTATTTATTTTAAGTTTAATCATCGTTTCTCGCAAAGGCGTATAAACGCCAGGATTTTTTATTTCACATCGATGGCATCAACCGGACAAGCAGCGCGGCAGGCATCACATTTTATACACAATTCGGTATCGATAGAATGTTTTTCGTGCGGTGTAAACGGGATTGCATCAACCGGACACTTTTGCACACACTTGGTACAACCAATACACTCGTCATTTACCGAATAAGTGATCAGCTCGGCACACTTGCCCGTTGGGCAGGTTCCGTTAATGTGCGCTTCGTATTCATCTCTGAAATGCTTTAAGGTACTCAACACCGGGTTTGGTGCTGTTTTTCCCAGTCCGCAAAGACTTCCTTTTTTTGTCCACTCCGCCAGGTGCTCCAACTCTTCAATGTCGCCTTTTTTGCCTCTCCCGCTAACAATACCATCGAGAATGTCTAGCATTCGTTTTGTCCCTACACGACAAAAAGTACATTTTCCACACGATTCTTCTTGTGTAAACGAGAGAAAATATCGGGCAATATCCACCATACAGTCCGTATCGTCAAGCACTACAAGACCTCCCGATCCCATCATTGCTCCCATTTCTCCCAGCGATTCAAAATCTATCGGCGTGTCAGAATGTTCGGCAGGAATACAACCTCCCGACGGGCCACCAATCTGCACAGCTTTAAACTTTCGTCCATTGGCAATTCCGCCACCAATTTCTTCAATCACCTGTTTAATGGTAATTCCCATCGGCACCTCAATCAGTCCGCCACGAGCCACTTTCCCGGCCAGTGCAAAAACTTTTGTTCCAGTGCTTTTCCCTGATCCGATTTTTGAAAATCCTTCAGCTCCCTCGCGGAGAATATAGGAAATCTGTGCAAGGGTTTCGGTATTGTTTACCAGAGTTGGTTTTCCCCACAAACCGCTCTCGGCAGGAAATGGCGGACGCATTCTCGGAAAACCACGATTTCCTTCAATGGAAGCGATAAGTGCACTTTCTTCGCCACAAACAAACGCACCAGCACCTTCGTAAATCTGCAGTTTAAGATCGAAACCACTACCCAAAATATTTTTGCCCAGATAATTTTTAGCCTCACATATTTTCAAGGCTTCGCGAATACGTTTTACCGCCAGCGGATATTCGGCGCGGATATAAAAATACCCCTGGTGAATGTCCGTTGCATAAGCAGCAATGATCATTCCTTCGATTACCCGATACGGATACGATTCGAGTAACATCCGGTCCATAAAAGCACCGGGGTCGCCCTCATCGCCGTTACAAATGATATATTTTGTGTCGCTTTCGTGTTTTTTTACCAATTCCCATTTTAAACCTGTTGGAAATCCGGCACCACCACGACCTCTCACTCCGCTATCTTTCACCTCCCGAATCACCTCGTCAGGCGCCATTTTGTTCAGCACTTTATCGAGGGCCGAAAAACCTCCGCGGCTCAGGTATTCATTAATATCAAGCGGATTAATAATCCCCCGGGATTCAGTAGCAATAGGAATTTGTTTCCCTAAAAACGAAGCCACAGGTTTTTCGCGCATACTTATTTCGTAGCGCTCAACCCCATCCCAGTTACGGTCGGTCTGAATCTCCTCAACCGTGTGCAACAATTTATTTTTCAGGCGGGTAAACAAGCCCGGTGCCTGAAAATGACTTTCTACAATATTTTTAACGTCTTCGGGTTTTACTTTGGCGTAAAGCGTAGCTTCTCCTTCGTTGGGCACTACCTCAACCAGTGGCACCTGGTGACACATTCCTACGCAGCCTACATGCTTGAGACTAACGCGCAGTCCGCTTTCATTTACAACATGTTCAACTTCCTCCTGAATCTCCTTACTTCCGCTGGCCACACAACACGACCCAAGTCCAATTCGTATCTCACCCTGAATTTCTGAGCCATCAGCTTTTCGTGCTTTTTTCGTGTTTTTTGTTCCTTTCAGACTTTCAAAATCGGCAATCACCTGTGCAACCTGATCGGATGCTACATGACCATATGTTGTTTCATCGATCTGAACCACCGGCGCCAGGGTACAGCACCCCAAACAAGCCACCTGCTCCAACGTATATTTCCCTGACTCCTCGGTTTCCTCTCCTTCTGCCAACTTTAATTCGCGCCGAAATGCATCGTAAACCTGACCGGCGCCTTTAACGTGGCAAGCCGTTCCTACACACACTTTTATCATATGCTCGCCAACCGGCTGCAAACGAAACTGAGAGTAAAAACTCGCCACACCAATAATCTCGGCCAGGCTTATTTCTGTTTTATCAGCCACCAGCCGCAAAACATCTTCAGGCAAATAATTGTATTCCTTTTGAATAGCCTGAAGAATAGGAATCAGGCTCTTTTGGGTAATACCTTTTTCCTGTATCAGCTGATCGATATATTTATTTTCTTCTGTCATTTAAGCTATTTCCCTTTCCCGATTTTAAAATCACAACGACTGAGCAATCTTTAACTTCTAATTCTTTTGTAACAGATTCTTCTCTTCGTTCGGAATGACATTTTCTATTTACTTCCCGATACAAAACACATGTTCCAGTCCTCTAATGTATATCCGGCCATCGGCAAAAGCCGGCGTAGGACCAGATAGTTCTCCCAGTTCGTTTTCACTAATTTTCTTCAGCTCCCTGCCAAACTCATAAATTCGCATCACTCCATCGTTGTCCATCAGAAACACTTTGCCATCGGCGTAAACCGGCGAAGAATATACTGGCGAACCGAAATCGTCCTCCCAAAGCAACTCTCCTTCTTTCAGATCATAGCACACAAAAACACCGTAACTGGTTGCAACATAAACCAATCCGTCGTGCGCCAAAACACTGGATGCTTCAGGCAAGTAGAAATCATCTTCCCAAAGTGTTTCGTGTGTGCGGATATCAATAGCTACCATCCGGGCATATTCGTTGGCTGCCACCACAATACCGTCGTCATAACCAACAGATGGCCCAACTTCACCCATCATACATTCAACCGACCAGAGTTCTTCTCCGGTTTCCACATCGTAACCGGCCACAATAGGATCAGCAGTTAATACCAGCTGATACCTGCCATCAACCTCTGCCAAAACGGGACTTGCCCATGAGATTTTGGAATTACGCACTGTCTCCCAAACCGTTTCTCCGGTTTTGTTGTCAAGTGCCATCACTTTCCCACCCCGATTGGTATCGTACTGAATCAAAAGTTTTCCGTTCCAGGTAATCAGCGACGATGAATGCCCGTAATGATTATCGGGAACACCCAGGTTTCGTGCCCAAACGCGCTTTCCGTTCATATCAAATGCAATTACATCTCCTGTTCCGAAAATGGCAAAAACAGCCTTTCCATCGGTGGTTAAGGTTGGTGCCGCTAAACCTGTATCGTCGGTTACACGCGGTGGTGTTGCCGGTGATCCTGAAATATTATCAGCAAGACCTGTCCACAGCAATTTGCCATCGTTACGGTTATAACAATATACTTCGCGACTGGTGTTGTCTGCCCCCGATACAAACAGCTTGTCTTCCCAAATAATTGGCGAGTTGAATCCATGTTTTGGCACCTCTGCTTTCCATATCACATTTGTTCCGGCAACGCCGTCCCATTCTGTTGGAATATTTTTGTGCATAATCACTCCCTGTGCTAAAGGACCGCGGAATGAATTATGGTTTTTCTGTATTTCAGCAAGCGTTATTTCAGTTGATACAGCAGCCGGTTTGGGTTCCGGAGGCGCTGCTTCTGCTACAGTTTCTGAAGATGACTCTTCAGATTGAACTTCTGTTGTAGTTTCTTCTGATACATTTTCTGTGGTATCTTCATCAACAACCAGTTCTTCTACAACTTCATTTGTTGCAATTTGTGCAGGAGCAACATTTATTACCTCAACGACCTCTTCATCCGGCGATTCGTTTTCAGCCACCAGAGATGCTGCGTCATAGGATTTAAGCTGATTTACAGACAAGAAGGAAGCCAACAGCGCCAAAACCATAACTGCCGCACCAACAATTACAATCCCCTTTTGCGCAATTATGCGGCTGGCTATTTCATTTTCGAGTACCTTATCCGGCTCCTCAATTTTACTTTTAGCAGAGTAATAAACCCGCAATGCAAATGCCAAAACAATGGCACCGAAAAGTAACATATAAGCTCCTGTTTCAACTTGCCACTGACTGTTAAAATAGGCCTTTCTGGCCAGCAAATCGAAATTGCGAATCTCCTCTTTTAGCTCCTCGTTGTTGGCATCGTCTTTTAAGCGCTCAACCAACGCTTCCAATGCTTTACTTTCAATAGGATCGGTTTTAGTTAACTGCCAAAAATTCAATAAAAGCAGTAGTGCAACAGCCGAGCAAAAAATACCTGCAATTAAAGCTATGTTCTTCGATAGTTTTAGTTTATCCTGATTGTTCATTATATCTTTTTCCTCTTTTTCAATATTATTTTTCAACGGGGCAATAATCCACACACCTTGCACAACTAAAACAATTCCCTTTGTGAGGCTCATAATCCTGTCGTTTACGGAACACTACGGTATTCAATAAGGTCATCCCAATTACTAGTCCCATAAATCCTCCGGCAATCATACTTCCGATATAAAATTTCTCACGAATTACAGTGGCTTCGTTTACCAGTTCATCCATCGATTTTCCTGAAGCAAGAAAAGTCTGCACATCAATATTATTCGGATCATTTTTCAATTCAGGATGCTCAATCAGCAATTCTGCCAGATAAACGTCCTGGTTTGCTTTTGATAAAAAAGTATGCGATTTTGCACCCACAAATACTCCCAGCGCAATCCACAACGGAATTACCAAAGCGTAGGTTATAAAACGTTTTGGGCCAAGTCCGGATTTTACCACTTCTTTTTCGTTGGTCGGGAAATCAATAGCATCAAACGGACACGAGTTTGCACATAATTTACACTGAATGCATTTTGATGGCGTGATTGTAAGATGTCGACTTGAGAAACGCGACATCCAGCTAAGCAGCACTCCATAAGGGCATAAAAAACGACAATACGGACGGGCAACAAACATTCCCATCAACAGGAAAGCAACGCCCAAAACGATCATCAGAAATTTAGCATCCATACGGAAAATACCAACGAACGGATCGTAACGGCAAATGATAAAATCAGTTCCTGTGGCAGCAAAAAGCACTGCCAGCGACAAGTATAAATATGGAATCAACCCGAGTGTTTTGTTTAACCACTTTGGCAAGCTTATCGGTTTTACCACTACCAAATCCTGAATGGCACCCAAAGGACAGGCGCCGGCACAGAACGTTCGCCCGAAAAACAGCGTAACAACGAGTGGCAATATAAAAAACAATAAGGCTGTTATCGAAATAGCATAGGCCGGATCGAAAAAAGTCAGCGTAACATTTTGAATTGCGCCGATGCTACAAATACATCCGTTCCGGTAAAAACCGAAATAAACGAGCGTGAAAATCGACAGCCATAAAATACCTTGTCGCGAACGGCTTTTTAATGCAAAATAAGTTGCAGCCGCCAAAACAAGGAGAAGTACCAGCACATCGAAATATTCCATTGCCAATGCCCGCAGTTCGGGTGTTACCGGCGTTGGTTGCGTGTAACCGGTATCAAATTCCGGTTTTGGAAAACGTTGTTTCTGGGCAGACAGGTTAAAAGACAAAAGATTAAAGGCAAAAGTGAAAATCACTGATTTTAACTTAAATCCGAAGAATCTCTTTTGCTCGCGGCTCGTAAATCTTGGCTCGTAACTATTTTGGTTCAGTTGATCTCTCATTTTCTAAAATCAGGCTTCTGGGTTGTTTGTAAAATCACCTTTTACGTTGTAAGCTTCACTGGCTTTTACCCGGCTAATGGCGTCCGACGGGCAAACCCGTGCGATGGAACACTCGTTACAGTTGACACAGATATGATGCATGATCTGCAGGTGCATCGAACCGTTTCCGAATGAAGTACATCCGGCTACACATTTTGCACAACCAATGCACAGATCCTCGTTAATATGATACTCGAAATAGGGTTCCTCGATGAAACGACGTTCGATGGCTGCTGTTGGGCACAACTGGTTTTCGGCAGCTGTACTTTGCGCATTTGCATCGGGTTTCAGGTAGCCGCCACACAAATCGCAGTAACCACACAAATCAAAAGCATGGATACATTTTACGGCCGAAGGATTCAACACACACTCGGTTGCACATCGTCCGCACTGCGTACACTTAAATGGATCGATCTGCCACACATAATCATCGCCACTTACCTTACGTAGCGCCGAAACACTTATCGCTCCCAACGACAATAATAACGAGGCGCGCACCCCATTACGGATGAATTTCCTGCGGCTTTGTGATTTGCTGTTATTTTCCATTTGTCATTTCTAGTCAAAATTTGCTCTGCGGCGCCAGGTCAATTGTTTTTTCAATCAAGTTACCAGGCGCCTTTATACTCGTTTCACTCGTTCCCCCGGGTTAAAACCCGGGGCTAAAAAGCCCAAATTATTATGGCTTTAATTCCACTTCTCCCCGCTCCTCTTTTACATCAGGATTAATACACGCTGAAACCTTTCCACAGTTTTTACATGTTGGGGAAACCGAACAAGAAACTGACACCTTTTTATTCACGAACAAATAACCAGTAGAAGCTGTAATTCCTCCGAGAAGCAAAAGTCGTCCTGTTGTTCTTATAAATTCTTTTCGTTTCATCTCAGTAATATTGTCTATTCTGACATCTTTGGTTCAAATACCCGTAATACATTTCTGTCGAAATCCAGCGCATAAATATTTCCGTCCTCATCGACAGCTACATCGGGAGCTTGCCCTTCAATTTTTTCATCGAATTTTGCCGGTGGCGCCACAACTCCAGAAAACTCTCCGGACGGTTTGTAAATTTTTACGCGAACCAACCCTTTTTCGCTGGTAACAAAACTGCCATCGGGCAAAAAGCAAAAATGAGCAGGATTGCAACATCCGCTGAAATTCTTAGTTTGATTTCCTGAAGCTTTCCAGAACTCGCGCAATCGTCCTTCTTTGGTGTAGTTTTCCATGGTGTGCATACCCGGATTGGCCACCCACAAATCGCCGTAAGCATTTATATCTAAATCGAAATATGGACTGGGCACAATAAAACCGTGTGCTAAATCGTCATCGGTTTTTCCTTCAAACTGATTCACAGTTTCTCCCTGATGATTAAAACGTAGTATGCGTCGGTTACCCGCATCGGCAACCATAATATCCTCACCATCAACAGCAACAGCAGTCAAATAGGTATCTTCTCCCTCAACTTCCCATTTGTGAATGGTAATGCCGGTTTTGTCGACAATCCACACAAATTTCTCGAAAACTATATAAATGGTATCGCCAACCACGTCCAATCCATGAGGCTCATCCAAAAAACCCACCTCATTAAGCAGCGTTCCCGAGAAATCAACGATCTTCAATTTCTGATCGCCAACAGCGTAAATGTTATTATTGGCAATTTCAAGTGCTTCAGCTTTTACAAAGCCCAGGTTAAAATTCCGGGTCTCTTTGTATTTCACCAGCTCCTTCGGAACATTCCGAAACTCAGCCACACTGAACTCAAACTTATTGGCATCCATGTTATCCGGACGCTTCGAATACCAGTCAAACACCATTATACCAACGATTACCGCCGCCAGTAAAATCAGAAATATTACAATTCCTTTGTTCTTCATAACAATATAATTAATGCTTATCTATCCGTTCACATTCAGGTCGATGCAGATCATTGTTTCTGCGTCGCGCAACAATAAATAACCGTCGGCCAATGCAAAAGGCGCCCAGGCATCGTGCCCGTCTTCAATTACTTTAACCTGTTCCAACTGAATGTATTTTTCGGTACTTGGGCGTGCAATAGTCAGGGTTCCGTCATCACTCAGAATAAATAGTTTATTGTCGGCAATAAAATACGGTCCGAGTCCAAAACGGTTCTCCTTACCACTCGTCCACACCACTTTTCTTGTATCACTGGGATTCACGCAAATCAGCTGATTTCGGTTGGCACCACCATCCTTCGGAACGATACCAAACAAAAGGCCATTCCATAAAATCGGTGTTTGCTGCTCACATGCCAATCCATCTTTTGGTGCATATTCGTAAAGCGGCTCAGCAGAGAAAACACCATTATTTTCCGTTAGTTGCACGATCATACTTCCGGCACCATAACCTGCTGTTAAAAAGATTTTTCCGTCGGGCATACAAACCGGAGAAGGTGCAACAACCGAATGATTCCACTGCGATGTAGCCCATAAAATCTGCCCAGCATCAGATCCATCGGCAGCAACTCCAAGCAAGCCACCGATAGCGCTGTACACATACATTTTTCGACTGCCAAAAGTAAAAGGCATTACCGAAGAATGCGACATTTTCCAACCATTTGGATTTGGTGTTTCCCATAATTTCTCACCGGTTTCGCAATCAATGGCTACCATCATTTTACTCCCTCCGGTGGCAATAATTGCAACGCCATTATCAATTATCGGACATTGTCCGGTGTACCAAAAGGGTATTTCATTCTGATACTCTTTTACGACATCGAGTCCCCAACGAAAATCTCCTGTTTCGCGATCAAGACACATAACGTGGCATTTTGGCCCAATCGTAACAATGTATTTATCGGTAACAGCGGGGATCGTTCGCGACATTCCGTGATTTCTTTTTATAGCCACATCGTATCCGCGACGCCACTGCTCCTCACCGGAAACCACTGAAAAACAGCGCAAAATATCGGCTCGCTCCTCTTCACTGTAGTCGAGTACATAAGCCAAACCTTTGTAAATAGCAGCTCCGGAGTGTCCTTCCCCTAATTTCTTCGACCAAAGAATTTTTGGACCTTCCGCCCCAAAACTCTCGACTAGCTTTACCGACGACTTTGAAATATTATCGTGGTCGGCACCACGAAAATTGGTCCACGTTTCGTCCAACACCTGGTAATCCGAGGCAAACTCTTCAAAATATTCACCAATATTCACCTCCTGTAGAGGTACTCCTTTACCCCGATTATCAGCACCTTCAAGATTAACGGAAAAACCTTTGGTAGGATCGGCATTTAACCACCAAAAAATGGAAATAAATCCAATGGTACCGATCAAGATTAAGATGATATTTATGGTTCTTTTAATCATTAATTCAGGTAAAAACAGAAAGATAATAGTTTTGCTGCAAACTTGAGTTAATGCGGGGTTAAGCTTTAATATCGTACACCATTAACACATCGCCGTGGCGCATATACAATTTACCATTGGCGATAAAAGGATGCGCCCAATGCGGCCCGGCACCTTCTCTGATTTTGAATTCGCTGATCACTTCAAAACCATCAGGATCGGGTTTTACCAACCCAACATTTCCACGTTCGTTGTAACAGTAAAGCAGTCCGTCGGCCATCACCACCGAACCTTTTGTGTCCCAATCTGCTACATATTTAATCTCGCCTGAATCCCAGTTCATACAAATCCATTTTCCCCGTTTGTTATCAAACCAGTTTGAGCCGTACAAATAACCATCGGTAAGAATTACGCCGTGGTGGTGATTATCAAAAGTATGATCAACAAATTTTTCGCTTACCGATGTTCCTGTTGAATCCACTTCCAGCATAACAGCCGGATAATCATAGCCCATGGTAATAAAAATACGATTGTCTTTAAAAACAGGCGTATTCGTCCAGATCAATCCGTCCTGATCCCAATGAGTAGGATTCCAATACCTGTAACTCCAGGCTATCTCGCCGGTTTCGGGAACAATTGCCATAAGATCAGTACCGATAACCGCCAGAATATAACGGAAACCATTCCATTCGTAAATAGTTGCCGACGCATAAGCTCTCGGCCCTCCAAGCGACTCGGTTTGCCAAACTTTCTCGCCAGTCATTTTATTTAGCGCCACAACGCTGGTTTCTTTTCCTCCGGGCGAAACGATTACTTTATCGTCGCAAATCAGAACTGTTTCAGAATTTCCCCAAATATGGTATTCTCCATGAAAATTTTCGTCAACGTTAACTTCCCAAATGGTTTCCCCGCTTCCTTTGTTGATACATGAAACCTGTCCGGTTCCGCTTTGTACGTATATCCGGTCGTTATCAATTACCGGTGTACTTCGAGTATCGGGAAACGAGTTCGTCCACGAGCGGCCATAAGGCACCTGGTATTTAAACGAACCATCAGGATTTATCGCAGTCAGATAATCCATGGTATCAATCATTCCGGTTGTGTAGATCATATCGCCTTCAGCAATTGCCGACGAATATCCTTTTCCTATTTTTTCAACCTGCATCAGTAATTCAGGGCCTTTTTCGGGCCATTCTTTTAGCAAGCCTGTTTCGGGGAAATGCCCGTCGCGGTTTGGCCCGCGCCACTGTGTAACCTGGGCGCTTAACGATAACGTAAATGCGGCAATTAATAGTGTTAGTGCAATCTTCATGGTTTTTTATTTTAATTGAATAGAAATTCAGGTGGAACTTATTTGATTTTGTAGGCAATTAGCACATCGCCATGGCGAACAAACAGGCGTCCATTATTAATTACCGGGTGCGCCCAATGTTGTGCTGTTCCCAATTCAACTTTTGTTTGGCTTACAATATTAAAGCCTTCGGGTGTAGCTTCAACCAATGCCAGTTCGCCACGTTCGCTGTAGCAATATAACATGCCGTCGGCATAAATGGTAACACCTTTTGCAATGTCTTTCGATGCGTATTTTTCCTCGCCGGTTTCCCAGTTCACGCAACGCCACTCGCGCCCTTTGTCGCCTGAGCCATAAAGATAACCGTCAACCACAACCATTCCTCCCATACGACTGTCTAGCTCTGGGTTTTCCCACTGTTTTGTCACACTGCTGCCATCCTCGCTAAGATCAAGTTTTACTCCACCTTTGCCATAGCCGCTAAAGCAAAACAGATCGCCGTTATAGAAAAGCGGCGTATTCGGATGAACGCTCCACTGGTTTTTATGCGGGTAATCCCACAGCAACTGTCCGGTTTTGGCATCAACACCAATAATATGATCGGCAGTATGTGTTAGCAGTAATTTTCGCGCAGGAAGTTCTACCAGCAATGGTGTACAGTAAGCCGACAATTCTCCTTTTCCGGCTGATGTCCAGATCAGATCGCCATTAAAACGGTTCAAGGCCACTATATTGTTTTTCTTTCCGCCCGGAGTTAAATACACTACATCGCCATCAATAAGAACAGTTTCGGTAACTCCCCAACGTATATTTTCACCATCGAAATCAGTAAAAGCATTTTTGCGCCATTTTACTTCGCCGTTTTCTGAATCCATACAAGTCAACACTCCCAGACCGCTATAGATGTACATTAAATCACCATCAACCACGACAGAAGAACGGGCACCAGGATAACTTTCTGCGAATTCTGTTCCATATGAAACCTTTTTTATTATTTCACCATCCTGAGAGAAAATGAAAATAAAACCTTCACCATCGATCATGGTCGACAGGTAGATTTTATCGTTGGCAAATACCGGCGACGAATGTCCTTCGCCCAATCCCTCTGCGGTCCATAAAATTTCGGGACCATTGGCCGGCCACTCTTTAAGCAAGCCTGTTTCCGGGTAAATTCCGTTATTTTGGCCCCGCCAAACAGTTGGCTCCTGAGCATATAAGCTGGTTACCGAGAAAATCAGTGCAGAAACAAGAACTAAACATTTTTGAATCATGACTTTAGAATTAAGTTTTGCTCCTAAAAATAGAACCAAAACCCCACATTAGCAATGCTCCCAAGCAATTTATCAGCTATCTAAATAGTAAGATATATTTAAAAGTCGTTTAAAGATCGTTAACAATTCAGTAGACAAAAAAGAGGAATTATAACATCTGGCTGAATTCAGACTATTTAGCCTTTGCAAGAACTACCAAACACAAAAAAGGCAGATTGATTATCAACCTGCCTTCCAATATATTTCAAATATGTTTCTTTATTCACTTATCGCTTTTGCACGACGTTTACGCTCATGCTCGTCGAGGTAAATTTTACGAATTCGCATAAAGTTTGGAGTAACCTCAATGTATTCGTCGTTACGGATATATTCCATTGCTTCTTCCAGCGAAAATTTAACGGCCGGAGCGATGGATGTTTTTTCATCGGCACCAGAAGAACGCATGTTCGACATTTTTTTGGTACGGATAATATTTATGGTTAAATCATCCTGACGGGTATATTCTCCAATCACCTGACCGGCATAAACATCTTCGCCAGGCTCAACAAAGAAGCGACCGCGATCCTGCATTTTATCAATCGAATAAGCAATAGCTGTTCCTGTTTCAAGCGAAATAAGTGCACCGCTACGTTTTACCCCCAATTCGCCTTTCCATGGTTCATACCCTTTCAGGCGGTGCGCCATAATAGCCTCACCCTCAGTAGCAGTAAGCATCTGATTACGCAAACCTATTAATCCGCGCGATGGAATATGAAATTCCAAATGAGCACGATCATCTTTCACTTCAATATTAGCAATATCTCCTTTGCGGGCTGTTACCAGCTCAATTACTTTCCCAGAGAATTCGTCGGGCACCTGAACAGTTAGTGCTTCAATCGGCTCACATTTTTTGCCGTCAATTTCTTTAACAATAACCTGTGGCTGCCCCACTTGTATTTCGTAACCTTCGCGGCGCATGGTTTCAATAAGAATTGACAAATGGAGAATTCCACGCCCATAAACCAGAAATTTATCTGCAGAATCAGTCTCTTCCACCCGCAGTGCAAGATTCTTTTCAATTTCTTTAAACAAACGATCGCGCACCTGGCGTGAAGTTACAAATTTACCGTCGCGTCCAAAGAATGGTGAGTTATTCGACACAAAAGTCATGCTCATTGTTGGCTCGTCTACCTGAATCGGAGTCAATCCTTCCGGCTCTTCAGCATCGGCAATAGTATCGCCAATATCAAAACCTTCCAGCCCCAGTACAGCACAAATTTCGCCACACGGAATTGTATCTCTTGTTTTCTCTTTTCCCAAACCTTCAAACAGGTAACACTCTTTGGCTGCCGTTTTAACAACACTTCCATCGCGTTTTACCAACGATACACGCGATCCCGGAACCAATTCACCTCGTGTTACTTTTCCCACTGCTATTCGGCCGGTATACGACGAATAATCGAGCGAAGTAATACGCATTTGCAAGGTTCCTTCCTTGGGTGTTGAGGCAGGGATATGCTCCAAAATCTGATCGAGCAAATAAACCACATCTTCAGTTGGCGTTTGCCAATCGGGTCCCATCCAGCCAGCTTTTGCCGATCCGTAAACCGTTGGAAAATCCAACTGTTCTTCGGTAGCATCAAGGCTAAACATCAGGTCGAAAACTTTTTCCTGAGCAATTTCCGGGGTACAGTTTTCTTTGTCAACTTTGTTTACCACCACCATTGGTTTTAATCCCAGCTCGATGGCTTTTTGCAACACAAAACGGGTTTGTGGCATCGGTCCTTCAAAAGCATCAACAATCAACAAAACACCGTTGGCCATGTTTAACACACGCTCTACCTCGCCTCCAAAGTCGCTGTGCCCGGGAGTATCGATGATATTAATTTTGGTGTCTTTGTAGCGTACCGAAACGTTTTTAGAAAGAATGGTAATTCCACGCTCTCGTTCCAGGTCATTGTTATCCAGAAAAAGCTCCTGAACCTCCTGGTTCTCGCGGAACAATTTTACCTGGTGAAGTATACGGTCAACCAAAGTAGTTTTACCGTGGTCGACGTGTGCAATAATTGCAATGTTTCTGATTTCTGTCATTTTACTTTTTTCTAATCCAATTTACCAACACCGAAAGGCTTTATTTGTTTTCAATCAATTATTTATGACTAAAAAACCAAACTTCCGAATCGGCGCGCAAATGTAAGAAAGTTTTAATGTATAAAATGATAGTTGGATTTAAATGAATGGAAATTTAATGTTAAAAGGAACGCAGATAACGCAGACCGGATCAATTTACGCAAAAATCTCAGAAACAAAGCGAGGATGTCGTCTTCTTGAAAATATAACATCACTGCCATTAATCTGCAAAACCAGCATTATCTGCACACAAAAACTATTGAATCAGAGACGAAAACTTATCGCTTCGTAAAAACATATTATCGCCAACAAATATTGGGACTGCTTTTACAGTTCCTATATCATTTTCAGCATTTTTTTTAAATGAGTCGCCAGGTTTAATGATCGTACACAATCTTTTCACATTGATAAGGTAAGTATTTCCACTGGCGTAAATGGGCGAAAATTAAAATTGCCTCTTAATCTCTCTTTCCAGATAACTTTGCCGGTCATTACATTCAGTTTGTTTTCATTCATACAAAATGAATTCTGGAATTTCAAAAATTTAATCCCTACCTTCAACTCTTTAACTTAAGATCGATAAAAATGACTAAACTGCTACTTTCTATATTTACGCTTGTTTTAACATTCAATACCCTTTCTGCACAGAATAACAGTAATCAAGAACCAACGATTAGAATCTTAACTTTCAACATTTTGCACGGTGCAACTACCAAAGGCGATTTTGATTTGGATAAGATCGCATCAGTAATTCAGAACACAAATCCCGACCTGGTTGCCTTGCAGGAAGTTGATTTTAAAACCAACCGCGCCCGCAACTACGATCTGGTTACCGAGTTGGGCTGGCGAACTAAAATGGCGCCTTTATTTGGCATTGCCATGCCTTTTGATGGTGGCGGATACGGCGAAGGAATACTGACAAAAATGCCCATTCTGTCGAGCAAAAATGTACCGCTTCCTCATTCTCCAGGCAATGAACCGCGGGCAGCACTTCAGGTATTGGTGCAACTGGAATCGAGCGACACCATCAGTTTTATCGGCACGCATCTGGAGCATCAGGAAAACAGTAGCGATAGAATCGACCAGGTAAATACCATCAATGAAGTTTTTGCCTCGTGCAAGTACCGGGCGATTTTGGCGGGCGATTTAAATGCTACTCCCGATAGCGAACCAATCTCAATCCTAACAGAATACTGGACAGCAAGCGACCAAAAAGGCGCTTTAACTTATCCATCCAACGCACCTGAAATCAAAATCGACTACATATTTTTCAGGCCTGCCGAAAAGTGGCAAGTGGTAGAAACGGAAGTTATTTGCGATGAAATTGCTTCCGATCACTGTGCCGTTTTATCCGTACTTAAATTAGTAAAATAAGTTAAATACCTTGCTTTTAATTGATATTCTCCTGACCTTCCAAGCTTTTCTCCATTTCTCTGAATTTGATACCAAAACTTTCCAGCTCATTTAAAATTGGCTCATAAATATCGGGGAGTGTTGGAATTAAACAACCAATTTGATTTAGTCGGCCGGTTAAAAACAATTTTGCTGCAACTGCAAGTGGTAAACCAACCGTTTTTGCCATGGCTGTTTTCTCTCCCGACTCGCCAATAACCACCAACGAGCTATTCTTCTCCACTTTCTCCCTCGTGTCGCGATCGAGGTATTCAAACTTATGCCACATCACTATCATATCTTTATCATCGGGCATTAATTGCCATTTCTCCGAAAGTAACTTTTCCATCACCTGGGCAGGAGTAGCACGTTTTAAGCCTATTTTTCGATTATCAAAAATTCCCAGCCACTCCAGCTTTGGGATGATCTCTGAATCCATAGGAATTTGCATAGAATGATACAATTTCAAGTCAATTGTATCGGCCGGATGATAGTATAGAAAAGAATTGATAAACTCACGGTAAGTCATGTCTTCCACATTATCAATGTAATGTTCATCGCTGGTAGCGCCCAACTGAACAAATACATTCCACGCCTTGCAAAAACCAGGACGACGTAAAGTTCCCCGAAAAACAGTAGGTACTTCCTGCAAACCATATTTCTCAACATAACTCAAGGAGTCGCGGTTGGCATAACCTTCAAACCAGCCGTAATCATCAACTTTTATCAACTCAGTCCGGCGGAATAAACGGTTGTAAGAAATGTATTTCACCTTCCCCTTCTGAATAAATTGTGCCGGGCCTCCCTGCCCTGCCAAAACTACATTTCGCGGATTCCAGCTAAACTTGTAATGCCACGGATTATCATCCGATTCGGGTGCAACCAAACCGCCGGTAAACGATTCAAAAGCCTCCAACTGGTGACCTTCCTTTTTAATCTGGTTGATCACACGCATGGCTGACATGTGATCGAGGCCGGGATCTAAACCGCACTCGTTCAAAAACAACAGACCGTTGCTTTTTACGTCATCCTCAACTTGCTGTATTTCTTTACTTTCGTAAGAAGCGGTAAACATACTTTTCGAGAATTTCAGACAAGATTGCATGACCAATTTATGAAAGCGTGCAGGCAACATGGATATTACCAGATCGGCTTTACGAACCTCCTGATCGCGGGCAAATTCATCCCTCACATTTATTATTGAGAATGACAGTTTTAAGGCTTTAACAAGATCGCTTTCTTCTGCATCTACAACTTTTATGTGCCAGTGGTATTTTGATGCATTTTCAGCCAGGTAGGTGAGCAAAAATATACTCGACCTACCGGCTCCAAAAATTAATATGTTTTTCATACTTTTTAGCTATTAGCTACGAACCCTGTTATTTATTCATCGGATGACTTGAAGTCATCCGATGAATATCTTCCAATTTCGGGGCTTCGTTCGTCAATTTACATTCACCCAGTGAAATAATGCATCGCATTACATCTTCGATTTATTTCACACATTAAACTCAATTCCTTGAGCCAACGGAAGCTCTGTACTATAATTTATTGTATTGGTTTGGCGCCGCATGTAGGCTTTCCAGGCATCGGAACCCGACTCGCGACCACCACCAGTTTCTTTCTCACCACCAAAAGCACCACCAATTTCGGCACCTGAGGTACCAATATTTACATTGGCAATTCCACAATCCGAACCTTCATGCGACAAGAATTTCTCAGTTTCCAACATGTGCGTTGAAAAAATTGCCGATGATAATCCCTGTGGTACATCATTGTGTAAACGAATCGCTTCATCAAATTCTGAATAACGAATCATGTACAGCAATGGGGCAAAAGTTTCGTCCTGAACAATATCGTAATCATTCTCCACCTCGGCGATACTCGGCGTTACAAAGCATCCTGATTCATATCCTTCTCCAGTCAATACTTCTCCTCCAATCAACAGTTTTCCGCCCTGTGTCTTCACCTTTTCAATGGCAGCCAAATAGGTATCCACCGCCCAATGATCAACCAGCGGACCAACCAGTGTTTTTTCATCTAATGCATGACCGATGGGTAAATTTTCATAAACAGCCACCAAGCGGTCTTTGAAATCTTCGTAAACCGAATCGTGAACGATAATGCGGCGGGTAGAAGTACAACGCTGCCCGCAAGTACCAACTGCGCCAAAAACAACCGCCCGAAGTGCCATTTCAAGATCGGCCTCTGGCGTAATTATTATGGCATTGTTTCCGCCAAGTTCCAGAATTGTTTTTCCCAAACGCTGACCGACAAGGCCACCAACCTTTTTACCAATTTTTGTTGAGCCGGTAAACGACACCAGCGGAATATTTTTGTCGCTAAAAAACTCGTCGCCCAATTCGCGTGAACCTGCTGCTACCAAATTCAAAACACCTTCAGGAACATCATTTTCTTTTAAAACTTTGGCAACAATATTGTGAACGGCAATGGCACATAAAAATACTTTTGATGATGGTTTCCAAATTACTACATCGCCTGCCACCATTGCGATCATTGCATTCCAGGCCCAAACAGCTACCGGGAAGTTAAAGGCTGAAACTACTCCAACAATTCCCAACGGATGATATTGGTCGTACATCCGGTGTTTTTCGCGTTCGGAGTGCATAGTAAAACCATAAAGTTGGCGCGACTGGCCAACGGCAAAATCGCAGATATCAATCATCTCCTGCACCTCGCCCAGGCCTTCCTGATAGATTTTACCCATTTCGTACGAAACAAGCTTTCCGAGCGGTTCCTTATACTTCCGAAGTTCCAAACCAATCTGACGCACAATCTCGCCGCGCTTTGGAGCCGGCACCATGCGCCACACCTTAAAAGCATCTTTTGCTTTTTCCACCACTTCGTGGTAGTCGGCTGCAGTCGCCTGATTTACAGATGCAATCAATTCCCCGTCCGACGGAGAAAACGACTCAACAACTGCACCGGATGTTGTTCTCCATTCGGTTCCGGTGCAAATACCATTATTTACGTCACTAATACCTAACTGTTCTAATTCTTTTGAAATGTCAATTTTCATCTTGTTTATTTTTTAGTATTTTCTTTGTTTTAAATTATCATTACCCCTTTGCCTATCGGCATTTCCCTCAAGGGGAAATGCCACCCAGCTAATGCCAAATATATTGTTACACCTTTTCCAATATCATTGAAAGTCCCTGACCAACGCCAACACACATAGTACAAAGCGCGCATTTTGAGTTTGAATTTTGCAGCTGATAAATTGCTGTTGTAACCAAACGAGCTCCCGACATACCCAGTGGGTGTCCGAGTGCAATTGCTCCTCCAAGTGGATTCAAACGGGGATCATCGTCTGTCATCCCAAACTCACGAATGCAAGCCAGCGATTGAGCAGCAAATGCTTCGTTTAATTCAATGATATCCATCTGGTCAAGTGTCATTCCTAACCGCTTTAAAAGTTTATTAGTAGCCGGTACCGGTCCGATTCCCATGGTGCGCGGAGGCACACCTGCTGCCTGAGTCCCCAGAATTCTGGCCTTCGGAGTTAGATTGAACTTCTTAACTGCAGCTTCCGAAGCTACAATTACAGCCGCTGCACCATCGTTAATTCCCGAGGCATTGCCTGCAGTTACTGTTGTTCCCGGACCATAAACAGGATTTAATGACACCAGTTTTTCCAGCGATGTCAGTCTCGGATGTTCATCCTTTTCAAAAATCACAGGATCTCCTTTTCGTTGTGGTATAGAAACCGGAATTATTTCCTTTGCTAAAGCTCCATTTTTTTGGGCTTCAACTGTTTTTAGCTGACTATTATGTGCAAACCGATCCTGATCCTCGCGACTGATCTTAAATTCATCGGCCAGATTTTCTGCAGTGCAAATAAGTGGATCAGTTCCATATTTCTCCTGAAACTTTTCGTTCACAAAACGCCAGCCGATGGTAGAGTCATAAATTTCTGCATTTCGGGAAAAAGCCTGCGTAGCTTTTGGCATCACCAATGGAGATCGCGACATATTTTCAGCTCCGCCGGCAATCATCAGCTCTGCCTCGCCAGCTTTTATCGCCCGCGCAGCAATTCCAATCGCTTCCATCCCCGAAGAACACAAACGATTGACCGTTACTCCCGGAACCGACTCTGGCATTCCTGCTAAAAGTAAAGCCATTCGCGCAATGTTTCGGTTGTCTTCGCCAGCCTGGTTGGCACATCCTATAATTACATCATCGAAAGCCGCCGGATCGATCTGATCGTTGCGATCCAGCAAATTTTTTATGGGAATGGCCGCCAGATCATCAGCCCTGATAGCAGACAACGAACCTCCATATTTTCCAACAGGCGTGCGTATTGCATCACAAATAAAAACGTCATTCATAGTTATAATTTGTTTAGTTTTTCAATCTTTGGTTTTAGCGCTTTGAAAGTCCTGTGCAATCCTTCGGTTAACTTATCGATCTCCTTTTGTGTCATTACCGTTGAAAGCATACACGAAAAAGTGTTGATCATCAACATATTTTCTTTGTAATACATGTAATCCAGCAATTCATTTACGAGCTTTTTACCTTCTTTGTCGAGGTAAGCTTCGCGGTATGTTGTTGGAGAATCAGGGCGAAGGTGCATCCGAAACATTGAACCAGCGCCAGTAACAGAAACCGGAACATTCGCAAGTTTTATGGCTTCGCGAATTTGTTTCACCGCTACATCCGCAAGCCGGTTTAATTGCTTCACCGCTTCTGCATCATAGTATTTCATGGCCTGATAACCGGCAGTCATGGTTATCGGGTTAGCAGAAAATGTTCCCGAATACGGTAACAGAAGATTTTTTTCATGCGGATCGAAAACCTGCATTACATCGGCTCTTCCGGCAACTGCGCCAACCGGGAATCCACCGCCAATTATCTTTCCAAGCGAAGTCAGGTCCGGTTTCACGCTATAATTTTCCTGTGCTCCTCCGTAATTCACACGAAAAGTCACCACCTCATCGAAAACCAGCAAGGCCTCGTTTTTGCGGGTCCAGCTGTAAAGTGCTTCTATAAAATCGTGGTTTCCGGGAACCAAACCTACCCGGTGAGGAACAGGGTCGACAATAACACAGGCAATATCTGCCGCATGTTTATCCAAAATGTTCAGCGTTCGTTCAATGTTATTATACGGATAAATGACCACGTCTTTTGTTACGCCTGGCGGTGTTCCGTGAGCAAGCGCAACACTGCTGGGCCGATCTTCATTTCCCCAATTCGACGGATTTGCCATTTGACTGACCTCGGCAAAATCATAAGTTCCATGATAAGCACCCTCAGCTTTTGCAATTTTTGGTCGGCCAGTAAATGCCCTCGACGCCTTTATCATAGCCATAACAGCTTCGGTACCTGAATTCATAAAACGAATACGTTCAAAACTCTGCACGCGTTCGATCAGGTGAGTGGCAGAAGCAACTTCAATTTCGGAAGCAAGCGTATAAGCAGTTCCTTTTTTTAGTTGTTCGATAACCGCATCGATAATTGGGGGGAATGAATGACCATGAATTAATGCCGCCATATTATTGGCAAAATCAGTACGAACTGTACCGTCAATATCGGTAATGTAACAGCCCGAAGCACTGTTGGCATAATTCGGATAAGGCATCCGGAAAACAGTATTGCGGCTTACACCGCCGCTTATTACCTGGCGCGCCTTATTATATATTTCTTCGCTATTTTCTTTTTTAGCCATCTTCTTTTATTGATTTAATGTTGCTTCGGTATGTTTTTGCAAAAACTCGAAACTTACTCCCGGTGCCAGTTCGCGCACATAAAGTCGCTCATGTCTGACATCAATTACCGCGTAATTGGTGTAGATACGATTCACTACATTTTTCCCCGTTAAAGGGTAAGTACACTGTTTTACAATTTTGGACTCACCGGTTTTGGTCGTGTGTTTTGTTATCACAAAAATGGTTTTCACGCCGGCTACCAAATCCATTGCGCCGCCCACTGCGGGAATATCGTTTGAATTACCGGTAGACCAGTTGGCCAAATCACCTTCTTCCGAAACCTGATAAGCTCCCAGCACACAAATATCGATGTGCCCGCCACGTATCATAGCAAAACTATCGGCATGATCAAAAAAAGCCGCTCCGGGAATGGCTGTAACATATTTTTTCCCGGCATTCACCAACTCCGGATCTTCACTACCAACTTCAGCAACCGTTCCCATTCCCAGCAAACCATTTTCGGTATGATAGATCACCTCTCGCCCTTCGGGTATAAATCCGGCAACCATTTCAGGAATGCCAATCCCAAGGTTTACATACGCACCATCATGAATATCCATGGCAACTTTTTGCGCCATTTCGCCAGTGCTCCAACCTATAGTTTTATTATCTGATTCCATGGTATTTTACATTTTCGGCAACCAGTTTTGATTCATCGGCAGGATTACAAATCTCCACGACCCGATGGACAAAAATTCCCGGTGTTACTACATATTCAGGATCAATGGCACCAAGCTCAACCACCTGTTTGGCCTGTACGATTGTTGTTTTAGCAGCCATACACATAACCGGCCCAAAGTTGCGGGCTGTTTTGTTGTAAATGAGGTTCCCGTATTTATCGGCAGCAGCACATTTTACTAAAGCAAAATCAGCATGAATGGCTTTTTCCATAACATATTGTTTCCCATCAAATTCGCGTATTTCTTTTCCTTCTGCCAAAGGAGTATTTACCGTTGTAGGCGTATAAAATGCCGGAACTCCTGCCCCGCCTGCACGAATGCGTTCAGCCAGTGTTCCCTGCGGCACTAATTCCAGCTCAATTTCTCCGGCCCGGTATAACTCGGGAAAAACAACAGAAATAGCAGTACGTGGAAAGGAACAAAGAATTTTTTTAACCTGCCGGTTTTCGATAAGCGCTGCCAAACCAACATGTCCGCTTCCGGCATTGTTACTCACCACTGTCAGATCTTTTGCTCCCTGATCGACCAATGCATGAATCAATTCCACCGGACTACCGGCTTCACCAAAACCACTGATCATTACGATTGCTCCGTCGAAAATGCCGGCAACCGCTTCTTTTGCCGAATTTACGATCTTGTTAATCATGACTAACCGTTTTTAACGATTCCTTTATTAATGCTTCTTCCAACCGGCCTTCAATCTCTTCCAGTTCATCTTCGTAAAAATACTTGTCGGCCTTATAGGGCTTTAACTTTTCTATGGTATTCTCCTGCTCATCGTACTCTGCAAAATATACGCGGTCCATCCACTCCATGTTCCGGGCTTCGTTGAATTTGAGCACAAACACTTTTTCTCCATCAATCTCAGTTGTTCCCATTAACGAAGTTTTCCCGGCAGAAGAAGTCATAGTGATATAGCGCGACGGACGGTTTATCGACGCCAAACTACGATACACTTTATTGAATACTTTTGTTACGTCAGCTAAAGGAGCTGTAAAATGATGATGCTCGCCGGTTGGCCGTGCGCAATACATTGAATGGAAACCAATTCCAACCATCGCCAAAATATTGCCCAAATCAATCCAGTTTTGTGCCGACCGATCAACATCAACCTTTCCATTTCCATCCCTATACAAACTTATGGTGTTCATAATCGGACTTTGGCTCTTCACCTTTATGCCATATTTTTTCAGACGCTGAATGGCAGCAATAGCCCCTGGATTTAATATTTCCCGCGGTGTTGATGTGTGTGACATCCAAACCACCTGAATACCATTTTCAACAGTAGTTTTCAGTAGTTCCAGTATATCCTTAAACTGATCGGTAAGCAAATGCTCAGGATGAAAAGTGATAGCCCGTGAACCGATTCGCAGCGTACGAATGTGCAACAACTCGTCATCTTCCAAAATTGGAGTGAGGTACTCTTTCAAACGCTTGTAAGAAATATAACCTGCATCGCCTCCGGTAATTAAAATGTCGGAAACTTCTTTATGCTTTTTTAGGTAGTTGTGCACCTGACTAATATCGCGTTGCACAAACATATCTTCGTCGCCACGAACCTGTGCATGCCGGAAACAATAAGTGCAGAAAGCAAAACAGTTTTGTGTTCCGGCATCCAGAATCAGTTTTATAGGCGGGTATTTGTGCTGGCTCCCTTCCAGGATTTCCAGTTGTCCCTCATCGTTATAAAAGAACGGTTTGTTCAGTTTCTGCTTCCCGTCGTGCGGATTGGTTTTTAACTGGTAAGCTTCAACAACTTTCCTCCGTTCTTCTCCGCTGTCGGCATCCAGGTATTTTTGCACATCTGTTTTGTTAATCATATCCGGCTGCGGAAATACCAGGCAATAATTCGGATCATTTTTATAGTTGCTCCAATCAATGGTATTCAGGATGTGTTTGGTAGCCATAAAACGGTACACTTCCAGGAAAAATTCGCGTTCGCCGATAGCTCCCAACTCAATTCCATTCTTCTTCAGCACATGCAAAATTTCGCGAAAACCAATTAATCCAGTGTAATGTGTTTTCCCTTTAAAAAGAGGTTCTTTTTGCTTTGAAAATTGGGAACACTGAGGATAACATTTTTGTAAACGCCGAATTAAACCCAGAGGCAAAAGGTTCTCGTTATTAATGGTTTGTATTGTTTCGGGCATAAAATCGTAAGCACGCATCATTTCATCAACGGTTAATGATTTTTTCGTACTATTCATCTCGTTTAGTATTAAAATTTATAACTGAAAAGTCTGAAAAACACTCAATTGCCAATACACAGCTATACACGAACCATGCAGTCTGGCTGTTGCGCTTCATTCCGAATCCGTCCTATCGACACCGATTTGAAAGAAATTGAGACATAAGGTATTGACAAGCGTCAATAAGAGCTATGGAATAAAAATAACTGCGGTTGCAGCTAATGTGAAACCGTATCATCGAGGCACTCTGGCATGCCTTGATAGAAGAATACAGGACATGAATACGATTGTACCATGTGCACAATTTATAAAATTTTATGCCAGAAGCCCATGATTTTTACCATAATTTACAAAAATGGAAGATATCATCTTTTGTTAAATAAATTTTCACCAACTTAAGGGGCTGAAAAAAAGTAGTTTATTGCATCAACTAAAAATTTATTTCTATTGATCAGGACAATAAATTCGAATAAAAATCAGGAAAGAAATTATCGAACGAATTTCTAATAATTTCGTTTGATTAATTGAAAACAAACAGAAGACAGAAAAATGAAAGTATTATTACTTGGCGCCGGAATGGTAGCCAAACCACTTGCCGATTATATTCTTGACAACAATATAAAATTAACCATTGCCAGCCGCACACTTACAAAAGCCGAGAAATTAATAAGGAACCGTGCAAACGGTAAAGCGGTGCAATGGACCATCGACGACATTGATCAATTGGATAAGTTAGTTGCAAGTCACGATTTAACTGTGAGCTTGCTACCTTATGCGCATCATGTAACGGTTGCCAAATTGTGTATCAAACACAAAAAAAACATGGTTACCACATCGTATGTTTCAGAAGAAATGAAAGCGTTGGATGCAACAGCTAAAGAAGCGGGAATTATTATTCTGAATGAAATTGGAGTTGATCCGGGTTTTGACCACATGACTGCCATGCGAATTATAGACAAGGTGCAGGAAAAAGGTGGAAAGGTAAAAGAATTTTACTCGTTATGCGGTGCACTGGCAGCACCCGAAGAAACTAACAATCCGTTTAAATACAAATTTTCGTGGTCGCCCAAAGGAGTGATCATGGCCGGAAATAATGGTGCCAAGTATTTAAAAGACGGTAAAATTGTTGAGCTACCAACAGAAAACCTTTTAAAAAATCCATTAACAATTGAATTCCCGGAAGTTGGGGAAATGGAGGTTTACCCGAATCGCAACTCGCTGGCCTACATCGACATTTACAGATTAAAAGAGGTTACCACCATGTATCGAGGTACTTTCCGCTACCCCGATTGGTGCGAAATTATGGATGCCATGAAAACGCTTGGACTATTTACATCCGATAAACAAAGTTTTGCGGGAAAAACCTACAAAAAAATAATGGCCCGTCAGCTTGAAGTTTATCCGGCCAACATTAAAGAAAAGGCTGCAGAACAACTTCGGCTTCCAATCGACAGTCCTGCAATTTTAGCCATGGAATGGTTAGGGCTTTTTAGTGGTTACATGCCATCAATGGAAGAAGGATCAAATTTCGATTTGATAACTGATTTGATGCTGAAAAAAATGATGCTGCCCGAAGGTGCGCGAGATATGGTGATTATGCTCCACTCGTTTTTGGTAGAAAATGCCGACGGAAGCACTGAAGTTGTGAAATTGCATCTGCTGGATTTTGCGACCAAAGAAAATACTTCTATTTCAAGGACAGTTGCACTGCCAGCTGCTATTGCAGTAAAAATGATTCTGGATGGGAAGATTAACGACAAAGGTGTTCATATACCCGTTTCCAAAACCATTTACGAGCCCATTTTAACCGAACTGGAGAATCTTGGAATTGCCATGCAAGAAGAATGGGGATTAGAAGAATCGGCAAAAATCACTTGCTGAAATGAGTTGGAGGATAATATCAAAAAAAAAACAGTAGTTCGCTTAGACACCTAATTTTGAGCCTATAACAAACTTATTGTTGCAATCAGAATAAGTTTACCGCAGCCATAACAAACGGGCAAAGAAGTTTTTCGTATTTTCCCAAAATAATTTCAAGTTTATGGAAACGAGCAAAAAGATTTACATTTTTCTTATCGTAATCACGATTGTAGTGGTTTGTATTTACGCGCAGTCCATCATTATTCCATTTATTTTGGCTATTCTGTTTTGGTTTCTCATTCGGGTAATTAAAAAGTTACTGGTGAAAGTGAAATTAATTGGCCGCATGCCTAAATGGATCACCACCCTGTTTTCAACACTGGTATTGCTCGGCTTTTTAGCGTTAGCTGTTACCATGATATCTCAAAACATAAAAGTATTGTCGACCACTTTACCGGTATACGAAGCCAACGTAAATAAAATTGCTCAACAGATTAACCAGGAATTTGATATTGACATTATGAATATGGCCGGAGATTTTGCCAAAGATCTAAATTTCGGGAGTATCCTGTCATCGTTGTTAAGCACACTTACAGGACTATTTGGAAATGCATTCACCGTATTGCTCTATCTTCTGTTTTTATTATTGGAAGAACCGATTTTTCCAAAGAAATTAAAAGCCATGTATCCTGATAAGGAACGTCACGAACACGTGAAAAAACTGGTAGATAAAATCGACCATTCCATTGGAAACTATGTAGCATTAAAAACAGTAACCAGTCTTCTTACCGGCTTTCTAAGCTATTTTGCCCTGCTTTTTATTGGCATTGATGCGCCTCTGTTTTGGGCATTTCTTATATTTGTTCTCAACTTTATTCCAACCATCGGGTCGCTTATCGCGACCATCTTTCCGACAATATTTGCCATTTTGCAGTTTGGCGAAATCACTCCCGGAATTTTAGTCTTGTCAATTGTTGGTGCCATTCAGGTAGTAGTAGGCAACTTAATCGAGCCCAAGTTAATGGGAAACTCACTAAACATCAGTCCGCTGGTTGTATTTCTAACACTGGCCATCTGGGGTGTAATCTGGGGAATTTCAGGAATGCTGCTAAGTGTACCAATCACTGTTATTCTCATCATCATAATGTCGGAATTTCCGGGTACACGTCCGTTTGCTATTTTATTAAGCCAACGCGGCACTATTAACGAATAGAATTTGTTTTCAGCCGATGAAACAACCACTCGTAACTCCAAAAAGCGGAGAATCTAAGCCGGAATTACAGCATCTATTATTCCCAATAGTGTTGACGACCAAATTGCCGAGAATCTAAGAAGACATTGGGACGAAGGCGAGATCGTAGAAATTACAGGAGTGGTTACTCTGATTGGCTACCTCAACCGTTGAAACGACTCCATGGGAACAGAAATCGAGAACGGAGCGAAGGAGTTGAGTAAAAAACTACTAAGTAGGAAAGGCTGGAATTCAGGGAAACACTCTTATTTAAAACCATTTTCGACCTGTCATCCGTCAACATATTTTACCGATTATTTTACCAACTTTGTACTTCTAAATTTTTAGAAAATGAAAACATTAGCAACGTTAAAACCACAACCTCTTTTTAATTATTTCGAAGAAATTTGCCAGGTACCACGGCCATCGAAAAAAGAGGAAAAAATAAGACAATATTTACTTGATTTTGCACAGAAAAATAAACTGGAAGCAAACACTGATAAAATTGGAAATGTAGTAATAAAAAAGCCCGCCAGTAAAGGAATGGAGCAGGCACCAACCGTTATTCTGCAAACGCACATGGACATGGTTTGTGAGAAGAACTCAGACAAGGAATTTGATTTTGACAACGAAGCCATTGAGCCAATGATTGTTGATGGCTGGGTAAAAGCCAACGGAACAACATTGGGTGCCGATTGCGGAATAGGTATTGCGGCCCAACTGGCAGTACTTACCACCAAAGAATTTAAACACGGCCCAATTGAGTGTTTGATTACCGTTGATGAAGAAACCGGATTAACCGGAGCTTTTAACCTGCAACCCGGCTTTTTATCGGGTTCGGTTTTGCTGAACCTCGACTCGGAAGACGAAGGCGAACTGTTTATCGGTTGTGCCGGAGGAATTGACACGCTTGCAACTTTTGATTACCAACAGGAAGAAACGCCTAAAAACTCAATTGCGCTAAAAATTTCAGTTAGCGGACTTTTAGGAGGACACTCGGGCGACGACATTCACAAAAACCGTGGAAATGCCAACAAAATCCTCAACCGCTTTTTGTGGAACTGGAACGAAGATTTTGAAATTCGTCTGGCTGATTTTAACGGAGGAAATTTACGCAACGCCATTGCCCGCGAAGCATTTGGAGTTATTACGATTCCTTCCGGGAAAAAAGAAGAAGTATTGGCTTCATTCGAAAAAATGGCGACTTCTATAAAAGATGAATTTCAATTTGCTGAGCCAAAACTGGAAATTACTTGTACAGAAACTGATCTACCAACTTTTGTTGTTGATACGAATACCCAAAACAAACTTTTAAATGCAGTTTACGCTTGTCCGCACGGCGTTTTGGAAATGAGTTCGCGAATGGAGAATATGGTAGAAACCTCAACAAATCTGGCATCGGTAAAATTTACCGACGACAATAAAATAGTGGTAACTACCAGTCAGCGCAGCGAAATTGAAGGCCGAAAATATTACGCCGCCGAAACAGTAAAAGCTGTTTTCAACCTTGCCGGGGCAGCTGTAAAACACAGCGACGGCTATCCGGGCTGGACGCCAAATCCGAATTCTGACATTCTAAAAACTACCGTTGAATCCTACAAAAAGCTGTTTGAAAATGAGCCGATAGTTCGCTCAATTCAT
The DNA here is from genome assembly GCF_963677155.1 of uncultured Draconibacterium sp. NCBI lineage: Bacteria > Pseudomonadati > Bacteroidota > Bacteroidia > Marinilabiliales > Prolixibacteraceae > Draconibacterium > uncultured Draconibacterium sp. Next base: position 3,801,645 of record NZ_OY781884.1, on the reverse strand, counting down.
GCCGGATTGGAATGCGGATTATTCCTCGAAAAATACCCCCACCTCGACATGGTTTCGTTTGGGCCAACTATTAAAGGGGCGCATTCGCCCGACGAAAGACTGGACATTTCAACCACTGAAAAATTCTGGAAACACCTGGTTGATGTGCTTGAAAATATTAAATAGAATTCGCGAAAAAGGAGCTTCATTTGAAGCTCCTTTTTTATTCTTTATTGAAATAAAATGATCGTAACGCAATGCTGGTTCCTGAACTTTCAGGATTATTCCTTTCAATAATTCGGATTTGCAACGTGTGTTTTTTGTTTTTCAAATCTTTATCCAAGGTATAACTTTTTAATTCGGCTTCTTCATTGTCTAAATAAACATCTTGTTCGAACCAGGGCTGTCCATCGATACTGTATTCAATAATTCCTCAATTGTTATCGGAGTAGACCAAAATACCGATAGCCGTTCCTTTAAAACGAAATTTGATAATCTCGCCAGGATATTCTCCTTTTAACGCCTTTTCATCCGAAACGTTTGTCATTTCCCAGCCTTTTATTGGTTTTGGCGGATTGGGTGAAATAAAAACAGGATTTGGAAAATCTTTCCCATCAACCAAAGTTGATAAATACTGATCAGTTTGTGCCAGTGTTGTGAAACACATGACAAGAAATAAAAAGACTCCCACTATTCGCATGATTCAGATAATTTGAAAAGCTGAAGGTAACAAATTCATTCTTTCCATTCAATCTTTTTCTTCCAGTCGCGTCGACCCGGCGAAGGAAAATCCATCATTACCTGCCCAACATAAAAGAAACCCAAGCTTTTTTGGTTGTTTTCCAATTCAAGCAATTCATCAAACAATTCGATAAAACCCGGTGTTGCCCAAAAAGCTGCCAAATCCATTTCGGTAGCCGTTAGCCACATATTTTGCACGGCCATCGATACTGCCGCAATTTCCTCCCACTCCGGCAAACGATCGGCTGAATCGGGCTGCAAAATTACTGCAATAACCACCGGCACACGCTCTATTGTGGATGCAAATTTTTCGATTTTTTCAGAAGCAACCGGGTAACCTTCCTTTTGTTTTTCAAGCAGTAATGCTTTGGCATCAGCAGCCAACCTTGCTTTAGCTCCGCCACGGTACACTTTAAACCGCCAGGGTTCTGTTTTTTTATGATTTGGTGCCCAGTTGGCACTTCGTAACAACTCTTCAATGGAGCCGCTTGGTAAGTCCTTTTTGGCAAATAAACGTGGCGGTGTTGCTCTTCTGTTTTTTATAATTTCAATAACTGACATATAACTTTTTTAAGGAAAACAGATTTCCCTAAAAAAAGTTGAATCCTGTGTTAATTGACAGTTGCCCGGTGAAAAAATCGATTCAAATTAATTTGAACAAGACTAAGAATATCTCATAAGTAACAGATTTCTCTCCGTCAACTGACGGATCGAAATGACAGCAAATTGTATGTGAGACCGTAAACTGAAACTAGTACTATTCCTCGTCTTTGGTATAACCTAAAATTTTGAACATTTCCTCTGCCGATTGCTCGTTACGATACACATAATCGAAGAAGTTACCTTTCTCGTCGCGATCGATAATTACATGTTTTGGCGCCGGAATCAAACAATGTTTAATTCCACCGTAACCACTAATGGCATCCTGGTAAGCTCCGGTGTGGAAAAATCCAAGGTAAAGTGGTTCTTTATCATCGTCGGAATAAGATGGCAGTAAAACCTCCTGGTTAAAGTCTTCCGAGTTGTAATAATCCGAATGATCGCAACTGATACCTCCAATATTAGCTCGCTTATATTCGTTGTTCCATTTGTTGATAGGCAGCAAAATAAATTTCTCGAAAATCGACCACGAATCCGGAATGGTGTTCATTAAACTGTTGTTAATGATATACCAGCTTTCCGTATCGTTTTGTTGTTTTTGTTCCAGCACTTCGAAAATAATCGCCCCACTTTCGCCAACCGTATATTTTCCGAACTCGGTGTAAATATCCGGATCAGGCAGCTTTTCAGCCGAGCAGGCCGTTTTTATATTCGAAACAATTTCTTTTATCATGTACTCGTAATCGTACTCAAAACCGAGGTGATTACGAATAGGAAAACCGCCTCCCAGGTTAAACGAATCAAGCGAGTCGCACTGTTTTTTCAGCTCAACGTAAAGCTTCATCGCTTTCTGGAATTCGCCCCAGAAATACAGACTGTCTTTAATCCCTGAATCAACAAAAAAATGAAGCATCTTTAATTCGATGTTTTTCTTTCCTTTAATCTGATTCTGAAAAAACTCCGGAATTTTGGTGTGCCTGATTCCCAAACGCGAGGTGTAATACGCCGATTGCGATTCCTCGTTAATCGCCATTCGGATACCCACTTTTACCTTTTCGCCATTGGCCAGTTTTTCAATCCGCTCCAACTCGTTAATACTATCCAAAACAATAATATTATTCTTAAAGCCAAGACGTTGGAGTTCAATAATCTTCTTAAGGTATTCCTGCGTTTTGTAGCCGTTGTGAATGATCTTACGGTTCTTATCGATTTTTTTATCCTTAAAAAGATGCAAAATCAAATCGATGTCGTACGATGATGAAGTTTCGAGGTTTACATTGTGTTTTAAAGCCTCGTTAACCACATGCGAAAAGTGGTTACATTTTGTACAATAACAATAATAATATTTGCCATTATAATTGTTCTTTTTAATGGCCTTATTAAACAGGTTACGCGATTTTTTGATTTGTTCCCCAATTTTCGGCAGGTATATAAATCGAAACGGGGTTCCGTATTTTTTAATCAGATATTTTAAAGAGATTCCGTGAAACGTTAACGAGTCGCCTCTTAAATCAAAGCCCTCCTGCGGGAAGTAGTAGCTTTGCTCAATCAAATCAAAATAAGTATTCTTCATCTACGTAGCCATATAAATTATTAGTGTTTTTGTATTTATTTCAAAGCGCAAATAAAAATATTTTTTTTGAATAATTGCGTCATAAAATGAAATCAACCAAAACACTCTATTATTTTACTCTTCCAAATGAATGGAAACGTTCTTTCAAAGAAAAAAATATGTAGCACCAATCAAAATTAACCGGCCAAACAACACAATTTATAGATAATACGAGCCGCAACATTGGCATCCCATTCAGCATTGCCTGTTTCGCACACGTCAAAACCTATAATCCGGCGTCCACTTTCCAAAATCTTTTTAAACAAAAAAAACACCTGGTTGTATTCCAGCCCACCGGGAACGGGCGTTCCGGTTTGCGGGCAAAGTTTCGGATCTAAACCATCAACATCAAAACTGATGTAAATATTACCGGGAAGTTCGCTTATAATTTCGTCGCACTGTTCATCCCAGGTTGCGCCTTTAAATTGCTCATCTTTCAGCTGCTGGTCGAAATGTACCTCAATGCGGTCGTTATTTTCGGTTAATTCAACTTCCTCATCACAACAATCACGTATTCCAACCTGGGCCAGTTTTTTTATTTCGGGCATTTGCACGGCATTGTAAAATACCGAGGCATGCGAATAGGTAAAGCCTTCGTAAGCATTTCTCAGGTCGAGGTGTGCATCTATCTGAATCACTCCAAAGCGTTCGTATTTTTCTGTTAGTGCGGTTAAATAACCAAGTGGCGTACTATGATCGCCACCTATCAAACCAACAATTTTTCCGGCATCGAGCAGCTTTTTGGTTTCGCGATACACAAAAAAATTCATTGCCTCACACTGCTCGTTTATCTCAGTCAGTGTTTGCTGCATTTCCGCATTCTCGGAAACAACTCCCCCATTCTCTAAAAAATCGATATATCGTACTGCTTTGGGACGAAGCTGATTTCGGATCTTCATAACCGCTTCGCTTACCGGCTGAAAATAAATTCCGCGTTTCCAGGCATCTTTTACATCCAAATCGAATAAATCTAGCTGCGACGAAGCTTCCAGTATTTTCTCAGGAGCCTCTGCTGTTCCTTCTCCATACGAGACAGTAACGTCCCAGGGAACCGGAAACAACACCACTTCAGCTGTATTTTCATTAAACGGAAGCCCTATAAAGTTGCCGTTTTTTAGCCCTACACCATTTGGATTAAAATCTTTATTTTCTAAAGTTTCACTCATCAAAAAAAATGCTTAATTTGTCTCTGATTTTTTTGTAATCTTCGTACGAAATTACAATATTCAAGTGAATATGTTTTATGTTAGTGAATTAAATTGATTGATTAAGAAAATGAGTAAAGTTTTAATAATTGGAGCTGGTGGTGTTGGCCGGGTGGTTGCCAGCAAGTGTGCTGATAACTCTGAAGTTTTTTCAGAAATTTTATTGGCCAGCCGTACCGTCTCAAAATGCGATGTAATTGCAAAAGAAGTTGGTAAAGGAAGAATAAAAACGGCCTCGTTAAATGCCGATAATGTTGCCGATACCGTTGCTCTGATTAAGGAGTTTCAACCGGAATTGGTTATAAATGTGGCGCTTCCCTACCAGGATCTTCCCATTATGGATGCTTGCCTCGAAACCGGCGTAAATTACCTCGATACAGCCAACTACGAACCAAAAGATGAAGCTAAATTTGAATACAGCTGGCAGTGGGCTTACCACGATCGGTTTAAAGAAAAAGGCATAATGGCAGTGCTGGGTTGCGGATTCGACCCGGGCGTAACCAGTATTTACACCGCGTATGCAGCCAAACATCATTTTGATGAAATGCACTACCTTGATATTGTAGATTGCAACGGCGGCGACCACGGAAAAGCTTTTGCTACCAATTTTAATCCTGAAATTAATATTCGTGAAATTACTCAAAACGGACGCTACTGGGAAAACGGCCAATGGGTGGAAACCCAACCGTTTGAAATTAAAAAAGCGCTGAACTACCCCAATATCGGAGCCAGAGACTCATACGTTCTTTATCATGAAGAGCTGGAATCGCTGACAAAAAACTTCCCAAGCTTGAAGCGCGCCCGTTTCTGGATGACTTTCGGACAGGAATACCTGACTCACCTGCGTGTGATCGAAAATATTGGAATGAGCCGCATTGATCCGGTAAAATACAAAGGTATTGATATTATTCCGTTAGAGTTCCTAAAAGAGGTACTTCCCAACCCGGGAGATTTGGGCGATAATTATACCGGAGAAACATCTATCGGGTGCCGCATTAAAGGCGTAAAAGACGGCGAAGAAAAATCCTACTATGTGTGGAACAACTGCAGCCATCAAAAAGCTTTTGAAGAAACCGGTACTCAGGGTGTTTCTTACACCACAGGTGTTCCGGCTATGTTGGGTGCTATGATGGTGCTTACCGGAAAATGGCAGGGCAAAGGCGTATTTAACGTTGAAGAATTCGATCCTGATCCATTTATGGAGAAAATTGGCGAACATGGTTTGCCGTGGAACGAAGAGATTAATGGCGATCTTGAAGTATAACAACATACTTTCTTCGAGCCCCGGGTTAATAACTTGGGGCTTTTAATTTAACTGCAAAAAATAAAAACTTTGAATTATCAAGAAATACCATCGCCGGCATTTGTGCTCGATGAAAAATTGCTTCGTAAAAACCTGGAGCTGATCAATACCGTTCAGCAGAAAGCCGGAATTGAGATTATCCTTGCATTTAAAGGATTTGCCATGTGGAGTGCATTTCCTATTGTGCGCGAATATCTAAAAGGCGCAACAGCCAGTTCATTATACGAAGCGCGTTTGTGTTTCGAGGAAATGAAAACCCGCGCGCATCTTTATTCGCCGGTTTACCTCGATCATGAATTTGATGAGTTAATGAGCTACAGCGACCATATTGTTTTTAATTCTGTCAAGCAGTTTGAAAAGTATTACCAACGCACACGAACAGCCGATCATAAAATTTCTTGTGGTATTCGGATAAATCCTGAATATTCTGATGTGGGTACCGATCTATACAATCCAAGTGCACCAGGCTCGCGTCTGGGAATTGGCAGCAATGAAATACCGGATGAATTGCCTGAAGAAATTGAAGGTATTCATTTTCATGTGTTGTGCGAATCGGATTCATTCAGCCTGGAAAAAGTACTTAAGAACCTCGAAAACAAATACAGTAAATACCTGCATCGGGTAAAATGGGTGAACATGGGCGGCGGCCACCTTATGACGCGGGAAGGCTACAACCATCAACACCTCATAAAACTGCTAAAGGATTTCAGAAAAAAATACGACGTAAAAGTAATTTTGGAACCCGGAAGTGCCATTGCCTGGGAAACGGGCGTTTTGGTTTCAACAATTCAGGATATTGTGGAACACCAGGGCGTTAAAACAGCGATTCTCGATGTTTCATTTACTGCCCACATGCCCGACACGCTTGAAATGCCGTATCGCCCGAAAATAATCGGGGCACAAGATCCAACAGAAGAAAGCCGTTACCTGTATAGGTTGGGAGGCGGCAGTTGTCTGGCAGGTGATTTTATGGAAGCTTACGATTTTGGCCGCGAGCTGCAAATTGGCGAGAAAATCGTATTTCTTGATATGATTCATTACACCATGGTAAAAACCACGATGTTTAACGGTGTTAATCATCCATCAATTGCCATTTGGACAAAAGATGAGCAACTAAACATCGTCCGGAAATTCAGCTACAAAGATTTTAAAAATCGTTTATCCTAACCGGAAAAACACAAATAAGAGACTAAACGACCTTATTAACAATTGTTAATAACCACGGTTAATTCACAGTGGATATAAACGACTGAAAATCACTTGCATTTTTCATTTTTAGCTGTATATTTGATCTATCAGGTGAGCGATAAAAGGCTGCTTGGAAATTGTGGAAACGGAGAAAGTTTCTTAGCTGAAACCGGAACCATTTCATCCCTCCCTTCGGGGCGGCACAATGAAAAAGCTGAAGTTTGAACGCGATATTCTGGAGTATCAAAGTTCGGGCAATCATCTGAAAGAAGTTCCAGAAGTTCTTTCAAGATTGAGTCATCAGGCAGGAAGTAAAAAGACCAAGGTCTTAGCTGCGAAACTGCACAACGAAAATGAGGTAACTCAAACCCGTTGATTGGAAAAGGGGCATCCTTAGGGATTATCTGAATACACTGACAGACACTTCGTTCAGGAAGGTAAGCGCGATTACCGAAAGAGCAACCGGAAGGCTGAGCCGTAGAAAGCAAAGCCGGAAAGTAAAGGCACAAGCCGATTCGAAAGAAAAAGCCGATGCCGGTCGTAATAACCGTAGCCTGGCACCAAAAGTAACTTCGGTTACTAGAAAGTGAATGGGAGCTATTCGTAACAGAGTAGTTCCCATTTGTGTTTTATATACCTACCTCAATCATAACCCAAACATTCTTATTACTTTTATCGCAAAAAGTAATACCATGATACCACAAATAGATAAACTTAAAAATACCGATAGCGGCAACTTTTTTTTAATGGCCGGCCCATGCGCCATTGAAAGCGAAACTATGGCAATGGAAATTGCCGAAAAAGTGGTTGCCATTACCGAAAAATTAAAGATCCCATATATTTTCAAAGGCTCGTACCGTAAAGCCAACCGTTCTCGCCTCGATTCGTTTGCAGGAATTGGCGACGAAAAAGCATTGAAGATTCTAAAAAAAGTACGTGAAACTTTCGATATTCCGGTGGTGACTGATATCCACACAGCTGAAGAAGCTGCCATGGCTGCCGAATATGTTGATGTGCTTCAGATACCGGCATTTTTATGCCGCCAAACCGATATTTTAGTGGCTGCTGCCAATACCGGGAAAGTGGTAAATATCAAAAAAGGACAGTTCTTGTCGGCCGATGCCATGCAATTTGCAGTAAACAAAGTGCGCGAAAGCGGCAACAATAATATTGCCCTTACTGAAAGAGGAACAACATTTGGATACCAGGATTTGGTGGTGGATTATCGCGGAATTCCGGTAATGAAAGAAATGAATGTTCCGGTTGTTCTGGATATTACCCATTCGTTGCAACAACCCAACCAGGCCAGCGGAGTTACCGGCGGCAAACCTAAATTAATAGAAACCGTTGCTCGCGCAGGAATCGCTGTTGGCGCCGATGGGATTTTTATCGAAACACATCCTAACCCAGCCGAAGCAAAATCGGATGGTGCAAATATGTTGCGCCTCGACCTCCTGGAGCCGCTGCTTACCAAACTGGTTCTTTTAAAACAAACCGTTAATAAACTGTAACATGAAAAACAGAAGATCCTTCGTTAAAAAACTAGTTGCAAGCACAGCACTTACCGGATTGCTTCCCTTACTAAAAATGCCATTGCCCGCTAGGTAAAACTTAAAGGCGCGTTAATACACCATGTGTTTTTCTGGTTAAAAGAACCCGATAACGAAACACATAAAAACCAACTGGCTGAGGCGTTGAACCAACTCACAAAAGTAAAAACCATAAAACTGAGCCACATTGGTTTTCCGGCATCTACAGAAGACCGCGATGTGGTGGATCATTCGTATTCGGTGTCGTATATGGCAATGTTCGATAACCAGGCCGACCAGGATTCGTACCAGATTGATCCGATTCATCTGAAATTTGTAGAGGAGAACCAGCACTTTTGGAGCAAGGTTGTGGTATATGATTCAGTGGATGTTTAATTGAACTAATAGAAGAATAAATAAGCCAGTAAAATAGATGCGATAATACCGGTAAAATCGGCAATTAAACCACAAATTACAGCGTAGCGGGTATTCTTTATTCCAACGGCCCCAAAATACACAGCGAGAATATAAAAAGTAGTATCAGTAGCTCCCTGCACGGTACTTGCCACGCGGCCCACAAACGAGTCGGCACCATAGGTTGTCATGGCGTCCACCATCATTCCGCGGGCACCACTTCCACTCAAAGGTTTCATTAAAGCGGTAGGTAAAGCCGGGGTAAAATCGGCATTTACTCCCATTTGCTCGAAAGCCCAGGTTACACCAGCAACCACCCAATCCATTGCTCCCGATGCACGGAACACACCAATGGCAACCAAAATAGCTACCAGGTAAGGAATAATTTTCACTGCTGTTTTAAAACCATCTTTTGCCCCCTCGATAAAAGCCTCGTAAACGTTCACTTTGCGAAACAAGGCCATAAGAATAAAGGCCACAATCACTGTAAACAGAATAAAATTACTGGCCACATTCGATACCTGCGTTATGGCATCTTTATCGAGCGTTGAGAAATACCAGATGATACCCACAATAATGGCTGTTAATCCACCGAGATAAGCTAAAATGGTCTTGTCAAGTAGATTTATTTTTTGGTAGATGGCTACCGAAATTAGCCCGGCAATAGTGGAGAAATAAGTAGCGAGCAGAATCGGAATAAATATATCAGATGGATTTACTGCACCCAGTTGGGCACGATAAACCATAATACTTATGGGCAGTAGTGTAAGCCCCGAAGTATTCAGCACCAAAAACATAATTTGTGCATTCGATGCCGTTTTTTTATCAGGATTGGTTTCCTGCATTTCTTTCATGGCCTGCAAGCCCATTGGCGTTGCGGCATTGTCGAGGTTTAGCATATTGGCCGCAATATTCATTAGAATTGAACCATGTGCCGGATGTTCTTTCCCCAGCTCCGGAAATAGTTTATTAAAAAACGGACCAATTACTTTCGAAAACACATGCACAATTCCGCCTTTCTCCCCTATCTTCATAATCCCCATCCATAAGGTAAGCACACCGGTTAATCCCAGCGATATTTCGAAACCGGTTTTTGCCATATCGAAAGTGGCCTGCACCATTTCTGTAAAAACCTGTGTATCTCCCAGAAAAATAAGCTTTACCAGGGCTATTACAAATGCGACTACAAAAAAGAAAATGAAAAGATAATTCAGTGCCATTCTGCCAATTGAATTTTGATTCTAGTAAATAAATTCTGTTAAAAATTGTGCATCATAAGTTTGGCATCTAAAGATAGATGAAGTTTTCTTTTCTGCAAACATAAAAAGAGGGACTATGCAGCCCCTCTTTAATTTCAAACCAAATCTCCATTTATTAACCAAGCTCTGAAATACCGACCGAATATAGTATTACTGGAGACTCTTAATTTCTCCGTTAAAAATTATATTAACCGGCTTTTTCCGAGTGCTTAAATACATTCTTAATTCTTTATTGAAAATTCCGGTTTGGTGCGCCTGAAAAACGATAAGCACTTCGGATGATTTTCCTGGTAAAACAGGTTCTTTTGAGAATGAAGGAATCGTACAACCACAAAACCCACGAATATCATTTATTATTACAGGTTTTGCTAATTGATTTTTAAGAATCAATTTCAGTTCTTTCTCATCATTCATTTTAAGTATCCCTAGCTCGTAGGTAATTGTTTCTTCAATTTCCTGATTAATTTCAAAATGTTTCGTTTCTCCTTTATTCGAGCTAAATGAAGAACAACTAATGAAAAACAGAATTATTCCAAAGCTTATAAGACACTTGTATATTTTATAGATCACGTTCATCAGAAAATTTTGAAAAATAAAAAGAGAGTTGCCATTATAATGGCAACTCTCTTCTGTAAAATAACAGAATTAATATCCTTCAGTTTGCTCAAGAACTGTAGTTCCTGTTTCGTCAACGGATAAATCGCGTTGAGTTTGAGGAATAGGCCATTTTTCATTTTTATCTGCCACAAACGTTTTCCCCGCCAGGTGTGCCATCTTTGTTCCTTCAACACTCAAGTAATTATTCATTACCTCAGCAGCAATTCCCCAGCGTACCAAGTCGTAAAAACGAAGTCCTTCCATTGCAAATTCAAGTCTCAATTCAAGTTGAACAGCTTTCATCGCCTCTTCTTTTGATGCAAATGTTTCGGCATATGGTTCAACTTTATAATTAGCTGCCGGACTTCCGTCTGGCAGAGTAACTACATTAGATGCTTTAGCTCTGTTCCGAATTTCGTTAACCAAATTGGTTGCTCTTTCAAGAGATCCAACCTGAGCTTCACATTCTGCCAACCACAATACTACATGCGCCAGACGGAACTTGCGGAAATTATTCGGGTTTACCCCTGTTGCCCAGCCGGTAGTAGTAGCCAAACCTTTTTCTGATTGTTTAAACATATTTTTCTTATACAGATAAGGGCCCCCATTTGTAACATCACGAATCCACGCGTCTCCCTGTTGTATTCCCCAATCCAAATAAGGTATTCCCGGACGACCAACGGTATGATCCAGTCGGGGATCTACTGGGCCTTCGTACATAATATCGTTTTCATCACTTAAATCAGAATCGTATGGCAGCATATCGTCGGCTGAATAAGTATCATTCAAGTCTGGCAAACCATCTTCTCCAACTGCATAGGCAGCAACCAAGCTATGTGTAGGCTGAAAGAAACCACAACAGGTTCCCATTCCTGCAGATCCCTGAGGAAAGTTTAATGCATCTCCCCAACCTGCGTTTGGCGAACCGGAGGCTCCATCGTTGGACGCATATTGGATTTCAAAAATCGACTCTTTGTTATTATTCGTAGCAATCATGTAGTTTTCTTCGAAACTTTCAACCAGTTCGAATGGACCGTTTGTATAAACGTCATCTAAAACAGTTTTGGCTTCGTTATATTTACCTTGCAACAAATAAATACGCCCCAGATAAGTTTTTGCAGCCCAACTGGTTGCCCGACCAAGTGCAGTCCACGAATCAGGAAGATTATCAGCTGCAAATTTCATATCAGTCTCAATTTCAGGCCACAGCAGATGATCATTAGCTACAGTTTTTGGCTCTTCAGTATTTTCATCGATATAAGGAACTTTACCGTGCACTTTTGTTAATTCAACATAAAAATGTGCCCGTAGAAATTTAGCTTGAGCTTCTACAAGTAATTTTTCGTTATCGTTCATCCCTTCTGCTCCTGGCAAATAATAAAGAACATCATTGGCACGCACTACTCCATCGTATAAGCCTTCCCAATGGTTGTCCACATAACCGTTATCGGAATCGGCATAAAATCCTTCAACCGGATTAATAGTTGCCTGGTCTCCATAACTCGAACCTTTATACGCATCATCGGAAGCAACACTTCCCCATACCCAATTTGATACTGAACTTGCCCAAACTGTTGCATCTGTTCCTAAATGGGTGCCATCAACAACGGCATAAGTTCCGGTTAACAAATAGTCGATATACGTTTTCGTTGTTAATGATTCTGGTGCAGCTTGTCCTTTTGGTTTGATGTTGAAAAAGTCATCACCACAAGAATAACACACTCCAACAACAAGTATAACTGTTAGATATATTAATTTTTTCATAATTCTATTCAATTTAAATGTGGTTAAAAGTTCATATTAATTCCAAACATGAAAATCCGGGAAGTTGGATAAATTCCTTCATCAACACCGATCAAACGATCCGGATCATCATCGGGGTTTGAAAGCTCAGGATCCAAACCACTGTAGTCTGTTATGGTAAACAGATTCGTTGCCTGACCATACACCCTAATTCCCGAAATACCCCATTTATCCAACAAAGATGATGGAAGCGTATAACCAATCTGCAAGTCCTTCATTCTTAAATAAGACCCGTCTTCGATAAAAAATGAAGAGTTTTTCTGCATAACTGCATCGTCGCGAATAGCCATAGGTTGTGTAATTTTTGCTCCTGAAGCATAGCGGTCAGCTGTCCATGATTCATATAAACGATCTTTTCCTCTGTTTCCGGAGAAGTTGTTGAACATGATCCAACGGTTTACATAGTTTATCAGGTCGTTACCCTGTGATCCCTGAAAGAACATGGTCATATCCCAGTTCTTATATCTCAGATCGATATTCAATCCGTAAGTAAAATCGGGATGTGGGCTTCCAATTACAGTACGGTCGTCAGGTGTAATTTTTCCATCAGGAACACCATCAGGACCGCTTATGTCACGATATTTAAAAACACCAGGCTGACTGTAAGGATCCCCATCAAACGAATCAGCATTGTAAGGAACATGCTCATAAACCTCGTCCCATGAATTAAAAATTCCGTCAACCACATATCCATAGAAAGAAGAGATTGGTTCACCAGTCATACTTGCAGTGTATACATTCTGCCTTAACGACGGACCGTATAAGATCTCATTTGGATTTTCATTTAGTTTTACAATCTCGTTTTTATAGTGCGATATATTTGCTCTCACATTAAATTCCAGATCAGAACCAATTGTTTCTCGATAGCTTACCATCAAATCGAATCCGGTGTTTTTCATCTCTCCAATATTAACTGCCGGAAGTTCAAGATTTCCGTATGTATCAGGTAAACTTTGGTTGTAAAGCATATCAGTCGTTTTTCGGCTAAATACATCTAAATTAACTTCCATTTTATTAAACATGGTCACATCTACACCAAAGTTTGTAGTAACACTGGCTTCCCATTTTCCATCGGGATTACCCAACTTGTATTTATGAATACCGGCATCAGTAGAAGCATCAGAACCAGAAACACTGTAATATGATTCACCATTATAAACACGATAAGTTGTAAAAGCATTGTAATATCCTCCAACATTATCGTTACCGTTTTTACCCCAACCAAAACGAAGTTTAAGATTATCTAACCACGCAACATCATTCATGAATGCTTCTTCTGACATACGCCATCCAAGAGAGAATGCAGGGAAAGTTCCCCAGCGGTTATCTTCAGAGAAACGCGACGAAGCATCACGACGTATTACTGCTTCAGCAAGATATTTGCCCATATAATCGTAATTTATACGACCAAAATAGGAGAATGTCGACCACTCGTCGAACGAACCATTTGCAGTTTGGTCTTTCTCTCCCGCATCCAGTACCATATAATCCATTTCTGTACTTGCAAAAGTAGAACGACTTCCGTCAAACCAATCTTTTTCCCAGTTTACCGATTCTGTTCCCAGTAACACATTCAAATTGTGTACATCGTCAAATGTCTTTTTATAATTTAAAGTGTTAATCCAGTTATACTGTAATGTTCCAAAATACCTCTCGGTTAAGATATCAGTTGGTTTTGCTTCCGAGAATTCAGGATTTTTAATAAAACGGTCTTTCTCACGTATTCCTGAATAATCGGCACCAATCAATGATTTTACTGATAGTTCGGGTGTAAAATTGAGCTGAATGTAAGCATTTGCCAAAACTCTGAAATTACGGTTATAATCATCGCCATTACGGTTAAGCACGGCTAATGGATTCTCTCCATTCCCCGTTGTAGTTGCCTGTGTACCGGCATAATTACCCATAATATCGTAAACCGGAATGATTGGTTGCATACGATATACCTGAGAGATAGCATTTCCTTCGTCATTGTTTGTTCCCATACCTGTACGATCGGTATAAGTTGCTCCCATGCTTTCGCCAATTTCTAACCAATTGGTTACTTTAGCATACGCATTCGAGCGAAGCGAGTAACGATCAAATCCAGTGGTTTTAACAATCCCGTCCTGGCTCATATAACCTCCGGAAAATGCATAGGTTCCTTTTTCAGACCCACCACTTACCGATATATTATATTCCTGAATTGGTGCAGGTTCCAAAATCTCATCATACCAGTTGGTTCCAACCTTATTAGCACGGGTAATTCCCTTATAAGGCGAAGGATAACTGTACGTACTTTCATCAACCTCGCCTTCCATTGCTCCTGCAGGAATAATATAGTCGGGAATAACAGGTGATGCACCATAACCATACTGGGCATTTCCCCAACCGTTATCACCTTGTTGAAGTCCAATATTTTTAGCCTCCAACCATAATAATTCTCCGTACTCCGGCGTATTCAAGAGATCAAGTTCATTTATTGCATTCTGAACACCATAACGCGCATCAAAGCTTATTCTTGGTTTTCCGGCTTTCCCTTTTTTAGTCGTTACCAAAATAACTCCGTTAGCAGCACGTACACCATAAATAGCTGATGATGATGCATCTTTCAATACCGACATTGTTTCAATATCATTTGGGTTAATCTGACTTAATCCTCCTGAAGTTGGAACTCCATCAATAACATAGAGCGGATCGTTATTATTTACAGATCCGATACCACGAATCCTTACAGTGGCTTCTCCACCAGGCGTATTATCATTACTGATAGTTACACCCGCAACACGACCTTGAAGTTTTGCAGCGGCATTTGCAGCAGGCACCGCACGTAATTCCGATTCATCAATCGAGCTTACCGCACCGGTAACCGTCATTTTCCGCTGGGTTCCGTAGCCCACAACAACCACCTCGTCAACACCGATCACGTCGGCTTTCATAACTACGTTAATTGTTGATTGTCCGGCAATCTCAACTACTTGTTTTAACATCCCAATGTAAGAATAAACAAGAGCTTCAGCACCATCAGGTAACTCCAGGGTGTAATTTCCATCAATGTCGGTAATGGTTCCCTGCGTAGTTCCATCAACAACAATCGAAACTCCCGGAATTGGAGCCCCATCTTCTCCGGTTACCATCCCGGAAACGGATGTTTGGGCATAAGAACCGAAAGAAAATGCCATAAATATGGCACACACTAGAAAGGTTAAAAAACCTTTTAAAGGATTTTTTTCCATAGATTTTAAGTTTTGGTATTAGTAAATAGAAATTTGAATAATAAATTATTCTGGATTAAAATGTAGTCGACCTACAATTCGAAATAAGGATCAGTGTGGATTAAGCATAAGTTTAATTAGTTAGTAAGTTAGTAAAATAGTATCTCGTTAGTTTTAGTTCTTAATCAAAAATACTGGATAAATATTTTTGATTCATTTGCTAATTTATGTTTTTCATTTCAACATTGAATATGTATGACATGTGTTAAAAAACATAATTGTTATTTTTACACTAAGAAAATAAATCGAAAGCCCCACTCCTACAAGTAAAACTTAATTATCGACAAATCTAATGTCTTCCATTCATGAGGTGCTTTTTATAGCCTCCCCATTATAATTACACTATCACTCAAAACTCAGCGAAATGAAATCTGAACTTTATTGGTTATTAGCTATTAGCAGATCGTACACACAGGATTATTATGATTCTGGAACCATCTCTCCTACCATACCTGGTATCAATTTTAGCTTTCAACTGGTACAGTGTCCAACCATGTATTTAAAGAAATCATACGGATTTGCAAAAAGGAGGAACACTGAAGTTTTTGAAGTAAAATTATTTATGTAAGAATCGGATTGTCATTTCGACGAAGAATGAGGAGAAATCTCTCCCTGATGAGTAGATTTCTCAGTCGCCATCCTACGAAAGGACAAATGGTATCCACTACAGTTTTTGAATCGGCAACGAAAGTTTTTCAGCCTCATCAGTTATGTATTCACGAAAACCATCTTCTGTTTTCCATTGGTCTTTATCCAAGCCCCAAACCGAAAAGAAATAATGTTTTGTCGGTTGAGCATCTTTACATTGCTGACCGATGTAGTAAGTTTCCGAGATCACATGACTAAAATTTTTCTCCGGCACCGTCTTCACACCTTTCTCAAACCAGTTAATATTGCTGGTTCGTCCAATTTTACCGGCTTCGTCTTTAGGCACAATCACTGCCATTCCCAGTTCATCGTTGTTTAGCGACTGTACATCGTGGGTCCCGATACAGGTAAAATCAGCTACCTCAAATTGGAAAGGTTCTTTTTTGAGTTGCGAGGTAACAATTCCCGTTACAATCTGATCATCTTCAGAACATCCGTAAAACGTTACATCTGACTCGAACCAGTATTTACCGGGATAAATGGTAATGCGCTCCACAGCTTCCATTTCTTCGCCATCAACATCCCAACCTGAATATTTCAGATCGAAAACTGAACGAATCGGGCCTTCAACAATTTTCTGGTATTCATACATTTTCGTCGATCCCAGTCGAATCAATGAATCATTTCTCAATAAAGCAATCCCTCCCGAGCCCAGCGAACTGCCACAATGCAACACATCCATTCCCCAGTCGTTCAACACATGATAGTCAGGAATAGCAGGAGTATGAACATCGTCGGCCACCATAACCGGTTTTCGTTTCCCAAACAAGTCTTTTACATTTCGGCAATCAAAATAAACCCTGAAAGCGATCTTGTCATTTTCCCAGGTTACACCTTCTCCCTGGGCAATAATTTTAAAAGGTTCGCTAACCGGAACAGCTTTGTAGTAGTCCACCTCTTTGTACGATCCGTCTTCCTGATGAATACCTAGACGTAGGTTAGTGCGTTTTTCAACTATTGGATAATCCGATGCGGCAATCAATCCTATTGTCGCTTTTATGGTTTCATTGGCCTTTATATCTACTAATACTACTACCTCGTCCCAGATTCCGTCTCCATTCAGGTCGTCAACCTGGCTTGGAATCCACTTATCGCCTTCCTTAAAAATTGGCAATTTGTCTTCTGCCAAATCTATTTTTGCGGCAATTTCTTCGCGTGAAAATACAATCACTTCATCGGTTCTATCTTCCGCCAAAGGATTTTTTAGCGTAATTGCAGGTTGCTGTGTACACGAGGCAAACAATACCAGAAATAGAATGCCAAATGGAATAACTTTCTTCATGATTGGTGTAGTTTTATTGAATAGAAAAGAGTGTATCAGAAATAAGCCTGAAGCTTACATTTTCCAATACTCTCTTTCATTTTAAATATTAAATATCGTTTTCGCCTTTTACATAACCGAAATTGGCTAAAATTCCCCCGTCTACATAAAGCACTTGTCCGTTTACAAAATCGGCCGCTTTTGATGCCAGAAACAAGGCGGCATTTCCAACATCTTCAGGTTCGCCCCATCGATTTGCCGGAGTACGTGTCATCACTAAATCGTTAAACGGATGAGCTCCCTCGCGGATCGGCGCCGTTTGTGGCGTGGCAATGTATCCTGGTCCAATTCCATTTATCTGCACATTGTATTTTGCCCACTCGCAACACATATTTGCCGTTAGTAATTTCAAACCACCTTTTGCCGAAGCATAAGCTGATACTGAGTTGCGACCATAAACGCTCATCATCGAGCACATATTAATGATTTTACCCGAACGTCTTTCAATCATTTTTGGAGCAACGCGTTTAGCCACAATAAACGGAGCCACCAAATCAATATCAATCACTTCTCTGAAGTCGTCAACTTTCAGATCAAGGATTGGGATACGCTTGATAATTCCTGCATTATTTACAAGAATATCAACCGGGGCAACCTCTTCTTCTATTGTTGAGATTCCTTTGTCAACAGCTACTTCATCGGTTACATCGAAATTGATGGTATAAACCTCAACACCGGCTTTGGCATATTCTGTTTTACATTGTGCAAGTTTCTCGTCGGAACGCCCATTAACACAAATTTTTGCACCTGCCTTTCCCAACGATATGCCAACAGCCATTCCAATTCCGTGCGTTCCACCAGTTATCAGTGCTACTTTTCCGCTAAGGTCGAATAATTCCTGTATCATCTTTAATTATTTTTTATTGATTGTGAAGTATTCTATCTCAATTCCTGTGGTTGAATAACATCCATATCAGTATAATCGAGATTTTCGCCAGCCATTCCCCAAATAAAAATGTAGTTTGATGTTCCGGCTGCCGAGTGAATCGACCACTCAGGCGAAATCACCGCTTGTTCATTTTTCATCCAGATATGACGTGTTTCCTGTGGCTCGCCCATAAAATGACAAACAGCCTGTTCTTCGGGAACTTCAAAATAGAAATAGACCTCGTTACGGCGTGTATGCTGGTGTGCCGGCATGGTGTTCCAAACACTACCTGGTTTTAACTCTGTCATCCCCATTTGCAGCTGGCAAGTGTCAACAACGGTGTTAATCATCAGTTGGTTAATATTTCTTTCGTTCGAAGTTTCCAGGCTGCCCAAATGCAGCACATTGGCATCTGCCAGTGTTACCTGCTTAGTTGGATATTCTTTGTGTGCCGGTGCCGAGTTAAAATAGAAGTGTGCTGGTTTAGCGGCATCATCTGACTTAAAGATAACTTCCTTACAGCCACGGCCAATATATAAGGCATCTTTATATTTCATCTTATACTCCGTTCCATCAACCACAATAGTACCTGCGCCTCCAACATTCATTACCCCTACTTCGCGACGCTCGCAAAAGTACTCTGCTTTCAGCGGATCAATGGTTTCCAGTGGTAGATCTTCATTTGTAGGAACAGCTCCACCTACGATGTAACGCTCAATAGATGAATAAACCATACGAACATTACCTTCTTCCATCAGGTTTTCAACCAAAAATTCTTTTCTTATTTTTTCTGTATCGTATTTCTTAAAATCCTCAGGATGATAAGCATACCTTCTCTCATAAATTGTTGCCATAATATTTAGCTTTTTAATTCTTAAACGTAATAATTGTGCAAATGTATGAAGAATGACACAAAATGCAATCGATTGCATTGATTAAAAAATATTTTTAACTTTGCCGTAAATAGAATAACAAATGGTGCAAAAACCGGAAATAACAATTCACGATATAGCCCAAAAGCTGAATATTTCGGCTTCCACAGTTTCGCGTGCTTTAAAAGATAATCCACTGATTAGCGAAACAACCAGGGAAAAGATAAAAAAAGCTGCCATTGAGATGGGATATCGGCCTAATGTTATGGCGGCTAATTTACGTACCAGACGTACCAATACTATCGGAGTAATTGTTCCGCTGATTAATCGTCATTTTTTTTCATCGGTAATTTCGGGGATTGAAGATGTGGCTTACAAACAGGGATTTGCTGTTACCATTTCGCAATCGAACGATAAACAGGAAAAGGAAAGCACTATTGCGCACACCCTTTTTTCGAATCGTGTTGATGGATTAATTTTGTCGATTGGAATGGAAACCCAGTCATACGATCACTTGAAACTTTTTTCGGAAAGAAATATTCCGCTGGTATTTTTTGACCGGATAGTTGAAGAAATTCCGGCACATAAAATTGTTATCGACGATTTTGGTGGCGCTTACCGGGCAACACAGCACCTTATTGAGCAGAGTCGAAAAAAAGTAGCACATATTGGCGGCCCACTTAATCTGCAAATTTATGCAAAACGCGAAGCTGGTTACCGACAAGCAATTAGCGATGCGGGATTGCAAATAAATGAAGATCTGATTATACACAACAGCCTTACCCGCGAAGACGGACTTAATGCTATAAAAAGAATTTTACAAACAAAAGAAAGGCCCGATGCCATTTTTTGTGCCAACGACACCACCGCATTAAGTGCCATCATCCATTTAAAAGAAAAAGGCATTAAAATTCCTGAAAATATTGCAATTGTAGGCTTTAGCAACGAACCTTTTAGCGAATTGGTAACACCTTCAATATCTACGATAAAACAACCTGGGTTTGAAATGGGACAAAAAGCAGCCGAATTGTTAATTAAACAAATTGGCAACAAAGTAAAACCCAAGAATTACCAGACTATAATGATGGAGACCGAACTGATAGTTAGAAATTCATCTCAACTAAAATAAAAACACATCCTGTTCTCCCAAGTTTCCCAAATACAACTCAGAAAAACAAACATCTTTAACACAATTATCCCACTAACAATACAATAATACTTAGCACTTCTGGGGAAAACAGCCTGCAAAAACAATCTTTCCTGCTCCTCGATTCAGCAATCGTCGTCCGCAAAAGCGCTTATTATCTGCGTAAATTTGGGTTAAACAAACCAGTTTTGAAAATACGAGCCAAGATATGGAACCTGGGCATGCTCTTGTTTTTGTTTATTTTTAGTTTTCGAAATGGACATGGAGCAACGAATCTTATCAACGAAGAAGATGATTTGAATGTTCCTCCTGTGGCTCAAAACGACACGTTTCTTCTTCCTGCCCAATACAACCAGATATTCTACGGAGATGTACTTGTTAACGATTACGATCCGAACGGCGACAAGATTGAGATTTTGTTTGCGGCTTCTCCGAAAGAAGGGATCCTTACCATGAATAAAGATGGCCATTTCACTTTGGAGATAGCTAAAAAATATGAGGGGGCAATTCGTTTCGACTATTACATTAAAGAACTTACCCAAAATGAATACAGCGCACTTGGCCGTGTTTTTATTCAAATAATAGAAAACACTGACCTGGATGACATTCCTAATTATGGCGATTTGGACAACGATAATGACGGACTACCTGATTATTTAGATGGAATAGGGCTGGATACCGATAGTGATGGTATTCCGAACAATTTAGATATCGACAGCGATAACGATGGTATTCCTGACAACATTGAATGGCAACGGGAACATAATTACATTGAACCTTCGAATATTGATGCCAATCAAAACGGATGGGACGATGCTTACGACCCGGAGATGGGAGGTACTTTCTACGAGCCAGTAGACACAGACCGCGATGAAATACCCGATATGCTTGATACAGATTCGGATAATGATGGAAGTAGCGATTTATCAGAATCATTCGAATTAGATGCCGAAGGTAAATCCGGAATTCAACTTCTTTCCTCGGATCAGGATAATGATGGCCTTGACGATCTTTTTGATTTGGTGATTATGGGTTCGAGCTGGCCGAATTCAACAGCCAGTAGTTCTAATCCGGGCGATTTAAACCGCAACGGCATTCGCGATTGGCGCGACAACACCAATCATATTACATCTCAATCAGCTTATGTTTTCCCTAATTCTGCATCTGAATTCTTCCAGATTTTCCAGCCCGAACAACAAATCAGTCAGCAATTAACCGTTAAAATTTATAACACAAAAGGTCAACTAAACAAGGTTTATATAACATCCTATAGTAACGATCGCATTCCAGTTCAAGACCTGAAGAATGGAATGTACATTGTAACTGTTAATTCCGAGACAATTCAGCATTCGGAAAAGATTTCAATTCAACACTAATTTCAAAAAATTTTCAAGCAAATGTAACCCTCTTCATTTTTTGCTGTCACTATTTACAGAAATGACAAAAATATCGATTCGTATCGCTTATCGACTAAAAACGTCAATTGGTCGGATTAAAAAAAACAGATGCATACGATGTTTTACTTTTGTCGGTGTTCTAAAAACAATGTGGATGTTCAGCCAAACATCCAAAACAGAAAAACAAATAGTAACAAAAACCAAAGAATGATGAAAACAATGATGTTACTCCTTCTCCTTTCAGTGGGAGTTGTAGTACAAGCACAGAACATTACCTTAAGTGGGTACCTCCGAGACGCTTCCAACGGCGAAGCTTTAATTGGTGCCACAGTTTATGTTGAAGAACTGAAACAGGGAACCGCATCAAATGCCTACGGATTTTACTCGCTTACCATCCCGGAGGGAAGCTACACGCTTCAGGTTTCGTTTATTGGTTACCAAACCATTAAACAAAAAGTTGATGCCCGGGAAAGTTTAAACATTTCTCTTTCGTTACAGGAAAATACTGAAGTTATGGAAGAGGTTATTGTAAAAGGCGAAGCTGCCAATGCCAATGTAGAACGCATTGAGATGGGCATGGAAAAACTTCCGGTAAAAACCATTCAGAAACTTCCGGCATTTATGGGCGAAGTGGATATTATCCGCACCATTCAACTGTTGCCAGGAATTCAGAGTGGTGGTGAAGCGAGCTCGGGTTTATACGTTCGTGGCGGTGGTCCCGACGAAAACCTGTTGATTCTGGACGAAGCTCCGGTGTACAATGCCTCGCATCTTATGGGGTTCTTTTCGGTGTTTAACTCAAATGCCATTAAAGATATTCAGGTTTACAAAAGCGGAATTCCGGCCGAATACGGAGGAAAAGCCTCGTCGGTAATCGATATCAGGCAAAAAGATGGTAACTCCAAACAGCTCGGAGTCGATGGTGGAATTGGTAACCTGTCAAGTAGGTTAACCCTGGAAGGCCCGATTATTAAAGATAAATGGAGTTTTCTCCTCGCCGGACGACGCACCTACTACGATATTTTGGGAAAAGCTGCCGGTTTAGATGAACTGGAAGACAACACCATGTATTTTTACGATTTGAACGGGAAATCGAATCTCATTATCAACAATAATAACCGTATTTACCTTTCGGGGTATATGGGCGAAGATGTTTTTGAGATGGGCGAATCGATGTACATGAACTGGGGAAATGCAACAGCAACCGCCCGTTGGAACCATATCTTCGGAGATAAGATTTTCATGAATATTTCAGCTATTTTCTCCAACTACGATTACAATCTTGGAGTTCCGGGAGAAAATGCCGATAACTTCGACTGGTCATCAAGAATAAAAGACTATAACGGAAAAGCGGATTTTACCTGGTTTATGAATCCACGAAACACTGTGAAGTTTGGAGTAAACACCATTAAACATGAATTCCGTCCGGGAAAAATTACTACTAAAGGCGATAACTCTATGTTTTCGGATATGGAACTGGCACACTACAACGCCATTGAAAGTGCGGTTTACCTTTCGAATGAACAAAAAATATCCGATCGTTTTTCCATTCAATATGGTGTACGTTTAAGTCATTTTCAACAAGTTGGTGAAGGAGAAGTTAATATTTATGAAGATCCTGAAAATCTTGATGAGAATGAAATCATTGAAACAATCAGCTACGGGAAAAATGATAAAATCGGCGATGCATTTGTTCATCTGGAGCCCCGTTTAAGCATGAAATACACCCTCGACCGAAACAGCTCGGTAAAGGGATCGTACAACCGGATGGTACAAAATCTACACCTTATTTCAAACACACAGTCGCCTACCCCTCTCGACATTTGGCTGCCATCAAGCACTTATATAAAACCATTGAAGGTTGACCAGGTATCGATCGGTTATTTCCGAAACTTTCAGCAAAACATGTGGGAAACATCAGTTGAGGCTTACTACAAAGACATGCAAAATGTTCTGGACTATAAAGAAGGAGCAGAACTATTTCTGAACGATGCTATTGAAACCGAGTTATTACATGGTTCGGGGACTTCGAAAGGCCTGGAAGCGCTTGTAAAAAAATCGAAAGGCAAACTTACCGGTTGGGTGGGTTACACCTGGTCGAAAACTGAACGTGAAATTCCGGGTATTAACAACGGAAATCCCTACCCATCATCGTATGATCGTACTCACGATCTTTCACTGGTATCGAGTTACCAACTGAATGATCGCTGGAATTTTGCAGCCAACTTTGTTTATGCAACCGGAAATCCAACATCGTACCCGGTGGCAAAATACTATGTTCAGGGCAACCAGGTTTACGAATATTCTGCCCGCAACAGTAACCGCATCCCTGATTATAACCGCCTGGACCTGTCGTTTACCTACGACTTTAAAAAGAATGAGAACCGACGTTTTAAACAATCGATAAATGTTTCGGTATACAATATTTACGGACGACGAAATGCCTATTCAATTACGCCCGAAGCAAACGAAGATAATCCTAATCAAACCGAGTTTATTCGTTTGTCCATCATCGGAGCTCCTATCCCATCAATCACTTACAACTTCAAATTCTAAAAGTCATGAAAACAGCACAAATAATAAAAGGAATTATTATTATTCTATTTGCCATAGTTGCATTCACCTCCTGCGAAGATGTTGTGGATGTAAAACTTGACGGTGAAGATATTGACCTGATTGCCGTTGAAGCATATATTAACACCAAAGCAGAAAACAACATTTACGTAAAATTGGAACGTACGCTTGCTGTAAATCAAACGACACAAAACCCGGTAATCAGCAATGCAGTGGTTCAGTTAAGCGACAATGCAGCTACGCCCAATACCGTGACTCTCGAAGAACAGGGCAACACAGGAATATATTTATTACCGGCTGAAACATCTTATCCGGGAGTTACCGGGCGCACTTATACCTTAACAATTACCACACCCGATGGGACAGTAATTACCGGCGAAGAATATTTGCAGAAAATTGAAACGCTTGATTCAGTGAAAGTAAATTTAAGCGACCGGGGAAATTACGAGTACCTGGGGATTTATATAAACTCGCAGGAAACTCCGGGATTGGGAAATTATTACAAATGGGATATTTATATAAACGGTGAGTTTTTGAATGATGGCGAAGACCTGGCATTTGCGAGCGATGAACTGGTAGACGGAAATTATATCTACGATATGCTTATCCTCCTTGATTGGGAAGATGAGGAAGAAGATAAAATTCTTCACCAGGGAGATACAATTGTTGTGGAGCAACTCTCCATTTCGAAGGCTGCTTACGAATTTTATTGGGGACTGGATGATCAGGCCTGGGCCGGAGGCCCGTTTAGTGTACCGCCTGCAAATGTGCCCAGTAACTTGACATCAAGCGATGGAAAACGCATTTTGGGACTGTTCTCGGCACGCGATATTTCTGTTGGAAATACGGTAATTATCGACGATTCAAATTTTACGCCTTTAAAATCGAGCATCCCCGAAATTTAACTTCAATTGATATAATAAAAGTTTGAATTAAACATTTCAAAAAAAAACGAAGCTTGTACTATGAAATTAGCAAGCTTCGTTTTTCATATCGGTATTAATTGCTACTTTTCGTTAATTTTGCTGTTTTACCGGAATGAACAAGAATATTGAAAAAATAACGGGCTATTTAAAAATCGAGCAACTTAAAAACGACAAACGAGTGATCGTTTATCTAATTTGTGTGCTTATTGCCACAGTCCTTTGGTTTTTAAATGCTTTGGAAAAAGATTATACAACAACCATTTCGTACCCTGTTCGGTATGTAAGCCCACCTAACCACCAGTTTTTGGCTAACAAACCTCCCGAAAAACTCGATTTGAAAGTTGACGCGCACGGCTTTACACTTTTGCGCCATAAACTCAATTTTTCTTATTCGCCAATTATTTTAAACCTGACGAATATTACCAAAAACCAGGAATCGAACAATGGTACATTCATGGTGCCAACAAATACATTAAACCGTCGAATTTCGAGCCAGATTAGCAGTGAAATAAGCCTTCAACAGGTTAATCCAGATATCATCAGAATCGTTCTCGACAGTTTAAAGACAAAGGCGGTTCCGGTAAAAGCCGATATTTCAATCGACTTTAAGTCGCAGTTTAATTTAAAAAATACTTTGCAGGTAAAGCCATCGGAAGTTAAAATTACCGGTCCGGCATCGGTAGTCGATACAATTAATTTTCTTTATACAACAAGAAAATCGTTCGAAAAGGTGGATAAAACAATTACCCGCAACGTAAAAATCATTCATCCTGAAACTACCACAGTTGTTCCGGCAGAGGTATTGCTACAAATTGAGGTGGAAAAATATACCGAGAAACAGGTTCGCCTTCCCATACAGGTTATCAACAAACCAGCCGACGTGAGAATTAAACTTTTCCCTTCGGAACTAACGCTTAACTGCATTGTAGGATTAAGCGAATTCGACAATATCTCGGAGACCGATTTTCGGGCGGTGGTTGATTACGCATCGATTAGTAACAGCGAAAGTCGTCTGAAGGTGAAAATAACCGATAAACCATCGTTTGTTGAAATTTCACGCTTTACCCCCGAATCGGTAGAATACCTCATTGAAACATATTAACAGAATGGCTTTAAAGATTGGAATCACAGGAGGAATTGGAAGTGGAAAATCGGTAATTTGCCAGGTTTTCAAGCTTCTGGGAGCTCCTGTTTTTGAGGCCGACGTTTGGGCAAAAAAACTGGTAAATTCAAATGATCAGATTAAAACCGGACTTATTGACTGGTATGGCCCCGACATTTATTCACCAAACGGCACAATTGACCGGAAAAAACTGGCTGGCATCATTTTTACAGATAGCACACAGTTGCAGAAAGTAAACAACTTAATTCATCCGGTGGTGCGGCAGGAATTTATGAATTGGGCAGATAAACAAAACCATCCGTACGTTATTCACGAAGCGGCTATTCTTTTTGAAAGTGGTTTCTATAAAATGATGGATTATACTCTATTGGTAACTGCACCAGAAATTGAGAGAATCGACCGTGTTACGAAACGCGATGGTGCAACAATAGAAGCCGTTAAAGAACGACTGAGCAAACAGTGGAGTGATGAGCAAAAACGCAAACTCGCTTCAACAGAAATTAAAAACGACAACAAAACATTATTGATTCCTCAGCTGGTTGAGATCGATAAACAACTAAAAGAATATGGCAAAATTTGGTAAATGGATAGGAGCCGGACTTGGTGCTTTTGCCGGCGGTCCTATAGGCGCAATTATAGGTTTTACAATAGGTTCTATGTTTGATGGTGGACAAGAAGCCGTAAAACGAGGTACAAGAACAGGATACTCAAACAGAACAACTACCACCGGCGGCTATGTTATGAGCCTTTTGGTTTTGGTAGCTGCCGTAATGAAAGCCGATGGAAAAGTATTGAAATCGGAGCTAGACTATGTAAAGAAATTTATGGTACACAACTTTGGTGAGGACTCAGCACAGGAAGCCATTAAAATGCTACGCGACCTGTTAAACCAAACCATTCCGGTTAACGACGTTTGTCAGCAGATAAAAGCAAACATGAACTACTCGGCACGTCTGCAGCTGGTTCATTTTCTGTTTGGTATTGCCCAGGCCGATGGTGAGGTTGATGCGTCGGAACAAAAGCTGATTACACATATTTGCAACCAAATGGGCATTGGCAATAACGATTTTGAGTCGATTCAGGCTATGTTTGTACCTAACACCGATAGTGATTACAAAATACTCGAAATCGACCGTTCGGCCAGCAACGACGATGTAAAAAAGGCCTACCGTCGTATGGCTATGAAATACCACCCTGATAAAGTTAGCACCCTGGGCGACGAAGTTCAGAATGCTGCAAAAGAAAAATTCCAGAAAGTAAATCAGGCCTACGAAAACATTAAAAAGGAACGAAAGATTGCATAATCAGTTTACAGTCGCAGTTAGCAGTTCACGTTGTCATCTTTAAGGATGAATAATTGAGAAATCTGTTACTTTGCATTCAACTTGAAATAGATTTCTCACTTTGTTCGAAATGACAAAACAATGAAAATCATCTCAACAAATATTGCTGAAGCCCGAATCATTGAATGGAAAGGGAAAGAAGTTTCAACCGGTTTATACAAATTTGGTGTTGAGCAGGGGATTTTTCTCGGAAAAGAAGATGTTGAACACGACAATGTAATGGATCGCAGATACCATGGCGGCGTTGATAAAGCCTGTTACCTTTATTCGGCAGATCATTACCAATATTGGCAAAACCTGTACCCTGAATTGGAAATGCCATGTGGAATGTTTGGCGAAAACCTAACCGTGGAAGGCCTGCACGAAAAGGAAATAAATATTGGCGACACCTATAAAATTGGAGAAGCAGTGGTACAGGTTACCCAACCTCGCCAACCCTGCTTTAAATTACAGTTCAGGTTTAACAACAACAATATTGTACGCCAATTTGTCGATTCGGGTTTTTCGGGCGTTTATGTCAGAATTTTGAAAAATGGCCATGTAAATCCAGGCGACAGCATGCAGCTGACCGACAAAAAACAATCACTATCAATACACGAAGTTTACACCCTGCTATACGCTGATGAATTCGATGAAAAAGTAAAAGAAGCGGTAAACGATCCCTTAATTGCCGATAGTTGTAAACGCGATTTAATGAAACGTTGGGGAGACTATATGTAAAGCGTTGGCAACCATGAAATTTCAGATAGAACGATTTTAAATAGCAACATATTTAAAAATTTCGAGATTACCTTTCTCGTTTTTTCAGAATATATAAGTGGACAAGGAAGGAAGTGCAAACCTCTTTCAACCATTAAATCAGAAGTGCAACATCAAATTGCAAAAGACATTAAGGAGGCTTTGAAGATGGCCTCCTTTTTTATTTTACATGTTTCTCGTCCTGAAATCCCATCAAAATAAAAGCTATAAAAGAAACAACCCGTTTCAAAACAAGCTTTAAAACGGGTTGTTAATCTATCTTTAGTTAGTTCAACAATATGCTGTGGTTATGTACGCATCAGCAAAATTTATTGGAACTACATTCTTTCAGGCATTTCTATTCCCAGCAATCCCATAGCATTCTTCACTACCTGACCTACTGTTGATGCGAGTACCAGACGGAAGTTTTTCACACTTTCGTTAGCTTCTCCAAGTATTGAATGATCGTGATAAAACTGATTAAACTCTTTTACCAGTTCGTAGCAATAGTTGGCAATAATCGCCGGACTGTAATTATCTCCGGCTTCTTCCACTGCCGCAGGAAATAACGAAATACGTTTAACTAAATCTTTTTCTTTTAACGAAAGCGATTCAATAACTACATTTTCGTCGATAGTAATATTTTGATCGGCAGCTTTGCGCAGCACCGATTTAATACGTGCATAAGTGTATTGAATAAATGGCCCGGTATTTCCGTTAAAATCAATTGACTCTTCGGGATTGAACATCATATTCTTTCGTGGATCCACTTTCAATATAAAGTACTTAAGCGCACCAAGGGCAATCATTTTAAAGGTAGTCTCGGCATCTTCTCCGGTTAGCGAGTCAAGCTTACCTAACTCAGCCGACATTTCGCGAGCCACTTCAACCATGTTATCCACTAAATCGTCGGCATCAACAACAGTTCCCTCGCGCGATTTCATTTTACCCGATGGCAATTCAACCATTCCGTACGAAAAGTGGTACAAATCTTTTCCCCAGCTAAATCCAAGCTTATCCAGCAAAATAGCCAATACCTGGAAGTGGTAGTTTTGCTCGTTACCCACCACGTAAACCATTTTATCGATCGAATAATCGTTAAAACGCATTTTAGCCGTACCAATGTCCTGAGTCATATAAACTGAAGTACCATCGCTACGCAGCAATATTTTCTGATCTAGTCCGTCACCGGTAAGATCGGCCCAAACCGAGTTATCTTCGCGCTTTGTAAAGGTTCCTTCCTCAAGGCCTCTCAGCACTTCTTCTTTTCCAATCAGATAAGTATCCGATTCGTAGTAAATCTTGTCGAAACCAACACCAAGAGTTTTATATGTCACATCAAAACCTTCGTACACCCAGTTGTTCATCATTTTCCAAAGCTCAACTGTTTCCTCATCTTTTGCCTCCCACTTTCTTAGCAATTCGCGGGCTGCAATAATTGATGGTGCCTGGTTTTCGGCTTCTTCCTTTGAAACACCTTTTTCAACCAGCTCTGCTATTTCGGCTTTATAATGTTTGTCAAATTCAACATAGTATTTTCCAACCAAGTGGTCTCCTTTCATTCCGGTACTTTCAGGAGTTTCTCCGTTGCCCCATTGTTTCCAGGCATACATCGATTTACAAATGTGGATACCACGGTCGTTTACAATGTTGGTCATTACCACTTTTTTACCATTGGCCTTCAAAATCTCAGAGATAGAGAATCCCAGCAGGTTGTTTCTGATATGACCGAGGTGAAGTGGTTTATTGGTATTTGGCGACGAATATTCAACCATTACCAACTCGCTATCATTGGTTACCGGCTTCAAGCCAAACTCCGAATTACTAAAGCTGCTTTTAAGAACATCTATCCAATAATTCTGGCTGATCTCCAGATTCAAAAAACCTTTAATTACATTGAAGTTTTCAACAGTATCAATGTTTTCAACAAGATATTTTCCGAGATCTTCAGCAGTTTGCTCCGGTGCTTTTTTCGAGTATCGTAAAAAAGGAAATACCACAACGGTAATATCGCCGTCGAAGTCCTTTCGGGTATTTTGTACCTGTACCTGGTTTTCAGGCAAATCTGCTCCGTACAAAGACATCATTGCTTCTACGGTTCCTTTCTGAATCAAACTTTCGATACTCATAATTAAGCTTATTTTTAGAGACCGCAAATATAATACATTACAGCCATAAACGAGAAAAGCCCTGCCAAATGACAGAGCTTTTCGAAATTATTTAATTAAAACTTACTTGCGAATTTTTGCTACTTCAAATTCTGCTCTACGGTTTTTACGTTTGTTCTCTAATGTTGTATTAGGAACAGCCGGTTTAGTTTCACCATAGTTATTAGAACCTACATAAGCGTTGTTCACACCTTTTTGCAATAAGTACTTAACAACAGCCTGAGCGCGTCTTTCAGACAATCCCATGTTGTATGATTCTGTACCAATATTATCAGTGTGACCACCAATTACGATATCGTATTCTTTAGCAGCATTCAACTGATCAGCTAATTTATCCAATTCAGCTTTTGCTTCTGGTCTCAGAGTTGATTTGTCGAAATCGAAGTAAATAGTTGGAATTGAAATTTCACTCCAATCTGGGCAACCATTGTTGCTTGCAGGACCTACTTCTGATGGACAATCATCCTGACAGTCAATTACACCGTCGCCGTCTGAATCAAGCGGACAACCGTCAGCGTCAACAGGACATCCTTTTGGTGTATCAGGACACTTATCTTTTGGATCAGCAACTCCGTCACCGTCTGAGTCAGGACAACCGTTGAATTTAGCTAATCCCGGAGTATCAGGACAGTCGTCATCTTTATCGGCAATTCCGTCACCGTCTTTGTCTGGACAGCCATTCAAAGCAGCTGAGCCAGCTTCAGTAGGACAGTCATCTTTGTAATCAGGAACTCCGTCGCCATCAGTATCGATAGGACAACCTTTTTCATCAACTTGCACTCCTGCAGGTGTACCTGGACATTCATCTTTACGATCACTTACACCGTCACCGTCTTCATCTTTAGCTTTTCCCAATGCGAATTCAAGCACACTGGTAACCTGAAAATGTTCGTCTGTCCAGCCGTAAGCATTGTTAGGATCATTTGAATGATATCCTTTAATACTGTTTACGTACGATCCTGAAACAAAAAGCGAAGTTCTTTCGCTAACTGGAACTTTTACTCCTGCACCATAGTCGAATGTAAAATCACTTTCATCATTATCCCACATGTATCCTGGACCACCAAAAAGGTATGGCTTAATTGCCATATCATCATTATAAAGTTTCAGACGTAGGTTCAGCAATGATGCAACAACATCAGTTCCAGCATCATTGAACGACCACCTGTTGTCAAGCATCAAATCAAACCTTGGAGTCAGATATCGACTAACATAAAAATCAGCTAAAAATCCGGTAGCTTCTGTTTCAATGTTATATTCCAATCCAGGGCCAACTCCAATGCCCCATTTGTTGTCTGCATTTTGTGCGATGGCGTAACCAAGGGACAAAACTAAGGCAAATAAGAAAAGAGTAATTTTTTTCATAGTTTTGAAATTATTTTTGTTGTTTGTTGAATTCTACGGGCAATTTAGAAATTAATTCGCAGGTATCAAAAAAAGTTAGCTGTCTTAATTCCATGCTTAAGAATATTTTTTACAAATTTAAATATTTAAGTTCAATTAATTCAAAATATTAAACATTTTGTTCTCAATAATCGATATAGAAACTACCGGTCAAAGTTATAAAAACGGCAAAATTACCGAAATTGCTATTTATCAACACAACGGGCAGAAGGTGACCGACTCTTTTTCAACCCTCATTAACCCAGAAATGGACATCCCCTTTTTTATTACCGAGCTAACCGGAATAAATAATGAGATGGTAAGAACTGCTCCCAAATTTTATCAAGTGGCCAAAAAAATTATTGAAATGACGATGGGTCGAACTTTTGTTGCCCATAATGCCAATTTCGATTACAAGTTTATAAAAGAAGAATATGCGCGCCTTGGTTACAACTATCATCGGAAAACAATGTGCACAGTAAAACTATCGCGAAAACTGCTCCCCGGACATCCGTCCTATTCGCTAGGGAAGCTATGCGCAGATTTAGGAATTGAAATTAATGGCAGGCACCGCGCTGCTGGCGATGCACTAGCCACTGCAAGACTTTTTGATATTCTTGTTGAACGAAACGACTCGCTGGGAAACCCAAAAGCCGTTAACAATTATAAACTTTTTTAATCCGCCTTTTCTTCTGTAGCTTCGTCCTCCTCTGGTTCTGAAAAGTCAAGCATATCCTTTTCCTGTAAGGCATTGTACCACTGTAATACCTTCTTTATATCAGAAACATATACGCGATCCTGATCATAATCGGGTAGTACTTTCTCTAAATAAGCCTTTAATTCATTACCTGACGCTTTGTGCGAAATGGCTGCTCCACCATCTTCGGCATCAGAAATGGCTTTAAAAACATCTTTCAACGGCACATCATTTTCGTAGGTGTAAATGGCTATATCTTCCAATGCCGATACCTTTGCGGTTGAGTAAACCGGTATACGTTTTTTTGTGTCTAACGATTCAACAATAATGCTGTTTTTGCTTTCGGCAACCATTTTAAAGAGTCCCGAATGACCTGAAATTGCTAATATACCTTTTAACATGACTATCTAATTTTCGGCGAAGATACAATTTTTGTAGATTTCAAAAAGTGAGTGCGTAAAGTAAAAAGCCGGAAGCTTGCCTATTTTAGCTAACTCCCGGCTCAAAATATTAATTTCTAAGATCTTAAATCAAGCGTTAAACATTTTAATTAAATCCTATTTTATATATCATCCCAGTTTTAAACCAACGCCCCGGCTGAATTACGTTACCAATATCGTTGTACTGTTTATCGAAAATATTGTTTACCGAAGCAAAAACCGAGAACTGATTTCTCCGGTAACTCAACTTGCCATCGAAAACCCAGAATGGATCGTAAGCCACTTCTCCAACCGGCACTTTATTCTCGAATTGAGTGTAACTTCCCTCCCTGTCTTGGAAAACGAAGCGCAAATCAAGAGTCAAACCTTTTAGCAATTGTTCGCTAACCGAACCAACCAGTTTATGTTTCAGGTTATCCAACGCATAATTCGATACAAAATCGGCATTTCCTTTTTCTACATTATTATATAGGTAACTGATTTGAATATTGGGATATTGTTTTCCAAGCTCATTTCGCAACAAAACCTGCGACTGAATCTCGGTTCCCAGGTTATTGATCTCAGTCAGGTTTTGCGGTTGCCAGATTTCCGAGGTCGGATCTTCCTTTACCCAATCGATGATATCTTTTCCATGGCGGTAAAACAATACAGCATGTCCACGCACCAGTTTCGATCGAAGTTTTAAACCACCTTCTAATGTGGCGGATTTTTCAGGTTTCAAATCGGGGTTACCAATATTCGATGGACCAACATAATACAAATCGGTAAAAGTTGGCATGCGCAACGACGTGTTATAACTGGAGTACAGTTTAACTGCATCCGATACATTATAACTTATATCAATTCCAGGAAAGACATTTAATCCCAGATCACTTCCTGAAATGTAATTCGCCATCAGTCCGGCGGTAAAAGTCCACTCATTAATATAGTATGCGTGCTCCAAAAAGCCGGAAACCGTATTCCGGTCATCAGATTTAGTAAACTGTGCATCTTCTCCCGGCACATCTTTTGGCTCGTCCATATCCTGACCGAGCGTATTACTATAAATTTGTCCGCGGCGGAATTCAACACCAAAAGCAGTTTTTCCGGCCCCCCATTTTACCCACGAGTTCAGGTTAGCACCATAAACATTGGTTAGATGATAATTGTGCCCGGTATACCAGCCCGGCAAAGTATCGTTCTGCCAAACATTATAACCGTCATCCGTTGATTGATACTTGTCGGTTCGGTACAATTCAAACCGATCGTGATGGCGCCTGTAATAAACCACCGGAGTGAGGTGCAATGGTCCGTTTCCTTCCCATTTCAGCGAGGTGAATAACGTTTTTGTGGCTTCGTACTGGTTCGGATATTTTGGCGAGTAAAAGCTGTTTGCGCCAAATCCCTTTTCCGATAGGCCCAATTGAAATTTCAACACACCTTTTTCGGTATTCAACTGATTGGAATAAAACCCGTTCGATTCATCAAAATCGGTGTTACTGGTGTAACCGCCCGATCGTTTTCCGTTAAAAGCAAACATATGCTGCATTTTGCCGGTTGAGAACGAGCCCGAAAGATTTCCATCGAAATACCCAAAGCTACCACCCGATACAGCAGCAGAGATTTCGGAATTTGCAGACTGACGTGTTACAATATTAATAGCCCCCGAAAAAGCATTGGGCCCGTAAACACGTGCAGCCGGTCCTTCAAGGATTTCAATTCGCTCGATTTGGGCTAAACTAACTGGTAGATTTAAATTGTGATGCCCGGTTTGCGGGTCGGTGATGTTGATGCCGTTCAGCAGGATTAACGTTTGGTCGAAAGTACCACCGCGAACACTAACGTCCGCCTGTACTCCTTCAGTTCCCCGTTGCCGCACGTCAATTGCTGCAACATACTCTAACAGGTCCTGAACACTTTGAGCCGGCGCCGCCTCAATTTCTTTTCGCTCAATCACGGAAATAATCCGTGCAACCTGCGAATACAATGCAGGCGTTCGTTGCGCACTAACCTCGATCTCATCAAGGTCGTATTCCATTTTAACTTCAGAAGTATCCTGAACAGTCGCCATTGTAATAGCCGGTGTTGATAGGAAATACACCACCGACAATACTGAAATGACAACTTGTTTTCTGACCGTTAGAAAAGAAGAATAGTTCTTCCTCCCCCACTTTCTGAAAGTTAAAACAGATTGCGCATCATGATTAAACTTTAAATTTTTCATTATAATTCTTATTGAACTTTGACAGACAGGATACTTTTTAAAACGCTTGATTTTCTATTATCGACTTATCCTGTCTCAAATTCGAAAGACAAATATACGCTTTACCATTGTATATCCACTATCTCTATTACGGGTAGCTTCTATCGAAACACAGACTTAACAATGCTTTTCGTAACCTTTAACCAATCAACACGTTACCACAATAGAGAATCTTTATCCTGCATAGACAGAATCAACTGATTTATATCAGCTTTTATTTGCAAAAAGGGACTCGTTTGACTTAAATTTGTTTAGACAAATTAAAAATAACACGCCATGACTCAGATTCAATTTAATAACGCTTTACTCGGCTTGAGTGACAAATTGCATTACTATGCACTAAGTTTAACTGCTGACTCGGAAAGAGCTGACGATCTGTTACAAGAGACTTTCCTTAAGGCATTAACTTATCGTGACAAGTTTACACAGAACACGAATTTCAAGGCATGGATTTACACCATTATGAAGAACACCTTCATTAATGATTACCGTAGAAACGTTAAAACAAAGAACACGTTTGATGGTTCAAATAACGATTTCCATCTGATGTTTTCGAAAGATAAAGTTTATCCTGCTCCGGATTCGTTCTACAGTTCAAAAGAAATTAACAAGAGCATTAATGCTTTAGAAGATGAATATCGCGTTCCTTTCCGCATGTTTTTAGAAGGATACAAATACAAAGAGATTGCAGAAAAGCTCGACTTACCTTTAGGTACTGTTAAAAGCCGCATTTTCTTTACCCGCAAGAAACTGGAAAAGGCATTAAACGAATATTCAGAAAATTAATAATAGAGATAACGTGTATTGGTTTTTAAAAGGTCTTCAATTTTGAAGGCCTTTTTTTATGAACTCAACGGATGTCATCTTTTGTAAAAGATGACATCCGTTTCGCTTACACGAACCCTAAATCTTTTTTATTTTTGAAGAAAAAAATATTACCATGAAAAAAATTACAGTTCATTTAGCCGACGGATTTGAAGAAATTGAAGCCATAAGTATTATTGATGTACTTCGTAGAGCAGGTTTTCACGTTACTATTGTTTCCATGAACAAATCGATGGAAGTAAATGGAGCACACGAAATTACCGTAAAAGCCGATGTACTGTTTGAGGATCTGGATTACGATAACATCGATATGATTGTACTTCCGGGAGGAATGCCGGGGGCTGCAAACTTAAAAGCACACAGTGGACTGCGGGAACAAATCCTAAACTTTAATGATATGAAAAAGCCACTGGCCGCTATTTGTGCGGCTCCAATGGTTTTCGGAAATCTGGGTTTGCTGAAAGAAAAACAGGCAACTTGTTACCCGGGATTTGAAGATGAATTACATGGCGCAATTATTACCGGAGAAGCTGTAGCCGAAGCGGGCAATATAATTACCGGAAAAGGTGCTGGTGTTGCCATCAAATTTGCTCTTAAAATTGTAGAGAAGTTTAATGGAAAAGAAGTTGCTGATGATTTGGGTGCCAAAATGATTGTACAATAAAGAATATTGATTCCATAAAAAAGCCGCTTCAAAAAATGAAACGGCTTTCCATAACAACAAGTATTAAATTTTCTAACGAACTACGATTCTTTCCGTTTGGCTGAATTCTTTATTATACAATTTCAGGTAATAAATACCACCGGGAAACTTCTCTAAATCCAACACTTCAATTTGACTTGTGCTTTGCTTATGTAATACCCGCTGTCCCAGGCTATTGTAAAATTCTATTGCATATTTTTGGGGTATTGTTGAAAATTCAATCGTTAATTCGCCTTCTGCAGGGTTAGGATATACGTCAATACCGATACTCTCATCAATATCAGACACTCCAACTGTATTGTCAAAATTTGCAATAAGTGTTCTACTTTCAATTACGGTAAAACTGTAATCTGCATTTGTTGAAACCTCTAACCCACTTTCCGTCCAGTTTATAAAGCCATATCCATCTGCTGCCGTTGCTGTCAGAGTTGCAGTTGCACCATGATTGTAACTACCTGCTCCGGTTACACTGCCTCCGTTGTCTGGGCTTGCACTTGCTGAAATGTTAAATATTTTTGTCTCAAAGTTTGCAACAAGTGTTCGGTCTGAAGTTACAGTAAAACTATAATTTGCATTTGTAGAAACCACTGTCCCGTCTTCTGTCCAGTCTATAAAGTCGTATCCTTCTACTGCCGTTGCAGTAAGATTGGCAGTACCACCATTATTGTAACTACCAGCACCACTAACAATTCCGCCATTGCTTGGGCTTGCACTTGCTGAGATGTTAAATGTTTTTGCTTCAAAGTTTGCAACAAGTGTTCGGTCTGAAGTTACAGTAAAACTATAATTTACATTTGTAGAAACCGTTGTTCCGTCTTCTGTCCAGTCTACAAAGTCGTATCCTTCTGCTGCCGTTGCAATAAGATTGGCAGTTCCACCATAATTGTAACTACCAGCACCACTAACACTTCCGCCATTGCTTGGGCTTGAACTTGCTGAAATGTTAAATGTTTTTGCTTCAAAGTTTGCAATAAGTGTTCGGTCTGAAGTTACAGTAAAACTGTAACTTGCATTTGTAGAAACCGTTGTTCCGTCTTCTGTCCAGTCTACAAAGTCGTATCCTTCTGCTGCCGTTGCAATCAGGTTTGCTGTTGCACCATTATTGTAACTGCCAGCACCACTAACACCTCCGCCATTGCTTGGGCTTGAACTTGCTGA
The DNA here is from genome assembly GCF_963677155.1 of uncultured Draconibacterium sp. Taxonomy (NCBI): domain Bacteria; kingdom Pseudomonadati; phylum Bacteroidota; class Bacteroidia; order Marinilabiliales; family Prolixibacteraceae; genus Draconibacterium; species uncultured Draconibacterium sp. The sequence continues at coordinate 3,763,588 of NZ_OY781884.1, read as the reverse complement.
AATGTTAAATGTTTTTGCCTCAAAGTTTGCAATAAGTGTTCGGTCTGAAGTTACAGTAAAAACGTAATTTGCATTTGTAGAAACCGTTGTTCCGTCTTCTGTCCAGTCTACAAAGTCGTATCCTTCTGCTGCCGTTGCAGTAAGATTGGCAGTTCCACCATAATTGTAACTACCAGCACCACTAACACTTCCGCCATTGCTTGGGCTTGAACTTGCTGAAATGTTAAATGTTTTTGCCTCAAAGTTTGCAATAAGTGTTCGGTCTGAAGTTACAGTAAAACTGTAACTTGCATTTGTCGCAACTTGTGTTCCGTTTTCTGTCCAGCTCAGGAAAACATATCCAGACTCAGGAATAGCGGTTAAATTACATGTTTTGCCAAGTTCATAATTTCCATCTCCCGTCGCAGTCCCTCCTTCGGAAGGATTTACAGTTGTTGTTATGGCAAATGTTTGCACTTCTTTACCTGTTCCAGAAATAGTGACTGTTTTGATCGGAGATGCATTATCTGAGTTATTGGAAATTTCAAGTTGGGCAGTTTTGCTTCCAGAGGATGTTGGAGAAAAACGAACATTAATTTCGATAGATGCCTGCGAGGCAATATCGAAACTGGTAGATGTTGGAGATAATATTTTAAATTGGTTACTATTCGTTCCACTTATCGTAATATCCGAAATACTTAGATCAGTAGAACCTGTGTTTTGCAAAAGAAATGTTTTATCGCTATTGCTAGCAATTGTTACATCTCCATAATCCCAGGTGTTATCAGGCATTATCTGTAATGTAGCAGGACTTTCTTCAGTTTCATAATTAGCAACCAGCGACACATTCTCATATCCATTTAAATTTTGACTCAGAGCAAGTCCTATATAATATGAATCGTTTTGGGGATTATCAATCTTGCATATTGCATTTCCATTGCCATCTGTGTCAGATGCACCATCTTTTTTGAAATTTCCACTTTGCTCATCCAAAAACGGAGCTCCACATCTCCAGATTATCTTGCGCCCACCAGTACCTCCACTTGCAGTTATAGTTAAGTTTTTTGCATTTTTGGGTATATTAATTTTGAACAGATGCATTGAAGAGTTCAAGTCCTCAACAAACCTCATTGACAAGTCCCCTATTGCAATTCCCTTTTGCATTTCCCAATATCCATCATTAGTAGAATAATTCCTTAATATTTCAGGATTGTCTTTAAATTCATTAATGTAGTTAAAAATATAATCTGCATAACCTTTAAACGAGGATGGCAAAGTAGTTGAAAGAGGATTAAATGCATTAATTAAGATACTTGTTTTAATTTCAAACTTTTTGAGATAATTTATTGCATCAGCACCTGTAAAAGAACTATCAAAATTTATAATTCGTTTCATACTAGCCCCAGAACTCAATTTTAACCAGCTGATTTTATCATCGGTTCTGTCATTAGTGAAGATAGTAAGAGTAAATCCGGGAACAGAAAACTTCCCATATTCCAATTTATCATCCCTAAAATCAGCGATACCTCTTTGAGTGAAATCAAAATCATGAAAAATTACACCTGCATCCCAGTCAAATTCAACAGGCTTATTATCAATAGATTTCTTAATTGTATAAGAAGCACCTTTAAGTTGATTTGCTACCCATATTGTGGTCCATCCTTCTTTGCCTTCAGGTGTATACCCGTACATATCTGCAACGTCAATAAACATTATTAATCCTTCTGTAACATTTGTGCCTAAAAAGTTAACTTGTACCCCTCCTGATAAATAAATCAATGGTTTCTTCCCTGAATTATATAATTCACTTATTGGCTTTTGTTCAACTTGATAAATTAAGTTAGCAAAATAGTTAGGAAGTGTTAAGGAGTTTTCAACGAATGGAAGATTGAAGCTTAATTTTCCAATGTCAGGTTTGTCGATTAGGTCCGAATGCCGCGTCAATCTATCAAAGGGAATATCAAATTGATTTGTTTCACTTAAAGATTTCCCTATCATAATAAAATTAGTCTCATCAAAATCATCCCAAATTGCAGTTGTTGCATAATATTGGCCTTTATCCCAAGTTAATGGTATCTTAAAAGAAAAAACTATTTCTTGGACTTCATCAGGATATAAAGTTTTAGATTTCTGTGGATAAATATCATACCATCCATTTGGCCAACTTTCTGCCTCAGTATATTCTTGGGCAAAACTTAATCCAACCCAAAACGAGCGTGTGGTTATGCCTGTATTTTTAATTTTAACCTTTATTTGTTGAGTTGATTCTCTTTGAACTGTTCCGGTTGGTACCGTGAATTCAATGATCTGGGCAGCATCAGGATTATTCACGGTAAAAGTTTCATCATCCCCGGCTAACCATTCACGGCTCTCTGCTCCTGGAGTACCATCCCAAACCGCTGCATTAAATGTATATTCTTTTGGTTCCCAATCATCAGGGATAGTGTAATAATATGGTACTTGTTCTGTTTGTCCTGCAGCAATTGTAGGTGTTTCCCTCGCTGCAAATGAATACAATTTTGTCTCTCCATCTTTAATTTCAGCACCAACGTTAAATGTCCGGGAAGATGAGCCACTATTTGTGACATTACATGTTACTTTAAACTGAACCCCTCGGGTTACTGAAGAAATTGGGTCAATACTTATATCCGCTGCAACTTTTTCTTTTCCGGTAACAGAGGTGTCCCAATTCCACCAATCGGTTTGAGTATAACTATGAACCAGTGTTTCAACTTTAACTTTGCGGTAATAAGTGACCGCCTCTTCTATTGTTTGTTCCAGATCAAATGATAAATTAGAATTAGATGCTATTTCAACAGCGTTAGATGAATAATTCCAATCCGTATTTTTATCCTTATTTGAACAAATCTTAACCATTACTACTCTATCTGTTGACGATGTATTGGTTATATAAACTCGATGCGTTATTGTAGTACCCACAGGAATTTCTTCGCCTGTTATTTCGTTTCCTGTATCATCAAATACCTTATAATCGTATGCATAAGGTTCGTTCCTTTGCATCGTATAGGTTTTTGAATCTCCGGCATTTAATGTAATCGCACCTTCAGAGTCATCCCATGCCGATACCCAGAATTCATTACCTCCTCCACCATCATAATAAACTTCTGCATTATAAGCTCCTGCCGGTAGTTCCCAATAAGATGTCTCGCCAGATGAATTTGTATATTTTTTATCGCTAATTTCATGCCAGCTATCTGACAGATTTTCGAATAAGATAACTTTTGCATTAGCTTGAAGATTTCCACGTGCATTCTTGACTTGAATCTTCAAATCTCCAGTTGTTTTGACAATATTTACAGTGGCAGCAGTCCATGAATAATCGCTACCATTAGAAGTAATATAAATTTTTGAAGAATGGTCACCGACAGCAAGACCAGTGGTTGTTGCAGTTACAGTAATTTGCTTCCCTTGCGTCGCTGTTAAACTAAAAGTTTCAGAAGACACTCTAAGCCAGCTCGCGCTAGTAGATATTTTCCCTGTCAATGTTCCCCCACCATCATTATTAATTGAGAAAGTGAATGTTTTTGTTGAAGGATTACTACCTAATGTTACATCTCCAAAATCTTTAACATTTTTAGTGACCGAAAGTGATGGAGGTGGTTCTTTGAAATACCATTCGTGAGAGGATATATAATTATAGTTATCATCTAATATTTGTATTTCAATTTTTTTAACTTCATTCTTATATATATACACACTAAAACTTGGGTTAGAGTATAAAGTTTCCTTTTTGTACCCCTGATCTTCATCGTATACTTCATTTACAAATATTCTGTGATAATATCCATTAGGTACATTCTTGACCCTAAAAGTATATTTCTGGCTTACAGTTGAAACCTCATTTTCTGAATGATATGAGCCATCATAAGTTTGTTCAAAATCGGCACCTTCTACAGTTCCCACATTTAACAATGCAATTAAAAATAATAAGTAAATATTTTTCATGGTATATTTTATGTTTTGAAAAGTTCATCTCTCTCTTCTTTCAGCCCAACCTCCCAAAAAGCAATAACTCCGAGAAAGTTTGAGTTATCAAAAAACTTTACACCCCCACAGTAACAACATCACTCTGCTGCCCTACTTCGGTATCGCCCAAAATAAAGTAGGCATAATACTGGGTGCCGTTTTCCATTTGCTGGTTATCGACATAAGGGCTTCGGGTATCGGTAGCGAGGTACGAAAAGTTTTCTTCGCCGGGGCGTTTGCGGTAAATATTCACCCCCGAATAATAGCCTTCCAAACCAAAGGAAAATTCCCAGCCGTGAGGCACCTTTTTGGCTTTTAGTACCGGTTGGGCATTATCGGTATCATGGTGTACTTCGGCGCCAATTATATCAAATTCCTTACCTACCTTGTCGGTGTAGTCGGGGTTGTTTTTTATAAACTGGGCCATGTTGCGACTGAGCTTTACCAGTGTTTTGCGGTCGGTTTGTGTGAGTTTAACCTGTTGGTTTTTCTGGTCGACCAGTTGTTTTTCGGTAACCAGGTCGCCCGAGTAAACCCGCGAGGCGCTGGTTATCGCATCGGCTTGTTCCTGACTAATGCCATAGTTTCCAACATTGTTAAATACTGTAGTTGCAAATTGAGTTGCCCATGCTTCAAGTTGATACTTGTCGGACGGGATGTAATCTTTAGAATTTTTTCCCATGATAATAAGATTTAAAAATTAGTACATTAGTAACCCTATGAAAGTTTTTTTAGTTAATCACTGAAATACTGCACTTTGCAAGTTACTGCTAATGGTTTTAGCCCGGCAATTGGCGGTAATTGAACGCTGAATCCCGATTTTTGATAAGTAGTTCCCGATTTTTAATGATTGATTACCGGGAATTGATGCCTGAATGCTGGTAACTAAACACTGATTCTCACTAATTGATGGGCCGTTACCGGAATCTGTTGCGTGATTATCGGCAAATAGAACATGTTTCGATTCAATGTCCCCTGAAATAGGGATGTGTAAAGGAATAAGCTCGATTGGATAACGATGATTTGTTTTGATTAGTGTATTTACTTTGGTTTTTAACATAACAAAAGACGCAAGCAATAATTCAGGATTAATTTTCTGATTTAAAAATACTTACTCTTCAATTCTCTATGTTAATCATTATGAGTAATACTAATAATACTTTGTGGGTATACTACCGATATCAAAACCAAATGAGCCTGTAAGAGAAAAGTTTAATAGCAAGCAAAATCAGGAAGAACCTCCGTTCCACATAACAATAAGCTCTGCAGTCGATCTCACTCCTAATTTCTCCAGAATCCTTCGCCGGTGAGTATCGGCAGTATGTTTACTTATAAATAGTGTATCGGCTATTTCCTGCGAAGTTTTTCCTTTACAAAGCAGGCAGGCAATTTCTTTTTCGCGGTCGCTTAGCACCGAGTTTTCAATATGTGGGAAGTGGTTCTGTTTTTGGTCGAAGCGCTCAAGGCATTCATGAAGATCATCAATATCTACGGGCTTCAGCAAATAGTCAAAAGCTTCGGCTTTAATGGCTTTTATCGCATACTGGCTGTAAGCGGTAACAAAAATAAACTCAGGAAATACAAATCGTTCGCGAATCTGTTTTACGACCTCGAAACCCGTTAATCCGGGCATTTCAACATCGATAAAAACAAGGGCAGGTTTACATTTAACAATACGATCGATTGCGGCTTCGGGATCAAATTCTTTGTGGATGATGTTGATGTGTGGAAATAGCTTAAGCAAATCGGCCATCCGGTTTAAGGATTGTTTTTCATCGTCGACTAATATCGCTGTTGTTTTTTCCATCATTTTTGTTCTCGTCGTTCTATCTCGGAAATATCGATATCTTACTATTTTTAAGCAGATGTTGAAACAAGTTTAGCATAGCGTGCTAATTTATTAGAGAGGCACTTTAATTTCCACCTTAGTTCTTGTCGCTTCACCCACCTCTGTATAAAGATCAATTATTTTATATTCAATTCGAATATCACGTGTATCGAAAAACAAATCGAGACTTTTATTTACTATTTCCATACCCTTTCCTGTACTCATTAATGAGTATTGCTTTGCTTTTTGTCTTCCAATTCCGTTATCGGAGATTACTATTTTCAAGCAATTCGATTGATGCAAAAATTCGATTATCAACAACCCCTTTCCACTTTTATGTTTTAATCCGTGTTTAATGGCATTTTCCACAAAAGTATGGATCAACATTTTGGGGATTTCAATATCTGGCAAGTTATCATTTCCGGTCACCCGATAATTAAATCGCTCATTCATTCTAAATTTTTCCAGTTCGAGGTAATTCTTTGTAAACTCCAACTCTTCCATTAATGAAACCGTTAACTGCCCCGACTGAAAAAGAGATTGCCTTAACAACTTGTTATATTTCCCGAAATAGTACTGTGCTTTCTCTTTTTCTTGAGTTTCATACAATGCTCCGATAGAATTTAACACGTTTAAATTAAAATGAGGATTCAATTGATTTTCAATTGCAACTAACTGCATTTGTGCAATTTTCTTTTCAGTCTCGTAACGGCGTTTAATAAAAAACTGAAATAGAAATCCAATACCATAAACGGCCCCATACACCGACAAAAATATCAGCATGTAGATTAATGACCTCCAATTATATAGGCTGTTGTTGTTATACGAGAAAGTGTAATAATCCCCCTCATTTTGCAAGGAAAATATATTCTTATTTGCGTCAACAACAGACAAATAGGTATCTCCAGTCAGAAATTTTGATAAGCCGGGAAGTTTAACCGGATCACTAAAATCATCACGGGTAACCCAATAGTTAAGATTTGATCTGTCTTGAAGAATAAATTCCTTTGCACCATCACCATCCACATCCAGCTCACCTAACTTTCCATTGTGCGTTACCGATTGTTTTCGATCGATTAGTTCCAATTTTTGATTATACGTTTCAAGTAAGCCATCTTCACGGTAGATAATAATTTTCTCAGGATAATCTACCGGACAGCTTACATATAAAGTTGCATTCCGAAGATTCTTATTGTATGGAATTACCCTTTTTTGAAGCAAATCTCCTTCAGTATTGTACAAGCCGATAAACGAAGTGTCTCCACAATTACCAGTATGCTTTAAAAAAACGGCAAGATTTACCCCTCCTTTTTCATCAATCAAAGGGCAAGTTCCCACTGTTGTCGAATAACTTCCTATTTTTACCGGATCGAATAAAAACTGGGCCTCAGAATTTAACACCATCAACCATGCAAAATGATCGGAATAAGGATACTCTTCATCGCAATTATCGATTGCATCCGATCTCCCCATAATCTCCTTCAGTCCATCGTTGTTAACATCAAAATAATGCATATTGTTACTGATAGTTGTTCCGGACAAGGGCATCGTTTTTAATATCTTATCTGTAATATTATAAATACACACCTTGCGCGTGGTGCCGGTAAATCCACACATAAAAGGTAATATTATCTCTTTGATTCCGTCATTATCCAGATCTTCCATAACAGGAAAATATATTCCATAATCCGGCCTACCTGCGTAATCTTGATAAGTAGTGATAAACACATCTTTTGTTTGGAAAATACCACTCATTCCTTCAAAGAGGTGAAGAAACACAGAATCATTTTGAGCCGTCAAACATAATATCTCACCCAATTTATCATCGTTGTAATCGTCGATACAAAAGAAAGAGCCTTTGACAAATTTCCCCTTTAAATTTTTCTGATACAGAATTTTCCCATCACTTTCTACCAATATAGCCGGGGTTCCCATAAAATCTTTAAAAAATTCAATCGTCTCCACTATTCCATCGAAATCCAAATCATGATGCACAACGACATAATTCGTTGAAACCGATTCTTTCGATTCTACTTTTACTGTATATTTTGTAAAATCAGGAATGAGCAAAATTATTGGGAGCATAAAAACCAAAGTAACCCCAAATGAAATCCAATATATCTGGTATTTAACATTAAACAATTGACGCAACATGGAAATCCCTATATGTTAACACTTTAAAGATAAAGAATCTCACAAGTTCAGAAAACATTTTGTCAGATATGGCTCAACGTTACGTTAATTTAAAATAGTTCCAAACAAAAAAGCCGCAACCCATATTGAGTTGCGGCTTTGTATTGTTAAGTCATTCTTACTTACTTCATCTTTTCTTCAATCCAGTTTTTTGCATTTACAAAAGCCTGAATCCAAGGAGCCACCTCATCCGCTTTCCGGTCGGCAGGATAATTGGGCCAAAGGTGCGGTTTGAAAGCACGCTCAAGGTGAGGCATCATTACCAAGTGACGGCCATCATCAGAACACAACGATGCAGCGTTAAAGTGCGATCCGTTTGGATTACCCGGATAACCTTCGTTGCTGTATTTCATCGGAATATTGTACTGATCTTCGTTAAACGGCAGATAGAATTTACCTTCGCCGTGTGCCACCCAGATTCCCAGTTTCATCCCGGCCATATTTTCGAGCATTACCGATTTGTTATCCTGAATATCAACATTCAGGAACGACGACTCGAATTTGCCCGATTCGTTGTGTAACATTTTTGGCTGAATGCTGTGTTCAGGATAGACAACGCCCAGTTCTACCATTACCTGGCAACCGTTACAAACACCTAAACTCAGCGTGTCTTCCCGGCGGTAAAATTTCTCCAGTGCCACACGTGCTTTTTCATTGAATTTGAAAGCACCAGCCCAGCCTTTTGCCGAACCAAGAACATCGGAGTTAGAGAAACCACCAACAAAAACGATCATATTCACATCTTCCAGTGTTTCACGTCCTGCGATCAGGTCGGTCATGTGAACATCTTTCACATCCATTCCGGCAAGGTACATAGCGTAGGCCATTTCGCGGTCACCGTTTACACCTTTCTCTCGGATAATTGCAGCTTTTACACCCGAAGCAGTACGACGTTTCAGGTCGATTCCTAAGTCGACAGCTTTTCCCGTAAAATCTTTAAAATCGAATTCTAACGCCTGATCTTTATAGTTTTTAAATCGTTCCAGCGCTTTTTCTTCGCCACTTTGTTTGCGATCTAATAAATACGAAGTTTTAAACCACATATCGCGTAACGAGTTAATATCGAAGTCTGCTTCAACTGTGCGGTTTACCACTCTCACTTTACGGTAAGGAACTGGAAAACCTAACGACATGAATTCTACTCCCGCCTCAGTCAGTTGCTTTTTCACCTCATCGTTATCAGCACACTGAATAACAATTCCAGGATTTTCAGCCAGTAATATTTTTGCCAGATCTTCTTCCTCAAAAGCAGTAACATCTACTTTCATTCCGCCTTTCACATTCGCGAAACACATTTCAAGCAGGGTAGTGATCAATCCTCCAGAAGCCACATCATGTCCGGCAAGGATAAGATCTTGTTCGATAAGATTCTGAACTGTATTAAATGCAGTTACAAATTTGGCAGGATCGGCAACCGTTGGAGCAACTTTTCCGAGTTTATTTATCGATTGTGCAAAAGCACTTCCGCCCAGCGCACGTTCCATAAACGACAAGTCGATGTAAAGAATCTCTTTGCTTTCGTCGTTTACCAATACCGGCTCAACAACTTTTTTCACATCGGTAACTTCGCCCGACGATGAAATGATTACGGTACCCGGTGCCAAAACTACATCGTCTTTGTATTTCTGTGTCATCGACATCGAGTCTTTACCTGTCGGAATGTTGATTCCCAATGCACAAGCAAAGTCGCTGGCTGCTTTTACGGCATTGTAAATACGGGCATTTTCTCCCGGATTTTTGGCCGGCCACATCCAGTTGGCACTCAACGATACACTTTTGATTTTATCAGGCATTGGTGCCCAGATAATATTTGTCAGCGATTCGGCAATTGCAAGCACCGAACCTTTTTCTGCATCTACCAAAGCGGCTACAGGGGCATTACCGATTGCAGTTGCCAATCCGGCTTTACCCTGATAGTCGAGTGTAATTACACCGCAGTTATTCAGAGGCAATTGCAATTCGCCAGCACATTGCTGTTTGGCAATTCGTCCGGTTACCGAGCGGTCAACTTTGTTAGTCAGCCAGTCTTTACTCGCAACCGACTCCAACTGAATGGTCTGCTCAACCAAATCGTATATTTCTTCCCAGTTGTATTCTAATTCATCAAATTCAGGAACGATGGTTTCATCTTCCATAATTGTTTTCGGAGGATTACCGAACATGTAGTCCAACTGCCAGTCAATCGATTTTTCGCCGGTTGTTGAATTCTCGAAAGTAAATTGCATGTCGCCGGTTGTTTCACCAATTTCGTAGATCGGTGCACGTTCGCGTTCTGCAATTTTACGAAGCAGTTCAACATGCTCCGGCTTCATAACCAGTCCCATTCGCTCCTGCGACTCGTTACCGATAATTTCTTTTTGCGAAAGTGTTGGATCGCCAACAGGTAATTTCGCAGTATCAATTTTTCCACCGGTAGTTTCCACCAATTCTGATAAGCAGTTCAGGTGACCGCCTGCACCGTGGTCGTGGATGGAAACAATTGGATTATCATCGGCTTCACTCAATGCACGGATAGCGTTATAAGCTCTTTTCTGCATCTCGGGGTTGGCACGTTGCACAGCATTCAACTCGATGGCATTTTCAAACTCACCGGTTGCTACCGACGAAACAGCTCCTCCGCCCATTCCAATACGGTAGTTATCACCTCCAAGCAACACCACTTTATCACCTTTTTCAGGATCGTCTTTCAGACTATCTTTTTTATTTCCGAAACCGATACCACCGGCCAACATAATTACTTTGTCGTAACCATATTTCACAAAGTTTTCGAAATGTTCGAAAGTCAGTAACGAACCGTTAATCAGCGGCTGTCCAAACTTATTACCAAAATCGCTGGCTCCATTTGATGCTTTAATCAGAATTTCTTCCGGTGTTTGATACAACCACTCACGTTCTTCAGTTGCCTGTTCCCAAGAGCGTTGTGCTTCGGTACGTGGATACGATGTCATATAAACAGCAGTTCCGGCAATTGGCAACGCTCCTTTCCCACCAGCAATACGGTCGCGAATCTCACCACCTGTTCCTGTCGCAGCACCGTTAAACGGCTCAACTGTTGTTGGAAAGTTATGTGTTTCGGCCTTTAACGAAAGAACCGTTTCAATATCTTTTACTTCGAAAAAATCGGGTTTATCTTGTGTTTTCGGAGCAAACTGCTCAACAACAGGTCCCTGAACAAACGAACAGTTGTCTTTGTATGCAGAAACAATTTTATTCGGATTTTCCTTCGATGTTTTTTTGATCATCTGGAATAACGACGATTCCATTTCTTTTCCATCGATAATGAAGGTTCCGTTAAATATTTTGTGGCGACAATGTTCCGAGTTCACCTGGGCAAAACCGTAAACCTCACCATCAGTAAGCGGGCGTCCCATTTCTTTCGACACCGAACTGAGGTACTGAATCTCATCATCGCTTAAAGCCAACCCTTCCTGTTCGTTGTACGCTGCAATATCTTCAATATTCAAAATCGGATCAGGTTCTTTGTCGATTGCAAAAATCTGTTGATCAAGCCCTTTATAAATAGCCTGAAGCATCGGGTCGAATTTTGCTTTTTCATTTTCTACCTCGAAAAATTCCTCCATTCGACGGATTCCTTCAATGCCCATATTCTGGGTAATTTCTACGGCATTGGTACTCCACGGCGTAAGCATTTCTTTACGCGGGCCGACAAACCAGCCATCGATTTGCTGAGGTTTTAAACTTTCGGCTCCGGAAAATAACCATACCAATTTTTCGATATTTTCGTCGCCTAAGGGCTGTGCAGAATAAACTGCGATAATACTGTTACTTTGAGTTTTAAAGAATTGAATCATGTTGCAGCGAAATATTAATTTAAGAACATGTTGTAAAACACGCTGCAAAGATAAAAAATATAAATTGTCAAGTCGGCTAAGTTGTAACAATAAGACAACACTTTCTTAACACCAAAAACGTTAAATAGGATTAAAAGCCGGCGGATTTCATTTTTTCTGGTTTTCTTTGGGCAAAAATAGGTACATGAGAACTTTATTATTTATTGTAGCTGTAGTAACTATGGTATCGTGCAGCTCGCAACGAAATCTGCAAAAGACATATGTCGGAAAACCAATATCATCGTTGGAATCGGAATTGGGAAAACCACAAACCGTTTTTGAAAAAGAAAGTGGCAACATTTATATTTTTGAAAAAGTGAAGTTCTTGAAAGGCACAGAAATCAGCCAGCACAAACTTACACTTGATCCAATAATTACTCCTAAAGTAAAAAAAACAACGCGTTATAAAGTTACCGCCGTTGATGGCACCATTAAAAAAGTTGAGACGGAAGAACTTTACGAACAACAGAATTAAAATCATCGATAGACTGCCGTATTTAGCAAAAAAACAAATTGTGTTATCAGGTTTCAAGAAATTTTATAGTTTTGCAGGCACGTTCAAAATTTAATGCCCAGGTGGTGGAATTGGTAGACACGCAAGGTTGAGGGCCTTGTGGGAAAATTTTCCCGTGCAAGTTCGAGTCTTGTTCTGGGCACGACGTAAAAATCATTAAAAATCAAAAGCGCTTAAAATCAATATTTTAAGCGCTTTTTTATTTTCCAGAAAGTCCCAAAAACACAAAAAAAGTCAAAGTAAACGAGACTTTATTGAGACCACTGCTTGTTTCTCAAGAACCAGTCTCGACAAATCGCGTAACGAACTCTTTTACAACATTTAAAATGGCTCGATTTGGTATTAAAAATCACTATACAAATGGGATGATGTTGAGCAGCAATTTAGAGGAAGATTACCTAAACAGCATTCTTGAGAAACTAGACAAAGGTTATTCCATGGAAACCTATAAACACTATAAGTCCTTCCCAAAAAGATTGGTAGCCTTTATCAAATATCAATATAGAAAGATCGATTATCCAGTAGAGTCAATTAAAGATTTGATTTATGTCCCACTTACAGAAATATACAGAAAATCATCAGTTGAACAGGAGGAATAAGATATGTACTAAACCATGCGCAGTGTACTAATATTCATTTCTATCTAAATTGGTTACTTTTACTACAATCGGATTATTCCATTTACGATCGTTATAAATCCGTTGGGCGCGCATAACCGATATCTCCATCCCATCATTTGTTTGTTTAACTCTTGGGGCAGGATCGGCATCTTTATCGTATTCCAAAACAATTCCATTATGCCCTAAAACTGAAATCTGACTAGTTTCTGAAGCCTTTAATGTTTTAATTATAAAATCCTTGCGTTCGCCGAGCTTCCAGTTTTCCTCATTAATAAATATGTATACGGTATTGTTGTCTTTCGATTTTAGAAACCACATATTATTTTCTTTAATAATATCATTAGGTATTGTGTTTTTGAATGCTTCCTGATTAATGAACATCCACAAAGAAATTTCATTCAAAGGGCCTGCCTGTTCTGACGAGAAATTTCCCATGGCATCAGGTCCAAAGTTCAGCAGGAAATTGCCACCTTTTGCTCTTACATCTATTAATTCGAGTATGGCCTCTTTAGCTGTTTTAAAATGTTCGTTGGTTGGCCGGTATTGCCATTGATCCCCAAATGTATAACAAGCCTCCCAAGGGGATGGTATTGCTGTATCTGGTGTTTCCTGTTCGGGAGTTTCAATCGCTCCTCTGGTTACTACTACATCAGGATTTATTGCCCAACATACTTTTGCCAGTTCTGTTTTGGCAAATTGATCCATTCCATCCAGAAATACAATATCGATTTTACCATAATTGGTCATAAGTTCCCTCATTTGTTTTTTTACATATCTGTTTAATTCCGGATTATCACTGGCAAGAGCTTCCTTTTTTGTCCGAGAGATGAGTGTCCCCTGTTGATCTAGGAAATAAAAATCATCAGGCGAAAAATATAGACCGACGGCCAATCCTTCCTCTCGACAGGCATCAACGATCATTTTTGTGACATCTTTGCCATAAGGGCTGTTCATAATGCTAAAATTTGTTGTTTTTGTATCAAACATACAATAACCATTATGATGCTTAGTGGTAAACACAACATATTTCATACCTGCGAGTTTAGCAGCTTTCACCCACTGTTTTGCATTAAAATTTATGGGATTAAAAGTTTTGGGAAGTTCATCAATATACCGGTCAAGATAGTCTTCCGATGCCCCAACCATGCTGTGACTTATGACCAAACCCAACTGAACATCCATGCTCCAGTGAATGAACATTCCGAATCCCAGGTCTGTAAACCATTGTTCTCTCTCTGGCTTGTTAAGATTCAGCGGTTTTATTTCCTGTGCGCCAACGCTTGTACATAGAAATAAGCCTAACAGGATAAGTATCAATCTTATGTGTAATTTATTATTAATAAACATTTTTATATTTCGATTTTAATCATTAGACAAAAAATCATTAATATTATCGCCTAACTAGCAGTTACATAACAACCAATTCGCAATATTTTTCACGTTGTTTCTCAAGTTCCGTTAATCACTTAAAAACGGAATGAATTTTCCTTATTATTTTCCCGAATAACAGGCCATATAATTTTCTCGAATTATAGCCTGCCATTATAAAATAAAAAGCTGTTTTCAGGGAGCCCCCGATATATGACCAATCAGGTTATTGATTAAAATACCCTTTCAAAAACCGGATAAAGTTCCCGTGCATGATGTTTTGGATGTCTTCGGTTTTATACCCCCGGTTTCTTAAAATAACTGGCAATTTTTGAACGTCTGCAATTGTATCCAAATCATAAGGGCACTGTTCGGTTCCAAAAGCTCCATCAAGGTCACTGCCAACGCCAACATGCAATGAATCACCGGCCAACTGACAAATGTGGTCAATATTGTTGGCCATGATTTCCATGGTTACATTTTTTGATTTTGGGGTAGATTCTCCGCGAACCCAGTTGGGTACCATCATCCAGGCATCCAGAGCAATTCCGATTATGGCATTTCGCTGAATAAGTGCTGAAATCATATCATCGGAAAACTGACGGTTATGATCCACAAATTTCCGGCAATTATTATGACTGGCCCAAACCTGTCCGTTATAAATTTCCATAGCATGCCAGAACGCATCATCATTCAGATGGGTAACATCCAAGATCATGTTCAGTTTTTCCATGGTTTTGAGCAGTTCAACACCTTTTTCGTTTAGCCGTCCTGCGGAATCAGTCCCATTGGCATAAATTCCAGGACCGTAATGAGCAGGGCCAATAGCACGCAAACCATAATTATAAGCACGGTGCAAATGCTCCATTGAGATGATAGAATCAGCTCCTTCCAAACTCAGTAAGTAACAAATAGGCGTATGTTCATCAGGAGTTTCCCAAAGTTTTAAACTCTCTTTTAGCGATTGGGCGTCTGTGATTTGTTTCATTTCGCCGGCTTCTTCCATTGTGCGATACCATTGCAACTGGCCTTGTGTTTGCGCCCAAGCCTGGTCTTGTGAATACCATCCAGGAATAGGACTACCTGGTTTTACTACGCGACTTATTTGTGTTGCCACTACCAAACCAACCTTACCTTCGCGAAGTGCCGGAAACGAAACCGTATTCCGTTCGCGGTCTGGTTTATCGGTCATTCCTTTTTCACTGTTACGAATTTGCTGAACAGTCCAGCGCTGGTCTCTATTCCATTCCATCGCATTCATTGAAATATCCAAATGCGCATCGAAACAAAGTATTCTTTCTTCTAAATTACTCATTATCTATTACGTTAAAAAAGTTCTTTTTCGTGCCGAAACTTCCCACGTTCCAACAGCTTTTTTGTTTTCCACCACATAAACACGTTCGTGCAACGCAATGGTGGGGCAAATGTGAACAGGGACAGCATAAACAAAATCGCCCGGTTTTAATTCTTCTGCTTGTGGAGTTGTAATAACCAAATGCTCTTCGCTTTGATTTTCGACACTGCCCACTTGAAGTTCAAGAAACTTCAGCCGAGGTTGTGGCATTTCGGAAGCCATAGCTTTGTAGCCCAAATCAAAACAAACTTTTCCGTGTGGCTTGCTGATTACCCGCCCCACCAGAACAGAGGCAACCTGAAAATTAAGATCGGGAATGGATTTCTCGTAACCGGCATCCCATAAAACGGGAGTTCCGGGACTAAGTGTCCGGTTTGGATACTTGGCATGAATCGGAAATGTAAATGTTCCCCCACAAACCAGTTCTTCAACTGCAATTCCTACAGCGCTCAACTTTTGAACGAGTTTATTTACATCACTAAAATCGTTTTCACACTGTTCTGTCCGTGTTTTTAAATCAGAAACATGAATATGCCCATCGTAAATATGAAGTCCGACAAAGTTCAGCCATGAATTCATTGAAATGGACACAGCAAAGTCGAAAGCAGGTTCTGGTTCAATCCCTGTTCGGTGCATACCATTATCGATATCGATAAAAACATTCACTTTTTGTTGTCGTTGCCGGGCTTTATCGACGAGATCAGTTACTGATTTTTCATTGTCAACCGTTACCGAAAATTTTACCTGAGGATATTTATCGACAATATTGAAATAATTACTGATATCGGGCCCCAGTAAAGGATATGCAAGCAAAATATCTGTTCCGCCGTTCATTGCGGTCATTTCCATCTCGGTAAGTGTGGCACACTTAAACTTGGTAATATTTTGCTGAACCTGGAGTTGGACAACTTCCGCCATTTTGTGGGTTTTCACATGAGGGCGCAAGCGAAAAACATCACCTGCAATTGTTATCATCCTCCGGATATTCTCCCGAATTCGTTCCGGGTAAACCAACACCGATGGAGTAAAAACTTCCGCTTCATTGATTATTTTGTTCCACATGGATTGGCTTCTATTCTTCTTGTAATTCAAAAATACATTCTACTTCAACTGCAATATTTCCGGGAAGTGACATTCCTACTGCACTACGGGCCCCTTTTCCGTTTTGTTCACCCAAAACATCAACCATCAGCTGGCTAAATCCATTAATTGTTTGCGGATGTTGCTCAAATTCAGGGTAGCAATTAACCATTCCCAGGGTTTTTATCAAGCGCTTAATTTTTCCCAAATCACCGATTTGTGCTTTTATTGTTGCCAACATGGTTAACCCCACCTGTAAGGCAGCCTGTTGTCCTTCTTTAAGCGTTAGGTCTTTACCAACTTTTCCAGTAATCAGTGTGTTGTCGCTTCTTAATGGCCCCTGCCCGGAAACAAATAACTGATTGCCGGCGATTACAACCGGATGATAAATTCCCCCGAGTGGAGGAGCTGGTGGTAATTCTAATCCTAATACTTTGAGATTTTTTTCGATGGTATTCATATTTATGATATTTAAATAATAGTGTTCAATAATAAAATTACGATTAACCCAACGATTGAAATCGTGGATTCCATAACTGTCCAGGTTAAAAAAGTTTCTTTCACCGATATGTTGAAATATTCCTTGAACATCCAGAAACCTCCGTCGTTTACGTGCGAAAGCATTAAGCTGCCAGAGCCAATAGCGAGAACCATCAATTCGGGGGATGGCCCTCCCGGTAAAGACACCAGTGGTAAAACAATTCCGGCTGCCGTCATTCCGGCAACTGTTGCAGACCCTACAGCAACCCTTATTACAGCAGCAATCAGCCAGGCTAAGAACAAGGGCGACATTCCAGAGAGCCTTAATAAATCACCTAAATAATCGCTGATACCACTTACCACCAAAACTTCTTTTAACCCACCGGCACCTGCCAGAATAAGTAAAATCATAGCGATACTGGAAATGGCCTGGGCAAGTCCGGTCATAACTTCCTTCATTTTTTTACCCTTTCTCAAAGCCAGCATGTAAATGGCAAACAACACGGAAAGCAACATGGCAATTACAGGATCTCCGATTCCTTCAACAAGAGAAAACACTACGGATGTTTCGCTTACCAAACGGGTAAGCAAACCTGAAAGCCCTATTAAAATTACAGGCATTAATGCCGTTAAAATACTGACAAATGTGGATGGAAGCTCGCTCTCTTCCAGAATAACCTCACCGGTAAATTCTTTAAGCGGATTGGCTTTTATTTTTTTGAAACGTGGCGAAAGAACCGGCCCGGCAATAATAATAGCCGGAATGGCAACTATAAATCCATAGAAAATAGTTTTCCCTATGTCTGCGCCAAACATTCCGGCAATGGCAGTTGGTGCCGGATGAGGGGGTAGATAGCCGTGTGTTACCGACAAAGAAGCCAGCATAGGAAGTCCAACAAAAATTAATGGCAAACCTGTTGAAGCAGCTACGGCAAAAATAATGGGAATTAAAATTACAAAACCTACCGAGTAAAACATCGGTATCCCTACAATCAAGCCGGTTAGCATCAGTGCCCAATGTATCTTTTTCAATCCGAAAATAGCAACCAAAGTTTGTGTGATTTTTTGTGCAGCTCCGCTATCGGCTACCAATTTCCCGAGCATCGATCCAAAACCAAGAATCAGAACAAGTAGCCCGAGTGTATCGCCCATACCCTTTTTAATAGCGCCCACGATGGTTTCTACCGGTAGCCCCATCATCAACCCAACATAAATACACACCAATGTAAATGAGATAAATGCATTGATTTTTCCAACAGTTATTAATAAAAGAAGCAGGATAACTGCGCTAAAAACAATAAATAACGGCATCATAATTATTTGTTATTATTTTACTAAAACGAAATTTTATGGCAACTAAAAAAACGAGTAAAAACCATGTCTTTTACTGTTTAGTTGGCAAAATATTGAATCCCATAATTTCAACCTCAGGCTCCTCACCTTGAGTATCCTCATCTTGTAAACTCATGTTTATTGTTTTTTCTTCGCCAGGCATTAAAAACACATAATTATCGCTGTAAAAAACAGGAAGAATGCGTTCTCTATTCTTCGCCCCAACAACCTTTAACCTTACCATTAATGCAGGGGTATTCGTAAGATTTTTAATGGTTGTTTTTAAATTCCAGATACTACCCGTTTTTATGCTTGATGTGTTAGTCGAAAGATTAATTTTAGGAAGCTTATTTAATGCCTGATAATTTCCGTCAACCAAACTTCTCCAATAAAAATTGTTTGAAATATTTTTTCCGTTTTCTTCAAGGCTCAATTTTATAAAATGAACTTCTGATAGATTTTGTGGAAATTTTAGCTGAAAGGGTTGTACTGTTGAATCTTCTTTGCTGTCAACAATTGCTTCAGTTTCCCATTGTACAGTCCCATCCATATTTAGAATTTGAGCGTTAACCTTTAACCCTGATCTATTACCACCACTATAATTAACCACCTCAATAAAATTAAAAACCGGGTTCCATTGCACATGAATAGGTTCGCAAGCCTTTTTACAACCAAAATATGCTGCCGTAGGCTCAAAGTAGTAATCATATGTTTGCCAAACCATCGATGGCCAAGCAGAATGACTCATCCACAAAAGCATGCCTTTTCGGTATAAACTGCGCCCTTCAAATAAGCCGCGATACCCATTGTAGTTAATCCATTGTGCCATCTCGGTAAACGTTTTAGCATCGTTTATCTTCCCAAAGGCCTTTTCTATCATTTGGTTAAAAGAAGCTGCCTTCTGTGCCCCTTCAAGGCAATAATCATGAATCCCCCATAACCTGTTCTGTGGCCACAACTTATCTTCGGGTAAAGTCTTCTTCAGGCTTTCAAAAGTCATAACATTCGGCATTCCACGTTCGCTATGAAATTTATCAAATCCATATAAAAGGAAATAATCGCGCACAGGCAATGCCCTATAAGGGCCTTCTCCACTCACTGATCCTCTGGATGAATGCGATATGTATAAAATTCCAGGATGAACCTTTTGGGTTAACTTCCTTAACGCAGTATCTAATTCTGCAGGAGGGTTACCTTCGTTTCTTCCACAATAAAGCGCAATACAGGGATGGTTCCTAATTTTGGTTACCATATCTTTTGCGTTATTCATAAACATTGTATTATCGTTTGGATTGGGACCATCAGAGGGATTAGCTAACCAGAAATCCTGCCAAATCATTATACCGTGGCGATCGCAGGCCTCGTACAACTCTTCATCGCCTATTTGCCCTACCCAATTTCTGATCATTGTAAAATTCATGTCAGCATGTAAAGCAACTGCAATATCGTATTCTCTTGAACGATACCTCAAATTGGATTCAGAGAAGCCCCAGTTTCCTCCTCGCCCAACAAACCTCCTTCCATTTATATAAAGGCTGAGGACTTCATTTTTGTTACTGTAAGACATTTCCCTAATACCTGTCTTAAAAGTCTTTTTATCAGATATACCTTCCTGAGACAGGAAAGATAATTCAACATCATAGAGATTAGGAGCCCCATAACCTTTTGGCCACCACAACCGTGGATTTTTAAGATGTAAAGCAGGATAGTCCTTGCTGTTGAACTCAACAATCTTTGATTCATTTGGACTAAGGACAACATCTTTAGAAAAATTAATATCGCCAAACCTCCCTTTTAGCACACCTGTTACAGCTTCGGCTGTATGATTAACTACATTGAGTTTTATATCAACATCAGCGGAAGTAGTATCTGGCAAAGGTAAATCTGAAGTAATAAAAGGATTTTCAATTTCTACTGCACCATTCGTGGATAAATACACTTCATTCCATATACCAATATTCCGTCCTCGTATTGTTGGTATCCAGTCCCAGCCAATAGAGGCATGAAAAGTAGGATTATCAGCTCCAAGTACTCCTCCATTTAAATCCGGGCTAGCCTGTGTCTGCTCTTTAACTATACCTGGATTGTCATTTTTATGAATCAATACGGCTAAAACATTTTTTTTGCCAGGCACAATTAAATCTGTTATATCAAATTTTCCGCGAATAAAAGCACCTTCGATTTTACCAACTTTTTTACCATTAAAAAATACATCAGCCTTCCAATTAATACCATCAAAATTTAAGAATGTCTTTGGGGCTGAGAATTGCTCCGGTACGTCAAAAGTAGTTCTATACCAAAAGTCAGAATAAAAGAACGACTCGGAAATCATCAGTTGGTTATCGCTAAAGTCAGGATCAGGAATAGCGCCAGCATTTAAATAGCTAACCAAAACAGTTCCAGGAACGGTTGCCGTTAACCAGTTAGTAGTAACAAAGTCTTTGGTGGATATTGTTTCTCCATCAGCACTTACCTCTGAAGAACGTTGTATTTTCCAATTTCCACCCGACAATTCCATCCTATTGCTTTCAATTTTTGGTTTTTGGGCAGGAACAGTAGCCGCCCCACCTTTGCCATAAACTTCCAGCTCGCTTAAAACACATCTTTTGCCAGCATTTGGGATATACACCCTCACATATCTACTATGTGCCGTAGTTTTAAGTTTCAATTCGTCAGCTGTACCGGCATTGTTTGGCACTGTCAGCAAATCATCCCAGTCTTTCGCATTATCAGAAAGCTGAATTTTGTATACATTAGGTTTCTGAACCCAGAATAATTTTATCAAATCGAAACTACTTACAAAACCAAAATCCACATAAACCCACTCGTTTTCAGATCCTTCACTCATCCAGGCGCTCGTAAATATATCAGATGGAGCTATTTTTAACTTATTTTCCCCGGAATAGAAATCCCAATTGCTGATATGCCATTCTTTTACATTGGGAGCACTTAGTTTTAGCTTATAGTAACAATAGTTAACCGGAGTATCCAAACGAAACGTCTCATTTATAATCGACCGATGCTGGATTGGCTTCCTGTTTCTCGTATAGGTTGGTTTAGGATCATTCGCGCTATCTCCGTAAGGATTTCGTGGCTTCCTGAGATTGTTCAAGCCCTTCTTTGATGAAGCCACCATTTGTCGTATTTCTCCTATGTTCCCATATCCTGTTTTAGTCTTTATTGGCTTCCAATTTTCACCATCAACAGATCCCAAACACTGAATTTGCCAATTCCCTCCCCTTAAATTATCGAGAATAGCCGTGCCCGTAATTGAAATGGCATCCACTTTCCGGGCCGGATAGTTTCCTTTTTCATCTAGTTCGATAAAAATATCGTTCCCTTTGAAACTTAAAGATGTTACAATATTATGATCGAATATCTTTTCTCTTTCTCGTTTAGGTAAGATACCATTCGATGAATTTACGATAATAAAACCAGGCTCCTCGGCTTCAATAATACCATCTGTTACAAGCTGTGCAGTTAGATTGTAGTCGTAACTCGAAGAATGATAGGCAGCTCTGTTCTTTGCTATGTTCCTGTAATTATTATCATCACGAATTAAGCGAGGCGAAAAGTTTTCTTCCGGATTACCCGGGTAAACACTCCCCTTTTTCGAATAACTTTCCCCAGTATTTTCACAACTGCTAAGCACCACAATAAGGCACAACATCGCAAACAAAAAGTATTTTCGTTGAAATCTCATAAACATTTTTTATTTTTTTTATTAGGTTGACACGAACTTACGATGTCTGAATTGCACAAAACTACCACATGCCCGATGCCTCTTTCAGCCTTTGTTTTGCGCCCTCTTTTGTTATACTAACAATACTCCCAACCTGTTTGCCTCCCCGGTAAGTAACAGCTTTTAACATGCTTGCACCTTGCGGAAACGTTAATGGTTCTCCCTCATATTTTGGGTAGAACTCATCCGGATTTATATTATCAAACGAATAGTAAATAACTAAGCCCTCAATCTCAGTTGATAAACTAACAGAAACATCTCGATATCCTGAACTATTCACTGAAATTATCGGGTTATAGAAGCTTCTTGCATATTTAATGTTTAGCAAGTCAAATCGTTGAAACTGATTTTCCACTTTGCTTACAAAATGCTCCCAATTTTTATTTTGCTTTGGGCTCCAAAATACTTCCGCCAAAGCCAGAGCCCGGGGCCATGTCATATATTGTACCTGGCGATAATTCGGAACAGACTCGGTCCACAGGTTACCTTGACCTCCGAGAATCAATCCATCATCAACCCCTTCTGGAACAGGTTCAAGACTGTAAGATTTACTTAACAGGCACATCCCGTATGTAGGAGGTTCTGCACTACGGTCGCTTTGATAGAGATCTAAATAGCAAAACCTCTGTGGAGTCATAATTACATGATGTTTTTGTTTTGCAGCTTCAATTCCCCCTTGCATTCCGCGCCAGCTCATCACCGTAGCTTCCGGTGCCAAACCGCCTTCCAGTATTTCATCCCAGCCAATTAGTTTTTTTCCTTTTGCCTTCAGCATTTTCTCCATTCGCTTAACAAAGTAACTCTGAAGCTCTTTGCTGTTGTCGAGATGCTCTTCACACATTCTTTTCTGGCATTTTGGGCAGTTTTCCCAAAAAGATTTGTCGGCTTCGTCGCCTCCTATGTGAATATACTTACAGGGAAAAAGGTTAGCTATTTCAGTAAATATTGTATCTAGCTTTTCAAAAACAGTTTCGTTACCTACACACAAAACATTATCGACGTATGGCCCCCTGCGCCCCGCAACAACACTGTATTGCTTTTGGGTACACGAAAGTTCGGGGTAAGAAGCAATTAAAGCCAGACTATGCGCTGGTACATCAATCTCGGGCAATATAACAATATGCAATTTTGCTGCGTAGGCAATAATTTCTTTCATATCTTCCTGAGTGTAGAACCCGCCATCGGTCGCCGGTTCGTGCTCAAATGCGGGAAGCAAATCGCCATACAGCCCCGTACGTTCAACACGCCAGGCACCAATTTTTGTTAAGTTGGGCAGAGCCTTAATCTCAATTCGCCAACCTTGATCATCGGCCAGATGCAAGTGCAAACGGTTGTATTTATAACGAGCCATTTCATCAAGGTAACGAAGTACCTCTCCTTTGGTAAAGAAATGGCGGCTTACATCCAGCATTAACCCCCGCCAGCCAAATCGGGGATAGTCTAAAATTTCTACACAAGGAATTTTCCAGCTGACTTTATCTGTTTTATGCAAACTTTCTATTTCAACCGGTAATAGCTGAAGAATTGTTTGTATTCCATAAAACAATCCTTTAGAAGTATTGGCCCTCAAGCTCACTGACGATTCCGATACATTTAAACGATACCCTTCGTCTCCCAGAGTCTCGTCCCTAGACTCATTTATTTCCAGTGATATGTTTTTTCCGTTGGAATTACTTGCTATTGGAAGGTTGATACCGGTGGGTACTTCTATCTTTTTCTTGAAATTTTGAATAAGATTGCTAACATCAGCGCTACCGGAATTGGTAACTAAACGAACGTTTTTATCTAAAATAAATTCTCCATCTGTTGTTTTTACAGCAACCGGCTCCGGAATAACATTTATTTTATTTTCCCTGGCAGATGCGTCTAGCAATATAGCCGTTAAAAATATTGTAAGCAGAAGAAGTTTCATTTTCATTTCAGTTCTTTTATTGTACAAATTCAAATTTACTCTCAATATGAATTTTGGATTTTAGCTTTATATCTGCTGATGAAGCTCCTATGAATATCGTAAAATCTCCCGGTTCAATCACGCGTTTGTAATCAACGCCAATCAGGCTAAACATCTCTTTGGTCAGCGTGAAAGTAACCTTTTGGGTTTCGCCACTCTTTAGGTACACATGTGCGAAATTTTGAAGCTGCTTAACCGGACGTACCGTTGACGCATATTCATCGCGCAAATACAACTGTGGTACCTCTGCCCCGTCAAAGTCCCCGGTATTAGTTAAATCAAACGAAGCGGTATAGACAAAATCACTAACTTTTTCAACTTTCAAATTCGCATATTCAAAAGTTGAATAGCTTTTACCTTCTCCAAAAGCGTACAATGGAGCCGAAGACCCCTCGACATAGTTGTGCGCAACTGGATTCTTTTTGTTGTAGTAAACCGGCAATTGCCCTACTTCTCGCGGAACTGAGATCGGCAAACGCCCCGTTGGGTTATAATCGCCGAACAAAACATCGGCGATACCGCCTCCTCCTTGTTCACCCGGATACCAAGCCGTTAGCAGAGCATCTGCATTTTCAGAAGCCCAATTCATATTCAGAGGGCGGCCTTCGATATAAACCACCACCAAAGGTTTACCTGTCCTTTTAATAGCTTCCAATAGTTTTAGCTGATCTCCCATCAAGCCCAAAGTCATACGGTCGTTTCCTTCGCCACATTCCATATCAGACAATAACTTATTGTTGGCAACTGCTGCTCCTGTAGCCTGATAATCGGTATTAAAGTCGCGGGCACTGGAACCGCCAACCACAACCACTGCCACGTCTGCACTTTCTACAGCTTTCACAGCTGCTGAAATATCCGTTTGGCTAGTGTCGCGAATGGCGCAACCTTTGGCGTAAACCACATTCTTTATCCCAACTTTAGATTGAATACCTTCTAAAACAGTAATTACATTTTCTGCCAGTTGCGGGGAAGTATAATCACCCAATTGATTGTACATCTTATCGGCATTAGGACCAACAACAGCCACCTTTATACCTTTTTTATTGAGTGGCAATATGCCTTTATTTTCAAGTAGTACGGTAGATTGCCTGGCCAATGCTCTGGCCAATGCAATATTGTCTTTGTTGTGCACTTTCTTTTTGGCTTCTTTTGGATCGACGTAAGGATTTTCAAACAACCCCATTGCAAACTTCCAACGCAGTACGTTGCAAACAGCCGAGTCGATCAAGCTTTCCGGCAGTTTGCCGTCCTGCACTGCTTCGCGCAGTTCAGCATAAGCCGTACCTCCCAGATCCACGTCTGTTCCGGCTTCGATTGATTTTATTGCTGCCTCCTGAACTGTCTTAGCCACAAAGTGCGATGTCTTAATTCCGGGAATACTATACAGGTCGGAAACCGAAAATCCCCGAAAATTCCATTGGTCACGTAAAATATCAGTCAGGTATTCTTTGTTCATCGTTGCAGGAATCCCATCGATTGAGTTATAGGCAGTCATTACCGACAAGGCCCCAGCATCAATTGCACTACGAAAGGGAGGGAAATAGTCCTCAAGCAAATCTCTACGACTAACCACCGATACGTTACCATTCACTCCCGACTCAGGAACCCCGTAAGCAATAAAGTGTTTTAATGTTGAAATGACATTTCCCTGTTGCGATACATCTCCACTTCCTAAACCAGCAACCATTGCTGCTCCCATTCGAGCCGCCAGGACAGGATCCTCTCCATAAGTTTCCTCAACACGCGACCAACGAGGTTCGCGGGCTAAATCAAGAATGGGACCATAAGCAATATGGGCTCCCTGTAAACGTAGTTCCTCTCCAATTACCTTCCCCATTTTTTCAATCAGCACAGGATTGAATGTTGCTGCCTGTCCTATCCCTGTCGGGAAAATGGTTGTTCCGATAGCCATATGTCCATGTGGAGCTTCTTCTGCCAAAAACAGGGGAATTCCCAAACGGGAATTTTCAATATTATAACGTTGTAAAGCATTAGCAGTTTTTGCAGCTAACTCGGGATTCAACCCGTTTTCGAGGGTCTTTTTAGTCCAGGGATCAGCGCGAAAGGTAGCCCACAGCATACCTGCTAACTGTTCTTTTTCCAAGGTTTTAAACTGGGCGGAAGGAGCTACACTATCTCCTTTAAGTTCATACATATTCCACCCCATGAAACACAATATTTGCCCCACTTTTTCATCAATAGTCATCTTCCCGATTAAATCCTTAACTCTTTTTTCTATAGAAAGGTTTGGATTTCGATAAGAAGAAAAACCGTTGTTGTTATCACTACGCGTTTGACTAGTACTTATGAAACCAAGACAAAGTAATAGCAATAGAAGTTTTGTCCTTTTCATTTTATAAAATATCATGAAATTGAAAGATAAAAAAAAGAAAGGCCTGGTGCCTGAAAACATCACCAGGCCTTTTTATTCATCTTTTTAAAACAAGGATGATTGTCCTGTCAATCACCAATACCCATTTTATTCAACATCCCACCAAACACGTGAGGTCATTGCGTCTCCGTTGTTCAGTAGAGAGACTGCAGCCTTGTAATTTGTTGCGTTAATTGATGATTCGCTTGTTGGATAGGTAAAACGACGTGGAATTGTTCCATTGGTTACGTTACCAATGTAACTTACCGTTTCGAGTTCCGGATAACCCGATCTTCTCCAATTGGCGAATGTTTCATATTCGTCTGAGAATGTGTTAATGTAATATTGGGTGTTAATCTGCTCCAGCGCAGTTTCCTCATTGTATGGGTTCGCTGTCAGGTACGCAGCAATTTCGCCGCTGCCTGGTGCCAAACCTTCGTTAAACTGATCAAACTGTTCCATTGCTGCTACTACACCAGCGTTGTAGTAATCTTTCGCGCTTCCGGTAGTCCATCCACGGTATGCAGCTTCGGCCAATAGTAATTGGTTTTCGGCATAAGTTACCAGAAATGTTGGAGCATCGATTCGAGCATAAGTGTAACGATTTACAACAGAATAGCTGTTTTTGCTGCCAGGGTAATTCGGAGCATTTGCCAGGTAAGTTGAACTTGATGTACCGGTTGTTTCGTCGTAGCCGTTTGGCATGCCTAATTGGATAGAGGCAGTAGTGTCGCCCAGTTCCCAGTTTCCACTACCTATTTTAAAGCTTGGATCTTCAACTACAGTACAAAGCAAGCGTAACCGTGGATCGGCAGTATTTCTCAACAAATCAACAAATGATTCACTCATACGATAGGCATTCGGATCTTCGTGACAATAGATTTTCCCAAATGGTTCGCATGAGTTGTTAGACGTTGTTGCCCCCGGGTGCTCTATTTTTGCATTGTCGTCGTTGCTTTCAAACAAACCACCAGACACCGCAGTTGCTACCCAAGTTTGAGCGGTTCCCGGATCTACTTTCGACAAGCGCATTGAGAGACGTAACATCAATGAATATGCAAACTTTTGCCATTGCGCAACATCTCCACCATAAATAATATCAGCACTACCGATCTTTGATGTTGCTCCTTCGAGATTGGTTGCAGCCTCTTTCAGCTCATTTAACATGTCGGTATAAATTACTTCTTGCGTATCATATACAGGATAGCCATTCGCTTCATAGTAACCTTTCCCTGCCTCAAAATAAGGACAATCACCGTACATATCTGTCAGCCTGTGAAAAAGCAGAACTTTCATAATTCGCGCCATTTGATATTCTGCATAGTATTCTTCGTTACCTTCCCAGTTTGTTAGCAAGTCAATTACATTACGAACACCATTAGGAAACATACGATCCCAATACGCAGAATTATATCCTCCTGAATAAGTGTATTTATCTCCACACCAATAGCTTTCGGTTGAAGCAGTATGTTGGATCATTGTACTACAATAAATCATCCCGTTTCGCCAGGCTTCGTATTCCGTACCGTAGCAGTACATTTGAACGTTTGTAAATACCAAGGAGTAGTCCATCACGTCAGCAGTAATTGCCTCCGGGTCCGTGTTCATGTTGCCAAAATCGCTACAGCTTGATAATAATGAGACAATGGCAACGATAGATATATATATTGAAATTTTCTTTTTCATAATTTTTCCCTTTTCAATTAAAATTTAACGTTTAAGTTAAAACCAATATTCCTTGTAGCCGGATAACCATTAAGCTCAAGTCCTTGCCCATTGCTATTGTTATAGCCTGATTCGGGATCAATATTAGGAGTATGCTTCACAATAGTCCACAGGTTGCGGCCTACTAAAGAAAGTTTCACATCTTTTATAAATGGGAAATTTTGAGCAAGAAACATTTTTGAGAAGTTGTAGCCCAAAGAGAGCTCTCTTACTTTTACAAAACTAGCATCATACACAAATTCCTCAGTTATATTGTTTGAAGCAATCCAATTCCAGTAAGTTTGCGCATCAACACCTGATTTGGAAAAACTATTTCCGCTTTCATCTACGCCCGAAACAGATACTCCTCCTTCTCGTCCTTCGAGTGTATTCTTATGCAAACCATACCGATACAAATTATAGTTTGTTCCCGAGAAGAGCTTAGCTCCAACTTTAAAATCGAGTAAGAAAGCCAGCGTTAAATTTTTGTAGCTGAAATCGTTATGAAAACCTCCAGTCCATTTATAAACTCCATCTCCCAGAACTTCAACATCATCAGATCGAACAGGTAACCCATCTGCAGTATAAACACGGTTGCCATTTCCATCGGTTTTGTATGTGTACCCAACAATTTGTCCGTAAGGCTGACCTACGATATTGCGAATGGTTGCGTTTCCCCTGCGGGCTGTTGCGCCATCAATTGCCAGAGATTCAACACCCTCTCCTAAATACAATACTTTACTCTTATTATATGATAAATTTAGAGATGTATTCCATCGAAAATTCGTATTTGCAACAGGAACTGCAAAAACCATAAATTCAACCCCCCGGTTTTGAATTTTACCAACGTTTCTGTAAGCAGAGTTAAAACCAGATGTTTCGCTGGTTGAAACCTGAACAATATCATCTGTAGTTTTCTTTTGATAGGCAGCAAAATCAAATCCAAGTCGGTTGCTAAAGAAAGAAGCATTTGCTCCAATTTCCCGCTCTTCAATTTGAACTGGTTTTAAGAAAGCGTTTGGAACTGATGAATTGCTAATATATCCCATCGACTGATCCTGTACATTGAAATCATTTAAGGCATATACCAGCATTGTTTGGTAAGGCGATGTTCCGTTAGATGCTGCAGCTAAAGAAGCCCTTATTTTTGCTGTAGTTACCCATTCTGGTAATTTCAAACAGTCACTTACCATCCAACTCAAATTTACTGAAGGATAAAAGAAACTGTTGTTATTAGGATCTAATGTTGAGAACCAGTCGTTACGTCCGGTAAAGTTCAGGAATAACCAATCTTTGTATCCGAAATCAGCAGTTCCGTAAATTGAATTCACCTGATACTCTGAGTAATCTTTGGCAAACGTCCTTGTTGAGGAATTTACATTTGATGTTGAATACAAACCACTGATAATAAATGGACGGATACCACCGTTAGTTCCGTATTGTTTTGTAATATCATGTTGAGTATTTCCTCCAAAGGTCGCATTAATCGAAAAGTTCTCTAATTTCTTATTAACGCCAACCATATAGTTCGTATTAATTTCCGAATAATTACGTTCATATTCCTGAATGTATCCGTTCGGATCAGCAGCAGCTCCATCTGGTTGTACTTGTTTAAAGTTCAACACATACCCGTCACGGGTAACTTGTCCTTGTATATACAACCAATCGGCAATATCGTAGCGAAGCGTTGCTCCTCCTGTTGTCCTGTTTTTATTTGATTCGTTGATTTTTCGGTATTGAAGCCAATATGGGTTACTGAAATAAACGCTATTTCCGGGCTGAAACTCTCCGCCATTTTCATCTGCTCCATTATCGCCTTTCAGCCATCTTACATCATACCCATTTGCAAGGTATAACAGTGAAGCATTGGAATTTCCATTACCATCCGACAAGTTAGTCCGACCTTTTACCTCTTCGAAAATATAATTTGCGTTAACTGTTAAATGAAGCTTTTTAGTAATCTCATAAATAGTATTTAAGTTAATACCTTTCTGCTTAAGATTTGCATTAGGAAGATTACCTTTAGTATAAGTATTTGAAACACCAATACGATAGCTAACTTTATCACTCTTTCCGCTTAAAGCTATAGATGCATTCTCATCGATACCCGTACTGTAAAAGTTTTTCCAGTTATCAACGTTACTATAAGGCGCGGTTTCTGCAAGACGATTTACGAAATTAGAACCATCCAATTTTTCCCCCCAACTTTGGTTGTATGTCTGGTAGGCTGATGCTTGATCGCTAGGCCTCACCCCTTGAGTTCCTTGTCCATATGTTGTTTGAAAATCTCTATAATCGTAAATCGTATTGAATGTCATATTGTTATTGAATTCAATACCCAAGCCGTTGGTATTAGCTTTTCCCGATTTCGTAGTAATCAAAATCGCGCCATTACCACCACGATATCCGTAAAGAGCAGAAGCAGCAGCCCCTTTCAACACCTGTATACTTTCAATATCATCCGGGTTGATATTGTTAAGACCATCGCCCATATCCATACCTCCCCATCGGCCGGCACTTGAGAAGTTCGTATTGTCGAATGGGATTCCATCAATAACATACAAAGGTTGGTTATTTCCGGTTAACGACGCATTACCTCGAATAATAACGCGACTTGATCCACCCATCCCTGTAGCATTACCAGCAACACTTACGCCGGAAATTTTACCACTCAAAGCATTTCCTAAGTTCGGATCGCGAGCTTCGATCATATCCTCACCTTTTACTTCTGTAGTAGAATAACCAATAGATCGTTTTTGTCTTTTAACACCCATTGCAGTTACTACAACTTCGTCAATTGCCTGGTTGTCAGGAGTAAGCATTACATTGATTGTTTCCTGTCCAGCTACTTCGATCTCCTGAGTTTCCATACCCATGAATGATAACACTAAAATGTCGCCATCATTTATATTCGCTAATGAAAAAACACCATCGATATTTGTTGCTGCTCCGTTGTTAGTGCCTTTTACCAGCACTGTTACTCCAGGAAGTGGATTTCCACCTTGGTCAGTTACAGTTCCTGTAATGGACTTTTGCTGCAATAAAATAGCGTCTAAATCTGATTTTTCAGTAGTTAAAATAACTAGCCGATCTTTCACCAGATGTTTTACATCGGTTCCAGCGAATAATTCATCCAAAATTTTGTCGATGGTTTTTTCTCTTGCATCGACATTTACTTCCCGATCAACATCTACTAGTTTTTGATTAAACAGAAAATAGAATTCACTTCCGTTCTCGATCTCATCCAGCACATCGATAACTTTTACGCCATCCATTTTAAGCGTAAGTTTAGTTTGCTGTGCGTACCCCATACCTGCCCATACCTGGGAGACAAAGAGGAAAAGAAAAAAAGCACTTAACCGCATAATTTTCCAAGTTTTAGTTTTGAGCCCATTTTTCATGGCACTCCGAATCCATTTTTTTTTCATAAATTTGAAACATTAAGTAATAAATAATTATTGCATTAGTTACAAGTTGCTTGATAGTTGCAGGAGAGTGATGCGAACACTCTCCTGCTTTCTCTAAAAGGCATCCAGCCTTGACCTATCTAAGCAAACTATCACTTTTTTCGTCTTATATACGTCGTTGTCAGTAGTTTCCCTTTCTTCTATGGTATATTTCAGAGGTGCTGTTAGTGCAATGAGTTTTAATACTTCTTCCAACGGTTCATCTATAAAAGTAGCCCTGAATGCATACTGCATTAATTCAGGATCATTTATTTCAATCTCTACATTATACCATCTTGCAAGGCGTCGGGCTACCTGTTGCATTTTTTCGTTTCGGAATGTTAGTTTTCCTTCTGTCCAGGAGACATATTGTGATGCATCTACTTCATTTGAGTTAAATTTCCTTGTAAGCGTATTTAGTACAAGTTTTTGATTTGGACGTAGCGTTTCTAATTTATCACCTCCGTTTGAATAAACCTCCACTTTTCCTTCTTTAAGAATAACTTCTTCGACATTTTCATCACCGTACGCAATTACATTAAACTGTGTACCCAGAACCTTGGTAGATAGATTTGAGGTATTAACAATAAAGGGATGATTTTCATCATGTGTTACATCAAAAAAGGCTTCACCTTTTAAAGTCACATTTCTATCGTTAGCGAAAATTGCTGGGTATTCAAGAGTTGAACCACTATTTAAGAAGCCAGTTGTTCCATCGGGCAATACAAATTTAGTTCGCACCCCAAAAGGACACTGTATTTCAGCATAGGTATTTTCAGGAATAACTGTTCTGGACTGAAAATAAATTACTGTCAGAAAAGAAAGAATTAGAGGTACAATTAATATTGCAGCAATTCGCTGGAAAGTTGTAAAAAATCTTAAACGCCTACCAGGTATATTCTCTGTTTCTGTTCTAATTTGTTTATGGATTTTATGTAGTATATGATCAACCTTTCCTTCGGCAAGAGATCCTGCTCTGTTTAATTCAAACCAGTGATCCTGAAGCAATTGTTTCATTTCGATTTCCTGTTTAGGATTTTCAAGAGCCGATTTTATAATTAAATAATCTGCTCTCGAATATTTACCGTCAAAAAATCTTTTTAATATCTCAAGATTGATATTCATAATATGATGAATAATTCTTTTTAAACTTTACATTAAGTAAAAGTGAAGAAATTGTGAATTCCCCTAGTCAAAATACAAAAAAAATCAAAAAAAATACTATTTACCTCATTATCTGGCGTCTACAAATAGCAAAAAAAACAACAGAGCTGATAATTCTTCTTCGCCCAAATCCTTTTTTATTGATTTTAGAGCCTGAGTTAAATGGTTTTCCACAGTTTTTGGTGATACTCCTAATTGTGTAGCAATTTCTTTTACCGGAATTCCTTCTTTTTTTCTTTTTAGTAAAATCTCTTTTTGTCTTGAGGGTAGTTTTTGAATAAGTGATTCGACTTTTTCAAGCAACATTTGATAATTTAAACGAGTATTAGTATCATCATTGAAAAAAATTGACTCATCAATAATCTCATGTCGATATGCTTGACTACGATTAATTTGTTTAAGAATTTCAAGTATCTGATGGTAAGCGATCTTAAAAATATAGGCCTTAAAAGACAGATCAGGTTTTAGTTGTTTACGATTTCGCCAAACTTTTAGAAAAACCTCCTGCACAATTTCTTCCGCGTCATCTTTTGACTTCAGATAACCGTAAGCGAAATGATACAAACGCTTTCCATATTCTTCAAAAAGGTTGTCAAACGCCTTAATGTCATCATTTTTCAAAGCTGCGAGGTAGGCTTGTTCAGATATGTCAGCCTGACTTTTCAATAAGTAAAGTTTAGTAGTTTAATGAATAATGAATTGACCAAAGTAAATTAAAATCACATTATCATGCAATTGAAGATTAAATTTATTTTAAATCAACAAGAGAATTTCCAAGTGCAAATAAACCCCTACTCCTCTTAATAACCTGACTATATTACCATTACTGATGATGAATCATTCTACAATGTGAAAATCCCATTATTCAAATTAAGTTTATTAGTAATATTATTTATATCGTATTATATTTTATATCAATACAATCAAACAGTAAGTCTTAAAATCTGACTTCATCAAATAACCAATATTAAAGTATAAATGGGATCAGGGGAAAATCCAGGTATATCCAGTACTAAATTTTATTCCTTTTTTGGTCTTTTCAGAAAAAACATTGTTGAGTTAGAAGCGAGACTTTACCGAGAATAGAAACTCCAAACATCAACAAAACAACTACTTAGCAAAAAACACCTTATTCTGAGCACAAAAAAAAGCACCAATCTAAAAATAAGATTGGTCCTTTTTTTCTTTAGAGATTATTGAACGGGACCAATACCTTTAACTGTTGGCACTACCGGTTTAATGGTACCATCTTCATTGAATTCCATTTTATCGATACAAACTTCGCGGTGATATCCGGGGCCATCATTCAAATGTTTGGCATTAATACGGTGATAAACGATATACCATTCATCTTTCCCCGGAACCTGAATTACCGAGTGGTGACCGGTTCCATAGATTCCTTTAGCGGCATCCTGAATAAGCACAACAGGGTTCCCGGCCACTTTAATCGGCCCCACTGGCGATTTAGAAGTTCCATAAGCCACATGATAATTGGGTGAACCGGTATCGTCAACCGACCACATGAAATAATAGGTTCCTTCACGGTAAATCACATAAACTCCTTCGCGGAAAGCATAATCAGCAAGTGTTCCTCCTTTTGGTGTTAGTACTTTTATTGTTTCTTTCTTTACTGAAACCATATCGTCATTCAACTCTGCTGCTGCCAGATAACCATTACCCCAGTATATGTATGCTCTACCTGAAACCGGATCGATAAAAGCACAAGGATCGATTTGCTGTCCTCCACCTAGCGGAGATTCCCTGATCATCGGCTCTTTCTCCGCAACAAACGGGCCGGTTGGATCATCGGCTACAGCTACCCCAATCTGTTTACCTCCTCCGGCCACATAGTTTCCGCTGAAATAGTAGTAGTACTTATAATCGTCGCCTACTTTCTTTTCCACAATAGTTGGCGCCCAGGAGCTGCCGTCAGCCCATGGCACATCGCCGGCTTTCATATCCAAAATTTTACCTTCATCTTTCCAATCTACTAAATCATCAGATGAAAACACTTTGAAATAATAACCTGACCAGCCGGTATATCCGTCAGAAGTTGGATAAATGTAATATTTCCCTGTTTTATTTGAATACAACACCTGCGGATCGGCGTAAAAACCAACCAGTGCCGGGTTATGATCTTCCGCAGCAGTAACGCTGTAAACTACAGGCTCCTGCCCAACAATGGTAAATGTATAGTCAACTGCACCTTTCGAAAAATCCTGAGGTCCTTGCGGAGCAATAGTAATACCTCTCCATGCCGAAAACTGCGGATCGAATGCAGTTAAATCGGTGCCTACTTTTACCGGAAGATGAATCGTCTTTTTCTCACCATTAATATCCACATTATTCTTTTTCAACTGATCGGCAGTGGCATCTATAAATAAATCGTCAGTCTTAGCAAAAGCTGTCATTAAACGATTATATTCTTCTGTTGTAATTGGCATTACCGTACCGTGCCGGGGATGAAAATTCATTGAAATCGCCTCATCGATTACCTCAAAATGTTGCAGGTCGGTGCTTTTCGTAAACTGGTAGCGCCCGTTGGTGTATACATCGTACATCAGTATATACTCATCAGAATTATTCAACTTGAAAACTCCTGATCCTTCCACCCGTTCGGTTTCCTTGTCAACTCGATCAAAATTCGGATAGGTGTACCCTTCGGTAAGTTTATCTGAAATGGCCAGTTTTATTCCCGGCTCACCACTTTCCGATTTATGGAAAAAATAGAATTTGCCGTCTTTCTCAATAATATCACCATCGATACAGGCATTATTGGTAGGATTATACAACAACTGCTTCGGTGCTGCTTCGAAACCATTAAAATCCTTGTTAGCATAAGCATAATATATAATATCAGGATTAGCACCACTGTCTTTCATCGACCAGTAAACCATGTATTTTTTTGCGGCTTTATCATAAATAGTTTGCGGTGCCCAAACGCGGTCTACATTACCAAATTCTTCAGGGTAAGTTTCAGGAATATTAATTACTGTTGTTTTCCAATTAATCAAATCAGTCGATTTCATCAGGATCATTGCGTAATTATTCCAACCTTGTTCGGGGACATACAAATCGGTAGCTACCATGTAAAAGGTTTTGCCATCGGCACCACGTAAAATATGCGGATCGCGAACGCCACCGGAAGTACTGATCTTTTTAGAATCCAGTACGGGCTGATTGTTATTTAGCGCCCGATAGTTATATCCATCGGTACTAACTGCATAATGAATAGCTTCTTCGCCCGGGCCATTACCGGTGAAATAGGCAAAGAGGTAAGCATCGGTTTGCGGATCTTTGTTTTGACACGAAACAGCAGTAAACAGCCCGGTGAAAAACAGGAAATATTTTATAATTACGGCTATTAATTCAGATTTTGATTTATTCATTTGTATCTAGTTTTAGTTGCGAAATTTTATTGCTACAAATTTAGTTAAAGGATAGCTTTGTTACTGTTACATAATCGTCAAATTGTAGAAATAAATTCAACAGCTCGCGCTAAAACGGACTATTCATAATGTTTGTTTTTCGGTTTTCTGTTGATCACACAACACAAAATACCCTTCAAGCTGTTTTACTTCATGCAAATCTTCGGCTAATTCTTCTTTATTGCTGTCTTGTTTTTTCGAAGAATTACACGAAAGAATAAACCATGAAAGTAATAGAATAAAAATCCAGTTCATCTGTTTTGCAAATGCTTTCGTTATGATGTTTTTAATTTTCATGTTACTTATTTTTTTATTCAACAGTAGAATATAGTTGAAAATACTATGCCATGCCCCCAGTTAGTTATTTACCCCACAAACATGCTGGTCAAAGTGAATTTTCTCCACACTATTCTGTAAAATTCCACAACTGGAGATTTTCGGAACTGTAGCAACAATCTGCCACATATCAATTTTAAAACCTAACTTGCAAAACCTTACAACAAAGGAAAACTAAAATGAATGCGGGGCACACAAATTGCCTTGTATAATATAAAAACTGAAGATTTTGCACTGAAGCTGGACAATTTTTGTTCCATCCAATCACTAAACAAAACTGACTTGAGAATTACCTAATAAAAAAATAGCCATGCAAAAAACATTTATAGGAATATTACTCGTTATACTGGGAGTTGTATTGTTCGCGCTAAACAACTCGTCGGTGGTTTCTATTAACTTCTGGAAATGGGGCATCGAGTCTAATCTGTCGCTGGTAATAATTGTAGCCGTTACCTTTGGAGCCATTACCAGCTTTATACTCTCGCTGCCCTACCGTGCAAGAAAAAATAATGAAATCCGAAACAGGGATAGAACAATTAAAGGGCTCGAAAGTCAGATTCGGAAACTGGAGAACGATATAAAAGTTGCAGCTGACAAAACAATTATAGAACTGGAAAGACAAAAAGAAAAACCGGATTAAATGCCTGCGTGGCAAGTTAAGTAGTAGCATCAATGTAACAAGAATTAAAACAATGAGATATGGACACAAATAATTCAATAAAAAACAATTGGCTAATTATTAAATCCGGGTTAAAAGAAAAATACCCACAGTTGTCAGAAAATGACATTACTTACGTTGATGGTTATGAAAATGAATTTCTGCATAACCTGGAACTAAAATTAGGTATGAACAGAATACAACTAACGACCATACTTTACAGCCTTATTCCCATCGAAAGCATGCAAAAGATTTAATAAACAAATTATCAAAAAAGAGAAAAAACTTCAATTAGCAAATTACACTAAAAATTAATAGCTATGTTTAAAATAATTGATATTACGGAACGAGAACTAATCGCCCTTGAAGTAGAAGGGAAATTGACCGAAGAAGACTATAACAAAATTACTCCGCTTATTGATAAAGCAGTTACGGATTTTGGGAAGATAAAACTATACATTCAACTAAATCATGTGGATGGAATTGCCCCAAAGGCTTTTTGGGAAGATGTAAAAACTTACCTGAAACATTTTAACCACATGAAAAAGGTTGCGGTTGTTGGAAAATCGCGTTGGGATAAATTGTGGTCTGAACTGGCTGCACCATTTATTTCAGGCGAAGTAAAATATTTTGAGTTTACGGCCATTGACGAAGCCCGGGAATGGATTAAAGATTAATAATACATCAATACTAATTGTTGTTTAACCGGTTGCGGCATTCAGTTGCCCAACCGGTTTTTATATAAAAAAATGCCTAAAACGGCATTTATACTTTTACAGGCTAATATTAACCAGATCGTCTCCCGCCCCCAATTCTTTTAGGTAGCCCTTTATTTCATCTGTAAAGTTTTCAGGGGCACAAAGGTAAAATGGCTGGCCGAAATCGTCAACAACATTTTTAAGAAATGCTTTGTCAATTCTCCCATAGAAATATGGTTCCTTTTTTTCCTGAGTTAGTACCGTTACAAAATTGTCTCCCAATATTCTTTTAAACTCCTCATCAAGAAAAATGTCAGCCTCTGTTTTGTTTGAAAACAAGAGTGTGCTTCCGTCTGCCTTACCATCTGCTTCCATTTGTCGCAATAGTGCAATAAATGGAGTTACCCCGGTTCCTCCTGCAATAAAAACACCTGAACCTTTATTTTTAAACGAATCCCAGGGATCGGAAATAAGTAAATGATCTTCTTTATCTAGTTTTGAAAGTGCCAGTGTTATTCCTTCATGTTTTGGATATACTTTTATTGTCAATTCCAAATGTTTATCTTTATTTAAGCTGGTTAAGGTAAACGGTGCCGCTTTATCTTTAAACTCCGGCTTATCAAGTGTAACTTCAACCGCCTGACCGGCACTATAGGTAAATTTCTTCGGTTTCTCAAGGGTAAATTGCATCACATTATGTGTTAACCACTTTTTTTGCTTTATCTCTATTTTATGTTCCATCTTTACTATTTTATCAATTAATTACTTGTTTTTTTTGGCAGTAACATTTGGGCTTATCATTTCTCCCGGCTTCACCCAGTCATCAAACTGTTCTTCGGTAACCAACTCCAATTGAGTAGCTGCCTCTTTTAAACTGCATTTATTTGCATGTGCATATTTGGCAATTTGTGCGGCTTTGTCATAACCAATATGCGGCGTAAGCGAGGTAACCAGCATCAACGAATTATTTACATGCGATTCAATCTTTTCGATATTGGGTGCGATTCCTTCCAAACAATTTTTATTGAATGATTTGCAAGCGTCTGCCAGCAATGTTGCCGATTGCAAGAAATTGACAATCAATACAGGCTTAAAAACATTTAGCTGAAAGTGCCCGTAAGAATTGGCCACCGAAATGGTTGTATCGTTCCCGATTATCTGGGTACAAACCATTGAAAGAGCTTCAATCTGTGTTGGATTCACTTTGCCTGGCATAATAGACGAACCGGCTTCGTTTGCAGGAATATTTAACTCGCTAATTCCGGCTCGCGGCCCCGAAACCATTACCCGCAAATCGTTTACAATTTTCAGTAAACTAACGGCCAACTGCTTTATTGCACTGTGCGATTGCACAAAAGCATCGTGCCCGGCAATCAATGCAAACTTATTTTTGGCTTTTGTAAACGGCAATCCTGTTTCGTTGCTTATTTCATCTACAATTTCATCGTCGAAACCTGCCGGCGAGTTTAATCCTGTTCCAACAGCAGTGCCTCCCAGTGGTAACTCCTGTAAATCGGGCAAGGTATTTTTTAATGCATTTATTCCTTTTTCAATTTGGGTAGAAAAAGCTGAAAATTCCTGCCCTAATGTAATTGGCACCGCATCCATAAAATGGGTTCTGCCAATTTTTACTATCGCTTTAAACTCCTCCGATTTTTTATTAAAAGTATCAAGCAAATCTTTAAGTGCCGACAGCAAATAAGCTGTTAGCTTTTTGTAAGCGGCAATGTGCATGGCTGCAGAAAATGTATCTGTTCTTCGAACATTCCGGCCAAAATTTCATCGCAAGCTGTTTCTATTAACTGCTTTTTGTTTGTGGAAAGTATTCCCAGTTTATGATTGCTCCGGGCAGCAGCTTTTTTTATAATCGCGAAAGACTCTATGATCTCGCCAGGCATCGACGCCTCCGGGCCAATCCTGAAATTCTCCAGCGATCGCTGAGTATGCGCTCCCCAAAGTTTTTTCTCAGGTACATTTATTTCTCCCAATGTGTCTTTTTCAATTCGATAATTCATAACTTCTCTTTTAATTCTGTCTTCTTTTCGTTTAAATCATCTCTAAAGTTTTGCTATAAAATACAGCTAAATCGCATCGATTTT
The DNA here is from genome assembly GCF_963677155.1 of uncultured Draconibacterium sp. Taxonomy (NCBI): domain Bacteria; kingdom Pseudomonadati; phylum Bacteroidota; class Bacteroidia; order Marinilabiliales; family Prolixibacteraceae; genus Draconibacterium; species uncultured Draconibacterium sp. Next base: position 3,723,405 of record NZ_OY781884.1, on the reverse strand, counting down.
GGCAGCCAGAATAAAGTCGTTGGGCGACAAACCACCAATATTGTGAGTACTTAATTCAACCTCAACCGCATCATAGTGTACTCCCAAGTCAGGATGATGATCTTCTTCATCGGCCAACTCTGCAATTTCCTGGGCAAATGCAATGGCTTCGTTAAAATCTTTTACCGAAAAATTCTTTTGAATCTTCTTATTGTTCACGACTTTCCAATCGCTGTTTATTTGCCCCTTAAAATGCTTTATTTCTTCAGCATCTAACGGTGTTGTTTCTTTTTTGCACGGGGTACAGTGTCTATCTCTTAATTCGCTCATAATCTGTATTATTTTTGTTCGCAGATTAATGTCTGCATATGTTAATAATGAAAATAATGTGCCACAACAGAAATAGTTGATAAAAAGGCAAACTGACAAGGTTATACGGGTACAATTTCCACAAGTTGTGAAATGAAGTCACACTTAATAAATCCGACAAAACCATTTTCTCCAAGTAAAAAAAGACGAACACTATTCACTTCACATTACTATTCAGCAACTTAAAACCAAAATCTGTTACCTATTGAACTCTGAACTAGCTTGTGCAAAAATGAAAAGCTTCGAGTTTATACGCACTAGTTCCATTTTGCTAATCCAAAACTTCTAAAACAGTCAGTTGAAATCAGATGAGCAAAGCAAAGAATCATATCCCCATCGACGCCTATATGCACTTATACCGACATATTAGAGGCATAAAAATCAGAGATACTTCCACTTTCCTGATTATGTTATGGTCAGTTCGCACCTCATAAATCAGCAACATCCTTTCCATTTAGCATCGTCAAACTCTTTAGCTTTATATCTATTAAATCAAAACAGATTTTTACTCTGGTAAACATTTCAAACCCAATGTTTAAGTAAGTTAAAAATCACTAAGAAATTCGCCTATGAAAACACTTCTATTAATAGCTTTTTTTAGCATCTTCACACTAGCATCTCGTGCGCAATGGGCTGATAGGAATTCAGTTAGAACAAAACACAATCTATACTCAATAGGAGAATATGTGGTTGGCGATCAACAAGCCGGGAAAATAGGAATGAGTTATACCTACAATAATAAGTATATACTTAGTGTTGGGTATTCCGCCACATTTAAATCAACGGTTACACCATCTGATAACTTTCTGAAATCGGCTACAACCATTACACCTGCCACTTCGGCCGAGCCATTCGAGAATTCGGAGAATTTACATATGATGGTGGGACGTATTTTTAATCTAAATAATAAAAAGAATTTGCGTGTTGTCTTGCAGGCCGGACCGGGAATAGCCACATTTCGCGAACCGGAATTTGCTCTGGTGAATTCAAACAGCCAATACAACTTTGAAACAAAAACAACAAAAAAACTAAGTTTGGTGTTAAATCCTAAGCTTGAAATTCCCTTGCACTCCACAGTGGGTTGCTCAGTGGGGCCTATGGTTGTTGTAAACAGCAATCAAACTTACATTGGCGCAGGAATAGGAATTATGTACGGAATTATTGCAAACAATTAATAAATAAACACCTCTACGATTTTTAATGGTAATACACACGTAATAAGCAAATTACTTATCAATTCACCCTCTACAATAAAAACAACTCAGTAAATTACTGAGACTTTATTAAGCATTTATTACCTCTACACTTCATTGTTTCCATCAGTTTTGGTATCTTTAGACCAAATGACGTTTGAAGAATAAAAACCCTATGTGATTATTGGTTATGTTGGTACCAAACAATGAAATGGAATTTATGAAGAAAATTCTGGCTATTGATGACAATAACATCAACCTGGAACTTATTTCGCAGATTATAAAGGTTTATTACCCCGATTTTAAATTTATTGGCGCATTAAACGGCAAAGAAGGTATTGCTATTGCACAAAAAGAAAACCCCGCTCTGATTTTGTTGGATATTATGATGCCGGATCTTGACGGGTATGAAACTTGTAGGTTATTAAAGAAAAATAACCGGACAAAACAAATACCAATTATTATGGTATCGGCACTGGGGCGCGATAGTGTTGAACGCACAAAAGGGTTGAATGCAGGAGCCGATTCTTTCATTTCAAAACCATTCGATCAGGTTGAATTAAAAGCACAAATCAATGTTGCGTTACGTATAAAATCGTACCAGTTGCAATTAAAAAAGCTGAACTCTGAAATTACGCTTGTTGAGGAGCGGGAAAGAAGGCGAATTGCTGAAAACCTACACGATAGTTTGGGGCAAACCCTGGGATTGGCATTTATGAACTTGTCGTCGATAGACGTAGATCAATGCTCTCCTGCAATAAAAAACACCATTAATTTCACATCAAAATTACTCAACAAAGCTATCGAGGAATCGCGGCGCTTAACCTACGATTTAAGTCCGCCAATACTTTATGAACTAGGATTACTGCCTGCCATTCAATGGAAACTGGAACAGTTCGAGAAAAACTTTAACATTAAAACAAATCTTATTGTTGAGAGCAAGAGTACGCAACTCAGCAAAGAGAATAACATTTTTCTGTATCGCACAGTTGGAGAGCTGCTAACAAATACATCCAAACATGCTGAAGCTACTGAGATTACTGTAAAACAAGCAACAAACAACGGAATGTACTATATTTCGGTAGAAGACAATGGAATAGGCATAGATAAATTGCCGTCGAAATCAGTTTCAAACAAAGGTGGTTTCGGGCTATTAAGCATTGAAGAGCGAATTGAAAGCTTGAATGGAACTTTCAATATTGAAGCTCTGCCTAACGGAACAAAAGCCGAAATTGAGATACCCTATTCTTTGGAACAAGATTGAATAATCATAAAAAGGTTCATTTAGCATATTGATACATGGTTTACTATTGAGCCGAAACTAAAACGAATAAAAACAGGCAGATAAAATAATTATAGGCTAATCATTATAAAAATACTGCGAGTTCCATTCGCCACTTGGCGGAATACTAACAACAAACAATTTTAATAGTATGAAAATAAAGGTTATAGTTGCTGACGATCACCAACTTTTTAGGGAAGGTATAATAAACCTTTTACACTCGGCCGACAATATTGAAGTAATTGCCCAGGCCGAAAACGGACAAGATGCAATAGACAAAGTGGAAGCATTTAAACCCGATGTGCTTTTGGTTGATATTGCTATGAATAAAATAAACGGCATTGAAGCGACCCGGATTTTAAAAGAAAAAATGCCGGAAGTAAGAATCATTGCCGTATCGATGCACTCCGACAAACAATATGTTAAAGGAATGCTGGAAGCCGGTGCGGATGGTTACCTCTTAAAGAACTGCACCTACCGGCAACTTACCGATGCCGTATATTCAGTACACGACGGTAAAAAATTCCTGAGTGAAGACATTACCGAAATTGTTATTAACGGATACCTTAATTCGAGTGCCGATGATAACGATTCATACTCGCAATTATCCGACCGCGAAAAAGAAATTTTCCTGCTTTTTGCCGAAGGAAAATCGACACGCGAAATTGGCGACCAACTTTTTATCAGTGTAAAAACGGTTGGTACACACAAACAAAATATTCTTGAAAAGCTCGATTTAAAAACCAACTCCGACCTTGTAAAATATGCCTTAAAAAAGGGATTGATCCATCTCGATTAACAGCATTCTCACACATCAAACAAAAACTCAATTAGAAACCAATAATGAAGGATGTAATTGTTTTAGGTGCCAGACTTGTTGGAAGCTCAATTGCCAAAGATTTATCAAAAAAACATCAGGCTACCAGTGTCGACTTTGACAAAAGGCTTTCGAAAAGCTCTCTGGTTTTGCCAAAATAAAATGCATCCAGCAAGATCTGAGCCAACCCCAAAAAATAAAATCTTTGGTTTCAAGCTATAGTCTTGTAATTGGAGTGGCTAAGAACATAATTGGATATTTCGTTTATGTTCGAAGACTTTCTGGCTTTAATACCCCCGAACTCATTAAAGCACACAGGAAACCTCAGTTATATCTTCCAGTACCTTAAGCTTTCTGAATAGTTACAACTGGTTCACTTAAAATTATTTTAACCTTAACCCAAAGCAAATAATCTTTTGTAGCAAATTACTATTTTTGCAGCATGGAAATGATTATTGGTTTTGGCTTTTTACTCCTCACCTTTATTGGTGTTTTTCTTTTAGTAAAAGCAAATAAAAAAAGTGGGAAAACAGAGAACAAACAAGAAGAAGTAGTTATTCCACCATCAGACTGTTGCGGTGCTCACGAAATCTGTGAATTCGATCAGATGAAAATGAACGAATCGATTATTGAATATTACGACGATGAGGAACTCGACGCGTATAAGAATATCGACGAAAATTCATATACAAACAACCAGATAGAACAGTTTCGCGAAGTTTTGTACACACTAAAAACCGACGAAATAAAATACTGGTTGCTAAGCATTGAACGACGGCACATACAACTTCCGTCCATTTTAAAAAGTGAAGCCCGGATGCTAATGGCCGAAGCGTAAAACATTCTTTTGCCCATTACCCCTCCCTATTTTTGTCGTTTTACACAAGTAGAATCAAGTTTATTACTTATTTTTTGTCTTCAAAATGCATTGAAAAGCGCTCTGGCTTTAGTTCATATTTTTTATCCAATTAGTAAAAATCCAACAACTGTAATAAACATGAACAAATTGTCGTCTTTACTTGGACTATTAATTATTCCGGCAATAAACAAAGGTGTTGATATGGGGTATGAGTTAGTAGAATAAAAACGAAAGCGATGTATTTTTCCATAACGAGGAAAAATACATCGCTTTCGAAATTCCTTTTATTTTATTGAGTTAAAAATCTCCAGAGCCTCTTCAAATTTTTCTTCCATCACCCGAATTTCAATACCAATGTTGGAAGGGCTTCCACTAAAAGTACCATCAATAGTACTTGTTATCTCGTTTACCAGCATAAAATCAATGCCGGCTTCGTCAAGCATTTCCTTAAACAACATGTACTTCATGTCGAAATTGCTTGTGAATGTAGCAACAGTTACGGCTTTACTCATTCGTTTCCATTTTTATTTTATTCCGCAGACAAGTAGGTAATCGGTCTCCCAGAAAGTAATCTTATCCAACCTACCCCCTTAATGATTAGTGATTTAATTCATATCGTTAATCATCCATACCTTTTTTGGTATCAATGAGAACCACTCCATTTGCCCCTCGCGCACCATAAATTGCCGCGCTACCATCTTTAATTATATTAACACTTTTTACCTGCGAAGGCACCAGCGTACCCAGAACGCTTTTATCAACCTGCACCCCATCTACTATTATAAGAGCAGCACTACTTAGGTTTATAGAATTTTGCCCCCGGATTATTATATCTCCGTTACTTTGAATCTGCACACCAGCAAAACGACCGCGCATCAGATCATACATATTGGAATACTGCGAAAAATCAACATCATCATTTGTCATTTGGGCCAGAGCATTCAGTCGATCACCATCTTTTACATAGCCATATCCTACAGCATATTCCCTGGCTTTCTCTCCTGCTTTAAGTTTTAAATTAACAGCAACCAGCTTTGTTTTTTCATCCAGTTTAACTTTCTGATTGATGAAACCTTTTGCTGATATCCTCAATTTATCCTTACCATCAACTTTAACTTTGAATTGCCCCAGTGAATCAGTTTTTATAATCTCCCTAGAGCTTTTCACCATTACTTCGGCACCAACAATAGTAATACTGTCGAAAGTGGTTACTATACCTTGTACTAAACGTTCCTGAGCAATACTATTCATTGTAGCTAAACAGAATAGCGCTAAAAGGGCTAGAGAAATTCGGGTTTTCATTGTATTGGCTTTTTATTCTATTAGTTTGTTAAAGATATAATAATTTAACAAAAAGCCAAGATCGCGAAATTATATTAAATATTTTCTTTAGCAGGTGTTACACGTTTCACCCTGTAAGGCTTTTTCTGTTGCGATTCGAAATAAGTACGCATCTGCAACTCGGCAATAATACCCGTTGTAATAAACTGAATACCTCCCAATACCAACAAAATACCAAGTAATAATAATGGTTTACCCCAAATATCATTTCCCATAACTTTAAGTATGAGCAGATAAATGTTTATAAGCACTCCTATTGCGAGAGTGAAAATACCAATTTGACCGAAGAAGTGCATCGGGCGTTGAAGGTACTTTTTAAAGAAGACCATGAGTACAAGATCGCTCATTACACGAGTTGTACGGCTAAGATTATATTTTGAACTTCCAAACTCGCGCGGACGGTGGTTCACATCTACTTGCGTAATTTTTGTGGCACCTTCGAGGGTTACCAGCGCAGGAATATAGCGGTGAAGTTCACCATAAATATGGATGCTTTTTATAGTATCGTTAGTAAATAATTTTAAGGTGCACCCAAGGTCTTTCATATAAATTCCGGTAGCACGACGTATCAAATAATTGGCAATTTTTGAAGGCACTTTACGCAAGAACATTCCATCTTTTCGGTTGGCACGTACACCTGCAACCATATCCCATTCCTCTTCTTCGATCATTTTCAGCATCATGGGGATATCTGCCGGATCGTTTTGCAAATCGCCATCGATTAAGGCTACAAAATCGCCTTCAGCCTGATCTATTCCGGCTTGCAATGCCGAACTTTGCCCATAATTCCTTTTTAACTCTACCAACAAAAAGCGATCGTCGTTTATTTTACGGATTTCTTCGCGTGTTTTATCGGTCGATCCATCATCAACAAAAATCGCTTCATAGTCAATTCCTTCTAAAGCTGCTTTAATTTGTTCTGTCAATGGTTTAATGTTTGGCTCTTCATTCCAAACACAAATTACGAGTGAAAGCTTTTTCATGATCTGTTCTTATCTGTTTTAAGCTGCATCAATACAACCTTGATTTTGCGATTGCAAAGGTACAAATTCTGTTTTACGATAACTTACTCAATTCCATTAAGTTTCCAAATGAACGAAAAACGAACAGTTTTATACAACCAATCGTGTAATCCATGCTGGTATTTTATTGAAATTGCTTTTTTATTGTATTCTTTTCTTACTTCAAAATTTAGTTGCATAGGCCGATCGCCATTATTTTTATAACCGAAATACCCCGACCACGATGGAGTAAAACGCCAGTTTTTTTTCTGAAAATCAGCACCTGCACCATAAAGTAAAGCATCGTTTTGCAAGTTCAGCTCATCATTCGTTTGCCAACAATAAAACCCCAACATTGCATGCGGGCGAAATAATAGAGTTTCCGGTTGTCCATAGCTTTTCGAGAAACTAAAGTCTAATGAATAAGCTGGGGTATCGGCGTATCGTGCTCCATCAAAGTTGGTTCCCGATGCCGTTTTTAATATCACCCGAAACATCGTATTTGGGAAAGCCCGGTCTTTAAAAAGTTGAATATGCGTTGAAAAATAGAAATCGCCAAATGCATAGCCTTTTCCGTTTTTATCGCGCGAAAAACGTTCGTCTCTTATTTTTTGGGTGTAGGCATAATGTTCAAACAACACACCATACATTTCAACGGCTATTTTGTTTTGTGCAAAAGGAATGTATATCCGCCCAGAAATATCCTGCGTTGGATCACCCGACAAAAAGTGACTAGAAACGGTAAGCTCTATCTGTGTATTCTCTTCGATTAGCCCCTTTTTGAGTTCTGGAACAGGTAAAGCATTCGGGCCCAAATAAGCAGGCGAAATAATCAGCCAGTTTCGCCAGCCCGGATCACCGGGTTCCCAGCCGTGCGCATCATTCCACCACGACCAGTCTTCCTGCGCCGAAACAAACTGTAGTGTACTTGTAAATACGAAAAATATAATAAGTAATCGCTTCATTGATGGTTTACACCTGTTTATCCTTTACAAGAATATGCTCCTTTCCTCTGAAGTTGTTAAGATATACCAAATGTAAATGAATTTTTTATGCAGCCAATGCGCAGTATAGAAAAATATAAGCTACAAAAAAAATAAGCCCTTCAGGAATCCTGAAGGGCTTAAAATTAAAGTTTAAGTTTCTCTCTTATACTTTGGGGTATGCCGTCTTTGTGCACCATAATGCACATCGTTTTGTAATTCACGTATGGTTTCGAGGCATAGAAATAACCATTGTATTTATTGTAATCGCCCCACGAGTTTTTCACTTTGTAGAAAGTATGTCCTTCCTGATCTTTTGCAGTACCAATAATATGCATTCCGTGGTCATCGGTAGTTTCGTAATCATCAAATGCTCTTTGACGCATTTCCTGAGTAACTACCAATTCTGGTACCGGGTTGTCCAGTTTATACAATTCTTTGTCTTTGTCTTTTTGTGGCAAAGCCTCCCATTTTGCAATTTCGGCGTCGTCCATGTTTTCTTCCGGAGCGGCTGGCAAAACAGCCACACCTTTGTTACTGGAGGCAAATCCTTTTTCGCTTACATCGGCTGCCCAGGCAACAGTAAATCCATTATTCAACGAATAATCAATAATGTTTTCCAAATCTTCAAGCGGAACATTGTACACCTCATCCCACGACCAGTTATCAGGAACTTCCAGAATAAATTTATCATAGAACGGGTGGTGTGTATACGAAGTGATTTCTACGTAGTCATCCATGTTTAGTCCAACATAATCGCTGGCAAAACTTTGTGGTGTATATTGTTTTCCTTCGTACTCAAACTTTTGTGGCAACTCGCCCAAATACGAGTTTAATGTACCATCAATGGCTTCGTGCCATACAGTGCTCAGTTTTCGGTTACCGTTTTTCACCACAGCGTCAACATGGTCTTTCAACACATTATCCATTTCGCCATGCACATGTTTTTCTTCGCCATAGTTTAACCCATTATAAACCGACTCAGGAACAATTCCGTACTTCGCAACCATATTGGTAACATCGTGGAAAGCACCACCTGCCGAAAAATTCAGATTACCATGCAGACGTACATGCTTTTTGGCTTTATCTGAGTAAGTATGCCAAACCACAAACATTTCTGAAAGATCAACCTCTGGTTTTCCCTGACGCATCATTTCCGACTCGAGAAATGAAAGCCCCGAAAATGACCAACATGTACCCGAACGGTATTGGTCTTTTACAGGCGTGGCCGCTAATGAAATTTCGTCTTCAAAAACATAACCTTCTTCCTTCTCCTTTTTATCATTCTCCGCAAATACACTTAGTGTAAATACCGTAATCAATACGGTAAAAATAAAACGCAACTTCATCAATTAAATATTAAATTATTACCCTTCTTTTTTTGAATTAGCGTCAAAATTAACAATTAATTCTTTTTAGAAAAGAGAATTTAAGGTAGACTTAATAAAAATTAGAGCTCGCTTTTCAGATTAACGGTTATGTAATAAGTTACGGAACTAAGGTCACTAAACTTCCTGATACCGGAAGCAATCAACAAGGTGGTCATTTACCATTCCCGTAGCCTGCATGTGCGAATAAATTACAGTCGATCCAACAAATTTAAATCCGCGTACTTTCAGGTCTTTCGAAATTTCATCCGACAATTCGGTTTTGGCTGGCAATTCTCCAAGCGTTTTATAATTATTTAGAATTGGCTTATAATCCACAAACCTCCAGATATAGCGATCAAAAGAGCCAAACTCCTTTTGCACCTCAAGAAAACGTTGGGCATTATTTACACAAGCTCTTATCTTCTGCTGATTGCGGATAATTGACTTATCCTGAATAAGCTCCTGAATTTTATTTTCGGAATACTGTGCCACTTTTTGCGGATTGAAATAATCGAATGCCTTTCGAAAATTCTCACGTTTATTCAGTACAATCTGCCAACTTAAACCGGCCTGAAATCCCTCCAGCACAAAGAATTCGAACAATTTATCGTCGTCATGAAACGGTACTCCCCATTCTTCATCATGATATTTGATCATCAGCTCGTTTTTTGTTGCCCAATCGCAGCGTTTACACATAATTTTAGATTTAAGTGGCTATTCGTTAAAAAACCTAACAACATATTACTTCGAACTATGAAAATACTATTTTTGTTTGTTTACAAAAACGGGACGAAGTACCTCTGCCAAGAAAAGGGTACAAAAGAAAGAAACAAATGAAGAAACTTACTATACTTTTTGCTCTCTTGTTGTCGATGAGTTTTCTGGCCGAAGCGCAATTGAACATCAACCACTTTATAAGGGTTGGAAGAACCCGCATATCAATTGGCAACTACACGGGGGCAATCGAATATTTCAATATTGTTATTGAATTTAAGCCTTATCTGGCAGAAGCTTATTTGTATCGCGGAATTGCCAAACATTCCTTGGAAGATTATCGCGGAGCCATAGCCGATTACGACAAAGCAATTGAAATAAAACCTTATTACCCGCAGGCATACAACAACCGCGGAATGGCCTACCACAACCTCAGGCTGTACAAACGTGCCATTAAAGATTACGACAGAGCACTTGAATTCGATCCGAACGATGAATCGATATACAACAACCGGGGAATTGCCAAACTTGCCTTAAAAAATATCGAAGGAGCTATTCAAGATTTTAATCAGGCACTGGAGTTAAATCCTAAATCAACTGATGCACTGCTGCGTAGAAGTAACGCAAAAATTGTCAGCGGCGACTACCAAGGGGCTATTCAAGATTTGAACCAAATAATTATTATCCGACCGCATTTTGCCGACGCTTATTTAAACCGAGGGCTAGCCCGGTTAGAGCAGGAAGATTTTGCGTCAGCACTTCGAGATTTCGATCAGAGCATTAGATTTGACCAAAAAAATGCTCGGGCATTTAACAACCGTGGAATCGTAAAGCAGAAACTGGAAGATTACGAAAGCGCCATTATGGATTACGATATGGCCATACAACTGAATCCGGAAATGGCCAGTGCCTATTTCAACCGCGCCATGGCCCGCGAAATATTAAATCGCCCCGGTTATGAGCAGGACTATCAGATTGCAGCCCGCCTAAATCCGCAGTTCGATTTAAGTCAGCGGCGAATTGATGCCGAGCAACTGGCACAGCAACAAAAAAAACAGCAAAACTCATCATCGTCGCAAAATAATAATCAGCATAATTCGCAAACGAACCAACAGGCGCTGGCACAAAACAATCAGCAACAATCGCCGCAGCAAAACAATGCTAACGTCGACGATCAGAAATCGGATGAAGAAAAACGCAAGGAAGAAATGGAAGCTGAAAGACGCCGGCGACGAATGCGTATGGATTTGGTGATTGAAGACACCCGCGACATTCCGGAGGAAGTGGAGGAAGTTGACGATGGCCGTATTCAGAATAAAAATATTGTTATCGATCTGCAACCGATGTTCCTGATAACTGCTTTCGAGAAAAACGCTGTGGATTATGAGCGTTTCCAGTATTACAACGTGGTAATTGATGATTTAAATGCAGAGAATAATTACAATCCGTTGCTCTCCATCTCGAATAAATCGGTAACCACTTACCAATCGGTTTTCGAGAACTTTATTTTATTTTTTAATGAAAAGATTGCGGTGCAGAAAAATGCACATAACTATTTAAACCGTGGTATTTTTTATAGTCTTACCGGCGATTACAACAATGCTTTTGCCGATCTGGATAAAGCCATTGAGTTGGATGAAAAAACTTCGCTGGCCTATTTCACACGGGCCAATACACGTTACAAACTGAAAGAACAGGTAGAACTTTTAGCAGGAAACAGTTCTCCCAATTCGCTTACTCTTAACGAAGGAAAGATAAAAGATAACAGCAACGAAAAACCTTCAACAGTAGAGTATCAGGACATTCTTGATGATTACGCAGCAACACTGTTTCTCGATCCCGATTTCTTTTTTGGCTATTACAACCGGGCGTTTATAAAACTGCGCCTGGGCGAATACCGAAGTGCGGTGGAGGATTTAAATCGAGCAATCGATCTGGAGCCGGAATTTGCAGAAGCTTATTTTAACCGCGGACTTACAAAAATTTATCTCGACGATATTGAAGGCGGAGCACTGGATTTAAGCCGCGCTGGGGAGCTGGGAATCGACGGAGCATACAACATTATTAAACGGTATTGTAACTAAATAACAGAAGCGAGAAAACAGTGTCGAATATTATTGGATGTTTTATTTCTTTTCATTATTGATGATCTCTTCAAGAATATCTTCAATCATTTCACGTTTAACAATTTGAAAACCGACCCTTTCTTTAGAGATACCGCCTTTAAGTTTAAAATCATATTCTGCTTTATCATCAACCAGCGCCGATTCAAAACAGCGAAAATCTACATCATCTGAACAGTCAATATCTTCTGCAACCTCCAGAATATGCGAAGATATAAAGAAGATACTGCTTTTTATCTTTGATAAAGCTTTCACTACCATTAATGTCGAGTCATAGGCATCTTTAACGTTCGTCCCTTTAAACAACTCGTCAAAAATCACAAAAATTCCCTGGTGTGTTTTGAGTTGAAGAGCCATATCTTTTACCCTTTTTACTTCGGTATAGAAATGGCTGAAGCCAAGGTTCAGGTTATCCGATAAATTAATTGTTGTGAAAAGTCCTTTGTATATTGAAGTTTTTACCCGTTTGGCAGGTACCGGAAAACCAAGGTGTGACAAATAAACAATTAAACCAAGCGTTTTTAGAAATGTTGATTTGCCCGACATGTTGGGCCCGGTAAGAAAACACAAATTGCAGTCATTTTTAAAACTATAACTATTTTTTACGGGCTCGTCAAGAAAAGGGTGAAAACACTCTTCCACCTCAAAAAAAGTTTTTTCTCCAGGCTGATAAGTAGCCAACGAAAACCGTTTATCTTTTAACAAACCGGCCAGAGTTTGCCATACATCAATCATATAAATTGCATCCAGGCATTCATGTAATTCGTTTTTCTTTTTTAATCTGAAAAGCGTATCGAATTTACCTAGTGTAATCCACTTCAACTTATTCGATTTCCTAGGCAAATTTTCAAGCTTCAATGCCAGACTTTTTTGCTTAAGAAAGCTATAACAGTGCGCTAATTTTTTCTGCAGCGATTGGGGGACTTCGAAATCCTTCAACTCTTCTAAAAATTGTTTCAGATTTGAAAACAATTTTAAAAGATGATATATACCTTCGCGGATAATATAATAATCACCATCTTCAAATATTTTATTTTGAACACCATCAGCAATTGCATCTATCCAGTTAGCGCGCAATGGAAACCGACCTATTTTTAGGTAGTGTTCAATAAAATCGATCTCTCTTTTATAAAGCTCTAGTCTTATATCATTATCATAGAAAAACTGAATTTCGTTTCTTCTATCTTGCAAAAACTGATAATCTGAGACAGGATTTCGAAAAAAGTTGTACAATTTCTCACTCCCTCCATTTGTATTGGTTTTATTATAATATTTGTAAACAGAGTCAGTATTCTTATACGGTGAAAAAAGTTCAATATCTGAAATTGTCTGGTTATCAAGGTGCATTATGTTCTGTCGTTATTTTTAACATAAAAGTATGAATTTGTATTTATAACGGAATATAAATAATCTTAACAAAGTTTAATGTCACAAATTATCATCGTCTGAAATACAATTCAGAGAATTACCTATTTTTGAATTTTAATTCAAAAATTTATAGACAAAGTGAATCAACCATTAGCAGAACGCTTACGACCAAAAACATTAGACGACTACATTGGGCAGGAACACCTGGTTGGAAAAGGTGCTGTTTTACGCAAAATGATTGATTCGGGAAAAATTACCTCTTTAATCTTATGGGGACCTCCGGGCGTGGGGAAAACAACACTGGCCCGCATTATTGCCAACACTCTGGAACGGCCGTTTTTTACACTTAGCGCCATTAACTCGGGTGTTAAAGACATTCGGGAAGTTATTGAGAAAGCCAAAAAGCAATCCTTCTTTAGTCGCCCTAATCCGATATTATTTATCGACGAAATACACCGTTTTAGCAAATCGCAGCAAGATTCGCTGTTGGGTGCTGTTGAAGACGGGACCATTACCTTAGTCGGTGCAACAACCGAAAATCCTTCGTTCGAGGTAATCTCTCCCCTACTCTCGCGCTGCCAGGTGTATGTTCTGGAGCATCTCGATAAAGCTGCTTTACTAAAGATTATTAAACAGGCCACAAAAAAAGATACCGTACTTAAGGAGAAAAAGATAACACTGCGCGAAGATTCGGCCATTCTGCGTTACTCGGGTGGCGATGCCCGAAAATTACTAAATGTACTGGAGCTGGTTACACTTGGCGAAGACAGCGACAACATTGTTATTACCGATAAAAAAGTAACCGACAAGCTGCAAAAGAACCTTTCGATATACGATAAGAAAGGCGAAATGCACTACGATGTTATTTCAGCATTTATAAAGAGTATTCGTGGTAGCGATCCGGATGCCGCGGTGTACTGGCTGGCACGCATGTTGGAAGGTGGCGAAGACATTAAATTTATTGCCCGCCGTTTGCTGATACTGGCCGCCGAAGATGTTGGACTGGCCAATCCGAATGCATTATTACTGGCACAAAGCACATTCGACGCAGTTCATAAAATCGGCCCACCCGAATCGCGCATTATTTTATCGGAATGTACCATTTACCTGGCTACCTCGCCAAAAAGTAATTCGGCCTACGAAGCTATTGATAATGCGATTGCGCTGGTAAAACAAACCGGCGATCTTCCGGTACCGCTACACATGCGCAATGCACCAACCAAGCTAATGAAAGAAATTGGCTACGGCAAAAACTATAAATACGCACACTCTTACGACGGCAATTTTGTGGAGCAGGATTTCCTACCAAAAGAGATTAAAAACAACCGCATTTACCAGCCACAAAATAATGCTGCTGAAGTAAAAATCCTGGAGCGTTTGAAGAAATGGTGGGGAAACCGGTTTTAGTTTACAGTTGCAGTTGAAATAAATTGTCATTTCGAACTAGATCTGAGAGAAAGCTCTGTCTGTTGGCTAAAAATATGTCGATTACAAATCAGTAGCAGCAAAATGGCAAAAGGTTAAGCCCAAAACTCGTCGAACAGCGTTAAAGGTTTGTTTAAAGGCCAACTCTCAGGAGGTGGAGGCATAAACAAACTTTTAAAGGTCAAACAACCGCAGGGAATGGCTTAAAGGTTTGTTTAAATGTCAAAGATTCCATGGCTGGGACATAAACATACATTTAACGCCAACTTGTCCATGGCTGGGACACAAACTTTTGTTTAAAGCTCAAACACCCGAAGGGCTGGGTTTAAAATGTTGTTTATTGTTTATGCTTGTTTGGAAAATTGGCTACTTCAACCTGTTTCGCTTTTGAATTTAGATAAAATCTTAGAGAGTCGTCTCCAGGTATCAACCAAACCATTTTCTCAGCATTAATTTTCTCAATCTGAACGTTAGTAGAATCGAACTCATTATAAATCAGCAAATAGTTGTTATTTAATTGCCACTCGCCTTTTATAAGATCCTCATTACCACCATCAGAAGTTTTATACTGATAGGTATTATCGGAAGCAAAATTCCATATTTTCTCGTTGACCTTCCCGGTCTGATTAATTGCTCCTGTTTTAAGGTCCAGAACTTTTTCAACTTCCCAGCTGTAATCGGTAAGATTACTTTCTACCTTATTTCCGCACGCAAAAAAAATGCCTGCTATAACTACTGTCAGTATCAACTTTTTCATATGCTTTCTGTCGGTGTTATTTCATCTCCACAACCCTCCATCGACGGTTATTACGTGTTCCGAAACAAGTACTAAATATTCCCCACATTGTACAGCTCGCATTTATTCCGTTTTGTTCTTTTGCAGAATTTTATTGGCCACCTTAAAGCCAATACCCACAAAGATTATTATAATTCCAAAGGTTAAATATTCCCATTCGCCTCTGAAATTCATTGCCGGCATATTACCGTGATGGCTATTAATTTGGGATAGCAGAAACTGAAAAATATTTGCAATTACAAACCCAAATCCGGAGATGTAGAATAATTTGTGCAGTATGATGAGTAAATCGGAAATATCCTCTTTTTGCTTTGTTGCTTCGTTATTTATGAATTTGTCGCGCAGGAAATTTAATATCATTAAAAGAAGATAAACGACGATAATTACAAAAACGAGCTTCATAAAAACTGCGGTAAATCCGCCTAAAAAGTCGGCATTCAGGTTAAAAGATTGTTTTTGGTCCATTTGATGATTTTTAACTATTTATAGATTGTTTGATTTGCATTTTCTCGCATAGGTTTTGCCTAGCCGGAACTCATTTATCTGTCAACCAAAGGCATACCATAACTTCTTATATCGGAGCTAGCATAAACCTTAGGTAATTATTATTTAATTATGAAAAATATTCTTACTGTTATTCCAGGGCGTGTATTCACGGTATTCAATTTTAGTGCTTCAAAACTAAACATATTTTTTATGTTTCTGGTAGTTAAGTTTTAAAAAACAACAACATAAACTTTCGACGTGGTGTGGCGCGAAGGAAAATAACAGTTCAGATACTTGTTTTGCGTACGAAACATAAAAAAAATATTTTCAAACAGATGTTTTACAAATAAAACAAGCATCTGAATTTTCAAAATGGGTGTTTTGTACGCAAAATATGATTCTACCTCGTCTATCTTGTTGTTCTGTCTTCAAAACAAAAAAGTCAACCACTCATTTTTAACAAATACCCCAAACAATTGTCACCTCTTTACAACTATATTAATTTTAAACTAACACCACAATAACTTGTTGATCACTTAACACACGGTATAAATTATTTGCCATATGAGAATTCGCAATTGGAGAACCTCCTGCCCCCCTGCAATATAGGCTGTTATAGGCTGGCTTTTATTCATTCATCAACTTACTTAAATTATTTGTATCTCATGTGCCAATTCTACAATGTTATCTCTGGAATAACTCAATTCTACAGCGTTGAGATTAAACTCTCGTGTAAATGTTCGTCTTTCTATACTCATAATTCTAAGATACAATTTTATAACAAATCAGATCTTAACCTAATGTCCGATCAAATGTAGCAATCTCAAACAAGAATAATACACTTAATTGTCTGCTGCCCTATTTCTCAAAACCTATTCGTCATTGCTGTTTCTACGTCCTCCTTTTTTAAAAGGAGGTGGCTCCGCAGGAGTCGGAGGATTAGATTATTTCGATTGATATTAAAGACGGGCATCAGCTACACACCAAAACCATTGAAAAGATTAAGTATTCAGGTCTTTTGTGCATTTACAGCAAAAATAAGCACCACGTAGCATGCCAATACAAAGAGACCAAATGGTAACCACCGGCATAAGACCCCAAGGTGACTCCGATCACACAACATGCTCAATAACATCATTTTACAACAGACACACAAAAACCTTTGTCAACAAAGTTTTGTTTATCTTATCAAAACTCAAAAATTCTAAACGTATGAAACGTGCTTGTATTTATTTCGTTAAACCACAATAAATGTCACGCAGGTTGCATTCGATACCACTAAAAAATAAAAAACTTAAACAGTATGAAAGTAGTCGTTCTCGGCGCCGGAATCTCCGGACATACCGCAGCAGCATTTCTGAAAAAAAAGTTGGGTAAAAAACACGACGTAATTGTTGTATCTCCAAGCCAGTATTACCAATGGATCCCCTCGAATATTTGGGTGGGCGTTGGCCGAATGAGTGTAGATCAGGTGCGCTTTAAACTGCAAAAAGTGTATAAACGCTGGGGCATCGATTTTCGTCAGGCTAAAGCCACAGCAATTCACCCTGAAGGCGATACCGCGTCGGATAAGCCCTTTGTAGATATTGAATACACCTCGGAAGATAAACGTGGCGAAACCGGGAAAATGGAGTACGATTACCTGGTAAATGCCACCGGGCCCAAACTTAATTTTGGCGGTACCGAAGGTCTCGGGCCGGGCAAAAACACGGTTTCGGTATGTTCGTACGATCATGCTGCCCACGCCTGGAAAGAGCTACAGGAAAGCATCGAAAAAATGAAAAAGGGCGAAAAGCAACGTTTTCTCATTGGCACCGGTCACCCGATGGCTACCTGCCAGGGAGCGGCTTTTGAATATGCACTGAATATTGCTTTTGAGCTAAAACGACGCAAACTGTTACACCTGGCTGAAATTACCTGGATATCGAACGAATACGAGGTGGGCGATTTCGGAATGGGTGGCGCCTTTGTAAAACGTGGCGGTTATGTTACTTCCACCAAAGTTTTTACCGAATCGGTATTTGCCGAGAACAATATTAACTGGATAAAACGCGCCGGGGTTTATAAAGTAGATCCGGGAAAAGTCTATTACGAAACTCTTGATGGCGAAGAAAAAACCGTTGAGTTCGACTTTGCGATGCTCATCCCCGGTTTCTCGGGGCAGCCGTTTAAAGCTTTCGATAAACAAGGTGAAGACATTACTGCAAAAATTTTTGCACCCAACGGTTTTATGAAAGTGGATGCCGACTACAATCCAAAACCTTATGAGGAATGGCACATAAACGACTGGCCACAAACTTATCAGAGTCCGGTCTACCCGAATATGTATGCAACGGGCATTGCTTTTGCACCACCCCATTCGATTTCGAAACCAATGAAAAGTCCCAACGGAAGGGCAATCTTTCCGGCACCACCACGCACAGGAATGCCTTCGGGTGTTATAGGTAAAATTGTGGCGCAAAATATTGCCGAAGGAATTAAGAAGGGCACATTCGAACATAAACACACCGCCAATATGGGGCGTATGGGAGCCGCCTGTATTGTTTCGGCCGGTTACAGCATGACCAAAGGATTGGGTGCTACAATGACCGTTTCGCCGGTGGTTCCCGACTGGGAGAAATACCCGGAATGGGGCCGTAATATCAACTCAACCGTTGGAGAGATTGGTACAGCCGGGCACTGGATAAAACTATTTCTACACTACATGTTTCTGCACAAAGCCAAAGGTTATCCGTTTTGGTGGTTGTTGCCTGAGTAGTTCGGGATTGAATGGAAATTGAGAAACTGATAAACTGTTTAATTGTAGAAATATAGAATAGATTCGAAACTTAAAATTTAAATCATGGAAAAACAAAATAGATTAACCACTGCTTATAAAGATGAATTTTATCCGCCAATTCCAACACGTTGGACCCGATTCTGGCGAACATTCTTCCCGGTTCAGCTTTATAACTTTTTCAGGCTGAATCTGAAAATTATGATAATCGTTGTAAAAGGGCACTCCTAATTTTCCGATACACAGAACATCACTAATCCAGAAAGTCCTTCTTTAGAAAATATTTATCAAAAGAAACGCCTGCTCTTCCTCGCAGGCAGAAATTGTTTTTGCTATATTTATAGCATATCAATTAAACCACAATTTCAATAAATTAATCATGAGAAAAAGTATTTTCTACAGTTTCGCAATGTTGGCAGCTTTGTTGATTGCCAATCCTGCGTTTTCGAAAAAAGCTAACAAACTGTCGTCGCAAGAGAAAAAAGAAGGCTGGGTTCTGCTGTTTAACGGCAAAAATTTTGACGGCTGGTGTCAATACAACGGAACGGCCATGCCCGCCAACTGGAAGATAGAAGACGATGCTATGAAAGTTTTTACCGGAGAAGGTAAAGAACCGGGACAGGGAGCCAATGGCGATATTATTTTCAAGGATGAGAAGTATAAGGATTTTGAATTCTCGATTGACTGGAAAGCAGGAAAAATGGCCAACTCCGGAATTTTCTATTATGTAAGAGAATTGCCCGGAAAACCGATTTATTATGCAGCACCGGAAATTCAGGTGCTCGACAATAAAGACGCTACCGACAATAAAATAGACAGTCACCTGGCCGGTTCGTTGTACGACATGATTGCAGCAGATCCTTCAACCGTTAATCCGGCAGGCGAATGGAATACCTGCGTAATAAAAGTTAAAGACGGGCAAGTTACCGTATCAATGAACGGTACTGAAGTTGTTTCGTACAGCCACTGGACCGACGAGTGGGATCAATTGGTGGAAAACAGCAAATTCAAAGACTTTGAAGGTTTCCAGGAAGGAATCTCAAAAGAAGGTTTTATCGGGTTGCAGGACCACGGTTATACCGTTTGGTTCCGAAACATTAAAATCAGAAAATTGTAAAAGGGAGTCTGAAGATTATGACAATAAGAAAAAATCCCGGCTTGAAACAAGCCGGGATTTTTCATATATATCAACCTTTTCTTGCTTATAACTTCCTCACAAACTCATCTAACGATTTTCTTGTACGCGGTGCTTTTTCCCGCGACTGGTAAGGTTCATCCAGCGAATCGGCATCACCCAGATACCCCAGTGCTCCCATACAAACCGGAGAATGATTCTCGTCCAGCTGTAAAAGCTCTTTCACCTTGTCGCTACTAAAACCAGCCATCAGGTGGCCGTAAATGTCTTTGCTTGTTGCCTGAAGCAACAACTGCGCATTGGCCATACCCACATCGTGCATTGCCCAATTATTTGGCTTACCGTTTTCTAAAAACGTATCAACTTTAATCGCCACAAATAAAACGGCCGCCTGTTTTGTCCAGGGTTTGTTCCCATCTGCCAGACAATTCCATAGAGAATCAAAACCCTCTGTACCACGCAAGGCATAAACATATCGCCAGGGTTGCTCGTTCATGGCACTGGCAGCCCACGATGCCGCAGTAAAAATTTCGTTCACGTCTTCTTCGGGAACCGGTGCCGTTGAAAAGGCACGCGGACTCCATCTTTTCTCCAATAAAGGATGTATTTGATATTTTGTCATAACTTTTGTGTTCTGTTTATTTTATTTCCATTGGCAGATCCATCAATAGAATCCGGGCATCTGACGAAGCGGTAATGTCTACTGAATCAACATCCCAAATTCCTATTGCATCGCGTTTCGACAATTCTGTACCTGAAATGTTCACCTCGCCTTCTATCACCATTACAAAAATACCATTTTCTGCTTTTTTAATGGTATACGAATCTGTTTTTCCGGCATCGTAATTTCCCAGGAAAAACCATGCATCCTGGTGAATCCATACGCCCTGATCGTCGGGATTAGGCGAAAGCACCTGATACAGCTTGTTCTTTTCGGCTACATCGCGAATAGATATCTGATCGTAACGCGGTTGTACATTCTGTTTGTTGGGAAACAGCCAAATCTGGAAAAGCTTTAATGTTTTATTCGGGTGATGGTTGAACTCGCTGTGGTAAACGCCAGTTCCGGCACTCATCACCTGCACATCGCCTTCGCGAATAACGGCCTGGTTGCCCATGTTATCTTTGTGTTCCAAATCGCCCTCCAGCGGTATGGTAATAATTTCCATGTTATCGTGCGGATGCGTTCCAAAACCTTGTCCTCCGGCAATGGCATCGTCGTTTATCACACGTAACACACCAAAGTTCATTCGTTCTCTGTCAAAATAATTGGCAAAACTAAAACTGTGTCTCGTCTCTAACCAACCGTGGTTGGCATATCCTCTTGAATCTGCTTTGTATAAAATTGTTTTCATCATTTTCTGTTTTTTAATATTTTGAATGGGAATAAACATCAATAAGTTTTTTAAATAAAAGCCGGTGTCCGGTTGTGCGCTAAACGCATCTTCAGACACCGGCCAAGGTTCTCTCCATCACAAACTCCTCACTAATTCCCTTCTTCCGAACCTTAATTGTATTACTGTTTTCTTATGGCGTATTTTCTTACTTGCTCGAAGTCGATCCTTCTGAAGCTGTAGCTTTCAATTCAAATTTAATATCAAATTCATCGTGGATCATTTTATCACCCAAATCGCTGAAGAATTTTCCTGAACCATATTTAATATTCCATTTTGTACGGTCGATAGAAGCTGTACCATTTGCGGTTAAAACATCTCCATCAACTTTCACCTCTGCAGGAAACGAAATTTCGTTTGTAATTCCTTTGATAGTAAGGTCTCCAACAACTTTATCATTATCGAATGACTTAATTTTAAAGTTGGCTACCGGGTGCTTTTCTGCCGAAAAGAAATCTTCTGATTTCAAGTGGCCTACTAATTTATCTTTCCACTCCCCTTCCAGGTCAGTACATTCAATTGAAGTCACATCCAGATTAAGGTTCGCTCCTGTAACCTTTTTGCCTTCTACAAAAACTTCTCCTCCGGCCAGGTTAAGGTATCCGGTATGTTCACCTGTAACTTTTTTACCTGTCCAATATACTTTGCTGGCTTTTGTGTCGACGTTATAAGTTGTTTTTTCGCCTTTTCCGTTCGATGCAAAACTTGCTGTTGTTATTGTTATTGCAAGTACTAATAAAGTAGTTAATTTTTTCATTTTCAATTTTTGTTTAATGTTTACTAATAATTTTCTACTGCAAACATACGGCGAATTTGAAACGGAAAAAATAAACTAGTTTAAGAAAAATACTTTTAAGTCTTTTTTCTTATTCTTTTAGCAATAATTTTACTTAAAAACACGGGAGTAACACCCAGATAAGACGAAATATGATATTGCGGAAGGCGTTGAACCAGGTCGGGATCGTTTTTTAAAAGCTCTTCGTAATTATCTTCAGCAGTTTTCGAGAGAATGGAAACAAATCGTTTTTGCAGAAAAATATACGAGCGCCGGATATAAGCTCCCAGCGCCGGATATTTCTTTGTGAGCAAGGAGTAACCTTCCTCGTCAACTGAAAATACGGTGGTGTTTTCCACCGCGTCCATGAAATAGGAAGTGGCAGCCGGCGTAGCTAAATCACCCAGCCACTGCCGCTCTTTAGCAAACAGTACATTAAACTCTTTTCCACTCTGCTCGATGATATACATACGCAGCAACCCTTTTTCAATGTAGTAATGACGCGTATTCTGATCGTCGGCACTAAATATGCTCGCCTTTTTTTTAAACTGTTCTCGCCTGAAAACAGAAGCAATCTCCACTTTGTCAGCATCACTAAGTTTACGCTTGCCAATTTTTTCGAAATAAGAATATAGTACAGAAAAGTCCTCCATGTAGTTCTAGCTTCTGCCACAAATTTAGCAATCAAAAAAGAATGATCTCTATAATTTTACATTTTTGATGCCGCATTGAAATATACTTATATTTGCACTTTGTAAAATATTTAAGAACTAAGACACCAAAATGAATAAACTAAAAAAGAGAGCCGTTCAATTATTTGCGTTTTTGTTTTGTACCTATTCAATTTCGGCACAAACTCCGGCTGATTGGGTAAATCCTTTTATCGGGACAACTAACTACGGAACAACCAATCCGGGAGCTGTGGTTCCTCGCGGAATGGTTTCGGTAGTACCTTTTAACGTTAGTGGCAACTCTCCATTAAATGCTCGCGACAAAGACGATGGCTGGTGGTCGACACCCTACTCGTGGGACAATAAATATTTTACTGGCTATTCGCATGTTAACCTAAGCGGTGTTGGCTGCCCCGAGTTGGGGGTAATCCTGTTGATGCCAACAACGGGCAACGTTAACGGCGATCACCGCGAATACGGATCGGAAATGAGTAAACAGGTGGCGCACCCGGGATATTATTCTACCTACCTGAATAAATACAATATCAATACTGAAGTTTCGGCAACTGAACGAACAGGTATCAGCCGCTTTACTTTCCCGGCTGGGCAATCGAATATTCTTATCGACCTGGGCAACGGATTAACCAATGAAAGCGGTGCATCGATAAAAATTGTAAACAACCGTGAAATTGAAGGTTGGCGAATGACCGGCACTTTCTGCTACAACGACGGCACTGAACGCCCCGTTTATTTTGTAGCCCGATTTAGCAAACCGGCTGAAGAATTTGGCGTATGGAAAAAAATGCCAAAAATGGGACCGGAAGCAGCGTGGTCGGCAACCAGCGATAAAATTAAATACTATAAAAATTTTAAAGCCGAAATGGCTGGCGACAGTATAGGAAGCTGGGTTACCTTTAATACCAAAGCCAACGAGGAAATTATGGTTGAAGTAGGAATTTCATATGTAAGTATTGATAATGCCCGATTGAATTTAAACTACGAATCGAAGAATTTTGATTTTGAAGCTACCCGCAAGCAAGCAGAAAAAAAGTGGAACAAAGCATTGTCGACCATTACTGTAAAAGGCGGAACTGATGATCAGAAAACAGTTTTCTACACAGGATTATACCACATTCAAATTCACCCGAATATTTTAAGCGATGTAAACGGACAGTACCCGGCCATGGAGTCGTTCGAGATAAAAACACACCCGAATGGCGAGCGCTACACTACTTTTTCGTTGTGGGATACTTACCGCAATTTGCATCCGTTTATGAGCCTTGTGTTTCCGCAACAACAATTGAATGTAGTACAATCGATGATAGAGATGTACGACGAAAGTGGCTGGCTGCCACGCTGGGAACTAAACAGCACCGAAACTCACGTTATGGAGGGCGATCCGGCAATACCAGTAATTGTAGACACCTGGTTTCGTGGCATCCGTGATTTTGATATTGAGAAGGCTTACCAAGCTATGTACAAATCGGCAACTACACCCGGAGCTGAAAACAAAATCCGCCCGGATATCGACCACTATATTTCGCATGGTTATGTGCCGCTAACGGAACAGTACGACAATTCGGTGTCGCATGCACTGGAATATTACATTGCCGACTGGAACCTGGCACAACTGGCAAAAGATTTGGGTAAAAACGACGATTACAAACGTTTCCTGAAACAGTCGAGAGGCTACAAAAACTATTACGATAAGGAGTTTGGAATTATCCGTCCGAAGTTGGAAAATGGAGAGTTTATGCCTGATTTTAACCCACGTGAAGGAGAGAATTTTGAACCAAGCCCGGGATTCCACGAAGGTAATGCTTACCAATATACGTTTTGTGTACACCACGATATGGATGGAATGATAGCGCTGAACGGTGGAAAAAAGAACTTTGTAAAAAAACTTCAGGCAATTTTCGACGACGGACATTTTGATATGGCCAACGAACCGGATATTCATTACCCGTGGCTTTTTAACTATGTAAAAGGCGAAGAATGGCGCACCCAAAAAGAACTAAGTCGTTTAATGACTACCTACTTTAAAAACGCTCCTGACGGTTTACCGGGGAACGACGATACCGGAACCATGTCGACCTGGATTGTTTATTCAATGATGGGGATTTACCCTGTATTGCCGGGCGATATGAATTACGCTATTGCCTCGCCTGTTTTCGATGAAGTAAAAATCCAGCTGGATCAGAATTTCTATCCCGGCTCGGAACTAATCATCAAAAAAACTGGCTCGGGCGACAAAATAAAAAGCATTTCGCTGAACGGTAAAAAGCTAAAATCATTTTTCATTAACCACGCCGATTTGGTGAAAGGCGGGGTTTTGGAGATTAACTATTAATAAGGTTGATGAGATTGAAATGGATTGCTGAAAACATTATTTTCTCAATTCACCTAAATCATAACTCGCTACTTGATTTATAAACAATGAAACAACTATCGATACTATTTCTGGCAATAGCTTTATTTGGCTGCGCAAAACAAGAAACACCAAACGCTGAAAAACTTACGCAATACGTTAACACTTTTGTGGGCACCAACGGACCGGGCAATACTTACCCCGGAGCTGTTGTTCCGTTTGGCATGGTACAGCTCAGCCCCGATAACGGTATTGGTGGCTGGGATCGCATTGCCGGTTATTTCTGGCCCGACTCTACCATTGCCGGTTTTAGTCACACGCATTTAAGCGGCACCGGAGCCGGAGATATGTACGACCTGTTGTTATTCCCCACCAACACGCGTTTTACCGATGATCTTTGGCCTGATCAAAAGGCTTACCGCCCCTACTCTAAATTCAGTCACGATAAAGAAGAAGCCTCTCCTGGTTATTACAAAGTACTTTTGGAAAGCTCAGGAATTGAAGCTGAGCTGACTACTACCGAACGTGTTGGCATGCACCGCTACACTTTTCCTGCAGATGCTGAAAGCAAAATAATACTCGATTTGGGTTACGCCCTAAACTGGGACACACCGACAGAAACAACAATAAAAATAGAGAACGACCATACGATTTCGGGCGTACGAAAATCAACAGGCTGGGCAAAAGTTCAGCATGTATTTTTTGTTGCCGAATTCTCGAAACCGTTTGAGAAGATTGAACTATCTCCTGAAAACGATTTACAAAACCAGTCGGAAGTAGGTGGTACAAGTGCATGTTTTAAAACCACCTTCAGCACAACCGAAGGTGAGCAAGTTTTGGTGAAAGTAGCACTGTCATCCGTATCGGTTGAGGGAGCACGCAAAAATATGCAGGCCGAACTCAATCATTGGGATTTTGACAAAGTACGCGCCGAAGCTGACAAAAAATGGGAAGCGCAACTTTCAACAATTAAAGTTTCAGGAAGCGATTACCAAAAGGAAGTATTTTACACCAATTTTTATCACCTGTTTTTAACGCCAAGCTTGCTAAGCGATGTTGACGGAGCCTACAAAGGTGCCGATCAAAAAACACATGTTGCCAACGGCTTTAAACGCTACGACACTTTTTCGCTTTGGGATACATACCGTGCTGCGCATCCGCTGTATACGATTGTTTGCCCCGATGAAGTGCAGAATATGATCCAGTCGATGCTGGCTCATTGCGACGAAACCGGGTTGTTACCTGTTTGGTCTTTGGCCGGAAACGAAACGAATATGATGATCGGTTATCATGCCGTTCCGGTAATTGTTGATGCCTATTTTAAAGGCTTGCCCATAAACGCTGAAAAAGCTTATGAAGCTTGTCGTGCCTCGGGAATGAATGACTCGGAGGAAATGAAACTGTATCGCGAATACGGCTATGTTCCGTTTAACGAAGAAGGTGAAAACTGGTCGGTATCAAAAACACTCGAATACGCTTACGACGACTGGTGCATAGCGCAGTTTGCCAAAGCCTTGGGTAAAGAACAGGACTACAAACAGTTCTCAGCAAGAGCCGACAACTGGAGAAACCTTTACGATGAAAAAACCAATTTCTTTAGAGCCAAAGACACGGATGGCAAGTTCTTGGAGCCATTTGTTTCAAAAGAATATTCCAACGTTTACTGCGAAAGCAATGCATGGCATTACCTGTTTGCAACACAGCACAATATTGAAGGATTTCGGGATACGATGGGACAAGAACGCTTCTCCGAATTACTCGACAGTATGTTTACCTACTCCCCCGTTGCCGACGATGAGTTGCCCATTTTCAGCACCGGAATGATCGGGCAATATGCACACGGAAACGAACCCAGTCACCATGTTCCTTTCCTTTACAACTTTACCAAAACCCCGGAGAAAGGGCAAAAATACATTCGTGAAATTATCGATACACAGTACTCCAACAAACCCGATGGGTATTGCGGAAACGAAGACTGCGGCCAAATGTCGGCGTGGTACGTATTTGCCACAATGGGATTTTATCCGGTAAATCCGGCTAACGGTATTTATTACCTGGGTAGTCCTTCGCTTGACAAAGCTGTAATCAATCTGCCAAACGGAAAAATATTTACAATAAAAGCAGAAAATAACAGCACTAAGAATATTTATGTAAAATCAGTTGAGCTCAATGGTAAAACACTAAATAAACGCTACATCACCCATCAACAAATTATGGAAGGTGGCGAACTGCTATTTACAATGTGTAGTTCGTTAAAATAACCAGTAATCTGAGTTCTTAATTCGGTGTAACTGCTGTTCCTTCAGTTAGAATACACAATACACATCAAAAAGCAAGTACATCTTACTTTTAATCAAACAGATTAAGAGCTAAATAAATTTTATGTATATTATATTGTATAGCACAATAATTCTATATAGATTTATAGTCTTAAAAAACAACCCGTTACCCATTTTACAGCATTGTAGTGGGCAAGTATACAGAAACCATGAATTATGTGCTAATCACTAAAATAAAATCGTTTTACCGTTACCTGTTTATTCCGGTTTTGCTAACACTATTCTCCATTGTATTCTTTTTAGTATACCGCAATATTAAACTTACCACAATTAACGAATTCAATAACGAACAACTCATTCTGGCTCAAACAGCTTCCATGGGAATTACCTCGTTTTTTAAGGATTCGGAAGCCGATTTGAAATTTCTTGCAAAGCTTGAAGATGTTATTAGGGTAACTGACAGTAGCAAAGAAATACTACAAGGTTATTATAATGAACACAGCTCTATTTTAGCAGCTATCACCCGGATCGACTCTACGGGCCGAATACTGTCTACCTTCCCGGAAAAACCATCTGTAATCGGCAATGATATCTCGTACCAGGATCATGTAAAACAGGTTTTAAGAACCCACCAATCAGTTATCAGCGATGTGTTTATGTCGGTGCAGGGATATCTGAGCATTGCCTATCATGTTCCGGTGTATAGCGGATCCTCTTTTATGGGCAGTCTGGCTATTCTTATCCCAATAGATGAATTAGGAAAACAGTACCTGGGCAATATAAAAACGCAGGGAACGGGGGAAACCTGGCTACTCAGCGAAAACGGAACAGAAATTTATTGCTCGGTTGAAGAACACACCGGAAGAACATTTATAAATGACACTCAACAACAGGAACTTTCCAAGCAACTAATGTCAAATATAACCCTCGACAGCAGCGGAATCTTCAAAAGTTATCATAGTGCAGAAACCAGCTATGGAGAGGCCCTTATTGAAGAACAATACGTTACCTTTTATCGCACTTCGTTGGGGAATACCTACTGGACCATCCTTATTTCATCGCATGAAGCAGATATTTTTAATGCACTAACCCGTTTCCGAAATCATTCTTTTATTGCCTTTTTTTTATTGCTACTTGCCTTGGCATTCTACTTCTATTCGCTGGCAAAAGTCAGAAATGTGCTAAGAGTAGAAGCCAAAAGACGCGAAACTGAACATACATTACAAAAAAGCGAAGAGAAATTCAGGAAGTTATTTGAAGATCATTCAGCAATAAAAATATTGGTCGACCCGGAAACATCGCAAATAATTGATGCCAACAAATCAGCATCAAATTTTTATGGGTGGAGCAGAGAGGAACTTCGGAATATGACAATATATGAGATCAATCCCCTCTCGGATGAGAATATCAAAAAAGAAACTGAAAATCTGAAGAAGAAAGGAAGTATTCGTTATGAACTTAAGCATCGGTTAAAAAATAATGAAATACGCGATGTTGAAGTTTTCAGCAGCAGTGTTGAGATCGACAATAAAATCGTTTTCCACTCGATTATACACGATATTACACAACGAAAAAAAGCAGCCAGCGCATTAGTAATAGCAAAAGAACAGGCCGAAGAAAGCAACCGCCTGAAAACCGCATTTTTACACAATATGAGCCACGAAATACGTACACCAATGAATGCTATTATTGGGTTTTCGTCGCTACTGCCACACTCATACAACAACAAGGAACAACTGATACAATACTCTGATATTATTAATCAAAGTTCGAACAACCTATTAAGTATTATCGATGATATTCTTGAATTTGCGAAAATAGAATCGGGGCAATTACCTCTATTTAATGAAACATTTAGTTTAAATGAACTGTTTTCGGAACTAGAAATCTTTTTTAAAGAATACCAACACCAGCTTAATAAACCGCACATACATTTCAATTTAAAAACCTGTTCGTGCCTAACCGATACTATTGTTACCGACAAAGGCAAGCTCCGACAAATACTGATTAACCTCATTGGTAATGCCTATAAATTTACTGATGAGGGAACAATTGAAGGAGGTTGCTCTATAGTAGATGAAAAGATTATTGAGTTTTATGTACGCGATACCGGAATTGGTATTCCGGTCGATAAACAACAGGCCATTTTCGAACGTTTTACCCAAGTGCACACCGATAAAAAGAAACAATACGGTGGTACCGGTTTGGGGCTGTCGATTGTAAAAGGCTTGTTAGATCTACTGGGAGGCACAATCAGGCTAGAATCGGTACAGAAAGACCACTCAAAAGGGCAAATCGGGGGAACCACCTTCTATTTTAGCATTCCTTACCACCAAGCCGAAGTAAAACCGGCTAACAAAAATGCCAACACTAACGGAAAAGTATACCAATTTAATAACGAAACCATTTTATTGGTAGAAGATAATTTTGCCAACACACGCCTGATTCAAAAAATACTTGACGACACCGGGCTAAAACTAGTGTGTACCGAATACGGGAAAGAAGGTGTTGATATTGCCTGCTCACAAATGCCCTCTCTGGTGCTTATGGATATTGGACTACCCGATATAAGTGGCTACGAAGCTACCCAAAGAATAAAATCGGTAGCTCCCGGAATTAAGGTCATTGCACAAACAGCTTATGTTTCCGACGATGATAAAGTAAAAGCTTTTGAGGCCGGCTGCGACGACTTTGTGGGAAAACCACTTACCCGCGAACAGTTGCTTGCCGTAATTAACAAGCATTTGAATACAACCTCCTTATAACTACCTGATTTTAGGCTTCCTGCAGCCGTGTAATTGCTCAGCAAACTTGTTGGCTACCTTGTTGCAGTGCTGCAGCAAGCAAAAAAACGTGTTGGCTCGCCTCCTGCACGGCTGCAACAACCCAAAAAACTTATTGGCGACCATGTAGCACAGCTGCAGCGGACAAAAAATGTTGTGGAAAGCTTCTTGCACGGTTGCAGGAAGCAGCTAAATCTTGTAGTTCGTCTGTTACACGGCTGCGGAAAGCAAAAAATTATAGTGGCTACTTTTTCACAAAGCGGAAAGCCGGCCTATATAACAAGGCTTATATAAATGAAAAAGCCGGATTGTAAAACAATCCGGCTTTTCAATATGGTAAAGAAAATTATTAGTCTTCTTTCTTTGCTTCATCAGCTTTAGGCTCTTCGGTTGTTTCTTCAGCTTTTGCTTCAGGAGCCGGAGCTTCTTCAGTTTTAACTTCTTCAACAACTTCAGCCTCTGCAACTGGTGCAGCAGCATCAGCTTTTTTAGCACCACCACGACGAGAACGACGTTTTTTAGGTGCTGCAGCTTCTTCTTTTGCAGCCAACATAGCTTCATTGAAGTCAACCAACTCGATGATACACATATCGGCGTTGTCGCCTAAACGGCTACCAGTTTTAAGAATACGAGTGTATCCTCCCGGACGGTCAGCAACTTTAACAGCTACTTCGCGGAACAATTCCGATACAGCATCTTTATCTTGCAGATAGCTAAAAACTACCCTGCGAGAGTGTGTAGTATCTTCTTTTGCCTTTGTAATCAGTGGCTCAACGTACATACGCAATGCTTTCGCTTTTGCAACAGTAGTTGAAATTCTCTTATGCGCGATAAGTGAACTTGCCATGTTTGCCAACATCGCTTTACGATGTGGCGCTGTACGGCCTAAGTGATTAAATTTCTTATTATGTCTCATTGCCTTTTACTCCTTATCAAGTTTATACTTGGAAATATCCATTCCAAAATTCAGTCCCATGTTATCTAAAAGGTCATCCAATTCGGTTAACGATTTTTTACCAAAGTTTCTGAATTTCAGCAGGTCGTTTCTGTTGTAGGTAACCAGGTCTCCTAATGTATCTACATCCGCAGCTTTCAAACAATTCAAAGCACGAACCGAAAGATCCATATCAACCAGTTTAGTTTTCAACAACTGACGCATGTGCAGTACTTCTTCGTCAAACTCTTCGTTTGCAAATTTCTCATCAGTGTCAAGAGTAATCTTTTCATCTGAGAATAGCATGAAGTGATAAATCAGAATTTTAGCTGCTTCTTTTAATGCATCTTTTGGGTGAACCGAACCATCGGTAGCAATATCCAGAACTAATTTTTCGTAGTCAGTTTTTTGCTCAACACGATAGTTTTCAACGGCGTATTTTACCTTTTTAATTGGTGTGTAAATCGAATCGATCGGAATTACACCAAATTCTTCTTCAACCGGCTTGTTTTCAACAGCAGGAACGTAACCACGTCCTTTGCTGATTTGCAATTCCATTTGAATTTTTACGTCCGGCTCCATTCTGCAAATTACCAACTCAGGATTCAGTACTCTGAAACCGGTCATAAATTTGTTAATGTCGCCAGCAGTAAATTCTTCCTGGCCGCTGATTGAAATAGATACTTTTTCGCTGTCAAAATCTTCCACCTCGTTTTTAAAACGAACTTGCTTCAGATTAAGGATAATATCAGTTACATCTTCAATAACTCCTTTAATCGTAGAAAACTCATGGTCAACACCTTCAATTTTAACAGTTGTAATTGCATAGCCTTCCAACGACGATAACAGAATACGACGAAGTGCATTACCAATTGTAATACCGTATCCCGGTTCCAGGGGACGAAACTCGAATTGTCCGAACTTGTCATCGGATTCTAACATTATTACCTTGTCAGGCTTTTGGAATGCTAATATTGCCATAATATTCTAAGTAATTTTATTATTTTGAATACAACTCTACGATTAGTTGCTCTTTGATGTTTTCTGGAATCTCTTCACGTTCCGGAATGTTCAGAAATTTACCGGCCATTTCCTGACCGTCCCATTCTAACCATTCGTACTGTGAGCTTCTGCGCGATTGCAATGAGCCAGTAATTTCTTCCAGCGATTTCGATTTCTCGCGAACGCCAATAACGTCGCCAGATTTAACCGTGTACGATGGAATATTTACTAATTTTCCGTTAACAGTAATATGTTTGTGCGATACAAACTGACGTGCCGCAGCACGAGTTTTAGCAATACCCATACGGAATACAACGTTGTCGAGACGAGACTCTAACAACTGAAGCAATACTTCACCGGTAACACCTTTAGCAGCTTGCGCTTTTTTGAAAAGTGTGCGGAATTGTCTTTCTAATACACCGTAAGTATATTTTGCCTTTTGTTTCTCTTTTAACTGCTGCCCGTATTCTGAAGTTTTTCTTCTTTTAGAAGATAAACCGTGCATACCCGGAGGGTAGTTTTTGTGTTCAAAAACTTTATCCGGTCCGAAGATAGGTTCTCCGAATTTACGAGCGATTTTAGATTTTGGTCCTCTATATCTTGCCATTTCCTTTTCGTTTTAAAATTAAACTCTACGTCTTTTAGGTGGCCTGCAACCGTTGTGCGGAAGCGGTGTTACATCTACAATTTCAGTAACCTGGATACCAATAGTAGCCATTGCTCTGATTGCTGATTCACGACCGTTACCAGGTCCTTTAACATATACCTTAACTTTACGTAGTCCAAGGTCATAAGCAGTTTTAGCACACTCTTCTGAAGCTACCTGAGCTGCATAAGGAGTATTCTTTTTAGAACCACGGAATCCTTTCTTTCCAGCTGACGACCAAGAGATCACCTCTCCGTTCATATTTGTCAGCGTAATGATAATATTGTTGAAAGACGAGTGGATGTGAGCCATACCATTGGCTTCAACAACCACAGTTCTCTTTCTACTTGATCCTGTTTTTTTTGCCATAACTCAAATTCCTTATTTAGTGGCCATTTTTTTATTCGCAACAGTTTTACGTTTACCTTTACGGGTACGTGCGTTGTTTTTTGTGCTCTGCCCGCGAACCGGTAACCCGATACGATGACGGATACCACGGTAACAACCAATATCCATTAAACGCTTAATGTTCATCTGAACTTCAGATCTTAGCTCACCCTCTACCTTGAAGTTATCACCGATAACTTCACGTACAGCTGCTAAATCTTCGTCCTTCCAATCCTGTACTTTCAGGTTACTATCTACACCTGCTTTTTCAAGGATTGTGATGGCTCTGCTGCGGCCAATACCATAAATATAGGTAAGAGCAACCTCACCTCTTTTATTACTTGGAATATCAACACCTACTATACGTGCCATAAAATTCTTCTTTTAAAAGATTAATTACCCCTGACGTTGTTTAAACTTAGGGTTCTTTTTATTAATCACATACAAACGTCCTTTTCTGCGTATTATTTTGCAGTCTTCGCTACGTTTTTTAACTGAAACACGAGTTTTCATCTTAATTATTTTTTTAATTTTTTGTATCGATGTCCGACGTTTGTCGGGACTCGTTTCATATACAATTTTTAGTTTTTGTACCTAAACGTAATTCTACCTTTAGTTAAATCGTAAGGAGACATCTCGACTTTAACCTTATCCCCTGGCAAAATTTTAATATAATGCATTCTCATTTTCCCGGAGATGTGTCCTGTTATAACATGACCGTTTTCCAGTTCAACTCTAAACATTGCGTTTGATAATGCTTCTATAATTGTTCCATCTTGTTCTATGGAAGGTTGTTTTGCCATAAAATTCTCTTTTAATTTTTTTTGAATAAGTTTATACTAAATATCTCTTTTACAATTTGTCTTACATTCCTCCGAGTCCCGGACGACCTTTAATTCGGCCTGATTGCATCAAACCGTCATAATGGCGCATCAACAGGTGACTTTCAATCTGCTGTAATGTATCTAACACAACACCAACAAGAATTAGCAGCGATGTACCTCCGTAAAACAGGGCAAACGACTGGCTGATTCCCATCATCATAGCAAATGCCGGCATAATAGTTACCAATCCTAAGAAAATAGAACCGGGCAATGTTATACGCGACATAACAGTATCAAGAAATTCAACAGTTTTCTTTCCTGGCTTAACACCCGGAATAAAACCACCGTTTTTCTTCATATCTTCTGCCATTTGGGTTGGGTTAATAGTAATAGCGGTGTAAAAATACGTAAAAGCTACCACTAATAAAAATTGTGTTAAATTATACCAAAGACCTGTGATGTTTGATAAGGCAGCTGCCACACCACGCAGATTTTCGGAATTAGCAACACCAACAATTGTAATAGGCACCATCATAATTGCCTGCGCAAAAATGATAGGCATTACACCTGCAGCATTAACTTTCAGAGGGATGTACTGACGTACTCCGCCATATTGTTTGTTACCAACAATTCGTTTCGCATATTGTACCGGAATCCTACGGGTTCCTTGTACTAAGGCAATTGATGCCATAAATACGATAAACAGGATAACAAACTCTACCAGGAACATTACTAAACCTCCACCATTGATTCGCGATCCAAATTCCTGAACCACGGCCATTGGTAAACGGGCAATAATACCAATCATAATGATTAAAGAGATACCATTACCAATTCCTTTATCGGTAATTCGCTCTCCTAACCATAACACAAACATAGATCCTGCTGTTAAAATCACAATAGAAGGGAGGTTAAACCATATTCCTTGCATTGCGAAAGCCGAATCGGGTAATTGCATGTGTAGATTAGTGAGATATGCCGATGCCTGCGGAATCAGAATTAACACGGTTAAATAACGTGTAATCTGATTTATTTTCCTTCTTCCTGACTCTCCCTCTTTCTGCAACCTCTGGAAATAGGGAACTGCGATACCCATTAACTGGATAACAATTGAGGCAGAAATATACGGCATGATTCCTAAAGCAAAGACAGAAGCCTGTGCAAACGCACCACCCGAAAACATGTTAATCAATCCCAGCAATCCATCAGAAGTCTGATTTTGCAGGTTTTGTAACTGTGCCGGATCAATTCCCGGAAGCGAAACAAACGAGCCTAACCTGTAAATTAACAGGAAAAACATTGTTGTTCCAATTCTGAACCTTAGATCTTCAATCTTATAAATATTCTTTAGGGTCTCAATAAATCGTTTCATTGCGGTTTAAGCTATTTCGGTTGTTCCTTCTAATTTTTCAATTGCTTCTTTCGCGCTTTTTGAAAATGCAGCAGCTTTAACTTCTAATTTTTTAGTTAAAGTACCTCCGCCAAGAATTTTGATCTTGTCGTTTTTCGACGCGATACCTGCGTTAATTAAGGATTCTTTGTCAATTACAGTCAGGTTCTTTTTAGTTGCAAGGTTCTCAAGTACATCAAGGTTGATTGCTTTATATTCAACACGGTTGATGTTTTTAAATCCCATTTTAGGAACTACACGTTGCAAAGGCATTTGACCACCTTCGAAACCGATTTTTCTTGAGTAACCTGAACGCGACTTTTGACCTTTATGACCACGAGTTGATGTGCCGCCACGGCCCGAGCCCTGACCACGACCAATTCGTTTTGTAGTTTTAGTCGATCCTTCTGCAGGTTGTAAGTTACTTAAATTCATCTTATTAAATATTTTTATATTCAATTGAATAAGATGGAACGGGTCTCGAGTGCTCGAGACCCGTTTCATAATTTCAATAGTTTGAAATATTACTTAACTTCTTCAATAATCAGTAAATGTCTCAATTTGTTAGCCATACCAACAATTTGAGGAGTAGCTTCGTGAACAACAGTTTGGTTCAATTTTTTCAAACCTAACGACTCCAATGTTGCTTTTTGTCGTTTTGTTGAACCGATACCACTTTTTACTTGTGTTATTTTTAATTTAGCCATAACTGTGTTATCCTTTAAAAACTTTTTCAACTGAAACACCTCTGTGTTCTGCTACTGTATAAGCATCCCTTAACTCGGTTAAAGCGTGCATTGTTGCTTTTACCAGATTGTGTGGGTTTGATGATCCTTTTGACTTAGCCAAAACGTCGTGAATACCGGCACTTTCCAGTACTGCACGCATCGCACCACCAGCCTTAAGACCGGTACCCGACGAAGCAGGTTTTAACAGGATGTTTGCACCACCAAATTTAGCGGTTTGTTCGTGAGGTATAGTTCCATTAATTACCGGAATTTTTACCAGATTCTTTTTAGCTGCGTCAACACCTTTAGCAATTGCAGTAGTTACTTCGCTTGCTTTACCAAGTCCCCAGCCTACGATTCCTTTTTCGTCGCCCACGATAACAATGGCAGAGAAACTGAAAGTACGTCCACCTTTTGTTACTTTGGTTACACGGTTAATGGCTACCAACCTGTCTTTTAATTCCAGGTCGCTTGTTTTTACTTTATTACTTACTTTCGCCATAATGTATTAGAATTTAAGGCCACCTTCACGGGCAGCGTCAGCTAATTGTTTTACTCTTCCGTGGTATAAATTACCACCTCTGTCGAATACAACTTCAGTAATACCGGCTGCCAGAGCTTTTTCAGCAATTGCTTTACCAACCATTGCAGCTTTTTCAGTTTTTGTTCCGCTGGCTTCAGCGATACCTTTATCTGAAGATGATACTGCCAACAAAGTTGTTCCTTGCAGATCGTCGATAACCTGAACGTAGATTTGTTTGTTACTTCTGTAAACATTTAATCTTGGACGTTCTGCTGTGCCGGAAACAACTGTGCGTACGCGACTTTTTATTCTTGCTCGCCTTTGAACTTTTGTTAATGCCATAATAATTAATCTTTTAAAAAATTATTTTGCAGCGGCTTTACCAGCTTTACGCCTCAATACTTCGCCAACAAACTTAATACCTTTTCCTTTGTAAGGTTCAGGTTTACGGAATGATCTGATTTTCGCTGCCACCTGACCAATTAATTGTTTGTCGTGACTTTTCAGGGTCACGGTTGGAGTACTACGTTTATCAGATACAGCCTCTACTTTTACTTCAGATGGAAGTTGCAGGTAAGTATGGTGAGCAAAACCTAATACAAGGTCGAGCACGTTATCGGGCAAAACTTCTGCACGGTAACCTACACCTACTAACTCTAACTTAATTTCGTATCCTTTCGATACACCTTCCACCATGTTATTGATCAAAGATCGGTACAGTCCGTGCATTGACTTTTCGCGTTTTGATTCGCCGTTTCTTTTTACTTCGATAGTTGCATCTTCTACAGCTACCTCGATTAGCGGATCAACTTGCTGAGTCAATTCACCCAGAGGACCTTTTACGCTAACAACATTGTCGTTAACTTTTACTTCTACTCCTGCTGGTATTGAAATGGGTAATTTTCCTATTCTTGACATGACTGTTCCTCCCTATTAATACACGTAACATAAAACTTCTCCACCTACGTTAAGCTCGCGAGCTTCTTTATCGGTAATTACACCTTTCGAGGTAGAGATTATTGCTATGCCTAAACCATTTAGTACACGTGGAATACTTGCTGAATCGCAGTATTGACGTAAACCTGGTTTACTAATGCGTTCTAACGCTTTTATTGCAGATATTTTTGTTTCTGGATTGTATTTCAACGCAATCTTAATGTTACCCTGAACGCCAACACCTTCTTCAAATTTGTAGTTTAAGATGTAACCTTTCTCTTTTAAGAGTTTGGTCATTTCTTTTTTTAAGTTTGAAGCTGGAATGTCAACTACACGGTTTTTCGCCATGATTGCATTTCTTACCCTTGTCAGATAATCTGCTATTGGATCTGTTACTTTACTCATTTTTCAAGTTTCTTTTAACGATTACCAACTTGCCTTTTTAACTCCGGGAATTAAGCCGTTTGAGGCCATTTCCCTAAAATCAATCCTGCTGATACCGAATTGGCGCATATATCCTTTCGGACGTCCGCTTAATTTACAACGGTTGTGCAAACGCACTTTCGACGAGTTTTTAGGTAGTTTTTGCAAACCTTCCCAATCGCCCTCAGCTTTCAGCTTGGCACGTTTTTCGGCGTATTTCTCAACTAATTTTGCACGTTTCACTTCGCGTGCCTTCATTGATTCTTTAGCCATTACTAGTTCTTTTTAACGTTTTTAAATGGTAAACCTAATTCTTTCAACAAAGCAAAACCTTCTTCATCGGTTTTTGCAGAAGTGACAAAGGTAATATTCATTCCGTTGATCTTACTTACTTTATCAAGTAAGATCTCCGGGAAAATAATTTGTTCCGGAACGCCAAGTGTGTAGTTTCCACGGCCGTCCATTTTGCTTTCGATACCTTTAAAGTCGCGAATACGTGGCAGTGCCACAGCAATTAAACGATCTAGGAATTCATACATTTGGTCGCGACGTAATGTAACACGCACGCCAATTGGCATTTTCTTTCTCAATTTGAAATTAGAGATATCCTTTTTCGACATTGTTTGTACGGCTTTCTGGCCGGCTATCATTGTCATTTCGGTTTGAGCTACGTCGATCAGTTTTTTGTCGGCGATTGCTGCTCCAACACCCTGATTAAGGATGATCTTTTCTAATTTCGGAACCTGCATTACAGAAGAGTAATCATACTCCTTCTTTAAAGCAGGGATTATTTCTTCCTGATATTTCTTCTTAAGAGTTGGTACGTAAGCCATTACTTAATCTCCTCTCCTGATTTTTTCGAAATACGAACTAATTTACCATCGTCATTCAATTTCTTTCCTACACGTGTAGCTTCACCTGTTTTAGGATCAACTAACATAAGGTTAGAAATATGCACCGGTGCTTCTTGTTCAATGATACCTCCCTGTGGCGCTTCCGCGTTTGGTTTGGTATGCTTTTTCATCATGTTAACACCTTCAACTATTGCTCTGTCGGTTTTTCGGATCACTTCCAGTACACGACCTTTTTGGCCTTTACTGTTACCAGCGATCACAACCACAGTGTCACCTTTTTTTATGTGTAACTTTTTCTGCATTTTGAGCTTTTTTCTTTTTACAATACTTCTGGAGCGAGTGAGATAATTTTCATATTCTTCTCGCGTAATTCACGTGCTACGGGCCCGAAAATACGTGTTCCACGCATTTCGCCAGCGTTATTAAGAAGTACTACTGCGTTATCGTCGAAACGAATATAAGAACCATCCTGACGACGGTTTTCTTTTTTCGTACGTACAACAATTGCGCGTGATACAGTACCTTTTTTCATCTCGCCTCCGGCAAGTGCACTTTTTACAGTAACCACAACAGTGTCGCCCAATGTCGCATAACGTTTACGTGTTCCGCCTAATACACGAATCACTAAAACTTCTTTTGCTCCACTGTTATCGGCTACCGAACATCTTGATTCTTGTTGTACCATGATTACTTAGCTCTTTCAATTATTTCAACTACTCTCCAACATTTGGTTTTACTTAAAGGACGAGTTTCCATAATCCTTACTGTATCGCCAACGTTGCAATCATTTTTCTCATCGTGGACATGGAATTTGGTAGTTTTGTTAACGAACTTACCATAGATTGGGTGCTTTTCTTTGTGTTTTTCGGCAACCACAATCGATTTATCCATTTTATCACTAACAACGACCCCGATTCTCTCTTTTCTGAGATTTCTTTCTTTATTTTCCATCGTTGAATTACTTCTGATTTTCGTTTAATTCTCTTTCGCGAAGAATTGTATTCAATCGCGCGATCGTTGCTTTAGTTTCCTTCAACTTGTATGGATTTTCAAGCGGCGATACGGCATGATTCAATCTTAGGCGAACAAGATTTTCTTTTTCAATCTGTAGACGCTCAACGATTTCGTTGTTCGTCATTTCTTTGATTTCACTTACTTTCATGATTCACCTAATTTTATTCTTCAACATAATCACGTCTAACCATAAATTTTGTTTTTACCGGTAGTTTCTGAGCGGC
The DNA here is from genome assembly GCF_963677155.1 of uncultured Draconibacterium sp. Classification (NCBI taxonomy): domain Bacteria; kingdom Pseudomonadati; phylum Bacteroidota; class Bacteroidia; order Marinilabiliales; family Prolixibacteraceae; genus Draconibacterium; species uncultured Draconibacterium sp. The sequence goes on along the minus strand of NZ_OY781884.1, from coordinate 3,683,233 downwards.
AAGTCTTAAAGCTTCTTTGGCAGTTTCCAATGGAACGCCTTCAGCTTCAATAATAATACGACCCGGAGCTATCGGAGCAACAAATCCTTCAGGAGCACCTTTACCTTTACCCATCCTTACTTCGGCTGGCTTTTTGGTAATTGGTTTATCGGGGAATACGCGTATCCAAATTTGTCCTCGACGTTGCATGTAACGTGTTACCGCAACCCTGGCAGCTTCAATCTGCCTACCGGTAAGCCACGATTCTTCCAACGACTTTATTCCAAATGAACCGAATGCTAATTGGTTTCCGCGTTGAGCGTTTCCTTTAATTCGGCCCTTCTGTACTCTTCTAAATTTTACTTTTCTTGGCTGTAACATCCTTTTTTAGATTATGAGTGTTAAACCACTATTTTCTACGACGGTTACGGTTACCACCACCTCTGTTTCCACCACGTCCGGACTTTTGTCCAAGATTAGGAGAAAGGTCGCGATTTCCATATACCATACCTTTACAAATCCAAACTTTAATTCCAATAAGTCCGGTTTTTGTTAATGCTTCTGCCAATGCGTAGTCAATATCTGCACGCAAAGTATGTAGCGGAGTACGGCCGTCTTTATACATTTCAGAACGAGCCATTTCTGCTCCGTTTAACCTACCCGAAACCAAAACTTTGATTCCTTCGGCTCCCATTCTCATGGTTGAAGCAATGGCCATTTTAACTGCCCTGCGGTAAGCAATCTTACCCTCTAGCTGACGTGCAATGTTATTTGCAACAATTTTAGCATCAAGTTCAGGACGTTTAATCTCGAAAATGTTGATTTGAACCTCTTTTTTGGTAATCTTTTTTAATTCTTCTTTCAGTTTGTCAACTTCTTGACCGCCTTTACCAATAATAATACCAGGGCGAGAAGTATGTACGGTGATGGTGATCAGCTTCAAGGTACGTTCAATAACGATTCTTGAAATGCTGGCTTTGGCCAAACGAGCATTCAGGTATTTCCTGATCTTTTGGTCTTCAACCAACTTGTCGCCGTAATTATCACCACCGAACCAGTTTGAATCCCATCCTTTGATGAATCCCAAACGATTTGCTATCGGATTTACTTTTTGTCCCATGAATATTAATTAAGGTTTTCTTCAACAACACTTTCTTTACTGTCTACGTATATAGTCACGTGGTTCGAGCGTTTTCTGATACGGTGTGCACGACCCTGGGGAGCCGGGCGTAAACGTTTCAAAATACGACCTGAGTCTACCATGATTTGTGATACGTAAAGTTCACTTTCTTCTAAACGAACTCCTTCGTTTTTAGCCTGCCAATTGGCAATGGCCGAAAGCAGAAGTTTCTCTACCCTGCGTGATGCTTCTTTTGAAGAATACTTCAATACATCTAAGGCTTTATTAACCTCCATTCCACGGATCATATCGGCTACAAGCCTCATTTTCCTTGGAGATGTAGGGCAGTTGCGTAAAACAGCAAAATATTGTTGTTTTTTCTCTTCTTTTCTTTTCTCAGCTGCTAGTCTTTTTCTGGCACCCATTGTACTTACTTTTAAATATTAATGCCTATCTTTTCTTATTACCAGCATGCCCCCTGAATGTACGGGTTGGAGCAAATTCGCCCAAACGGTGTCCCACCATGTTTTCGGTGACATATACCGGGATGAATTTGTTTCCATTATGTACTGCAATAGTGTGTCCTACAAAATCAGGAGAAATTACTGATGCTCTGGCCCAGGTTTTCACAACCGATTTTTTGTTCGATTCATTCATCGCTATAACTTTACGTTCAAGCTTGAAATCGATAAATGGGCCTTTTTTTAATGAACGACTCATAATTTATTCCTCTTTACTATTTTTTCCTACGTTCTACAATATACTTGTTGGAAGCTTTTTTCTTCGAACGGGTTTTATAACCTTTCGCAAGCAAACCTTTACGTGATCTTGGGTGTCCTCCTGAGTTTCGGCCTTCACCACCACCCATTGGGTGATCGACAGGGTTCATTACAACACCACGAACACGAGGTCTTCTTCCTAACCAACGAGAGCGACCAGCTTTACCCGATTTCTCGATGTTATGTTCTGTATTTCCAACCGTACCTACTGTAGCCCTGCAGGACGTAAGTACCATACGAGATTCGCCTGATGGCAATTTTAAAATTGCATATTTGCCATCACGTGAGGTCAATTGTGCGTATGCACCTGCACTACGCGCCATAACTCCACCCTGTCCAGGATGAAGTTCAATGTTATGAACCAAAGTACCAAGAGGTATTTCAGCCAGGGGAAGACAATTCCCAACTTCAGGTTCGATTCCGGTACCGCTCTTTACAGTTTGCCCAACTTGCAACCCGTTAGGCGCAATCATGTAACGTTTTTCACCGTCTTCGTATTTCAGAAGCGCGATGCGAGCAGTACGGTTTGGATCGTACTGAATTGAATCGACAACAGCTGCAACACCGTCTTTATCGCGCATAAAGTCGATAACACGGTATTTGCGTTTATGTCCCCCGCCTATATACCTCATTGTCATTCGTCCCTGGTTATTACGACCACCGGACTTTTTAATGGGCTCTAACAATGATTTTTCAGGCGTAGATGCAGTAATGGTATCAAAAGCGCCAATTACTTTGTGCCTTTGACCCGGAGTTACTGGTTTCAGTTTTCTTACTGCCATAATACTTATTAATTATATACTATTATATATTACTATAAAAGTCAATACTATCTCCTTCTACCAAAGTAACAATGGCTTTTTTGTATGCCGCTGTTTTACCGGTAATAATACCGCCTTTGGTGTATCTCGATTTTACTTTACCACCATAAACCATGGTGTTTACGCTTTCAACCGAAACGTTGTAAAGATCTTCAACCGCTTTTTTAATCTCAGGTTTACTTGCATTGCGAGCTACCACAAAACCGTAACGGTTAAAACGTTCCGACTGGTCGGTCATTTTTTCTGTAACTAATGGTTTTACTAAAATTTCCATCTTTTTTATCCGTTAAAGGTTAAATGCTTCTTCAATTTTCGCAACAGATCCTTCGCAAAGAACAATCGCCTTTGCATTCAAAATCTGATAAGTACTTAACTCTGAAGCAATTACAACCGATACGTCTTGCAAATTTCGCGACGACAAATATATGTTATTATTTTCAGTTGGTAAAACGAAAAGTGCCTTTTTTTCAGCAATTTGCAGATTGCTCTGCAATGCTACCATCTCTTTTGTTTTTGGAGCTTCAAAATTGAAGTCTTCAACAACAACGATGCTCTTTTCGCTTGCTTTGTAAGTTAAAGCTGATTTACGGGCCAATTGCTTCACTTTTTTGTTCAGCTTGAAACCGTAATTACGCGGACGTGGGCCAAAAATGGTACCACCACCACGGAAGATTGGCGACTTGATGCTACCTGCACGTGCTGTACCTGTACCTTTTTGTCTTTTAATCTTTTTGGTGCTACCTGAAATTTCACCACGTTCTTTACTTTTGCTTGTACCCTGGCGTTGATTAGCCAAATATTGCTTTACATCCAAATAAATGGCGTGGTCGCTGGGCTCAATACCGAAAATCTGGTCGTTTAAAGTGACTTTCTTTCCGGTTTCTTTTCCTTCTATATTCAGTACACTTAGTTCCATTGTTTTCTAATAATTAAGTATGAACCTTTGGCTCCAGGTACCGAACCTTTTACCACTAATACATTCTTCTCAGGAATAATTTTTACTACTTCAAGGTTTTCGATAGTAATTGTTTTTCCACCGTCTCTACCAGCCATACGCATACCTTTAAATACGCGTGAAGGCCATGAAGATGCACCGATAGAACCAGGAGCTCTCAGCCTGTTGTGCTGACCGTGTGTAGCATCATTAACACCACGGAAATTGTGACGTTTTACTACACCCTGAAAACCTTTACCTTTTGAAACACCGATAATGTCAACATAGTCCTTCTCTTCGAAGATGCTAACATCAATCTCTTGTCCCAATTCAAACTCTTCCTGATAGGTGTTATGAAACTCTACTACTTTGCGCTTTGGTGAAACACCAGCCCTTTTAAAGTGGCCAACTTCAGCTTTAGTGGCGTGCTTGTCTTTTTTCTCGCCATAAGCTAACTGAAGCGCTTCATAGCCGTCGGTCTCTGCCGTTTTCACTTGTGTAACTACACAAGGTCCGGCCTCAATCACAGTGCATGGGATATTTTTCCCCTCAACACTGAATACGGATGTCATTCCGATTTTTTTTCCAATAATACCAGCCATTTTTTTCGACTACTTTAAATTATCAAACTTTAATTTCTACTTCAACGCCACTTGGAAGCTCCAGCTTCATTAGTGCGTCGATTGTTTTAGCGGTTGAGCTGTAAATGTCGATCAAACGTTTGTAAGATGACAACTGAAATTGCTCCCTCGATTTTTTATTTACGAAGGTTGAACGTAAAACAGTGAAAACTCTGCGGTGAGTAGGAAGTGGAATAGGACCACTTACTACAGCACCAGTAGTTTTTACGGTTTTAACGATTTTCTCAGCCGACTTGTCTACCAAGTTGTGATCGTACGATTTAAGCTTAATCCTGATCTTTTGACTCATAAGAGAAAATTGTTATAAATTATTTTAATAAATCAACTTTTCCATTACAATCTGCCAATACTTTCTCAGCAAGAGCTCGTGGAACTTCTGCATAATGGCTAAATTCCATTGATGAAGTAGCACGACCTGAAGAAAGTGTACGCAATACTGTTACGTAACCAAATTGTTCTGACAGTGGAACTTTAGCTTCGATTACTTTTGCGTTACCCTTGCTATCCATGCTTGCAATTTCGCCACGACGACGGTTAAGGTCGGCAATAATATCACCCATGTACTCTTCTGGAGTTACAACCTCAACATTCATAATAGGCTCAAGAAGCGCAGGTTTTGCTTTCGAAGCAGCACTTTTAAATGCCTGACGAGCACAAATCTCGAAAGATAACTGGTCTGAATCCACAGGGTGGAACGAACCGTCGAGCAGTGTTACTTTCAAGCTATCGACAGGGAAACCTGCCAACGGACCATTTGCCAATGCATCTTTAAAACCTTTTTCAACAGAAGGGATAAATTCGCGTGGAATACGACCACCTTTTACAGCATCGATAAATTCCAAACCATCTTTTCCTTCTTCAGCAGGCTCTACTTTTACAATAACATCGGCGAATTTACCACGACCACCAGTCTGTTTCTTGAATACTTCACGTAATTCAACAGATTCAGTAATAGCCTCTTTGTATGCTACCTGTGGTGCTCCCTGGTTACATTCTACTTTGAACTCACGACGTAAACGGTCGACCAAAATTTCAAGGTGAAGTTCACCCATACCACGAATTACAGTCTGACCTGAATCTTCGTCGGTATTAACAACAAATGTAGGATCTTCTTCTGCCAGTTTTGCCAAACCGTTTCCGAGTTTGTCAACGTCTTTTTGCGATTTAGGCTCAATAGCAATACCAATTACCGGTTCAGGGAAGTCCATACTTTCCAGAACAATTGGATTTTTAATATCACCTAAAGTATCACCAGTACGGATATCTTTAAAACCTACTGCAGCACAAATATCTCCTGCTGAAATAGAGTCTTTTGGATTTTGTTTGTTCGAGTGCATCTGGTACAAACGCGAGATACGCTCCTTTTTACCAGTACGCGAGTTGTACACAGTATCACCTGCATTCAGCGTACCTGAGTACACACGAATAAATGCCAAACGACCTACGAATGGGTCGGTAGCAATTTTAAATGCTAATGCTGCCAAAGGCTCATCAGCATCAGGGTGACGTACCACCTCTTTATCGATTACCGGATTAAGACCAGTAATTTCATCTTTATCAAGTGGTGATGGTAAGAAATCACAAACAGCATCCAGCAAACGCTGAACACCTTTATTTTTAAATGCTGATCCACACATCATTGGAATGATTACACCTTCCAAAGTTGCTTTACGGATAACAGCCATCATTTCGTCTTTGGTTATTGAGTCAGGATCTTCGAAGTAACGCTCTAAAATTGCGTCATCAACTTCTGCTACTGATTCAACCAAGTTTTCTTTCCACTCTTCAGCTTGCTCTTGCAGTTCTGCAGGAATTTCGCTTAGCACATACTTTGTTCCCATTGCTGCATCGTCTTCCCAGCGGATTGCTTTCATTTCTACAAGGTCAACTACCCCTTCGAAACTTTCTTCAGAACCAATAGGAATTTGCATTGGAACCGGGTTAGCACCAAGTTTTTCTTTAATCTCGTTATAAACGTTAAAGAAATCGGCCCCCTGACGGTCCATTTTGTTTACAAATGCAATACGTGGAACACCGTATTTTTCAGCCTGACGCCATACAGTTTCCGACTGAGCTTCTACACCACCAACGGCGCAGAAAAGAGCAACAGTACCATCCAGAATACGCAACGAACGCTCTACCTCAACAGTAAAGTCAACGTGTCCCGGAGTATCAATGATGTTTACTTTATACTCCTGATCTTTGTGTTTCCAGAATGTAGTAGTTGCAGCAGAAGTAATGGTAATACCTCTTTCCTGCTCCTGCTCCATCCAGTCCATGGTAGCAGCACCATCGTGCACCTCACCAATACGGTGAGTCAAACCTGTATAAAACAGAATACGCTCTGTTACAGTGGTTTTTCCGGCGTCGATGTGCGCCATAATACCAATATTTCTGGTATATTTTAGATCTTGTTTAGCCATTTTTAACCTATTTTCTATTACCAATTTTACTAAACTATGATTCTAGAATCTGAAGTGTGCGAATGCACGGTTAGCTTCGGCCATTCTGTGTGTATCTTCTTTTCTCTTGTACGCTCCACCTTCTTCGTTGAAAGCAGCGATGATCTCAGCAGATAATTTATCAGCCATAGATCTTCCCGAACGTTTACGGGCAAACAAAATCATGTTTTTGATACTGATAGCGTTTTTTCTTTCCGGACGAACTTCCATTGGAACCTGGAAAGTTGCACCACCTACACGGCGACTCTTAACCTCAACATTTGGAGTAATGTTCTCCAATGCTTTTTTCCAAACTTCAAGAGGTGATTGTTCAGCATCTTTCATGCGTTTCTCTACCATATCCATGGCTTCATAAAACACAGCATATGCTGTTGACTTTTTACCATCAACCATAAGGTCATTAACAAACCTGGTTACTAAAGTGTCGTTGAATTTTGGATCCGGTAAAAGGATCCTCTTCTTTGGTTTCGACTTTCTCATTTTAAAACTTTTTAGTGTTATCTAAATCGGCTGCCCTAAGGCGGTCTTCAGTTCATCTCCGGAAGACAATAGAGAGAATTCCTTACTCAACCAAACCACTGAAAATAACGCAGTTAATTACTCTTTTTTACTTTCTTATTTTTTCGGTTTTTTCGCACCATATTTCGAACGACGTTGCAAACGTCCTTCAACCCCCGCAGTATCCAACGCACCGCGAATTAAGTGATAACGTACACCCGGAAGGTCTTTTACCCTGCCTCCACGTACAAGCACAATTGAGTGCTCCTGAAGGTTGTGGCCCTCACCAGGAATGTAAGCATTCACCTCTTTACCATTCGTTAACCTTACCCTTGCTACTTTACGCATTGCCGAGTTTGGTTTCTTTGGCGTAGTGGTATAAACACGAACACATACTCCACGACGTTGTGGGCATGAATCTAAAGCCGGAGATTTACTCTTCTCAACTTTAGTTTGTCTTCCTTTTCTAACTAACTGTTGAATAGTTGGCATAACTACCTGTTTTTTATATAGTTAATAATCATCATCCAAAATGGACTGCAAAATTATGCAAAAATCCTTAATTATCAATCGTTTCGAGACGGAAAAGCGCACTTTTCCCCTAAAAACGGCTCGCAAAAGTACGAATTATTATTAAAGAACAATAGATTTCTACTTTTTTTTTGAAATAATTAAGATTGAAATGAGTTGAGAGAGAGAAGATTGAAGAAGAAGCCGGAAGGATTAAACACTACTCAAAACGATGTAAGCAATAGGTAAAACACAACTAACAACCGAACACTGAAACCACTACTGCTTTATTCTTTCTTTCCAAAGCGATTTTAATGGATTAAAAATTCGCTGAATAAGCCGAAGATCCTCAGTTATTATTTCGGCCTGTCCCATTAACTGACTCTGCATTTGTAGTTCATTATCATAATTAGTTACCAAACCATTAGGAAAAGTTATTTCTACCATATAAAAGCTATCTTCAGGCACCAGCGAAACACTTTTCACCCTACCGCGCACCAAACCGTATTCCATATACGGGTAATTATCGAATTTCACATTTACATCTAGTCCTTCCTTCACTTTTCCTGAACCACGGACAGGCAACTCTACTTTCCCGATTACCTCGCCCACATCTTCAGGCACTATGGCTAAAACACGGTCGCCATTGGTAATATTCTGATTTTCGGCATAAAACTTATTAAAAGTAACCACCCCATCGATTGGCGACCGGAGTACATAAGTAAGAAACCAATCGCTTGCCTGGCTTTTAAGGTTATTGAAAGCCTCAATCAGGGCCGATTCGTATTGAATTTTATAATCGTGATATTCCTTTTCGTTTTCAATAATTTTCTGATCCAGCTCACTGACAGCAATTTGCTTTTCAGCCAAGGTTGAGCGAATACCATCGAGTTCCGATTTTTTACTCAACATCTCCGATTCAGCTTGTTCCAAAACAGTGGAAGAAACAACCTCACCGGCCAGCAGCTTTTTCTGTCGCTCGTAATTGCGCAGTTTAATCTGGTATTCTTTGTCGATGGCAACTTTTTGCTCCCAAAGTCGATCGTAAAGAATCCTTGCATTTTTCAACTGCTCCTTATACGATCTCTCTTTCAGCACATAATAGTTGCGTTGATAGAATTCATTTAACTCGTCGTAACGGGTTAAAAACTGCGAATAATACTCTTGCACTGCCCCCAGTTGCAGACTTTTATTAAAGCGTTGCGAAACAGTGAAGGTTAGTGTATCAAAAGCAGGCTGAACTGCAATTATCATTTGCTCCAACTCAAGCACATCGTTATAATCTGCCGGATTTTCGATCAAAGCAATGGTTTGCCCGGCTTGAACATGATCTTTGTCTTCAACAAAAAGCTGGTCTATCTTTCCGGTTGCCCGTGCAACCAATGTCGCCGGTGGATTTTCGGTGGTTACAACAATATTTGAGCGAAGGATATCGGGATAATAAAAAATAAAACTAAACAGGATGATCAGTGAAAAAATAGCTACGAACACAAGAATTCCATACCGCACAATACGCGACGGAACTCCGCCAAGTATCTCTTGTACTTCGCCAGAACGTAACTCTATTTTTTTTTCGTCAGCCACTTAATCTATTTTTTGTTTTTATTTAACGACTCACTCTATTCTTTTGCTCAATTGTTAAATTGTTCCATTGTTAAATTGTTTTCAGCAACTTAGTACCTCAGTTTCTCGTTTGTATAGTTTATTAAATTATAAATCTCCTTTCTAAGACCATCAAGTGCTTGAAGATATTCGTTGCTATCTTGAGAAAAAATCAGCTCTCTTACCGACGACTTTTTTATCCAGTCAGCAACTTCCTCAAGCGACCCCATGCTAATCCTATAAAACCGAACCTTATCCTTTTTTGAATAACGCCCAAAGCCTTCTGCGATATTCGCAGAAATTGAATCAACTGCTCTTACCAATTGTTTTCCAACTGTATCTTTCGCAAAATAATCCCAGGCTAAAACCGCTTTCCAAATGTCGTTTGAAAATGTAAATGCCATTTGATAAGCACTAATCTTCTCCAATGTCAGATATTTTTTAGGCATAATCTACAATTTAACAGTTTTTCAATTTAGCAGTTTCACAATTATTAGTTCCCCAATTCCAATTGATTTTTTACCAGTTGATAATATTTTCCTTGTTTTGCAATCAGTTCTTCGTGTGTTCCGCGTTCAACAATTTCACCTGTTTCGAGCACCACAATCTGATCGGCATTTTTCACCGTACTTAAACGGTGCGCTACCACAACCACCGTTTTACCGGCCGAGAATTTGTCCATATTTTCCATGATCATTTTCTCGTTATTAGCATCAAGCGCATTGGTTGCCTCATCGAAAAACAGATACTCCGGCGATTTATAAATTGCGCGCGCAATCAGTATTCGCTGCTTCTGCCCCTGACTTAGTCCAACACCTTCTTGTCCAATTTTTGTATTGTAGCTTAAAGGTAATGCTTCAATATAATCTTGTATGTTGGCCATTTTAACGGCATTCAACAAACGCTCCTGATCAATGAGTTCGTCATTTACTACAATGTTTTTTGCAATACTGTCGGAAAAGATAAAACCATCCTGCATTACCACGCCACAGTTGTCGCGCCACATTTGCGGCGAATAATTAGACAATCGTGTCCCTCCAATTTTAATATCTCCAGCTACCGGCGGATAAAAACCAAGCAACAATTTTATTAATGTGGTTTTACCACTACCACTGGTTCCCACAATGGCTGTTGTTTTCTTTTCAGGAATTTCAAGATTGATATTATTCAACACCTTTGGCGAACGTGGCCCTTCGTACTGAAAAACCAAATCACTTATCGCTATCCCTTTATTCTCAGGCAAATTTCTCACATACGACTTACCGGCTTCACTTTCATCTTTTTTCTCGTGTATCTCCGCCAAACGTTCCAAACTAATCTTGGCATCCTGCGCCGTGTGCATAAAATTAATGAGCTGGCGCAATGGTGTATTCAACTGACCTATTATATATTGTATGGCCAGCATCATACCGAGTGTTAATTGGCCATTTACAACCGCAGTGGCCGAAATTATGATGATAAGAATGTTTTTTGTTTCGTTAATAAACACCGAACCGGCATCCTGATACTGCTGCAGCGACAAACTCTTCACACTAACCTTGAACAAACCGGCCTGAACACGCTCCCACTCCCAGCGTTTTTGTTTTTCGTAGTTGTTCAGTTTTATCTCCTGCATCCCGTTAATAATCTGGATAAGTTTACTCTGATTTTCGGAAAGCTTGCTAAAACGTTTGAAATCCAACTCACGGCGGCGTTTCATAAACACATAAATCCACACAAAGTAAAGAGCAGAACCTATAATAAATATGAAAAATATTTTCCAACTGTAAATGGCCAATACAATGGCAAAAACCACCAGGCTAAAAACAGAAAATAACACCCCAATAGATTGCGCCGTTAAGAAACGCTCAATCCGGTCATGATCTTCAATTCGTTGCAAAATATCGCCAATCATTTTCGAGTCGAAAAAACCCAACGGCAGTTTCATCAATTTGATCAGAAAATCGGAAATAATGGAAATATTGATACGCGTACTGATGTGCAACAAAATCCACGAACGTATAAACTCAACCGACATTCGGCTAATAAACAACACCAGTTGTGCGATAAGTACCAGGTAGATAAAACCAATATCCTGGTTATTGATACCAATATCGACAACACTTTGTGTTAAAAATGGCAACACCAACTGAATACAGCTTCCTAAAAAGAATCCGAGAATCAACTGAATAACCAGTTTTCGGTATGGTTTCAGATAATTAAAAACGAACTGGAATCCGGTACGTTTCACTTTGTCGTCTTCACTTTGGTAAAAATCGGGCGTAGGCTGTAAAAGCAGACAAATCCCTTTTTCTTCACCTCCCGAAACTGTTGATATCCATTTTTCGCAAAACTCTTTCTCGGTATACTCAATACGCCCAAAAGCGGGATCTGCCACACCTACTTTCCCTTTTTTAAACTGATGTACAACAACAAAATGATCCTGCCCCCAATGAACAATACAAGGCAGCGGCGCTTCGTTTTTTAATTGCTGGAAAGTGATTTTCACGCCCATTGAACGCATCCCAATTGCTTCAGCAGCATCGCTCACTCCTAACAATGAGACACCTTCCCTGGTAATGTACGAGTTCTCGCGAAGAAATTCAGTGGTGTAATGTTTCCCGTAATATTTAGCCACCATGCGCAAGCAGGTAGGGCCGCAATCCATTGCATCAAATTGCTGATAAAACGGGAACTTTGACATAACTTTCTTTTGTTGCGGAAAGATAGAAAAAATTCTTGAAGCTCGCGCCGTTGTTGACAACTTGATTCAAAACAGAATTCTCAGAATCGGAAACAGAAACACCTTACAATATGTTTTTTATTGCACAGTAAAGTTGGTAACAAGAATTAAGTATATTTGCTGGCGCTAAACATAATACGTTACAGCATGTACCTCAAAATTCGTTTTTTATTATTCTTGCTTTTTTTCCTTCCAGTAATTAGTATGGCACAGCAGCCAAAATACGACATTCAAATTGTTACTTGTATTGAGTCGCTTGTTCCAAACGGGCTCGGTAGATCGCGTATGATTTCGCCCACAACAGATATAAATTACCAGGATTATACAACAAAGCGCACTGCCGACAAAAAGAGTAAAAACAAAAGCCAGCGAAAAAACATCAGGATTAAAGATTACGAAGAAACCAAATTGCTGAATTTCTATAACGCAGGCGGAATCCGGTTTCAGAACATAGCCTCTAATGATGCAGTGATGACATCAAAAATTAACGACATGCTGGCCAACGGATGGGAATTGTTTGATGTAAAAACAGGTGTTGAAAGCAAAATGGCCAACGCCAGCGTCAAAAAAGCAATCTTCAAGGCATTAATTAATGACGATAGCGAAAGTCCGAATGATCCAAACGGATTATTTCTCACCCGGTATTATTTCCGGAAAAAGGCTGAATAACCAAGCACACACAATCAAATCAAGTTAAATATCACAAAACATATTAAAAATGAAACAAGTTATTATTTTCATTCTTTTGGCCCTATTTATTTCACCAATTGCAAACGGACAGGAAACACCGCAATACGAGGTAAAAATCATTACTACAATTGAATCAATTATTCCGAGTGGCGTTGGTCGTTCGCGATTAATCTCTACCGACCACGAAGTGAATTACAAAGAATTTACCACACGGCAAACAGCAGAAAGTGGAGACAGAAATAAAAGCGACCGTCAGGAAATTCGCATTAAAGATTTTGACGAAACCAAACTACTCAACTTTTTTAATGTTGGCGGTATTCGTTTCCAAAACATTGCATCAAACGACGCATTGTTAACCTCAAAAATTAACGATATGATGAGTCAAGGCTGGGAACTGGCATTTGTAAATACCGGTGTTGAAAGTTACGGTGGCTCCGACGACAATAACGGTATTTTTATTACACGTTATATTTTTAAACGCCCAAAAACTGAGGAAACGCCTTCGTCTAACGACTCAATTCCTGAGTAAGAAATAAAAGAATACACAATAGAATTACCCTTTTATCCGGTAATTCTATTGTGCATCTCTACTATTTTTCGAAACACTCCAACTCCCAGAAACTACAACAGAATAAAGACCAGATAAATCAAAGCGGGCACAAAACCAAGCAGCGATAATGGCCGTGCCGAATTCTGAAATTGTTCTTTTTCGCTTAAATAATAAAATAGCCCAACCGGCAGCACTGCAATCGCCATACTTAATCCCAAAAAATCGAAAAACATTCCTTTTTTACTTAGAAAACGAAAATCAGACACCCCGTCTTTTAAATAAAAAATGGAGAATGAGATAATAGCCGAAACAAGAATTATAACCACCGGATAAATACGGCAACAAAGATTACTTTTCTGCATAGCGCAAGGTAATTATAAAACCAACTCATCAGAAACAAATGTCGTCATAAGCTTTAAAAGTTACTATATTGCAATTTGAAAAGAAGTTTGCATGAAAATTCTAATTATAGAAGACGAAAAAGCTTTATCCGACGCCATTTCTCAGTACCTAACCGAAGAAGGTTATGTATGCGAAACAGCCTACGATTACAACACGGCGGCCGAACATATTGAAATCCATTTATACGACTGCATTCTGGTTGATATTAATTTGCCGGGCGGCAGTGGACTCGATCTCATCCGACAGGTAAAAAAGGACAATAAAAAAATGGGGATCATAATTATTTCGGCGCGCGATTCGGTGGAAAACAGAATTGAAGGACTTGAAATAGGGGCTGATAATTACCTTACAAAACCTTTTCACCTGGCCGAATTAAATGCACACCTAAAATCGATTAACCGGCGAATAAATTTCGATGGCGACAACCATATTCTCGTTAACGAAATAAAAATCCTTCCCGATTCACACCAGGTTTTTATAAACGACAACGAATTGCAACTCACCAAAAAAGAGTACGAACTACTCCAGTTTTTTGTGTCTAATAAAAATAAGGTGATCACCAAAACCGGATTGGCACAACATCTTTGGGGCGACTATATGGACGTTGCCGACTCGTACGATTTTATTTACGGACACATTAAAAACCTGCGCAAGAAACTAATAAAAGAAGGATGCACCGATTACATAAAAACCATTTACGGCGTTGGCTATAAATTCGATACAGAACAATGATAAAAACAAAGATTAAACACAAAGACTCAAAGACACAAAAACATTGTGCTTTTTTCGTTTTGTTTTGTGACTTAGTGACTTTGTGTTCTATTTGAAAAGTATAGATCAGACATGCAAAAAGTATGAAACTACTCACAAAAATAAGTCTCAATTTCCTTTCCATATCGCTTTTCATTTTTCTGGTAGGGCTTATCGCTTTCTATTTTTTACTCCGACAACAAGTAACCCAAAATATAAATGTTGAGTTGCAAAAACGTCAAACAAACATTCTGAACGAATTAAATTCGGCACACTCAGCAGCAGCAACACCAACAGATTTTGAAAAAAAAGTTGAAATAACCCCGATTCCGCCCAAACAAAACCCTGTTGAAGGTTATTCCGACACGCTAATTGTAAACGAAAAAGAAGGCACATATACAGCCTATCGACAACTACAATTTGTATCGGAAATTAACGGCCAGAAATTTCTGATAAAAATCTTTAAATCGCATGCAGAAACCGACAACCTCATCGTTCGTATTATTTTATCGATGACATTGCTGGTTGTTGCTCTTATTTTAGGCTTACTGATATTAAACCGGCACATTTCGCAAAAAACACTAAAATCGTTTTACGACACCATCAACAAGATCAAAAAATACGACCTGAACACCCACGAGGATTTTCAACTGAAGGAAACCGATGTTAAGGAGTTCGACGACCTGAACAAGGTGCTAATTGCAATGACAGAACGTATAAAAAACGACTATTACAACCTGAAAGAATACACCGAAAACGCTTCGCATGAATTACAAACACCAATTGCCGTAATTATCTCGAAGATGGAGCTTTTGTTGCAATCGGATTGTATGCAGGAGAAAGAACTAAAAACGATTAGTGATGCCTACGAAGCATCCACCAAACTTTCTCGCCTAACAAATACATTGTTGCTTCTTTCAAAGATTGGAAACCGTCAATTTCCTGAAGTGAAAAAGGTCGACTTAACACAAATCATCGACACACAGCTTTCATTTCTCGAGGATGTTATCGAAAGCAAGAAAATCTCCGTGAATAGTCCCAACAAGCCTTATTTTGTTGAAATGAATCCCTACCTGGCTGACATTCTGATTTCCAACCTGTTGAAAAATGCCATCCGCCACAATCATAATAACGGAACAATTTCGATAACAGCAAATGAAAAACAGCTTACAATTGCTAACAGCGGAGAAAGAATACAGGGAACTTCCGATGATATTTTTAAACGATTTTACAAATCATCAACATCCGACAGCTCGGTTGGATTGGGACTTGCCATCGTTCAGAAAATATGCGAAGTTTCGGGATTTAAGGCCGTATATTCTTATGCCAATAATCTGCACAATTTTAGCATCATTTTTCATCCGGGAACAAACAATTTAGAGACATAATTTACAGCACCACACAAATAGCTATCTCACTCTCCTCCTGACAAATAAACACGTCACCTAAAACCCTTTGTTCAATACAAACCCAAATCTGGTTTTTTCTACAGATTTTCTACAGAATGTTTTAATAGTATTGTTTCAAAATCACGACTTAAGCGATTCATTCATGATAGGATTACTTGGATTAAACCATAAAACTGCTCCAATAAAAGTTCGCGAGAAATTCGTTTTTTGCGAAGAAGATGTGAAGCGTTTTGTGCCGCAATTAATCGACGCAGGAATAAACGGTGCAATTGTGGTTTCCACATGCAACCGTACCGAAATATATTTTGACTATACAGAGAAAGACATTTTTGATTGCTCATCAACTATAGCTGCAAAGCTTTTTGAATGGAGAAAAGCGGATAAAAGTGTGGAATCGCACTTCTATCACAAGTTTCAGGATGAAGCTTCTGAACATTTATTCCGGGTTGCATCGGGGCTCGACTCAATGGCGTTGGGCGAATACCAGATTGTAGGACAGTTGAAAGATGCATTTGCCATTGCCGAAAAACATCAGGTGAACAGCCCCACTTTAATTCGACTGTTTAACAAAGCTTTTGAAGCCGGTAAAAAAGTGAGAACAGAAACCGCACTCTCAAAAGGAGCCGTTTCAATTAGTTACGCTGCCGTTGAACTGGCGAGCAAAAAACTGCATAATCTTAGTTCACATCCAACATTGCTGCTTGGAGCAGGTCAAACAGGTGAGTTAACTTTACAAAACCTGTTGAAAAAAGGCTGCGACAAATTTACCATCGTTAATCGTACAGCGGCAAAAGCTCAGGAACTGGCAAAACGCTACAAAGGTACAGCAAAAGATTTCTCTGAACTGCAAAACGAATTGGTTCACAACAATATTGTAATTACATCAACCGCATCGAAAAAGCCACTAATCACAAAAGAAATGGTGGAACAGATAATGGTTGAAAGACAAAATAAACCAATGTTTTTTGTAGATCTTTCAGTACCACATAACGTTGCCCCGGATGTAGCAGAAATTGAAAATGTTTTTGTTAACGATATCGACGATTTAAATGCTGTTGTGGACAAAACGTTTGACAAACGTAAGGGTGAAATCGAAAAAGCAGAAGCTATTATTTCAGAGTTTGTTACTGATTTTAGCGACTGGCAACACACCCGTAATCTAACTCCGACTTTTCAAAATATCAGCGATAATTTCAGGAAAATAAATGAAGCAGAATTCGAAGGTTTCATAAAACGCCAGTCGAAAGACAACTCAGAAGAAGCGTCGATGTATGCCGACCATATTACCAACAAATTTATTCGCCTGATGATCAAAAACGTAAAATCGATTACCGATAACGGGCGCAAAAAAGAATATATCGAACTCGTTAATGATCTGTTCAAAATAGCTCCATGAAACATACGATCCGTATTGGCACACGAGGCAGTAAACTGGCCTTATATCAAGCTTATAGGGTAAAAGATGAATTGGAACAAAAATTCCCTGAAAAGCATTTTGAGATTGTCGTTATAAAAACAAAAGGCGACAAAATTTTAGACGTCCCATTATCCAAGATTGGCGATAAAGGCCTTTTTACCAAAGAGCTGGAAGTAGCCATGTTCAACAACGAAATCGACATGGCAGTTCACAGTTTAAAAGACCTTCCCACTATCTTTCCTGAAGGGACAAAACTGGGAGCCGTATTGGAAAGAGGCACCGTTAACGATGCGCTGGTTAGCAAAGATCATTTAAAACTTTCGGAGCTCACTTCGGAACATACTATTGCAACTTCAAGCCTACGTCGCAAAGCTCAATTATTGCGCTTGAATCCCGATTTCAATATCGTTGAGATTAGGGGTAACGTAAACACGCGCATTCGTAAAATGAATGAAGGTTATTGCGATGCAATGATTATGGCCGGTGCAGGATTGCAACGCCTCGAAATGGATGAAGCAATTACTGAAATCCTGAATACTGAAACCATGATACCGGCCTGTGGACAAGGTGCCATTGCCATAGAAATAAAAGACAACGATCCGGAAATTGAAGCAATTATTGCGCAAATCAATCACAAGGAAACGATGATAACAAGTTCGGCAGAACGTGTGTTTCTGAATACTTTGGAAGGCGGTTGTCAGATTCCGGTAGGAAGCACTTGCAAAGTTGAAAGCGACCAGGTGAAAATTACAGGCTTTGTTGCAAGCATTGACGGCAGCAAATTTCTGAAAGAAACAGTAAGCGGCCCGGTTGAAAATACCAATGAAATGGCAAGAAACCTGGCTAACAAATTATTCAATGCCGGTGGAAAAGAAATTCTCGACGCGATTAGAGACCAAAATTTACCTTCTTCACAAACAGCACTTCCGTTAAAAGATAAGGTGATTATTTCAACTCGTCCGACAGATATTCACGATGATCTTCCTGAGCTACTAACAAAAGCAGGAGCAACAGTTGTTTCGCTGCCAATGATTCAAATTGAGCAGACACAACTTAGTGCTACAGAAGAGAAATCTTTGCAAAATATCGATCAGTTTCAGTGGGTAATTTTCACCAGCAAAAATGGCGTTGTAAGTTTCTTTAAACAGTTAATTGAGACAAAAGGCAACACGACTTTGCCCAACAATCTAAAGATTGCCGTAATTGGCAAAAACACAGCAGCCGAATTGGATTATTACGGTTATGCTCCGTATTTTACTGCAAACGAAAATTCATCCGACGGCCTGTTAAAAGAACTGAAAGAAAAGCACAATCTATTAAACCAAAATATTTTGCTGGCTCTCGGAAACCGGGCTGATGACAAAATGGAGACAGAATTGTCGAAAGCAAATTCAGTTACCCGAATAAATACCTATCAAACAGTAAAACCATCGGAAGTTAACTCAAAAATACTGGATGCGATTTCGAATGATAGATACGATCTGATCGTATTTACAAGCCCATCAACATTCAACAATTTCTGCCACTTTTACGGCACCGAAAATATTTCAAAAGTAAAAATCGCCAGCATTGGAGCAGTAACTTCAGAAGCTATCCGGCAAGGCAATGCCGAGCCACTGATTACAGCAGAAACCTCGAATGCCGAGGGACTTTACAAAACAATAATCGACTATTATCAAACCAAATAAAAATTACGCGATATGATGTTTCCTGAAACAAGATTACGAAGATTAAGATATAATTCGGTTTTACGCGACATGGTAACCGAAACAAAACTTTCTGTTGACGATTTGGTGATGCCACTTTTTGTTTGCGCAGGAACCAACGTGCGCAACCCAATCAGTTCGATGCCGGGCAACTTTCAGTTATCGGTTGAAAACCTGGTAATGGAATGTAAACATGTTTCGGAATCAGGAGTTAAGGCCGTTCTTTTGTTTGGCATTCCTGCCGAAAAAGATGAAGATGGAACTGTTGCTTGCCAGCACGATGGGATTGTACAGCAAGCCATTCGTGCCATAAAAGCGGAACTCCCAAATTTGTACATTATTGCCGACGTATGTAATTGCGAGTACACCACACACGGACATTGCGGAACCATTATTGATGGAGATGTGGATAACGATACCACGCTTGAAACACTGGCTGCACAATCGGTATCGCTGGCCGAAGCCGGTGCTGATATGATCGCTCCGAGCGATATGATGGACGGACGTGTTGGACGTATCCGTGAAGCACTCGACGAAAATAAATTCGAGAAAATTCCAATCATGGCCTATTCTGCTAAATACGCATCAGGATTTTACGGGCCATTTCGTGAAGCTGCTGAAAGTGCACCAAAATTTGGCAACCGCGCAACATATCAGATGAACCCGGCTAATTCAGATGAAGCCATTCGCGAGGTAGAACTCGACATCGCTGAAGGTGCTGACATCGTTATGGTAAAACCGGCATTATCGTTTCTCGATATTATTTACCGCGTAAAAACAGAATTTAAAATGCCAACAGCCGCTTATAATGTTAGTGGCGAATTCTCGATGTTAAAAGCAGCCGAAGAGAAAAATTGGATTGACGGGCCGCGCGTTATGATGGAAATTCTTACGTCGATAAAAAGAGCCGGTGCCGATATTATTATTACATATTCAGCTGTTGACGCAGCAAAAATCTTAAACGGAATCAAAGGATAGAACATGCAGTTTTCAAAAAGTATAGAAGCATTCAAACAAGCTCAGCAAAGTATTCCGGGAGGCGTAAACTCTCCCGTTCGGGCTTTTAAAAGTGTTAATTTAAACCCCGTTTTTATTGAAAGTGCCAAAGGATCAAAAGTTGTCGATATTGATGGCAACCAATACACAGATTTTGTGTCGTCGTGGGGACCACTGATTTTTGGTCATGCGCATCCAGAAATCGTGTCGGCCATTAATGAAGCCGCACAAAAAGGCACCAGTTACGGTGCTCCTACTTTATATGAAACTGAGATGGCAGAGCTGATCGTAGAGATGGTGCCCTCGATTGAAAAAGTGCGTATGGTAAACTCAGGCACGGAAGCCACAATGAGCGCCATTCGTTTGGCACGTGGGTATACTGGTCGCGAAAAGATTGTGAAATTCATTGGAAATTACCACGGACACGGCGACAGTTTCCTAATTAAAGCCGGCTCAGGAGCCATCACTTTGGGATTACCTGATAGTCCGGGTGTAACAGCCGGAAATGCAAAAGATACATTGCTGGCCAATTATAACGATCTGGCCTCGGTAGAACAACTTTTCAATGAAGACGGAGAAAATATAGCAGCAATTATTGTTGAGCCGGTTGCCGGAAACATGGGTGTTGTTCTTCCGAAAAAAGGATTTTTGGAAGGCCTCCGCGAAATCGCTACAAAAAATGGCGCACTGCTAATTTTTGACGAGGTGATCACCGGTTTCCGACTGGCAAAAGGAGGCGCACAAGAATATTTTAACGTAAAGCCCGACATTACTACATTGGGGAAAATTATCGGCGGCGGATTGCCCGTTGGTGCATACGGAGGTAAAAAAGAAATCATGGATCAGCTGGCGCCCAATGGCCCTATTTACCAAGCAGGAACGCTGTCTGGAAATCCGTTGGCTATGGCTGCCGGAAGTACCATGTTAAAATTGATCCTGAACACAGCAGACTTCTACCCGGAATTGGAGCGAAAAGCTAAAAAGCTGGAAGAAGGAATTCGCAACAACCTCAAAGAAACAGGCATTAAAGCGGTGTTGAATCGCGTTGGTTCGATGATGACCTTATTCTTCACAAACGAAGAAAAAGTGAGTTCGTACGAAGAAGCAATGAGTGCAGACACAACACGTTACGCCAAATATTTCAAACTCTCGCTGGAGAGCGGAATGTACATAGCACCGTCACAGTTTGAGTGTTTGTTTGTTTCGTACGCGCACACCGACGAAGATATTGACAACATCATCAACGCCAATTTAAATGCCTTAAAACAATTAGCATAGAAAGATAAGAGATTGAAAGGAGATCGATAAAAGATTGATCGGAGATTGAGCGAATCAACTCAATCTCATCAATCCATTCAATCATTTCAATCTAATACCAATTGGAAATATTTTGCAGATAGTTTCACGTAACTTGTAGAAAAGATAGAAATACCAACATAGATGGAAAAAGGAATATTTATAAAAACACTTGAAGGGCAAAAAACGGAACGCCCGCCGGTGTGGTTTATGCGTCAGGCGGGTAGAGTTTTGCCGTCGTACCTTGAAATGCGGAAGCAATACAGTTTTAAAGAACTGATGCGCGATCCGGAACTGGCAGCCAAAGTTACACTTCTGCCTGTTTACGATTTGGGTGTTGACGCAGCTATTCTTTTTTCCGATATCCTTGTAATTCCCGAGGCAATGGGAATGGAACTGACGTTCACCGATTCGGGTCCACGTTTTGCAACGGCGTTGAAAGATCTTGATAATCCGATGTCACTGATTAATCCTGATGCTACAAAACTGGAATACATTTACGATGTTATTGACAAAATTCAGGAAACCAAACCAAAGGATTTCCCATTGATCGGTTTCTGCGGAGCCCCGTTTACAACACTGTGCTACATGGTGCAGGGATTGGGCACGAACCACACTTTCCCGGACGCAGTTTCGCTGTTATACAAAGACGAAAAACTTGCAAAGCAACTGTTAGGAGCCATTACTGAACTATCGATTGAGTATGCGCTGAACCAGGTAAAACATGGCATTGCAGCTTTTCAGATCTTTGAGACGCACGCCGGACTAATTCCTGCCGATTTGTACATGGAATTGATTATGCCGTTTGTACGGAAAATTTCGGCAGCGGTGATGGAAACAGGCACGCCAACCATTTTCTTACCAAAAGGTTTGGGAACCGGATTAAAACAGTTGCAACCCGGTGATGCCGACTTTATCAGTGTCGACTGGCAGGTGTCAATGAAAGAAGCACGCGAAATGATTCCGGCAGATATGGGAGTTCAGGGAAATCTTGACCCACGGATTTTGTTTGCCAACCAGGAAGTAATTGAAGCGAAGTTGCAGGAATACCTTTCGTTTGGAGCAGAACAAAACAAATGGATTTTTAACGTTGGTCACGGATTTGTTCCCGGCATTCCGGTTGAAAATGCAAAATTCGTTGTGGACTGGATAAAGAGTACGAATTGGAATCGATAAACTTTTTTCAACAATAAAAAAATGACGAATCTGAGCACCATAATCACATCCGACTTTGTAAAAATCATACACGACATTGTTAGTGTGTCATTTTTACTTTTGGCGGTAACGTTGATTTTCCGATCAGTTCGTGGAATCAAAAACCACCTCCCCTACGCCAAAACCGACAAATATGTTGCCATTGCTTTTATTGTGGCGCTGTACATGCAACTTATTTTAGGGCTTATCATGTTTACGAATCTCGGAGCAGGTTTTGATTTTCAGTATGTCCCCGACGAAGGCGCGAACATGGTTTCGAAAAGGCTTTGGCCGGTTGAACACATCGTACTTATGCTGTTCGCCCTTTTTATTGCCAACCTTGGATTGATATCTTCATTTCTTACGGAAAAAAGCCAGAGCCGTTTTAAAAAGGTTCTTATCTACTATTCAATAGCGGTTGTTCTTATTGCTATTTCATTATTATCGATTTATGCTTAACATTCCATTCGCAGATAAATCAAAGCCGGAGTTTTTACAGGTGTTTCACTATTCAAAGAAACCATCTCTTGCAAGGTTCCTTTAAACTGTTGTGCATCCCATCGGCCAGAACGCGACACAATTGTAGTCTGAATACACTCGCGATGAACAGTATCCAACGCCTCGTAAATTTCCTCCAGTACTTTTGTGCCCATGTAAATTACGGCAGTTCCCCGGTTCTCAACAATACTTACCAACTGATTTACGCTAAGCAATTTACCGGCCACATCGCGCCCGGAAAGCAGGTGCAGTGAGTTGCTGCCACGTCGATCGGTTAACGGAATACCAAACTCCGCCGATGCCGCATTGAATGCCGAAATGCCCGGCACCACTTCAAATGGAATATTCCTTTCCTTCAGAAATGAAGTTTCTTCGGCTCCCCGACTAAAAATCATCGGATCACCCGATTTCACACGAACCACCACTTTCCCCTGTTTTGCATGCTTTTCAATCTTTTGGTGGATTGAATTTTGCCTCTCCGTTACATCAATCCCATCTCCTGCACGTTTACCCACAAAAACAAGTTCTGCACCTTCTGGAAAAAGTGCCCGAACATCACGAGAAATCAACGCATCAAATAAAATAACATCTGCCGCCTTGATACAGTTATGTGCTTTTACGGTAAGCAAATCTGCCGGTCCGGGTCCTGCTCCTACAATATATACTTTCCCCAACTTTTTCATCGCTAAATTCTGTAGGCCCACTCTTCCACTTCTTTTAAATAGTCCATCGGACTTTGATACACAAACTTGTAATCCAATGCCTGAATGAGTTTTTCGCTATTAATAACCTTGTAACTTCCTCTGTCTTTTGAAAATACAGGAACAGGCAGCTCGCTAATCTTTGCAGCTTTAACATAAAACTCATTTCTTCCCGGATGTTCAGGACTCGATGCATTGAATACTTCGCCCCATATATCTTTCTCAATAATTTCGGTGATGATATTTACACAGTCGTCGCGATGGATCAGATTTACCGGAGCATCGTGAACCGGCTTGTTACGGCCTTGTACAAAGCGTGCTGGATTGCGGTCGTAGCCGATCAAACCTCCAAAACGAATGACTGTTGTTTGAAATGTCGGGTTATCCAGCAGCAGTTTTTCAGCTTTCAGCAAAGCCCTGCCACTAGCTTTCTCCGGTTTCCCTTCATCGCCTTCTTTTACTTCCTTGTTTTTCGACTCGTAAACTGAAGTTGAAGAAATGAAAATTGCTTTTTTAATATTCAACTCCTCGACTTTGG
The DNA here is from genome assembly GCF_963677155.1 of uncultured Draconibacterium sp. Taxonomy (NCBI): domain Bacteria; kingdom Pseudomonadati; phylum Bacteroidota; class Bacteroidia; order Marinilabiliales; family Prolixibacteraceae; genus Draconibacterium; species uncultured Draconibacterium sp. The sequence goes on along the minus strand of NZ_OY781884.1, from coordinate 3,659,018 downwards.
CAACCACCTGCTCTATTTTCTTGGGAAATGAGTCCTCCACACAATCGGTTCGCGTTGGCGGAATGCTGATGATAAGCACATCGGTATTAAAAAAACTATTGTAATCCACTGTCAGCGATTGTGCTTTGGCTTTCACATAAAATGCACTAATTCCGCTCACTTCAAGCCGATTGTAACTTTGCGTAGACGCTACCGAACCTTTAACTTTCCAGCCTTTTCGGAGCATTGATCTTCCCAATGCTGTTCCCAACCATCCGCAACCTAATATCGATACTGTTGTTCTCATGTTTACTTCCTTTTAAGTTTTGATTCCTACCCGTTACTAATGGAATTAATGTTTAAAATCCCGGCCTTCTTTAATTTCCTCCACGTAATTTTTACGGAGAACAAAGTCGCCAAAATGCTCACCATACTCACGGTTTGCTGCAAAATCAGCAATTATCGGACGCAGCTCGTTCAGTATCTCTTCCTCGTTGATGGTTTGTTTGTAAAGCGTATTCAAACGCGATCCGTTAAAACTTCCACCGAGGTACAGATTGTAGTAGCCCGGCGATTTACCGATCAGGCCAATCTCGGCCAGGTAAGGTCGTCCGCAACCATTCGGACAGCCAGTCATACGAATTACGATTTCTTCTTTTCCCAGCTGATGTTCATCCAGAATAGTTTCAATTTTCGATACCAAATCAGGCAGGTAACGTTCGGCTTCCGCAAAGGCCAGCGGGCAAGTCGGTAAAGCAACACAAGCAATGGAATTCTTCCTTAAACCTGAAATATCTTCCGGAGATACTCCATAGGCTTTTAGCAAGGCATCAACCTGGTGTTTTACTTTTGTGCTCACTCCCGAAAGAATCAGGTTCTGATTTCCTGTAAGAATAATATCGCCGTCGATTACTTTTGCTATTTCGCGAAGTGCCGTTTTTAGTTTATATTTCCCACGATCAAGCACACGCCCGCCTTCAACAAAATAAGTAAGGTGCCACTTTTTATCGCTACCATTTATCCAGCCAAAATCATCCCCGTTTCTATCTAAAGTGTATGCGCGTTCCGGCTCCAGTTCATACCCCAGATATTTGATAAGTTCTGCTACGAATTCATCCACACCCATTCGGTCGATGGTGTATTTCAAACGGGCCTGCTTGCGGTCTTTACGGTTACCATTATCGCGTTGCACCAATACTACTTTTTCGGCTACGTCGATAATCTGATCGGGTGTACAAAAACCAATTACAGTTCCGGTTCTCGGATAGGTCTCAGGCTTTCCAAAAGTGGTTCCCAAACCACCGCCAACAGCAATGTTGTAGCCAACAATTTTCCCGTTCTCAATAATGGTAATAAAACCCAAATCCTGTGAAAAGACATCACAATCGTTATGTGGTGGAATTACAATCCCAATCTTAAATTTACGTGGCAGGTAACGGTTTCCGTATAAAGGCTCAACTTCCTCCTTACTATCGGCAACCAGTTTTTTATCCAGCCAAATTTCGTGATACGCACTTGTTTTTGGCAGAAGATGCTCGCTAATCTTTTTAGCTGTCTCAATTACTTCAGCATGAAACGGCGACTGCGCCGGATTGGCGTGACTCATCACATTACGGTTTACGTCGCCACAAGCTGCAATGGTATCCATCAGGCTGTCGTTCATTTCCTTAATGGTAGCCTTCAGATTGCGCTTCAGCACACCATGCAACTGAAAGGTTTGCCGTGTAGTCAGTTTCAAGGTACCATTGGCATATTTGTTCGACAGCTCGTCCATTGCCAACCACTGCTTTGGCGTAAATTTTCCGCCGGGCATGCGCAGTCGTATCAGAAATGAAAAGGCAGGCTCCAGCTTTTGGCTTTTTCGCTCTTTGTCAACATCTCGATCCCATTGCTGATAAATACCATGAAATTTGGAGATTTGCGTGTCTCCATCCGAAATGGCCCCGGTAATTGGATTGGCGAGACTTTCGGGCAAAGTTCCGCGTAGGTAATTACTATCGTACTTGAGTCTTTCAACTTCTGAAAGCTCAAGCCAATTAATACTTTCACTCATAATTTTTGGGTTATAGTTTCAGGAGCGACTACTTGAAGGTAGTTGCAGTCGCTCCTCTATTTTAATTTATCCCGATGAACTTTATTATCGGAATCAAGTTCGACTATTAACTTTTAATGCGTTTTTCTATTAGAAGTTGAGTCTCACTAATATACATCGGTCTGGAAACGCTTTTCACGCTTCAAATTTTTCACATATTTTTCGGCTTGTTCTTCGCTGATCCCACCCTGAGTTTGAATGATATCAAGCAAAGCCTTATTTACATCTTTGGCCATGTATTTCATGTCGCCACACAAATAAAGGTGGGCACCGTTCTCTAACCAGTCGAACACTTCTTTTTGCTGCTCTTTTAACTTGTGTTGCACGTAAATTTTTTCTTCCTGATCGCGACTAAAAGCTACATCTATTTTAGTAAGCACTTCGTTCTTTAACAGCTTTTGCCACTCGGTTTGATACAGGAAATCAGAACTAAAACGACGGTCGCCAAAGAACAACCACGACTCCCCTTTAATCCCCAAACTCTCGCGATGCTGCATAAAAGCACGATACGGAGCGACACCCGTTCCGGCACCAACCATAATAATTTTCGATCCGTTGGCAGGCAATTTAAACGACGGATTTTTATCGATATAAACCGGTATTTGTTCATCAATCTCAATACTGTCGGCCAGGTGCGACGAACATGCTCCGTTGCGTTTGCGGTTTTTACGCTCGTAGCGCACAACCGAAACGGTTACATGAACTTCTTCTCCCACACTTTCCATACTTGATGAGATGGAATACAAACGTGGCGGAATAGGGCGCAACACTTCAACCAGCTTATGCGCATTCCACTCGTACGGATAATCTTCCAGCAAGTCGAGCACATCGTGGCCATACAAATATGCATCGAGCGCTTCATCGTCGGCAAGCAATTTGGCGAGTTCAGCATTCTTTGTTTTCTCCTGATATTTATTCAGCAGATCAAAAGTCAACAATGTAATTTCAAGATGGTGAGACAAAGCTTCCTTTATGCTATACTCCTCCTCTTCAATATCAACTTTCTGCTCCGGGTCGAAACCGGTAAAGGCCAAAATGTCTCCCACCAGTGCTTCGGGGTTTTTGGTAAAAATCCCCAATGAATCGCCCGGTTCGTATTCCAATCCCGATCCTTCCAGCGAAAGTTCAACATGATACACTTCCTTATCTGAATCACTTCCGGTAATCCGAACTTTCTCCAACACCGTTGCCATGTATGGATTTGATTTCGAAAACTCTTCGCCAAATCCTCCGGCTCCATTACCCGACACTGATGCTGTTGACGCTCCTGCAACAACAGGCTCCGATGTTTCGGCCGGTGTAAGATTCAATAAAAATAGGTTCATCCACGTTTCCGATGGCTGTTCGTAATCCACATCGCATTTTACAGCTTGCGTAACGCGGTAACCACCGCGGCTTTTTAAAGCCTCATCAATTTCTTCGCCGGTTTTACAGAAATGTTTATACGTTTTATCTCCAAGCGCCAGCACCGAATAGTTTACTCCATCAAGCTGAGGCGCGCGCGGCCCGGTTACATATTTGTAAAAATCTTCAGCCATATCCGGCGGATCGCCCTCGCCATGCGTACTAACAATTATGGCTACATTATCTTCTTCGTTCAGCTTTTTGTAGTTGTAATCGTACAAACTCAAAACCTGGGCATCAATTCCTTTAAACGAAGCTTTCTCTCCTAATTTTTCGGCCAGTCCCTGCGAATGTCCGGTTTCGGTACCATATAAAATGGTAAGCTTAATAGCACTTTGGGGTGGTGGGGCCGCCGCTGCACTTACTGTTGTACCTCCAACACCTGGCACGTCTACGCCTCCCAGGGCTGCCAACCGCCCTTCAAAATAACCATTCAACCATACAGTCTGCTCCTTATTCAAGCCTTCAACCAACTGGCCTAAAGCACTCAACTGTGCATCATTTAATGGATTTGTTTTTAAACTCATTTTTGATTTTTAATTAGAAGACCGAATTGAATAAATTCAAATCAATCTAGTTGCAACTTATCTTTTATTAAATTTCGTATTCTTATCGATTCATAAACATTCTCGCCATTCGAGCTTACCGCCACCGAAATTTTTCCATGTCGGTAGATAGCAGGAGAAACAAACTGACAGCGAGATGGTTTATCATGAATATTAACTAATACCTTTTCTTCGCGGCAGTCCCTTTCAATTTGCCGGTCGAGCTCTTCGTTATTCGAGCAGGAATAAAGCATTAAATAGTCTTTTAAATACTTTCTGTCGTATGGTACTTCAATATATTTCACTCCGCTGTTTTTTATTTCGTCGCATACATCAATGGCCAGTATTTCAACCTCGGCATTGTGGCGCTGCAAAATCTTCAGCTTGCTGTAAGCACTCTTTCCGCCACCAACAATCAGTATTTTCTGGTTGGTAATATCAATTGCTATTGGTAAAAAATTCTTGTCTGCCATACTGTTTAAATTTCGTATTCAATTGGTGTATATTTAACCCTTCCGAAGCTGATTTTGTTCCAGGCACGTTCATGAAAAAAGTATAATGTCATTTTTGTAAAGAGCTCGACACCGCCGATGGTAACTGCAAAATTTATATCGCCCACCACAAACCACGAAATCAGAATGGTATCGATGGTGCCAATCGTACGCCAGGAGATCGTTTTTACGATACTCCTTCGTTTACGCTCAACTATATCTCCATTTTCTTTTGCCATACGCCATATTCCCGTTTAAATATCAATCTGTTTCTGGATCAATCTCAAAAAAAAAGCCCTTCTGCAAATACAGAAGAGCCTTTCAAATCGAGTAATATTTTCAATCTACGGTCAGTTCCTCTGCACAACAATAACATCACAACACATACACATCATACATGTCATTTTCATCATTGTTATTTTAGAGAAAGTATTAACCATTGTGCTTTAAAATTATTCCTATGTGACTTTTATCACACACCACAAATGTAAATGAAAATTTCAGACAAAAAAGAATTTTAATCACTAATTTTTATTTATTCTAAATTAATTAACAAACCCAAAAGGGCTTAAAAGAGCCAAAAACAGGACATATGTTTTTTAATTGATATAATTGTTACGCTATTCTGATAATTCGCCACACCCCCTTATTTATAATGATTTCAGACTATAACAATTATTAACAATAGCACCTAAAAGGCTGTACGATTGCAAATTAAATTCCACTACAAACAGGGGTCGGATAATATATTATTTCCACCTGATTTCGACCTCTTGATTGTTAATAAATTATTACTATTTTTGATGACCTCGCTTCAAAATGATGAAGAAAACGAGTATAAATAAATCAATAAAACTTATATACTATGAAAGTTTATAAAACCGATGAAGTTCGGAACATTGCGTTAGTTGGTAATGCTGGCAGTGGGAAAACCACCCTTGCAGAAGCTATGCTGTTCGAGGGTGGAGTTATTAATCGCAAGGGTGATGTTGGTGCAAAAAATACCGTATCAGACTACAACCCGATTGAGCAGGATTATGGCAATTCTGTTTTTTCGACCTTAATGCACACTGAATACAACGGAAAAAAAATAAATATTATGGACACCCCCGGGATGGACGATCTTTGTGGTGGTGTTGTATCGTCGTTAAGTGTTACAGCACTTGGCTTATTAACCATAAACGCTTCAAATGGAGTTGAAGCCGGTACTGAAGCTGCTGCCCGCCATGCAGACAAAGCAAACACACCACTTGTTGTGGTTCTTAATCAACTCGATCACGAAAACTCGAATTACGAGAGCACACTGGAAGAATGCAAAACTGCCTTTGGTAATAAAATCACTATTATCCAGTACCCTGTTAACGCTGGCACAGGTTTTTCGGCAATTATAGATGTACTTAAAATGAAAATGTACACTTATAAAGATGAAAGTGGCAAACCTGAGATTTCTGACATTCCAGAGTCGGAGCTTGAAAAAGCAGAAGAACTGCACAACGAATTGGTAGAGAAAGCCGCCGAAAACGAGGAAGCTTTAATGGAATTGTATTTCGATAAAGGAACACTTACCGAAGACGAAATGCGTAAAGGTATTAAGCTGGGAATGCTAGAGCTGACTCTTTACCCTGTATTTTGTACCACGGCAAAGAAAAGCATTGGTGTTGGTCGTTTAATGGAGTTTATTACCAACATTGCTCCGGCACCAAAGGAAAAGAAGATGACTGAAATCATTTCTGGTAAAGAAGTAAAAATGGATGCATCGGAACCAACCAGCCTTTTTGTTTTCAAAACAGCTGTTGAGCCACATGTTGGCGAAATCACTTATTTTAAAGTGATGTCGGGAGTTGCAAAAGAAGGCATTGATCTCATCAACTCGAAAACAGGTAATAAAGAACGTTTATCGCAAGTGTTTGTACCCGATGGAAAAAGCCGCGAGAAGGTAGATGAACTTCATGCAGGCGACCTGGGCTGTACTGTTAAATTAAAAGAAACCAGGTTTAACCAAACGCTGGCAGCAAAAGAAATAGGAACTGAGTTTGCCCCCATCGTATTCCCTACCCCGCGCCATACAGTAGCAGCCAAAGCTATTGCCGACGCTGACGATGAAAAAGTAGGTGAAATTTTAAGCAAAATCAAATACGAAGACCCAACCTACGTAATTGAGTATTCGAAAGAGTTAAAACAACAACTAATACACGCACAAGGCGAATACCACCTGAATGTGTTAAAATGGTATTTCGACAACGTGCATAAAGTTGACGTGGAATACCTGAAACCAAAAATTCCATATCGCGAAACAATTACAAAACCAGCACAAGCAGATTATCGTCACAAAAAACAATCAGGTGGTGCCGGTCAGTTTGGTGAAGTGCACATGATTATTGAACCATACGAAGAAGGTGCAGAGCCTAAAAAGATGTTCAAATTTGGCGATAAAGAACAGAAAATTTCAGTTCGTGCCGTTGAAGAACACAAATTGGACTGGGGTGGCAAACTGGTTTTTGTAAATAGTATTGTTGGGGGATCGATCGACGCCCGTTTTTTACCGGCGATTCTGAAAGGAATTATGGAAAAAATTGAGGAGGGTCCGCTTACCGGTTCGTATGCCCGCGATATTATCGTTTATGTTTACGACGGAAAAATGCACCCGGTTGACTCGAACGAAATTTCGTTTAAATTGGCCGGACGTAATGCCTTCAGCATGGCCTTTAAAAATGCCGGACCTAAAATTCTTGAACCAATCTTAAATCTTGAAGTGTGGGTACCATCAGACCGCATGGGTGATGCCATGAGTGACCTGCAGGGACGACGCGCCATGATTATGGGCATGGGCTCGGAAAAAGGCATGGAGAAAATTACAGCCAAAGTACCACAAAAGGAAATGTACAAATACACCACTGCGCTGAGCTCAATTACCGGCGGAAGAGGCGTGTTTAAAATAAGTTTCGACGGATACGAAAAAGTACCTTCGGATGTACAGGAAGAACTACTGAAAGCTTACGAAGCCGAACAGGAAGAAGAATAGACCATTTTCTAATCCATTTTACTATAACTAATAAATCCCGGTTCGTTTTTAACGGATCGGGGTTTTATTTTAATATACAGGAAGATCAAATTTACTTTTAACAATACAAACAAAAACAGCCGAACTTAATAGTCCGGCTGTTTTTATATTTTCTGACAATTCAATTCTCTACGATTTTATCGAGCCCTTTTTCAGCTCCAGACGCGTTTGATGCAACTCCATATTCATTTTGGTGTAACGCTCCAGCGCATTCTTTTTGTGCGTTTCGTATTCCTCTTTTAACTCTTCATAATCTTTTTTGGTACGGCGCATAACAGAAAGACTTCGTTTGTATAAAAGGAAAACAAAACCGGCCAATACCAAAACTCCGGCAATAAGCAAATACATGGTTACCGAATAAGCACTCTTGTCTATTTTCATGCCTAAAAACACGATTGAATTCTGCAACTTCAAACTCTCGTCTAGTTCCTCCTGCAATGTATCCATTTGAACAGCTTTCGAGCTTATTTCGCTGTTTAGGTCTCTTATCTTTGCATCTTTCTGCTCCGCACTTTTTCCCAACACTTCAATGGTATCGGTAAGTGCGTTATATAAATCATCCAACTGAACTTCTTTCAAAAAATAAGATCCATTCCAGAAATTAAGATTTTCTTTAAAAACTTCGTATTGGCGGGCTAAGGATTGTTCCTGTTTCCAGGCATTTACATCCTTTTTTGCGAAGGTGTTAAAAACAACAAGAACCAATACAACTACAGCAAATATCCTTTTCATATAACAAACAATTTTCGATTTAATAGCCAGACCTTTTACCAATGACCCAATATCTGTAATAAATTCAATAACTATTCAACGTAACGCAGAATCCTTACACTTGTTATTTCAACTGCAAAAATAAATACGAAATGTACACTTACAACACATACACTCCGTGAATATACGCACAATATAATAAAGGTTTGCCTGAGAGCGCAAATATAAGAATAGAAATAAACTAATGCCAACCTGAAGTTTAAAATTTTACCAAACCAGAAATGCCTGACAAAAATGACATACGATAACTGCCGACACAGAGAGTAAACAGAGGTATGATTGAATGGTGAATTAAGATGGCATTTTTTCACAAATACCGAGTAAATTTAAAATGAATTTCTGCGAAAAAGACTAATCCTTATCGCGGAACAAATGCACAAATCCATGCTTTTTGTGTTTTTCACCATCACGGCCAGTGCCTACAACATCATAAAAATAAACTCCGGGGCTGGCATAACGTCCACCAATTTTACCATCCCAAACGGTTTCGGCCCAGGTATCCTCAAAACCACGCACATCTCCGCTTTTCCAATAATGGACACGTTTGCCCCAGCGGTTAAAAATATTTATTTCAAGACTTTGCATCGATTTAAAATTCACCACAAATTCATCATTCAAGAGATCTCCGTTAGGCGTAAAGACGTTGGGAACTTCAATTAACGAAGGCTCAATATCAATGTAATCATCCAGATAAGTAGTATCAACACAGGTTAACGAATCAGAAAGATGTTTGGCAACCAACTTCACCATATAAATTCCTGAATTTTCGAAAGTATATACCGGAGCATCATCGTAAGCAACAAGCATTATACTGTCAATTTCGCCTGTTGCTCCCCCTTCAACCTCCTCTTTAATCTCATTTAAATCGCGATAGAAAAACCACTCGTAATAACCCGCTGTCCCATTTTCAGAGTTATTCGAAAAAGTAACCTCAAGCGGTGCTTCCCCCTTCATCGGGCTAGCAGCAAAACTGGCTTTAGTAACAATCGATTCGTACAAAACGGTTGCCTGTGCCTCGCAGCCAAATTTATCGTAAACACGCAAAGTATAGTTGGTATTTTCAGTTGGCGGATCATAAACCGTTAGGTTAATTACCGATGCAATTCGGTCGCCATCTTCCAGCCATTCCACCTGTACATCTTTATTTACAAAAACAGGTGCATTGTTGCTTAAATCAAAATATGTTAACACCGCCGAATTCATTTCGCCAGTAATCACAAAATGTTCGCAATCTGAGACGGTAACTTCTCCTCCGGCATACATCCAATTGTTAAAAACCCACGCACGGTCAATCTCCGTTGTAGCCCCCTGTGTAATAGTTACACGGTAGCAACCATCAGCCAGTGCATTTATCTGCGACGAAGCGGCGTCGGTACTTTCCTCGTATTCCGAACTAAAAGCTCCGGTTGTTTCGTCGTACTTTTCCCACAACCAGTTTTTCGTTCCTGTTAGTGTGGTAGTGGCGGTTAAAGTACCAACTTCGGCAGAGGAATCGTTAACACAGAAAATAAAAATATCGTCAGTTTCCGGAAATACCGGATATTGTGTTACATCGTTGGCATCGGCTCCGGGCGAAGAGATTTGTGCCTGGAGAGCAGAAATTGAAAATACCAGAATAATTACAATAAAAAGACTTCGCTTCATAAACTATTGCTCTTTTAGATACAATATTAACGTATAAATTTCATTTAATTGCGTGATCTACCAATTGTTTTTCAACGTGAGCCTTAAGCTAAACTCTGAAGTTACAACGGTTAACCATCGGCGGTGTACGCAAAAATAGCGAACCTGCACCGAAATACAGAAGCCTTCAATAATTTGTTAATAAAACACCAGCAATATAGAAAAGATTCCACCCGACATCATTAATTTTGCAGACCAAACATCCTGGTTCGCCGGTTGTTGTTTTACTACGATTGAATGCTGAATGTTTTACTAAAACCTACCCATACCAAGCCGGGATAACATTCAAAACAATCAATATTTTATATTTGCAAGCAGAAAAAAAGAATCTATAGTGTTTGATTATCTTCAAAATTTAAACGGAGCCCAACGAGAGGCTGTTCTTCGTACCGAAGGACCTGCTCTGGTTATTGCAGGAGCCGGGTCGGGGAAAACGCGTGTATTAACGTATCGTATTGCCAATTTGCTAAAACAGGGTGCTAAGCCGTCAAGCATTTTATCGCTGACTTTTACCAACAAAGCTGCCCGTGAAATGAAAGAACGTATTGCCAGCGTGGTAGGCGAAAACACCGCCCGCTACCTGTGGATGGGTACTTTCCACAGTATTTTTGCGCGTATTTTGCGCTTTGAACACGAAACCATCGGCTACCCGGCAAACTTTACCATTTACGATAGTGCCGACAGTAAAAGCCTGATAAAAACGATTATTAAAACTTTTCAGCTCGACGATAAAATTTACAAACCGGGCGTGGTTGCCAGCCGTATTTCGATGGCAAAAAATAATCTGATTACACCAAATGCGTACGAAAACTCTGCCGAAATTCGCACAGCGGATAAAAGCATGCGTATGCCACAAATTGCACAAATCTATAAAGAATATGCCAAACGCTGTTTGCTTTCAGGAGCTATGGATTTCGACGATTTGCTGCTGAAAACAAACGTATTGTTTCGCGATCATCCTGAGGTGTTAAAAAGATACCAGGAGCGTTTTGGTTACGTGATGGTTGACGAGTATCAGGATACCAACTACTCGCAATACCTGATTGTAAAAAAATTGGCTGCCGGGCATAAAAACATTTGTGTGGTAGGCGACGATGCACAGAGTATTTACTCCTTTCGTGGAGCACGTATCGAAAATATTCTGAATTTCAAATCGGATTATCCGGAGCATAAGGTGTTTAAGTTGGAGCAAAACTACCGCTCAACACAAACCATAGTAAATGCTGCCAACAGTATAATTGCCAAAAACAAACGGCAAATTCCGAAAAAGGTTTTTTCTGAAAATGCCACCGGAAAACCCATAAAGTTAATTTCGGCTTTAACCGATAACGAAGAAGGTTTTTTGGTAGCGCAGGAAATTGCACAGTTGCAGTTGCGCGATCATTACAAATACGAAGACTTTGCGATTTTATACCGCACCAACATGCAATCAAGAATTTTTGAGGAATCGTTGCGAAAAAGAAACATTCCCTACAAAATTTATGGTGGCTTAAGTTTCTACCAACGCAAGGAAATTAAAGATCTTATCTCCTATTTCCGAATGACGATCAACCCGGCCGATAACGAAGCGCTAAAACGTATTATCAATTACCCGGCGCGTGGAATTGGAGCCACCACCCTTGCGAAACTGGAGGCAGCAGCCATAAATAACGAAACATCGATTTGGAAAATTGTTAGCGATTTACCTACCGTTAATCATGCCAATTTAAATAAAGGAACCGCTGGAAAAATTCTGAACTTTGTGGGATTAATTCAGAAGTTTATGCAACTGTCAGAAGACAGCGATGCTTTTGATACAGCCAAAACCATTGCCGAACAAACTGGTATCCTGAAAGAATTGTATACCGACAAATCACCCGAAGGCTTGAGCCGCCACGAAAACATTCAGGAATTGTTGAATGGTATTCAGGAATTTAGCATAAACGCCAAAGAAACCGGCGAACCCGAGAAATTGGAAAACTACCTTGAAGATGTGGCTCTGCTTACCGACCAGGATAGCGAAAAAGAAGAAGACCGCGATAAAGTGACACTGATGACGGTACACTCATCAAAAGGTCTGGAATTTAAAAATGTGTTTGTTGTAGGGATGGAAGAAAACCTCTTCCCATCAAACCAAAATGGCGATAACAAACCAGAAACACTGGAAGAAGAACGCCGACTATTTTATGTGGCACTAACCCGCGCCGAAGAAAATGCATGGTTCTCGTATGCCAACCAGCGCTACCGTTGGGGAAACCTTGATTTTTGCACGCCAAGTCGTTTTCTTGAAGAAATTGATGAGCAGTTTCTTGATACTTCGGGAATTGCAGCGTCCTCCTCTCCAACACGCCGGGCACAGCAAAACGACGACATTCAACCCGAACGCTATCACAAAAATTCTGTTCGTCGTCAGCCACCCGGAGCATTTAAAACACCCGAGTCGCAAAACTTTTTCAATAAAAAACTCGTTTCATTAAAAGAAAGTAGCAGAGCGCAAAACACTTTTCAGGGCGATGCACCGGAAAAAATACAGACAGGGATGGTTGTAGAACACCAACGTTTTGGCGAAGGAAAAGTAATTAATATTGAAGGCGCTGCCCCAAATATAAAAGCTACCGTGTTTTTTAAATCGGGTACACAGAAGCAGTTGCTGCTAAAATTCGCCAAACTAAAAATTAAAGGATAAACAGATTCGATAAGCGAGTATCAAGAATCAAATACCAAATAAAAACGAACAAAAAATAAAACTTCGGGAATTGTCGGGAAATGATTAGTTTTGCAACATCATTTCGCAAATAAATCCAATTTACTTGAAAGTTAGATTTTTAGCATTAAACATTTACAGATGGATTATAATACCAAGAGAAAAAAAATGGCCCTTCCTGAATATGGAAGAAATATACAAAACATGGTTGATTACCTGCTAACCATCGAAGACCGCGAAAAAAGAAATAAATCGGCACAAACGGTTATCGATGTTATGGGCAACCTTTTTCCTCATTTTCGCGATGTTCAGGAATTCAGACACAAACTCTGGGATCACCTGGCCATTATGTCCGATTTTCAACTTGACATTGATTATCCTTACGATCCGCCATCGCCGGAATCGTTAAAAGAACGTCCCAATACAGTACCTTACACTAAACACCGCATAAAACACAAACACTATGGGCGCACCATGGAACTGTTGATTCAGGAAGCCGATAACTTTGAAGGTGAAGAGCGCGATATCATTATCGAACAACTGGCCAACCACATGAAAAAGTCGTATCTGTCGTGGAATAAAGATGCAGTTGAGGACCATATGATTTTTAACGATCTGGAGGAAATGTCGCACGGCAAATTAAAAGTACCTGAGGGAACTCAACTAGCCGACGCCAAAACATTGGTTAGTGCTCCCAAAAAGAAAAAAATAAAGAAGAAAAAATAGGTAATACGTTTTAAGATTACACTCCATGTCGACTTTCAAAATTGAAGGTGGTTTTAAATTAAAAGGAGACCTTGAGCCACAAGGAGCAAAAAACGAGGCGCTTCAAATAATATGTGCCACCCTGTTAACTGCCGAACAAACGATCATTGAGAATATTCCTGAAATTCGGGATGTCCTGAAATTAATTGAAATTCTGAAAGGATTGGGGGTTCAGGTAACACGCCTATCGAAAGGTCAATATAGTTTCGACGCCTCCGAAGTAGACATCAACTTTCTAAAAAGTCCTGAATACGCCAAACAGGCAGCCGTACTTCGTGGCTCGATAATGATTATAGGCCCACTTTTGGCTCGTTTCGGTCAAGGATTTATTCCGCAACCGGGTGGCGATAAAATTGGCCGCCGCAGAGTTGACACTCACTTTATTGGTCTTCAGAAACTGGGAGCCCATTTTGATTTCGATATTGAAAACAAATGGTACTCCGTTTCAACCGAAAAACTTACCGGTGCTTATATGTTGCTCGACGAAGCTTCAGTTACCGGAACGGCAAACATTGTAATGGCCGCCGTTTTAGCCGAAGGAACCACCACAATTTACAATGCAGCCTGCGAACCTTATCTGCAGCAATTGTGTAAGATGCTGGTTTCCATGGGGGCAAAAATTGAAGGAATTGGTTCCAACCTGCTTACCATAGAAGGTGTTTCATCGTTAACAGGATGCACACACCGTATACTTCCCGACATGATTGAAGTCGGAAGTTTTATTGGCCTCGCAGCCATGACAGCTTCCGAAATCAACATTAAAAATGTAGGTATTGAGCACCTGGGAATTATCCCCGAATCATTTCGTCGGCTGGGAATTAATGTAGAACAAAATGGCGACGACCTGCTGATAAAAGATACTGAACATTACGAAATCGATTCGTACATCGATGGATCGATAATGACCTTCTCGGATGCGCCCTGGCCGGGACTTACTCCCGACCTGCTGAGTGTTTTCCTGGTAGTGGCCACACAAGCCAAAGGAAGTGTGCTTATTCATCAGAAAATGTTTGAAAGCCGATTATTCTTTGTCGATAAACTAATTGATATGGGAGCGCAAATTATTCTTTGCGATCCACACCGCGCCACTGTTATTGGCCTCGACCGGAAAAATACATTGCGAGCCACAAAAATGGTATCGCCCGATATTCGTGCAGGCATTGCACTTTTAATCGCTGCCATGTCTGCAAAGGGAACCAGCGCCATTGATAACATCGAGCAAATAGACCGCGGTTACGAAAACATCGATGGCCGGTTAAATGCCCTCGGAGCTCGTATCTCAAGAATGTAAACGCGTTGTTAAAACATTATTTGGAGCTTTGTGTTTCTACATAAAATTCTATATTTGACTTTTTTAGAAATATCAATACGCAAAAAATGAAAAGACTTATTTTATTGGCAGCGATCATTTTTATGGGCACTACTTTTATTAATGCCCAGGAACTTGGTTTAAACATTGGCAACAAAGCACCCGAACTGATTGGAAAAAGCCCAGATGGTGAAATCATTAAATTATCCGACTTGCAAGGCAAAGTTGTGCTGATTGATTTTTGGGCATCGTGGTGTGGCCCATGTCGCCGTGAAAATCCAAACGTAGTGGCCAACTACAATAAATATAAAGACGCCAAATTTACTAAAGGTAAGGGATTTACCGTTTTTGGCGTATCGCTCGACGATTCTCCTGAAAGATGGAAAGCTGCCATTAAACAAGATGGTTTAGAATGGCCAAATCACATCTGTGATTTCAAAAAGTGGAATTCAAAATACCGTATAATTTACCAGGTTCGTGGTATTCCGGATAATTATCTCATCGATGAAAAAGGGGTAATTATTGCCAAAAAGTTGCGTGGACCGTCACTCGACGCTGCTCTGCACAAAATTCTCAAGGAAGAGATGTAAGACACTACTTTAAAAATAGTATAAATCGTTCAAATTGGCACTTGAAATCATATTCGGGTGCCAATTTGTCGTTTATATTTGCATGGCAAAATTTTTGCTATGTCAGCGTAGCATAAAAAAGGCTTACAGTTAATTATTTATACTGAAAAATTAGGTAAAATGGCGGAAGAAAAAGTAAACAAGGAAACAGAAGAAGAAAAAGATAAAGCAACTCAGGTTGAAGATACTGCTACCGAAAAGGAGGAGAAAGCGGACGACAAAAAAGAAAAAAAGAAAAAATCGAAAAAAGATAAAAAGGAAGAGCAGCTGGAGGAATTGGGCGAGAAGCTTCAAGAACTTCAGGACAAACACCTGCGTTTGCAAGCTGAATTTGATAACTTCAGAAGAAGAACAATGAAAGAAAAAGCCGACCTGATTAAAACAGGAGGCGAATCGGTTATCGTTAATATACTTCCGGTTATCGACGATTTTGAACGTGCGCTTGACTCGATGAAACACCTTGAGGACGAAGATGCAGGAAAAAACGGAACAGCACTGATATACAAAAAATTTCAGGAGTTTCTGAAACAAAACAATGTAAAAGAAATTGAAGCTCAACATGCTGATTTTGATGTTGACCTGCACGAAGCCATTACAAAAATTCCGGCGCCAAGCGAGGAATTAAAAGGAAAAGTAGTTGATGTAATTCAAAAAGGTTATTGCTTAAATGAAAAGGTAATCCGGTTTGCCAAAGTTGTAATCGGAGAATAATAATTCAGAGGAGGAAGAATGGCAAAAAGAGATTATTACGAAGTATTAGGAGTTGGCAAAAATGCGTCTCCCGAAGAAGTAAAAAAAGCTTATCGTAAAAAGGCAATCCAATATCACCCGGATAAAAACCCGGATAACAAGGAGGCTGAAGAGAAGTTTAAAGAAGCAGCTGAAGCCTACGAAGTACTCAGCAACCCAGAGAAAAAACAACGTTACGATCAGTTCGGTCATGCCGGAATGAGCGGCGCTGCCGGTGGTGGCGGATTTGGCGGAGGTGGTTTCTCTGACATTGAAGATATCTTCTCAGCTTTTGGCGACATTTTTGGCGGACATTTTGGCGGATTCGGTGGATTTAGCGGCGGCGGAGGCCGTAGCAGAGGTGGCCGAAGAGTGAGCCGTGGTTCCGATTTGCGTGTAAAAGTAAAGCTGAACCTCCAGGAAATTGTTAACGGCGTTGAGAAAAAAATAAAGGTAAAAAAATACGTAGCCTGCCAGCATTGTAACGGAACCGGAGCTAAGAACGGTTCGTCGTACTCTACTTGCGGAACTTGTGGTGGAGCCGGCCAGGTAACACGTGTACAGAATACTTTGCTGGGGCAAATGCAAACCACTTCGGCTTGTCCAACCTGCGGAGGCGAAGGGAAAATGATTACCGACAAATGTAACCACTGTGCCGGAGAAGGAGTTATTCGCGAGGAAGAAGTAATTAATATTAAAATTCCGGCAGGCGTTGGCGAAGGCATGCAGCTTAATGTTTCGGGAAAAGGAAATACCGGACGACGTGGCGGCATAAACGGCGACTTGCTGGTTGTAATTACCGAAGAAGATGACCAGGAATTGGTTCGTGACGGAAATAACCTGATTTACAACCTCTTCTTATCGTTCCCCGAAATTACATTGGGTACCACAGCCGAAATTCCAACAGTTGATGGCAAAGTAAAAGTAAAAATAGAAGCAGGTACACAACCCGAAAAAATACTTCGCCTGCGCGGAAAAGGTATTCCTGATGTAAATGGTTACGGACGCGGCGATTTATTGGTTCGTGTGCATGTTTGGATTCCTAAAAAACTGAGCAACGAAGAAAAACGTGCGCTGGAAAAACTTCAGGACTCGCCTGGGTTTCAGGACGGACCTTCTGCACAGGAAAAATCATTCTTTCAGAAAATGAAAGACATGTTTGAGTAAATCTATTTGACGACCATAAAACAAAAAAGATTCCTTATTGATTTGGAATCTTTTTTTGTTTCCGGCAACCTGATTCGAAATAACTAGAAAAAAATGTATAACCATTTCAATTAGAAAAAATTACACAAGTAGCGTATTTCGTTGATTTTTTTTGCAGAAATGCGGCACAACATTAAATTTGCTGAAATTGAACAACTAGCATGGAAGATTTTTATACCCGATACAATTTTCTTGAACCCGAGCTACAGGAAGAAATTCTGCAGGTTGCCGTAAGAAAAAAATATACACAACACGAAACTTTAATCCGCGAAGGACAGTTTATTTCCAGTTTCCCGATGGTGCTAAAAGGACTGATTCGGGTTTCGCGCACCAGCGAGGCTGGCAACGAATTGCTGCTTTATTACCTGCAGGCCGACGAAGTTTGTGCCATGTCGTTAACCTGCTGCATGGCTCGCCAAATTAGCGAAGTAAATGCCGTTGCCGAGGTGGATACTGAAGTACTGATGATTCCGGTTGAAATGCTGGATACCTGGACAAGCAAATATCCCCTCTGGAAACAATACGTAATGCAAACCTTCCAAAACAGGTTTCGCGAACTAATAAATACTCTTGATGCTGTTGCCTTTTTAAAACTCGATGAGCGTTTGGTCAAATTTTTTATCGACCGCCACAAAAAATCGGGTGTTCAGACCTATTCCGGCACACATCAGGATCTGGCTCTTCAACTTAATTCATCGCGCGAAGTAATATCGCGTCTCTTGAAAAAGCTGGAAAAAAATGGTAAAGTTTCACTTTCACGAAATTTTATTGATTTTTCTGGCCTTTTGTGACTTACATTACATACCTATTTGTATTCTATTATTTTCTTTGCACATATAAAATCTAAAGACATAATAGTTCATAACTATTGTTTCATAATTTTTTGGGTTATAAAATCGGTTAGTAGTTGAAGGTTGATGAGCCAGGCTGGAGAGTCTGGCTTTTTTTTGGCTCTTAAACGAAAAATATTCTGGTGGCAGTAAAAATCTCAAAATCCTTATCCTCTCTCTACCATTTATTTGCACCAATCACTCAATAATGATTATCGTTTCAATTTATCTAAAACCTCATGCTCTTTTCAGCAGCGAATCATTAATGTTAATTTCATATTGAAAATTAATCCCCGCAATCGCTTATAATTTATAGATATAATGCTGATATTTGTCATTAAAACATATGCTACCCAATATTTTGCATTTTGGGTTAGCGTTATCAGCTACAGAGAATATCAATTAAAAAACAAGCTACATGTTTAAAATTCAAACTCTGAATAAGATTGACCCCGATGGTCTTAAATTATTCCCGCTCGACAATTACGAGATTGCAAGCGAGCTTCCAAATCCGGATGCTATTGTTTTGCGCAGTTTTAAAATGCACGATGTTGAAATTCCATCGTCGGTAAAAGCAGTAGCAAGAGCCGGAGCGGGTGTAAACAATATCCCTATTGAAAAATGTACTGAAAAAGGAATCGTAGTGTTTAACACTCCGGGCGCTAATGCCAATGGGGTAAAAGAGGCCGTTATCGCCGGAATGTTAATGGCTTCACGCGATTATATTGGAGCAGCAAACTGGGCAAAAACTCTAATTGGCGAAGGTGACAACGTTCCTGCATTAGTTGAAAAAGGCAAGAAAAACTTTGCCGGAGAGGAAATTAAAGGGAAAACACTGGCCGTAATTGGATTAGGTGCCATTGGTGTTTTAGCTGCAAATGCAGCATCGGCAC
Source organism: uncultured Draconibacterium sp. (assembly GCF_963677155.1). Taxonomy (NCBI): domain Bacteria; kingdom Pseudomonadati; phylum Bacteroidota; class Bacteroidia; order Marinilabiliales; family Prolixibacteraceae; genus Draconibacterium; species uncultured Draconibacterium sp. The sequence goes on along the minus strand of NZ_OY781884.1, from coordinate 3,639,948 downwards.
TGCGCATGAACGTTATTGGTTACGATCCATACATGTCGGTAAAACACGCACTGAAATTGAGCCGCGAAGTGCAAGTAGTTGAAGGTATTCAGGTATTGTTGCAACAAGCCGATTTTATTACCATCAACATTCCCTTGTTGCCCGATACCAAAGGATACATCAACAAAGACAAATTTGCCATGATGAAAGATGGCGTTAAAATTCTGAACTTTGCACGTGGAGGCCTCGTAGATCACGGTGATTTGAAAGATGCGATTGAATCGGGTAAAGTAGCCAAATATATTACTGATTTCCCTGATGAAGAATGCCTGAAACTGGATAATGTAATTTCAATTCCTCACTTAGGAGCTTCAACAAAAGAATCGGAAACCAACTGCGCCATCATGGCCGTTGAACAAATGCGCGACTACCTGGAAAACGGTAACATTAAAAACTCGGTGAATTTCCCTGCTGCCGAACTAGAGCGCAACGGTGGAAGCCGTATTCTGATTGCCAACCGCAATGTGCCGAATATGGTAAGCCAGATTTCAACGGTATTGGCTGCTGAGGGATTGAACATTGACAATATGTTGAACAAAAAACGCGACGACATTGCCTATAACATTATCGACGTTGATGCCGATAAAATTAACGACAGCGTAAAAGAAAAACTGTTGGCTATCGACGGAATCTTTATGGTTCGTTTGATAAATGCGTAAAGCAACATCGGTTTAAAGAAATATTCTATCAAAAGGAGAATCGGGTTTATATCTGGTTCTCCTTTTTTTATACGCAAGCTTAGTGCTAAATTATTATTAATAACCACCACCTCACCTTTCCAAGTCCCTCTTTTTTACTATTTTTGGCGTTCCTGTCTTGCCTAAAGTAAATTGAAAAAAAGTACAAAAAAATGAGTAAAAGTATTGAAGTTAAAGCAGCTGATAATGTTCGCATTCTGGCTGCCGCAATGGTTGAAAAAGCAAAATCGGGCCACCCTGGCGGAGCAATGGGCGGAGCAGATTTTGTAAACATCCTTTATTCTGAATTCCTTAATTACGATCCATCGGATATGACATGGGCAAACCGCGACCGTTTTTTCCTCGATCCGGGCCATATGTCTCCAATGCTTTACGGAATTTTATCGTTGGCAGGTTTTTACAGCATGGAAGATGTTGCCAATTTCCGTCAGTGGGGAAGCGTAACTCCGGGACACCCCGAAGTAGACGTGGAGCGTGGTGTTGAAAACACATCAGGCCCACTCGGACAAGGCCATGTTATGGCAGTTGGTGCAGCCATTGCCGAGCGCTTTTTGGTTGCTCGTTTTGGCGAGTGGATGGCGCATAAAACATACACATTTATTTCTGATGGTGGTATTCAGGAAGAGATTTCGCAAGGTGCAGGGAGAATTGCCGGACACCTGGGATTGAGCAACCTGATCATGTTCTACGATTCAAACGACATCCAGCTGTCGACAGAAACCGACGAGGTTACCAATGAAGACACTGAAATGAAATATAAAGCCTGGGGATGGAACGTTGTAACCATTGCTGGTAACGATGCTGATGCCATTCGTAAAGCGTTAAAAGATGCACAGGCTGAAACTGAAAAACCAACCCTGATTATTGGTAAAACAATTATGGGTAAAGGTGCCATTACTGAAGATGGTGCTAATTTCGAACGTCAGTGTTCAACACACGGACAGCCATTATCAGGTGCCGGAGCTTCATTTGCAAAAACAATCGAGAATTTGGGTGGAGATCCTGAAAACCCATTCGTAATTTTCGACGATGTAAAAGAATACTACGAAAAACGTAAAGCTGAGCTGATTGAAGCTGCTGCAGCGAAAAAAGCTGAGCAAGAGAAATGGGAAGCCGCAAATCCTGAATTAGCAGCAAAACTGAAAGCTTTCTTCTCTAAAGAAGTTCAGAAAATCGATTACAGCAAAATTGAACAAAAAGCAGGTATCGCAACACGTGGTGCTTCAGCAACTGTTCTTTCAGTATTTGCCAACGAGGTCGAGAATATGATCGTGTCGTCTGCCGACCTTTCAAACTCGGATAAGACTGATGGTTTCCTAAAGAATACAACATCCTTTAAAAAAGGTGATTTTAGCGGCCAATTCCTGCAGGCAGGTGTTTGCGAACTAACAATGGCTGCCATTATGAACGGTATGGCACTGCACGGAGGAGTTATTCCTGCTTGTGGTACTTTCTTCGTATTCAGCGACTATATGAAACCAGCCGCACGTATTGCAGCATTGCAGGAGTTACCGGTTAAATATATCTGGACTCACGATGCATTCCGTGTTGGAGAAGATGGTCCTACTCACCAGCCGGTTGAGCAGGAAGCGCAAATTCGCTTATTGGAAAAATTGCAAAACCACAGCCACAAAAACTCAATGTTGGTATTGCGCCCCGCCGATGGTAACGAAACTACCGTTGCCTGGAAGATGGCTATGGAAAATACCGATACACCTACAGCGCTTATCCTTTCGCGCCAGGGAATTAAAGATGTTACTACTTACGAAACTGCCCAGGGAGCGACAAAAGGTGCATACATCCTTCAGGATTGCGAAGGTACACCAGATGTAATTCTGTTGGCCAGCGGTTCGGAAGTAAGTACTTTGGTTGCCGGTGCCGAGTTATTGGAAAAAGATGGTGTGAAAAGCCGTATCGTTTCTGTTCCTTCTGAAGGTTTATTCCGCACACAAAGTGCCGAATACCAAAAAGAAGTTCTTCCTGCAGGAGTTATTAAATTCGGTTTAACTGCCGGATTGCCTGTAACACTTGAAGGACTGGTTGGAATGGACGGAAAAGTGTTTGGTCTTGGATCATTCGGGTTTTCTGCACCTGCCGGAGTATTGGATGTAAAACTGGGTTATACAGGAGAAAATGTATACAACCAGGTAAAAGAATTATTGGCATAGTAAAAACAATAATCATACGTAAAAAGGTGCTTCAATCGGAGCACCTTTTTTTTTGATCACTACCCCTCCGTTTATGGGCCATATTTTGCTATATTAGCTCCTGCATACCAATTAAATTATCGTACTCTTTATAAAAAACCAGGTCTAAAACGATGAATGATCAAACTCACCAAAAAATTGCACATCTGCACAAAATCATTGATACTACTCGTCAAATTCAACGTCTGATAACTTCACAGGATCAAGCTGAAGCAATAATAGATAAAACGTGCAAAATATTAGTAAAAACCCGCGGATACAAATTTGCATGGATTGCACTTATTGATGACACCCAAAATATAAGCTATTTTTCCAGTCATGGCGATACGACTCTGGGAGAAGACATTAAACATCAGGTATTCGCAAACGAAACGGACAAAAAATTCTGGCACAACATAAAAGAAAAGCCGCAAACAGTTGCATACAAGCTTCCCCAAAAGTATCTGAAAAATGTTGATACTGAATGCTGGATTCCATTTGTTACTACAATACAGGAAAACGGCCAAATACTGGGAGTAATGAGCGTTGCTGTTCCGGCCAAAGATGCTAAACATCCGAAAGAAGAACTCTGCCTCATCGATATATCGAATAATATTGCGTTTGCACTGTCGAAAATAGAACAACATAATACATTAAAATCAAATGAATTACGCTACAAAAATCTGGTTAACACCCTAAACGATGGATTGCTGATAATACAGGATGGCGTAATGAAATTTGTTAACCAGTCGTTAAGCAAATTAACCGGTTATTCAGAACAAGAATTACTTGACAAAGAATTTACCATGCTTGTTGCCCCCGAAGAATTAGAAAGGGTAAAAATGGTTTATACAGCTATTTTAGAAGGCAAAGAAAACAACAAGAATTACGATTCGATCGCGATAACCAAACAGGGCCAAACATTTTCTGTTGAAATAACTGCCGTATCTACTGATTTTAATAATCGTCCGGCATTTCTGGTCATCCTGCACAACAACTCGGAGTTAAAGAGATCGCTCGAACAACTCAAAGAAAGAGAAGAATATTTTCATTTCCTTTCCGACGCATCTTTTGAAGGTATAATTATTCACAACAATGGAGTAATACTGGATGTAAACCAACAATTACTCGATATATTCGGTTATTCGCGCGAGGATTTGATTGGAGAAAATATGTTATCGGTTTTTATTACTGAAAACTACCGGAAAAAAGCGATTGAAAGTATCCGAAAAGAAATATCCCAACCTTATGTTGCTGGTGTTCAAAAAAAAGATGGCACTATTGGCTATGCCGAAATTGAAGCCCGTAGCATAACTTACAAAGGAAAATTGGTGCGAATAGCCGCTATTCGCGATGTATCGCAGCGCTTTGAACTACAACTAGAATTAAAAAGAAATAAAGAGCGCATAAATCGCCTTCTCGATAACTTGCCAGGAGTTGCTTACAATTGCCTAAACGATGAGAATTGGAGTATGCATTTTGTGAGCGAGGGAAGTTTTCAGCTTTTTGGTTACCACCCAAATGAGATAACAACGGGAGGTACAGTAATGTACAGAGATTTAGTTCACCCTGATGACAGAGATAATGGCAGAGATATTATACAAAAAGCCATCGACAACAAAGAAACCTTTGAGTTAGAATACCGGATAATAACCCAGCAAAATGAAATAAAATGGGTATGGGAACGTGGCAAACCAATTTCTAACCAAAACAATTTTGTTCTGGAAGGATTTATTACTGACATTACCCAAAGAAAGAAACTGGAGAGATGGAACGAAATGTTGTCAAAAGCTGTTGAATCCAGCTCCACAAGTATTGTAATAACCGATATAAACGGAAAAATAGAATATGTAAATCCCTACTTCGAAGAAAAAACGGGATACAAAAGAGAGGAAGTTCTTGGAAAAAAACCAAGTATACTCAAATCGGGAAAACACGATTATCATTTTTACAAACAACTGTGGGAAACCATAAGCACGGGAAAAATATGGAAGGGAGAATTTAAAAACAAGAAGAAAAACGGGCAATCATATTGGGAACAGGTGAGTATTTCACCAATCTTCGACAAACATGGAAAGATTATAAAATACGTTGCTGTAAAAGAAGACATTACAGAAAAGCGCCGCACACTAAAAGCACTAAAAAAAGCCAAGTTAAGAGCAGAACAAAACGAAGCTCGTTTTAAAGCCCTACACAATGCCTCGTTCGGTGGGATTGCCATACACGATAAAGGAAAAATTTTAGATTGCAACGAAGGTTTAAGCCGAATTACAGGATATTCGTATGAAGAACTGATTGGCATCGATGGCCTGCTACTAATTGCAAAAGACTACCGCAAACTGACAAGACAGAATATTGAGAGACAATACGAAAAACCATATGAGGCTTTTGGGCTTCGAAAAAATGGAGAGAACTACCCATTACGTATTGAAGGAAGGATGATTCCGTACAACAACAAACAAGTTCGCGTAGTAGAGTTCAGAGACATAACCGAACAAAAAAGGATAGAAAAAGAATTGATACTGGCAAAAGAGAGGGCGGAACAAACCGACAAACTCAAATCGTCGTTTTTGGCTAATATGAGCCACGAAATAAGAACTCCAATGAATGGAATTCTGGGCTTTACAGAACTGCTTAAAGAACCCGATTTGTCGCGACAACAACGAACCGAATTTATTGAAACCATCCAAACCAGTGGCGAGCGAATGCTAAGCACCATAAACGATATTATCGATATCTCAAAAATTGAATCGGGAATGGTAGTGCTTAATATGCAGGATATAAATCTGAATGCATTTATCAACGACCTGCATTATTTCTTTCAGCCAATGATGCAAAAGAAAAATATCGACTTTAAAGTAAATTCAAACAACGGACTCCCTATAAGCATATTCCACACCGACCCGGACAAACTGCACTCTATTTTAACAAACCTGATTAAAAATGCTTATAAATTTACCGCATCGGGCACTATCGAGTTTGGCTACATAGTTGCCGGAGGTACCATTAGCTTTTACGTAACCGACACAGGTGTAGGCATACAGAAAGACAGACAAAAAGCGATTTTCGAGCGATTTGTACAAGCCGATATTGCCGATTCGAGAGTATTCGAGGGCTCAGGATTAGGGCTTGCAATTACAAAATCGTACACCGAAATGCTAAATGGCTCAATCAGTTTAAAATCAGAATTAGGAAAAGGCAGTTCATTTAAAGTTAGCTTGCCAATCCCCCGGTTTGAAAATACAAAAGGCACCAATACTGAAAAAGTTGAACACAAAGTTGAAGATCGCCTGAATCATCGCCTTAAAATTTTGATTGCTGAAGATGATCCCGTATCTGTTGAATTATTAAAATTGCTGGTTAACGATGTCGCTTCAGAAATATTTGTTGCCCGAAACGGAAAAGAGGCTGTTGACATTGCAGAAAAAACAACCAATATTGACTTAATTTTAATGGATATTAAAATGCCGGTGCTTGATGGCTATAGTACAACCAAGAAAATAAGGGAGTTTAATAAATCGGTGAAAATTATCGCACAATCTGCATTTGCACAACAAGATGATATAAAGGAAGCAATTACTTCAGGATGTAATCATTTTGTTTCGAAACCAATTAACAGGAAAAATTTGTTTGAAGTAATTAAGGAGCTGTTCAAAACAGAGTAGCACAGCCCCGTTGAATAATTTGAAAAGGACGCTTTCATAAAATATACTTAACTTTAAGCAAACTAAAACGCTTATTGAAGGTTATAGGCTTAATTTATATGGAAAATCTGAAAATAACATATAACTCAAATAACCATACCCGCTATTTTTATTTAATTTCTGCCCTCATTGTTTACAACAAAAAAGGGATACTGCTAAAATGAACAATTTAACTGAAACAAAAATCGCTCACTTTCACCGTATCATCAATACGTTAAAAGCCATTAATAAAATAATGGTTAATGAAAGTGAAGTCGATTCGCTTATAAAAAAAACCTGCCAGGTACTCACACAAACCCGCGGCTATTATTTCTCGTGGATAGGCCTTTTCAACCAGGAAAATAAGCTGTATAGCATTGAAAGCTCGGGAAAACTGAAAGGTTTTGATAGCATGAAAAACGATTTGCTAAAAAATAATCTTCCCCAAAATTTTCAATTGGCTATACAAAACCAACAATTTATGCAATTAAATTCCCAAGACCACGATTGTCCGATGGGCAAAAGCGATGAGGAATTTACCTGGTTTGTTGCCCCAATACAAGTTAATGCCAACCAATACGGTATTATGTGCTCGGCTGTACCTGTTGCTGATGCCCAACACCCAAAAGAAGCTGAAAACTACACCGACATTGCCAAAAACATTGGCTTTGCCTTAAATGGGATACAAGAGAAAAACGATATGGCCTGGCTATTGGGCTCATCAAGCGATGGAATAATTACTTTCGACTACGATTTAAATGTGGTATCAATTAACAAGCGCTTTTGCGAACTGTTTAATTGTAACGAGGATGAAATAGTGGGGCAAAGCTTATCAGATTTAGCTAAAAACAACATCGACAAAAACACACACAAGCATCTATATTCGGGATTAAACGAAATTACAAAAGGACACGACATAAAAAACCTGGAATTTACTTTAAACGGCAAGATATTTCGTGTAGAAACACAAGTATACGAACTAAAAAACTACCGCATTTTCCGCATACAAGACATTACCCGCGAACAAACAGAAAAAATCATTCTGCAAAAAAGTGAAACCAAATATAGAACCCTTGTTGAAGGGCTAAACGACGCATTGTTCATTTTACAAGATGGAGTGGTAAAATTTGTAAATCGCTCGTTATGCAGTTTATCGGGGTATACCGAGCAGGAACTATTAAATAAGCCATTCACCAATTTTATTGCTCAATCGGAAATTGAAAAGATTCAGGATAGATACATAAAACGACTTAAAGGCAAAAAGGTAGACTCGGTATACCAATCGGCAGCTATTAACAAACAAGGCAAAGAAATACCGGTTGAAGTTAAGGTTATTCCGGTTGAATTTGAAGACAGACCTGCCCATCAAATAATACTACACGATATTACCATCAGGCAAAATACGATGCAAAAGCTAAAAGAAAGTGAAGAAAGGTATCGTTTTCTGGCCGAATCGGGTTTCGAGGGCATTCTTATTCATAAAAATGGAACCATAGTAGATGTAAATGAAGCAATGACAACGCTTTCGGGTTATACTAAAAAAGAGATTATAGGGCAAAATATATTTCGCTTCCTTAAATCGGAAGATGATGTCAAACTAATGCAAACACATATGGCCAATAAAAGCAATGTGCCCTACGTTGTAAAGGCTGTTACCAAAGCCCGAAAACTTGTTTACATTGAAATTGAAAGTAAAACCATGCAATACAATGGTGAGAAAGTACGTATTGCCGGCGTAAAAGATGTTACCGAACGGCAACAACTTAACCAAAATCTACGCGATACAAAAAACAGCCTTAACAACTTGCTTAACAACCTGCCCGGAATGGCCTACACCTGTTTAAATAATAAAAGCTGGGAAATGATATTTATGAGTGGAGGCTGTACTGCTCTAACCGGTTACTCACCCAACAAATTTATAAACAACCAGCTATTAAGCTACAGCGATATTATACATCCGGCCTACCGCGAGAAAATTTGGAATAAAGCGCAGGAAGCTATTGCAAACAATAAATCGTTTGAGCTCGAATACCGAATAATTTGCAAAAATGGCCAGGAAAAATGGGTCTGGGAACGCGGCCGAAAAACGACACAAAACAATCAGGAAGTATTGGAAGGTTTTATTACCGATATTACCGAGCGCAAAAAAGCAGCCAGAGCTTTTATGCAATCGCAAACCAAATACCGCACCCTGTTTAATGCCATTAACGATGCAGTTGTTATTCATGATTACGAAAAAGAAGACCTGCCAATTGTTGAAGTAAATGACCGCGCTTGCCAGTTATATGGCTATAAACGCGATCAACTAATAACACAAAGCATAAAAAAACTTTCAGTCTCGTACGCTACCGACCTGAAAAACAATGCCGAAAAGCTATACGAAACAAAACATTTAAAAGCCGACGGAAATACGATACCGGTTGAAGTAAACTCCAGCATCTTTAAAATTGGTAACGACCGAATGGTTATGTCGATGATTCGCGACATTAGCCAACGAAAAGAAGCTGAGAAAAAACTTTCCGACTCAGAACACTTGCTTGATACCATTTTAGAGAGTATGCCAAGCGGTTTTGTAATGCTTGATGAAAAAGGTCGTATCATACGAGTAAACGAGCAAACCTGCCAGATAACTGGCTACCGGCGCGAACAACTTGAAGGCCAACAATGTAATATTATCTGCCCACTGGCAGAAGATTTAAAACATTGCCCGGTTTGCAATCAGAAAATGAAATCGGTCACAGGAATAGACACATTTGTAAAATGTAATGGCAATTCGCAAACAGCCGTACTTAAAAACGTTCAATCCATTGTTATCAATGGCAAAAGATTCATTCTTGAAAGTTTCCAAGATGTTACACAGTGGAAAATTGCGAAGCAACAATTGATAAAAGCAAAAATACGTGCACAGGAGAGCGAACAAAAATTTTCAGCTTTTATGAACTCGCTACCGGGATCTGCTTTTATAAAAGACAAAAACTTTAATTTCCAATACGTAAACCAATTTATGGAGCGAAATATGGAGGCCGGACAATGGATTGGAAAACACACTAAAGATGTAGTCCATCCGGATATAGTTGATAATGTATTAAAAGATGATGAACTGGCTTTTCGACAGGGGCGGCACAAGTACGAAGAAAAGTTTCCGGTGATTGGTAGAGGAATGCGCGATTTTCTGACCTATAAGTTTACCATTGGCGACGATAAAAAACTGCTCGGCGGTATCTCAATAGACATAACCGAGCGTAAACAACTGGAAAGCAGAAACACCATGCTATCGCAAGCTATTGAAGCCAGCCCCGTTAGTGTGGTAATTACCGACATAAAAGGCAACATTGAGTATGTAAATCCTTTCTTCGAAGAGAAAACCGGATATACCTTAAAAGAGGTTATCGGAGGAAATCCACGCATTTTAAAATCGGGCAAACAATCCATAAGTTACTACACTAATATGTGGAACACCATTTTAAGCGGTAAAATATGGCGCGGTGAATTCCAGAATAAAAAGAAAAACGGAGAAATATATTGGGAAAAAGGAATCATTTCTCCGGTAACTGATAATAGTGGAGAAATTGCCCATTTTATTGCAATAAAAGAAGATATTACCGGGCAGCGACAAATCCTGCTCGACCTAAAAAAAGCTAAAGAAGAAGCAGAAAAGAGTGATAAATTGAAATCTGCATTTTTGGCAAATATGAGCCATGAAATAAGAACTCCCATGAATGGAATTATAGGTTTTACCGAATTATTAAAAGATCCCAATTTAAGCGGAGAACAACAAAATAATTTTATTTCAATAATTCAACAAAGTGGCAACCGAATGCTATCCACCATAAACGACATTATTGATATTTCAAAAATTGAGTCGGGACTGGTTACTGTAGAGCTATCAACTTTCGAGCTGAAATCATTTCTAAATGAAATAAAATTATTCTTCACTCCGGAAGCAACACAAAAGCAGCTTTATCTGAAATTCACAAATAGTGAAGATACGATTTCTCCCAAAATAAATTCCGATGCAATCAAACTAAACGGTATAATCACCAACCTAATTAAAAATGCAATCAAATTTACAGACAAAGGAGGTATATCATTTGGTTATCAAATCATCGACGACTCTATACAGTTTTTTGTAAAAGACACAGGTGTCGGGATTCCCCAAAACCGACAGCAAGCCATTTTCCACCGGTTTGTACAGGCTGATATTGCTAGCTCTAGAGTTTATGAAGGTTCGGGGTTGGGGCTATCCATCAGTAAATCGTACACAGAAATGCTTGGAGGTTCGATTCATCTGGAGTCAGAAACAAACAAGGGAACAACTTTTTTCGTTACTTTCCCCTATAAACAACCATCCCAAGCCTCCCTTCCTGCTGATACGATAGAAACTAAACCTAAATTGGTATCGAAGAATTTAAAAATACTTATAGCCGAAGACGATCCGGTCTCGGTTAGTTTACTCAAGATTATTCTGAAAAAAACCACTAACGAAGTTCTTGTAGCTGACAATGGGAAAGAAGCCGTTGATATAGCAAAAGCTAATCCTGATATTGACTTAATATTAATGGATATAAGAATGCCGATAATGGATGGTATAGAAGCTACTGAACGGATTAGAGAGTTTAATAACGACGTAAAAATTATTGCACAAACAGCCTTTGCTCAAGAGCAAGATATTATAAATGCCACCAAAGCAGGATGCAATAGTTATATAACAAAACCAATTAATGCCAACAATCTGGGGGCAATAATAAACAACCTTTTTTGATTTTTAAGTTCGGGAACAAACAAATTAAAAAGGCGTATCCACAACCGGATACGCCTTTCTCAATATTATCTTTTAACACTCTATTCTACAAGTGCCAACGATTGTTTTGCAATCTCCAACTCTTCGTTGGTAGGAATAATAAGAACTTTAACTTTTGCGCCATCCTCGTTAATTTCGTGAACGTCACCTTTTCGGTTCTTATCTTTTTCTTCGTCCCATGTAATTCCAAGGTAGTCCATATCCTCACATACCATCTCGCGAACCAATGTTTTGTTTTCGCCAATACCTGCAGTAAATACAATGGCATCAACACCATTCATGGCCGACGCATAACTTCCAATATATTGTTTTACACGGTAAGCATACATTTCAAGGGCAAGAATAGCTACAGGATCTCCTTCGCGTTGCAGTTTCTCAACATCGCGCATATCGGTTAAACCGGTTAGGCCTTTCATTCCACTCTCTTTATTCAGCAAATCAGAAATTTCCTGAACAGAATAACCTTTCTGTTGTGCCAGGTAGAAAATAATGGCCGGATCGATGTCGCCCGAACGGGTTCCCATAATCAATCCGCTTAACGGTCCCATTCCCATCGTTGTATCAACACAAACACCTCCTTTTACAGCTGCCATTGAAGCACCGTTACCCAGGTGAATGGTTACAATCTTTGCATCAGGATTTCCTAAATACTCAACTGCTTTCTCTGAAATAAATTTGTGAGAAGTTCCGTGGAAACCATATTTACGAATACGTAATTCGCTGTAAAATTTCTCAGGCAAAGCATAACGGAATGCTTTTTCAGGAATGCTTTGGTGAAAAGCGGTATCGAATACTCCCACTTGTTTGGCATTCGGAAATACTTTTTCAGCCACTTCAACACCAATCAGGTTGGCAGGATTGTGTAACGGTGCCAAAGGAAATAATTCCTGTACTTTTGCTTTTACCTCATCAGTAATCTCCACAGTTTCGGTAAAAGTTTCGCCACCATGAACCAAACGGTGACCAACAGCTTTAATTTCTGAAGGATCGCTGATAACGCCAACTTTCTCGTCAATAAGCAATTCGGCAACACGTTTCAATCCAATTCCATGATCGGGAATAGGGAATTCTTCAAGCGTTTTTTCTTCCGAACCGTTGAGGAATGTTTTGTGTTTGATCAGTCCCATTTCCAGACCGATCCGTTCTACAATACCACTCGACAAAGGCAACTCGGTGTTCATATCAATCAACTGATATTTAATTGACGAGCTACCTGCATTAATTACTAAAATATTCATTTTAAAATATATCGATTAAAATTTTGGTAACAGGCCAACCATTCTCATGACAGTGAGCCTGTTATCGTAAAAAGTATTAATTTACTTTTAAAACCCTTCCTGAGCCTGAATAGCTGTAATTACAACAGTATTAAAAATATCGTCGACAGTACAACCACGACTAAGGTCGTTAACCGGTTTATTTAAGCCTTGTAACATAGGCCCAATTGCCAGTGCTCCGGTTTCGCGCTGGATGGCTTTATATGTATTGTTTCCGGTGTTCAAATCGGGGAAAATAAGCACATTGGCTTGCCCTGCCACTTGCGAATCGGGCATTTTGCTTTTCCCTACACTCGGATCAACGGCAGCATCATACTGGATAGGTCCTTCAATCTTCAGATCAGGACGTGCAGCAATAGCTATCTCAGTAGCACTGCGAACTTTATCAACCTCAACACCTGATCCGGATGTACCTGACGAATACGACAACAACGCCACTTTCGGATCGATACCAAAAGCAATTGCCGAATCAGCCGAGGTAACAGCAATTTCAGCCAACTGTTCGGCAGTTGGACTAACGTTTACAGCACAGTCGCCCATTACCGAAACATGGTCGTCGAGACACATAAAGAAAACAGACGAAACCGTTTTAACGCCCGGTTTGGTTTTTACAAACTGAAGCGCCGGAATAATGGTGTGTGCGGTAGTATGTGCAGCACCTGAAACCATACCGTCGGCATGCCCTTTGTAAACCATCATCGTTCCGAAATACGAAACATCGGCCATGGCATCACGAGCCATATCTTCAGGAATATTTTTGTGCTTACGCAGTTCGTGGTAAGTTCTCCAGTAGTCTTCGTAATACTCCGATTCTACCGGATCGATGATTTTTATATTACCGTTGATTATCACACCTATTTCAGTAGCTTTAGCAATAATTTCATCGCGCTTTCCTAAAAGAGTAATATTAACCACACCCTGGTCAACCAAACTTGAAGCGGCATGCAAAACACGTGGGTCGGTACCTTCAGGTAAAACAATATGTTGCTTTTTCGATTTAGCTTTTGCAACCAGGTTATACTGGAACATATGTGGTGTTACCACATCGGTTTTAAAACTTCTGAATTTATCAATCAGAAAGTCGGTGTCCACATATTTCTCGAAGGTAGAAATACTTAAATCGATTTTCCGTGGTAAGCCCGGATGTAATTTAGGTTTTACATCCGATATTTTTTTGGCCGCAATAAAAGTTACATCATCAACCAAGATAATAGGAACAATATTTGGCAACCCTTCAATCAGTCGTACAATTTGCGGCTCGGGAGCAATACCTCCGGTAACCACAATACCGGCAATGCTTGGATAATTTGCCGATGCATTGGCCTGAAGTGCCGCCAGAATAATATCAGAGCGGTCGCCCGGAGTAATAATCAGGCTGTTCTCTTCTACCCTGTCGAGGTAGTTGCGCAACTGCATTGCTCCAACATCGTAGCGATCGGCCTGTTTGCACAACAGGTTTTCGCCAAGCAGCACGGTGCCACCCAGTTCGTCGTTAATTTCTTTTATTGTAGGGCTTCCCAGTTTTTTAATTTCAGGAATGATTTCAATCGAAGTCTCGGCAGGAACAACCTTGCTCAATTCGTTGCGCATCTGGTCACAATTTCCGGCTTCAACACGGTTCATTACAACCGACTGCACCACAACATCTCTTTCAGCAAATGATTTTATGGCCAGGTCGATATTAGCAATAGCGCTCCCCATATTTTTATCTTTTGCCGAGCTAACCAAAATGGTAGGAATCGAAAGGTTTTTAGCAAACTCAATATTCAGGTCTAACTCAAAAGTAACGCCTTTATTGTCGAAATCCGAACCTTCAACCACAACCACGTCAAACTTCTCTTTTAGCTGCTTGTAGCGATCGATAATCTGATCGATCAGACGCGATTCCTGTCCCATGTTTTTGTATTTAACAACCTGCGACATGGTAAAGCCGTATGCTTCTTTATACTCCATATCGAGGTTAAAATACGACAACATGGTTTCGATATGATTATCGCGAACTCCCTTTGGATAATCGTTAATGATTGGCCGGAAATAACCGACCTTTGTTACTTTTGAAAGTAATACTTTTAAAACACCCAGCGTTACAAGCGATCTTCCTGTGTTGCTTTCGGTGTTTGTGATATAAATTCCAGTTTTCATTCGAAAAATTTAAAAACTCCGTATATTATTAATTTTCTTGTATTAACGAACACCATTGGGTTATTTGATGAATCGTTCAGGTTGCGTTGAATAGTTGGCAAAAGTATAAAAGAAATTTTCTTGTCATTCACCAAGTGTCTTAATTAACTGTTAACAGTACAAAATTTCACATTTCGTTGAAATTAGTGATAATCATTATAATGTACTAATTTCAAAACTAACAGCCCTCAACTACTACTCTTGTAGGAAGCATTTTTTTGATCTTTCGTTTAATAAACTGGGGAATCCCTAATTAATTATCAGAGTTTTTTTCTTTTCAACAATGAATTTATCGAATCAGCTTGGCCGAAATATAGCGACTGGGGAATTAAAAAAATACAAAGCAGCAAGAATAAAGATCTGACACGAATCTTCAGATTAATGCGGTTTAAGGCTTTGTTTTAGCAAAATTCAAGAGCAAACAACAGCTCTAAAACTCGTAATAAACTCCGGTGTAAACCCCAATCCTGTACGGACGATAATCAACATCGGGGTTGGAGTTTATCGAACTAAGGTAGTAATTCAGGCGAGGCTCCAATGCAAAAGAGAAGTGTTTTCCCAATGCATAATTTAGCCCTACACCAATCGTTCCTGAGAAATTAAGCGTTGAAATATCGGCAGTACTTCCAATGTTTTGCAGGCCGTAATCATTATCCAGATAAGCATTGTTACCAATTACAAAACCAGCGTTAATTCCTCCTAGCAACTCCACTCCAACCTTTTTATCAAGTACGCTGTAACGCAAATACAATGGCACTTCAACAAACTCGAATACCTGCGAAAACTCGCCATCAGAATATAATCGTTTCGCCGAAGCTATGTTCGAATTTTCAAGATCTGCCGAAATATTGGCACCTCGCGGAGCCGATTCCATTTTAATTACACCAGCTGTACTGTTCATCGCAATTCCTCTACCGTTGCTTCCAGTTTGAACCACATTTGAGAAGCCGGGAGTGACTCCATCGTCCGATGCACTAGGAGTATAGCTGTACATCAAATCGTCATTACCGCCAAATAAATTAAACGAGTTATTAGCTTTTTGACCATCTTTTGCATAATAAATTCCAGTCTCCACCCGCAAGCGTTTACTGGTTTTGTACTGTACCGAAATACCTGCCCCAACATTACTTCCGCCATTATCGCTATTGGAAGCCATATCTTGGGCATAAGTATCGTTGAGACTTGCCGAGTGCGACGAATATCCGGGAGAAATTTGTGCTCCAACAATCCATCCGTGTTCCTGCAGTTTCTGTTTGTTCAAATTCCGAAGATTGGCAGCAATCAGCATTTCATCGGCAGCAAAACGTTCTTCAACCTGAGTTTTATTGCTCTTTTTAACTAAAGAAATGTTGGATTGTTTCGTAGTAAATATTGCCTCAATACGTTTTAACAAACTGTAGTTCTCCTCGGTGCGTATTGCAACAAGCTGCTCAGATTGAGACTTATTTTCTTCAGCAGAAAGTTCTGTTTCCGCCAACATTTCATCAACTGAGATTGTATGGGTTGTATTTTTATCCGTAGAATTTATTTCCTGCGCTCCGGCCAATTGGTCAACCGTTATATCAATACTGTTATCTTTTGACCAAACGGTAGGTTTCTGCGTTTTTTCAGGTGCAGTTTGTTTCTGAACCATAACTGGCTCTTCAACAACAGTTTTTCCGTTGAAGTACCATCCGGCAATAAAGGCCAGCACAACAACTGCCGCTGCCGATATCCAACCAACATAGGCCATGCGTCGTTTTTTCCGCTGCCCATCGAGTTGCGACTGGATAGTATCCCAAACATGCGACGGTGGCGCAGCCGAAAAGCCATCAAGCTTTTCTCGGATCGAATCGTCAATATTTAGTTTCTTACTCATCCGGCTGTATAATTACTTGTTTTCTCAATATCTCCATAAAGCTCTTTTACCCTGCGTTTCAAAATGTCTCTGGCGCGTGCCAGATTCGATTTTGATGTGCCCACGGTAATTTTCATCTCTTCACTAATTTCCTGGTGGTTCATTCCTTCAATTACAAAAAGGTTAAAAACCATCCGGTAACGAGGTGGTAACTGTTGTATTACTGCAATCAGTTCTTTTGCTGAAATTTCGGACAGAATATCATCCGATACATTTTGCCTCTCGTAAATACTCACATCCTCCACCGGATGCATAACATGCTGTTTCCTGAATTTCTCCAACGAAACATTTACCATTATCCTCCTTATCCACCCTTCCAAAGAACCTTCGTGCCTAAACCGGCCAATATTCTGAAATACCTTTATAAACCCTTCCTGTAGATTGTCTTCGGCCTCGGTACGATCTTTGGCATAGCGCAAACAAACCCCAAACATCTTTGGTGCAAATAATTGGTATAATTCTTCCTGTGCACGTTTCTTCCCCGAAGCACAACCGTTTATTATTTTTTTCAGGTCTTCCAAAATATTTCGCAAACAACATCCAAAAGTACTGATAAAAACGAACTGGTTTCATCTTTCTTTTTGGTATCTGCTTTTATAGTCAGTTCTCTCAAGCTAAAATCATTGGATAGATGTGATGCTTATTGAAAAGGTTGCGTTAACTTGGAAATTCTTTATACAAGCCGGTTATTTTGCGGCTGATCTATTTTTATGTCCAACGACTTCCGCTTTGCTTCAACGTATACAAGAACGGAGCACGAGGAAGACATTTCCGAGCTCAAGGTATTTCGGAGGCACAAAAAACTTTTGTGCGGACCAGTCAAAAATCTGCCAATCGAACTAAACCAACTCATTGAAAAAACGCAAAGGTTGTTTATTATAAGATTCCACCTACGGGCCGACAGGATTGCTTTCTTTTGATCGATTGCAAAAGAAAAAACCCGCCTGCCTTCAAGACAAAAGCCACTAAAGCAATCGAACCACCAACTCTCATCTGTCCTAAAAAACCATTACTAAAAGTAAGACCAGGATCGGCAAAATATCAATTAACATTTATTACGCAACCTTAACTTGCACAAATGCATCTATCGGGTAAATTTGTAAAACCTTTATTATGAAATCTTCATTGTTTATCCTTTTAGCGCTGTTTCTACTGTTTGCCAGTTCGTGTAAGCAGAATGATTATACACCTCCGCGTTCAATTACGCTTAATGAGAAATCGGCTGATTTAATTGAAGCAGAGAACAAATTCGGACTGGAGCTTTTTCAGAAAATTTACGCAGGAGAAGACAAGGCAGATAACATTATGGTATCGCCACTGAGTGTAAGCCTGGCATTGGCCATGACTTATAACGGAGCCAACGGTGAAACCAAAACAGCCATGGAAGAAACTTTGAAAGTTTACGGACTTTCGCCCGAAGAAATTAATGAATCGTATGCTTCGCTTGTAGCTGCATTAAAATCGCTCGATCCAAAAGTTATACTCGAAATTGCCAATGCCATATATTCCCGCGAAGGCTTTCCCGTTGAACAAGATTTTATTACCACCAACCAAAATTATTATGACGCTAAAGTGGAAGCGCTGGATTTTAGTTCTTCGCAAGCGGTGAATACTATTAATGACTGGGTGGCTGATAAAACTCACGATAAGATTGATAGGATAATCGATAACATCAGCCCTAACCATGTAATGTTTTTGCTGAATGCTATTTACTTTAAAGGAATCTGGCAATCGGAATTTAATGAGGACGACACCGAAGATTTACCTTTTTATCTCGAAAACGGCTCTACAGTGCAAGTACCAACCATGCAAAAAACCGAGTCGTTACCTTATTATTCAAACAATGTATTTCGCGCTGTAAAACTGGCTTATGGCGCAGGAAATTACAACATGTTTGTTTTTCTTCCGCACGAAGAAAATTCAGTTAAAAATATTGTGAATGAACTGAACGTTGACAACTGGAAAAGCTGGATGGAAAGTTTTACCGACTCGGTAAATATAGACATAGAGTTACCTCGCCTTAAATACAAATACGAAATTAAATTAAACAAAGTACTCTCCGATATGGGTATGGGAGTTGCGTTTGAGCGAGATGTGGCCGATTTTACACGAATCAATAGAGATGGGCACCTGAACATCGATTACGTAAAACACAAAACCTTTATTGAAGTAAATGAAAAAGGGACAGAAGCTGCTGCGGTAACTGTTGTAGCATTTGAAAATACAAGTGTAGGACCAAGTAATATGCAGTTTAATGTAAACCGCTCGTTTTTATATGCCATTACCGAAAAAGATACGGATGCCATACTATTTATGGGAACTGTTAAAAACCCTAAAAGTGAAGAATAAAGTGAAATAAACGCAAACAACCTGCGTTGTACATAAAATAAAAAAAGCCATGAAACGATTAGTCGTAATACTTTCTGTATTTCTTATTGTATTTACCAGTTGCCAGGACGATGACCCTGTATCGTTTGACGCAAAAGGTACTGTAATTGATTGTGCCGGTGCCGGCGATTGCGGTTTTATAATTGAACTCGATAACGGCAATAAAGTTCAGCCCTTATACTATCCCGACCATTTTACCTTTTCGCAGGGACAGCGTGTACTTATTACTTACACCGAACTACACAATGTTTACACTAGCTCCGACCGGGACGTGCCTTGCGAGATAACGTATGCTGAAGAGTTATCGTGCTCACCTTATGTTGATATTTATTTTGAGAATTACGATAGCCTGGGCCACGATCCCGTGCATTTACACGAGGCCTACATAGACGGCGACTGCCTCTATTTTAAACTATCGTACAGTGGAGGTTGCCAGGATCACACCATCGATTTGGCGCGCATCCATCCGCGCACAACCAATAGCTCAACTGTTCCTACTTTTGAGATCAGGCACAATGCAAAGGGCGACTTGTGCGAAGCCTGGTTTACCCGCGAGTTCCGTTTCGATCTTTCGAAGCTAAAAGCCGAAGGAAAAACCGAATTTGTACTTACCGCCAAACTTATTGGCGACGAAGTGTACAACAAAATATTTCAGCTAGATTAGGTATTCCACTAATTTTGCTGCTTAGTTAGTTCTCCAGAGGGTTGGTTGTTTAACCGGCCCTTTATTTTTGCTTTCATTAGGTTAGTTTTTTGGTGTAATACAATTTCGAGACGAGACATATTTCTAACGCAAAAACGGGGAACAAAAATGCTCCCCGTTTTACATTATATTATTCTTGCTTTAAAAAATGCTGTATGAAATACCAGCCGACAGGCTAAGTGTAGTTTTAGCATAAGTTTCATCATAGCTTCCAATACCCACATGTGTAAAAGTTACGGTATCATCTTCGTAAAAAGTATTTGAAACACCTGCATCAAAAGTTAGTTTATCAGTAATATTCCACATAATTCCACCTCCCATGGTATAAGATGAATTACTGTAACTAAAATCGCTTTGGTACTGTGATGGAACACCATTTTCCGAGCGCATTCCGCCAACACTAAATGCAAAATTATCAGCTACATTAAACTGCAAACCAAGTGCCAGCTCTATGTAGTTACTTTCAATATCGCGATGTACCTGCTCGTCCAGAGTAGAATAACGAATATTGTTACCATAGTCAACAGCTTTATCGAAATACATATTGAATGAAAATTGTGCTTCCAGCCAATCTAAACCACGATAACCTACACCCGCAGCCAAGATTGCAGGAATATTATTCGACGATTCTGCTCCATCGGGGAATAAGCCCATATCGTCAACGTCGGTTTCGTTTTCCAAAGTCAATTTGGTTTCAAACTCATATCTAAAAGCCAGTGTCCAGTCGTCGTTTGGCGAGAAGTTGAAACCAACAATAGGGGTAAACCCCATTCCCTTTTGTTTGGTTTTTACTTCTTTGTCCTCCATTTTCGTCGCTGTTCCGGCAAGGTTTTGGGCAGTAGTGTTTAATGTTTCGGCTTTTACAATAAATTCAGGAGCGGCTTGCACATACGCTCCGTTAATTTGATTCAGGTTCATTCCCGAAATTTGTGCCGATGAAAGTCCCATCAATTGCAGACCAGCCTCAATTTGTCCTTGCTGTATCGGATCCATTTGTCCGGCACCAACCAACTGATCTAAAGTATACTCACCAGCAGTAGGAAGAATTGGCGCTAATACATCAGGAACACCAGCTAGAGCGTTTAAGTTCCCTGCCATTGTAGTTACTTGATTAGATGCTCCATTTAACCAGGTTGCCGCATCCACTCCATTAAGCTCAATATTACGAATTGCTCCTTCGTATCTATTTATTGACGGAACTAAACGAAAACCGCCATAAAACGAAAACTTATCGTTTACAGCATAAGAAGCTCCCAACTGAATTCCCCAGAACGTTGAAGAAGCTTCCAAAGCCATTTCAAGATCATAACTATCTACTGCCAGTGCCGGATCGATTTGCTCCAACGCAGCCAATTGACCAGGAATCAGCGAAAAAGGTATTTCCAATGTTGGAATACCAGACGGAAACTTGGCTGTTCCACCGCCTCCTACCGGACCAATTCCTAATGAGAAGGCCCAGTTATTCTTTTTATAAACGGCATAAACATCAGGAAAAACAGGAATTGTAGTTTCTCCTTCATAATGTCCTGAATTCAGGGTAGGAAACTGAGTATCGATATCACGGGTTTGGAAAATTGTTTGGCTGTAAAAAGCAAAATACCAGCCATCTTCCATTTTCACCAGTCCTGCGGGATTGTAAAAAACAGCATCAATTTCCAGAGCTGCATTTCGCGACAACATACGAATATATTGAGCACTATGATTGTAGTTCGTTAATAAGCCTCCTGCAAAAGCAAGCTGAAGTAGCATAGAAAATGCCACTACCAATGTCAGTTTCTTCATTTATTTCAAGTTTTAGTAAAGAGTTTTTCCCTTTATTTAACAATAGTATTCCGAGAAATTTGCGGTTACTGTAGTTGATGCCTGAGCGGCAAATTTAAAACTTATTCTTAAATACAAAAACTTCTCTATTGATTTTCAGCTTTTTATGATTTTTTCGAACAAAAACGTCGTCTATTCGATACATACTACATAAAAAAGCCCGAAGTTAAATACCTCGGGCTCTTTATCTTATATTTTTTTTTGTTTAAATATGTATCACCTCGTCGTAAGCTGCAGCTGCAGCTTCCATCACTGCCTCGCTCATTGTAGGATGCGGGTGGATAGCCTTAATCAACTCGTGACCTGTAATCTCCAGTTTCTTCGCAACAACCATTTCGGCTATGATTTCGGTAACATTTCCACCAATCATATGTGCACCAAGTAATTCACCATACTTGGCATCGAAAATCAATTTAACAAAACCATCTTTTTGTCCGGCAGCACTTGCTTTTCCACTGGCCGAGTAGGGAAACTTACCCACTTTAACTTCATAGCCCGCTTCTTTGGCTTTTGCTTCAGTTAGCCCAACCGACGAAATTTCGGGGCTGGTATAAGTACATCCCGGAATATTTCCGTAATTAATAGGTTCCGGATTCTGTCCGGCAATTTTTTCAACACAAGTAACACCTTCGGCCGATGCTACGTGAGCTAATGCCGGGCCGGCAATAATATCGCCAATGGCGTAAACGCCTTCAACGTTGGTCTTGTAGTATTCATCAACTTTTACACGGCCATTTTCAGTTTCAACACCTAAGTCTTCCAAGCCAATATTTTCGGTATTTGGAGCAATACCCACCGCAGAAAGAACAATGTCGGCTTCAACTACTTCTTCGCCTTTTTTAGTCTTAATGGTAACCTTGCACTTATCGCCCGAAGTATCCACGCTTTCAACCGACGAACCGGTCATCACTTTCATTTTCGATTTTTTGAAATTACGTTCCAGCTGTTTGGCAACTTCCGCATCCTCGTTCGGCACCAGCGTTGGCATAAATTCAACCAGTGTAACTTTGGTTCCGATGGTGTGGTAGAAATACGCAAACTCGCTACCGATAGCACCCGATCCAACAACAACCATACTTTCAGGTTGCTTATCAAGCGTAAGTGCTTTGCGGTATCCGATAATTTTTTCACCATCTTGCGGCAAATTTGGCAATTCGCGCGAGCGGGCACCTGTTGCCAGAATAATGTGTTTAGCTGTGTACGACGACTTTTGGCCGTTGTCATCGGTTACCTCAACCGTATTTTTCCCTGCCAATTTCCCCCAGCCAAAAATCGATTCAACTTTATTTTTCTTAAACAAGAACTGAACTCCCTTACTCATTCCGTTGGCAACATCGCGGCTGCGCTTCACCATTGCACCAAAATCGGGTTTCACTTCTCCTTCAATGGCTACACCATAATCGGCAGCGTGGGTAGCATATTCAAATGCCTGTGCACTTTTAAGCAACGACTTTGTTGGAATACACCCCCAGTTTAAACAAATTCCGCCCAGGCTTTCTTTTTCAACAACGGCAACTTTAAATCCGAGCTGAGAAGCACGAATTGCTGCTACATATCCGCCTGGGCCACCACCTATCACTATTACATCGTAATTCATTGTATTTTGAAATTTATTGATATTTGATTTATGTAATTAACACCTTACCTAAAGAAAGGTTCTAACAAATTTACTTCTTTTAAGGTGCAATTGAAAATGCTAACTACATGAAAGTTCTCATAAAACAAATCAGGCAAAAGGATAGAGAAACTCTATTTTTTGCCTGATTTGTTCGTTACTATTTATAATAGTAAACAGCCGCAGCTACTTTAATTTTGCATACGTATTCAATAACTCTGTAGCAGCTACAAACGAGCTCATCTGATCGGTAAGTACATAATTTTCGAGCATTTTTATTTTCGTTTTAATCTCGGGATTATCATAAAAGTTTCGTTTTAACTGTTCTTCGATGGTTTCGTACATCCAGTATGTAGCTTGCTCGTTTCGTTTCCTATGAAAATATCCGTTCTCAACCGTTTGTTTGCGGTATTTTTCAATTTGCTCCCAAATGGTATCAATTCCGATTTTTTTATAGGCCGAACAGGTAACTACATTAGCTGCCCACCCCGAATCTTTAGCCGGAAACAGATGAATGGCATTACGGTACTGAACTTTTGCCATTTCGGCTTTTTCGATATTATTACCGTCGGCTTTATTAATGGTAATCAAATCGGCCATTTCCATAATTCCACGTTTTATTCCCTGAAGTTCATCACCCGCTCCGGCCAACATTAACAGCAAGAAAAAATCAGTCATGGAATGAACTGCAGTTTCGCTTTGCCCTACCCCAACGGTTTCAATAAAAATATTTTTGTAACCGGCAGCTTCGCATAAAATAATGGTTTCGCGGGTTTTTCGTGCAACGCCTCCCAGCGATCCGGCAGACGGACTGGGACGAATATATGCATTGTTGTCGCTAGCTAATTCTTCCATGCGTGTTTTGTCACCTAAAATACTGCCTTTTGTGCGTTCGCTGCTCGGATCGATAGCTAACACAGCCAGTTTCTCGCCTTTTTTGGTAAGGTATTTTCCAAGTGCTTCAATAAAGGTACTTTTGCCAACTCCCGGCACTCCGGTAATTCCAATACGAACCGAATTACCGCTGTGTGGCAAACACTTTTGGATGATCTGCTGGGCCAATTGCTGATGTTCTGATTTTGAACTTTCAACCAAAGTAACAGCTTTACTTAAAAGAGTGATATCTCCCTTTAAAATACCATTTACATACTCGTCAACCGACAGCAATTTTCTTTTCTTTTTCAAAAAGCGCTGAATTGAGTCGTTGTTTACCACATCTGGTTTTTCAACTCCTGCGTTTACAATCAATCCTTTGTACTTCGGATCGTTTTCTATATGGTGTTTATCCTTTTCTGACATCCAAATAAATTTTATCGTTCAAAAATACAGCAAAAAAAAAGGTGCTGCAAGTTTCCCCTGCAACACCCTTTGAAATATTGACTTTAAATAAACTTAGCCTGCATTAGGAACAACAACCTGACTTGAAATACGCAACGTTGATGTTGGTGTTTTGGGATCGTTGGTAATAACCGTAATCGATTTACTCTGACGGCCGCGCTTTCCGCGTGAGTCGAAAGTAACTTTAATAGGCGCGGTTTCCCCTGGCGCAATTACTTTTTTTGAAGGAGCTACTGCTGTACATCCACAAGATGAACGAACTTTCCTGATCATTAAATCAGTTTTACCATTATTGGTTAAAGAAAAAGTATGCTCCTTTTTGTCGCCTTGTTTCATTTCTCCAAAATCGAATGATTTCTCTGTGAATTCAGCAACCGGAGCATTTGCTAACTCTTCAGCTGAAAGGTGTGAAAAATCCTCTTCGATTGTAGCACTTACACCCACTGAGTTTTTATAATCGTTACTTCCGTTTAACGACAAGTAAATACGGTGCGATGCAAACCCGTATGTGTTTGCAGAATCCGAATCGTAAGTAACAATCAGTTTTCCTGTGCCGTGTGCCGGAATAGATTCCGGTTCAACTTTAGCAGTAAGGTGACTCGGTACTGTACGGAAACCAACTTCAACCGGTTTGTCCGAATCGTTTACCAATTCCAGTTCTTTGGTTACTTTTTCGCCTTTTGTAATTTTTGCAAACGCCAGATAGTTTGATTTTACCCGAAGATCTCCAATTTTTCTAGGATATTTTTCGGCCAGTGTTTTTTCGCGTGGCTCAACTTTCCCGTTAATTCTTAAAATAACAGTACTGTTCTCGGCATTTGAGCTAACCGTTACCGATTTATTAAACGACCCCGGACGGTTTTTAGGATTATAACTCACATCAATACTTCCGCTTCCTCCCGGAGCAACCGGTTCGCGTGTCCATTTTGGAGTTGTACAACCGCATGATGCACGAACATTTGAAAGTATAAGTGGCGCATCTCCTTTGTTTGTAAACGTAAAAGTTGTTGTTTGCACTCCGTCTGATTCTTTAAACGAACCAAAATCGTGCGCCTGTTTGTCAAAAACAATTTTTGCTTGTCCCTGCCCCATGGCTGTATTAACAGCAACTACCAGTGCGAAAACTGCTAATAATTGTAGAATGCTTTTCATAATTTATTTAATTAAATTTGTCTTTTATCGAAATTTATAAAACAAATGTATTGATGCTTGACTAGTTTTGCTGTTAATTGAATTCAATATTTTGTTAATGAGTTGTTAACTAAAACTGGCAATCAATAAAATATATAGTTTAGCTTTTGAATTAAAATCAATGCAAGGGAAAGCACTTAAATACATAATAATGCTGGCAACTGTATCAATAGTTGGCGTTTTTTTGGTGCAGTTTGCTTTCATACGCAGTTCTTATAATCTTTCAGAAACACAGTTTCAGGAAAGTGCCAGTGTGGCGTTAAAAGAAGTTGCCTGGCAAGTAATGCTGGCAACCGGAACTACAGAAACATTCGATAGTATTACGCCAGTTGAAGTGATTTCGAACAACACCTATTTGGTAAATGTTGGTGTAGCTATTGACAAAGAACTACTAAAACAAAACCTTACCACCCAGCTTAAAAGACACGATATTTATTTCGATTACGAATTCTCCATTTACAGCCCTATACACGAACAAATGGATGAAACCACACTTGTTCGTATCGACGAAAACGAGGAGCCATCGGATTTTGACTTCCCGCGAAATGAGGAATACTCCAATTATTTTGGCATTCATTTCCCCAACCGGTCGCCTTACTTTTTAAACCAACTTTCCATCTGGTATTTCTTAACCGCACTGTTGGTATTGGTTATCTTCTTTTTTGGATACACGCTGTGGGTAATCATTCGCCAAAGGCAATTATCCGAAATACAGAAGAACTTCATTAACAACCTCACTCACGAATTAAAAACCCCCATTTCGTCGATTTCGCTGGCAGCAAATGTTATTAACGACGAAAAGATTTTGAACTCACCCAATCGCCTTTTCAATTACACACATATTATACAGGAACAAACAACACGGCTATCGAAGAATGTTGAAAAAGTGCTTAACTTAGCATCGCTCGAGAAAAGTCGAATCCTGCTTAACCTGGAAAAGGTAAATCTCACAGAGTTTCTACAAGAGGCCAGTGATCGTTTTCGAGAATCGAAAGCCGGGCAAAATGCAACAGTTAAAATCAAAACAAGTATCAGTGATTGCACCATTTTAGCTGATCGTTTTCATTTTGCAAACCTGGTATCGAATATTCTTGAAAATGCAGCAAAATACTGCGAAAAAACGCCGGTGATTGAGATTGAACTTTTACAAAAACAGAATAATTACGAGCTTAATTTTATCGACAACGGAATTGGAATTCCGCACGAATACCGCAAGCGGATTTTTAAAAAGTTCTATCGAATTCCGACCGGAAATGTGCACAATGTAAAAGGTTTTGGGCTTGGACTCGACTATGTATACAAAATTGTAAAAACGCATAACTGGAAAATAAAAGTAAACGATAACCCAAAAGGGGGAAGCATTTTTAGCCTAATTATACCGAAGTAAATTATGAGCAGCAATTCATTTAAAATATTATTGGTTGAAGACGATGAAGCGCTTCGTTTTATAGTAAAAGATAATTTAATGGAGCATGGCTACAACGTTGAAGTAGCAGCCGACGGAGAAATTGCACTCGAACTTTTCGGGCAAAACAATTTCGACCTGATTGTGCTCGACGTAATGCTTCCGAAAATAGATGGTTTTCAGGTAGCCGAAACCATAAGAAAAACCAACGACCAAATACCTATTATCTTTTTAACGGCCCGAAGTATGACCGAAGACAAAATTACCGGGCTCACCATTGGCGGCGACGATTATATTCCAAAACCATTTAGTATGGAAGAGCTGCTTTTAAAAATCAAGATATTCTTAAAACGTAGCCAGTCGCTACCCGTTGATAGCGAATCGTCGTCAGTTTTAAAAATCGGAAAGTTCGATTTTCATTTCGATGACCTCTCGCTAACCTTAAATGGCGAGGCCCGCAACCTTACACTAAAAGAGGCTGAACTGATTCGCTACTTTGCACAGCACGCCAATAAGGTGCTTAGCAGAAACGAAATACTGGAGAATGTTTGGGGCTCCGACGATTATTTCCTGGGGCGCAGTCTCGATGTTTTTATCTCCCGACTACGGAAATATTTTAAAGCCGATGCTTCGGTAAAAATCATCAACCTGCATGGAATCGGATTCCGTTTCTCGGTAAAAAGGGATAAATAACAGAATCAGGCTGCACAAGGCGTCACACCTACACTCAAAAGCTTTCAGAATAGATTTATTGAGAAAGAACACAAACCTCCTAAAAAATGCTTTTCTTTGCACAGATAAGACATTGATTTTTAGAAATAAACATGCAAAGTGCATTTTTACTGAAAAAAGCGCTTAACTTTTTGGAAGAATTAAAAAAAGCACTATTTTTGCAGTCCGAAAATTCAAAATAGAAACAAGTAAAACTTTATAGAAATGAAACGTACATTTCAACCATCGAATAGAAAAAGAAAGAACAAACACGGCTTTAGAGAAAGAATGTCGACTGCAAACGGTCGTAAAGTATTAAAAGCCCGTAGAGCAAAAGGTAGAAAAAAACTTAGCGTCTCAGACGAGCCAAGACATAAGAGATAATTTATTTTATCTTGTTACATTTTGCGGGAAGGTAAAGAATTCAGTTCTTTACCTTCCCGTGTTTATGCATGTTTGCAAAGCAGCTTCTCCAAACTAATCTCCCAAAATCATTTTATTTCGTATTTGAAATTTGTTTATCATCGAAATCCTTTCATCATACTTTTTTTGACTTATTTTTGTTCTTTTAAACAAGTACTGTAGAAAAAATGAGTTTAGGAAAATTTATCACCAGCCGTGCTTTTTTGAAGCACCTGTTAATTGCCATTGGGCTTGTGGCGCTTCTCCTTTTTATAACCTTTAAAGGCTTGAAACGATATACCCAACACGGTGTTTCCTATCCGGTTCCGGCTTTAACAGGTTTGAGTTTGCCAGAAGCAACTGCCAGCGCCGAAGCCAACAAACTCCGGGTGGAAGTAATCGATTCGGTTTACAACAAAAACTTCGAGCCGGGCACTGTGGTCGATCAGTTGCCACTGGCCAATTCACATGTAAAGGAAAACCGTGTGATTCGCATTACTATAAACTCAATCGACCCCGAAAAAGTTATTCTGCCCCGTTTAACCGATATTTCTTTCCGTCAGGCCCAAGTACTTATTGAAAGCACCGGATTAAAAGTGGGAAACATTTCTTACCAACCATCGGAGTACAATGACCTGGTACTAAAATCGCTACAGGATTCGGTTGAAATTTTTGAAGGCGACAAAATCATAAAAGACTCTGAAGTTGATCTGGTTGTAGGGCGTAGCCAGGGTAATATGCAAACATCGTTGCCCAACCTCACAGGATTTTCACTGGAAGAAGCACAAGCAACCATTACCGACGCAATGCTAAATACGGGCTCGGTTATTTACGACGAAACGACAAAAACTGCCGAAGACTCGGCAAGTGCAAAAATATGGAAACAACTCCCCAACCCGAAGTTTACCAAACAAGTCAACCTGGGATCACCGGTTGATATATGGCTAACCACCGACACTACAATTATTAATCAGGCATACGAAAGAAATTTTTAAGCAATGGAAGATTACAATCAGGAAAACGAAGAACTGGAAGAAAACGGGTTGTACGAACATTACCGTTTATCTGTCGATCCGGGGCAATCTCCCTTGCGTATCGATAAGTTTCTTTCGAACAGGATAGACAACGCCTCGCGAAGCCGCATTCAGGCTGCTGCCGATGCCGGAAATATTCGTGTAAACGGAAAAGCGGTTAAGCCGAATTACAAGATAAAACCCAATGAGGAGATTTTGATCGTAATGGATTTTCCACGGCGCGAACTAAAAATTATCCCTGAAGATATCCCCTTAGATATTGTTTACGAAGACGATCAGCTGATTGTAATAAATAAACCACCGGGCCTTGTGGTACATCCCGGACATGGCAACTACACCGGAACATTGGTAAATGCGCTTGCCTGGTATTTCCGCGACCTTCCTTTGTTTAACAGCGAAGATCCGCGCCCGGGGCTGGTTCACCGTATCGATAAAGATACATCGGGACTACTGGTAGTTGCCAAAACCGAAATGGCAAAAAATAAGCTGGCGTTGCAATTTTTCGAGAAAACCACCGAGCGCCGTTATCATGCACTGGTTTGGGGAAGTGTAAAAGAAGACGAAGGAACAATTACCGGACACATCGGTCGCAGCCTGAAAAACAGGCAGGTTTTTACCGTATTCCCTGAAGGTGATTACGGGAAACACGCCGTTACGCATTACAAAGTATTACGCCGCATTGGTTATGTTACCCAGGTTGAATGCCGTCTGGAAACCGGGCGCACCCATCAGATAAGGGTGCACATGAAACACATTAACCACACGCTGTTTAACGACAGCAACTATGGTGGAGATCAAATTTTGCGCGGTACTACTTTCAGCAAATACAGGCAATTTGTACAAAACTGTTTTAAAGTATTACCTCGCCAGGCACTGCACGCCAAAACACTCGGATTTATTCATCCAACAACAGGAGAGAAAATATTATTCAATTCGGAACTGCCTGAAGACATGGCTAACGGAATTGAAAAATGGGAAAATTATATAGCAAACAGAAATGAGTAACAACAACAAACCCAATATAGCAGTAATTGCCGGAGGCGATTCATCGGAATTTGTGGTTTCGGTAAAAAGCGGAGCCAATGTTTTAAAAGCTGTCGATAGCGAAAAATTTTCCCCCTGGTTAGTACAAATGCAAGGACTAAACTGGGAAGTTTTTCAGAACGAAGAGAAAATTGCCGACATCGATAAATCAGATTTTAGTTTTACCGTAAACAACGACAAAATAAAATTTGATTTTGCCTACATCACAATTCACGGAACACCGGGCGAAGACGGGATTTTACAAGCTTATTTCGAACTGCTGAATGTTCCCTACTCTACCTGCAACGTCCACTCGTCGTCACTTACTTTCAACAAGTGGTTTTGCAACAATTACCTGCGCTCGCACGGCATAAAAATGGCAATCTCGAAAAAATACACAAAAGGCGAAGCAATTGATGCCGAAGCGATTGTTAAAGATTTAGGATTACCCATTTTCGTAAAACCAAATGCCGGCGGTTCAAGCTTTGGAATTACCAAAGTAAAAGAAACCAGCGAAGTAAAATCTGCCATTGAAAAGGCATGGAAAGAAAGCGAAGAAGCGCTGGTTGAACAATTTATCGACGGACACGAGTTTACCTGCGGTGCCGTTCGCCTGAATGATGAAAAAGTGGTTTTCCCGATTACTGAAGTAATTCCGCAAAATGAATTTTTCGATTACGAGGCCAAGTACACCCCGGGAGCTACGCAGGAAATTACACCGGCAAGGTTACCCGAAGCACTTTTCAAAAAATGCCAAAAGCTGACTTCCAAAATCTACGACTTGTGCGAATGCTCAGGAATCGTACGAATCGACTTCATTTTACAGGGTGAAGAATTCTATTTTCTTGAGGTAAATACTACGCCAGGAATGACAGCTACCAGCTTTATCCCTCAACAAATTGAAGCAATGGGAAGTACGCTAAAAAGTATTATTACTCAAATCATTGAGAAAAAATTAGGGTAGAAAACTATCAACAATTGTGAATAGCGCTGGTTGATAATAGAGCGCTTAATATCTTGTATCAGGCAAGGTAAATTTCTATTTTTGATACCGCGAATACAGTATGGCGCGGTAAAATTTTTATGCACACAGAAACAACATGGCACAACGAAAAAAAACCAATCAACAACAAAGTACGGTAGAACAGATCAACGCCCAATACGGACAACTTCCGCCTCAGGCAGTAGATGTTGAGGAAGCTGTACTTGGAGCGCTAATGCTTGAGCGCGACGCATATGTTACGGTTGCCGATACTATTGATTCAAACAGTTTTTATAAAGAGGAACACCGAAAAATATTCGACGCGATTAAAACCCTTTCAGGAAAAGAAAAACCTGTCGATCTGCTGATGGTAACACAGGAATTAAAGGATCGCGACCAGCTTGACGAGGTTGGTGGCCCGGGTTACATTACGCAGCTTACCCGCCGCGTTGCTTCCGCTGCCCACATCGAATTTCACGCGCGTATTATTGCTCAAAAATTTATGCAGCGTGAGTTGATTCGTGTTTCTTCCGAAATTCAGACAAAAGCATACGACGATACCATCGATGTTGATGACCTGATCGATTTTTCAGAATCGGCATTGTTCCAGGTATCTGAAGGAAACATAAAGAAAGAGACCGTACCGATTAAACCCATACTGAATCAGGCAGTGCTGCAAATTGAAGCTGCACGTAGCAAACCCGACGGATTAAGCGGTGTACCATCTGGATTTACTGCTGTCGACCGGATTACTTCGGGCTGGGAACGCTCGGCACTGGTTATTCTGGCTGCACGTCCGGCAATGGGTAAAACAGCATTTGTGTTATCGATGGCCCGAAATATGGCTGTTGATCACCGCCAGGGAGTGGCTATTTTTTCGCTCGAGATGTCGTCGTTGCAGTTGGTTAACCGTCTAATTTCTGCAGAGTCGGAATTGGGTGGTGAGAAAATAAAAACCGGGAAACTGGAAGATTACGAATGGGCACAGCTAAACCAGCGAATTAAAACGCTTGATGAAGCCCCCATTTTTATCGACGATACACCGGCCCTTTCAATTTTTGAGTTCAGGGCTAAGTGCCGCCGTTTGAAAATGCAGCACGATGTTGACATTATTATTGTCGATTACCTTCAGCTAATGACAGCCGGAACCGACACACGCGGAAGTCGTGAGCAGGAAGTAAGTATGATCTCGCGATCGTTAAAAGCCATTGCCAAGGAGCTGGACGTACCAATTATTGCACTGTCGCAGTTGAGCCGTGCTGTTGAATCACGCGAAGGCAAACGCCCGCAGCTGTCCGACCTTCGTGAGTCAGGAGCGATTGAGCAGGATGCCGATATTGTTTGCTTTATTCACCGTCCGGAATACTTTGGTATAACCGAAGATGAATCAGGAAATTCGCTACTGGGAATTGCGGAACTCATTATTGCAAAACACCGTAACGGTGCCACTGCCGATGTTCCGTTACGTTTCCAGAAAGAAATGGCGCGCTTCTCCGATCTCGATCCGCAATTCGATTCGGGCGATTTTTCGCAAGAAGTTCAAACTTTTGGCTCATCGATGAATGAAGACGAAGACAGCCTTGCGGCAGGAATCTCTACTAACAGTGGATTCGACAGTCAGCGCTCGTCAACCAGCGACGCACCGTTTTAGAAAGGATGAAGGATAAATAAAGTAGGATAAATGTTGAATAACGCAGATATTTCAGCCAAACAATAAACTAGTTAAGCCAGAGTTTTAAATTTAGCGCTGATTATAATCTTCATTCGAAATTCAATATGAACCAATTGCCTGTTTTGCTGTAATAATACAAAAACAACATGCGCACACTCATAAAAATATCCCTCTTGCCAGTATTGCTCTTTATGGCATTGCATTCCGGAGCCGTTTCATTGCTCATTCCCATGGATGACATGCAAAAAGATCACCTGAAATCGTATGGCATTGCCTATTGGGTGCTGGAACAAAACATCGAAGTAAAATGGTTGCTCAACTACCGTGGCGGAAGTTTTTTAATGCAGCATTACCCCGAAATTGAAAATGAGTGCGTGATACGTGGCGTTAGTTTCGAGGTGATAAGCGATACACAGGCTTCGGGAATTTTAAACGAAATTGCCCAGCCCGATGTAAACCAAGATGCCGTGGCAATGAATAAAGCGCCGAAAATTGCGGTGTATTCGCCACCCAACAAACAACCCTGGGACGATGCAGTAACCATGGTATTAACCTACGCCGAAATTAACTACGATATAATTTACGACGAAGAGATACTAAACGGCAAGCTGAAAGATTACGACTGGCTGCACTTGCACCACGAAGATTTTACCGGTCAGTTTGGGAAATTTTGGCGCTCGTACCAGCACATGCCGTGGTACCAGGAAGAAGTAACCATTAATAAACAGCTAGCCCAAAAGCTGGGGTTTATGAAGGTGTCTGAAATGAAATCGTTTGTTACGCGCGAGATACAGAAATACGTGCAAAACGGCGGTTTCCTGTTTGCCATGTGTGCAGCTACCGATACCTACGATATTTCGCTGGCAGCAGTGGGTGTTGATATTTGCGAGAGCATGTTCGATGGAGACCCTATGGAAGCAAACGTTGATGAAAAGCTCGATTTTCACAACACCTTTGCTTTCGAGAATTTTAAGCTGGAGAAAAGCCCGTATGTTTATGAGTTTTCGAATATTGATGCCACCGACCACCGGCATGTTGCCCGCGAAAACGACTTCTTTACCCTGTTTGATTTTTCGGCCAAGTGGGACCCGATTCCTACTATGCTTTGTCAAAACCACCGCAACCTGATAAAAGGTTTTATGGGGCAAACAACCGCTTATCGTAAAGAGGTGCTAAAATCGAACGTACTGGTACTTGGCGAAAACAAACCGGCCAACGAAGCGCGTTATATACATGGCGAGCAAGGCAAAGGATTCTGGACCTTTTACGGCGGCCACGATCCGGAAGATTACCGTCATCTGATTGGCGACCCGCCAACCGATCTAAGCCTGCATCCCAACTCTCCGGGTTATAGGCTGATTTTAAATAATGTATTGTTCCCGGCAGCGAAGAAAAAGAAACGGAAGACATAAATACCCTATTCCATTATATCTCTTTCAGTACACAAAAAAGGCATTTTGGGAACCATGGATATTCATACCCCATTTCAATAACTACAAAGTACTCTTTGAATATAGTTAATAAGAATGCCAAGGATCTCTTTAACCAGCATCATATTTAGCTTAATCAAAGAACAGCCTGTTCTCAGATAAACGCCAAAAAAGAAAAGCCTAACCCACCATCGGCACTATTCAACTAATTGCAACACAAAATTTAGGGGATACATTATTGACAATAAAGAAAGCTGTCCGAATGGACAGCTTTCTTTATTTTTACAAGTTGTTAACTTGTGCTAACAACTCTTATATGTTTCACTTTTTACTTTAATAAATATCCCAGAACAGTTTTGTACTAAGCTCGTCGCCACCGATAGCTTCCGATGCCGCCGACCAATTAACTGAATTATACTGTTTTTCATTTGTAGGATAGGTAAAACGAACCGGAATTGACGTAACACCTGTTGGAGGACTTGGAGGCATAACGAGAACTGAAGGATAATCCAATCTTCTCCAGAAAGTATAACCAATAAATCCACGAGTATACATGGATAACCAAGCCTGAGTACCAATAGCATCTTTCCATACATCATACGAAGAATACGATTGTGCAGCCAAATAAGTATCGGCTTCGGCTACTGTTCCACCCCACTGAACAATGGAAGCGGTAACAGCTGCATTGTAATACTCTTCAGCAGATGAACCTACGGCCCACCCACGAGCAGCAGCCTCGGCCAGGTAAAACTGAACCTCATCATAAGTCAGGAAGAAACCCGTAAAATCAGGTTCATTCAAGGCTGCGTCATAATGCACTTTAGTACTATACGATCCACCTGATGCACCATAATCAGTTGTTATACCATCTAGATCATCAAAATAGTTATCAATTCTTGGATCGCTGATTGAATCCATTAGTTCAACCATTCCGGTAACCATAACAAAGTCAGTACGTCCACTTGCTACCAAATCATCATAAAGCTCATTTACATATGGCAATGACTTCTCGTAAGGGAAAAATGCGCTCTCTGTTTGATTGGCAAAAACACCGTCGTAATGTGCTTCAACAGTTGACTGCCCCAAAGCAGACAACGGACCATCGGCAATTCCTATCCCCATTTTTACCAATAAAGATTTTCCGAACTTAATCCATGACGGTATATCTCCGCTGTAAATCAAATCAGCAGTACCAAAGCTCTCTCCATCTTCATCAAGAACTGCAACAGCATTTTCTGCACGGTTAATTAAATCTTTATAAATTGTTTGCGCATCGTCGTATGCTGGTGTATAATTATCCTTGTCTAAAGCCTCACTGTAAGGAATATCTCCGAAGATATCTACAAGACGCTGGTATACGAAAACATTAATTAAATCAATAATCGCAAGCTGATTCGCCTTTGTTTTTTGCTTAAATTCCAGATTTGGCGCAACAGGTGTTTGAGCATCAATAATTTCGTAGGCATCTTTCAGATCATATAAAGCAGCATAATAAACTCGGAATATTTGTTCCGGGATTTCTCGGCTTGTAATATTATAATTCGCTTCATCTCTGTACGAACGTTCCGTCCAATATTGGGCCATTAGCTTCCAGATATTATAATTAACGTTTGTGCTCGATATCTGATCAATAATTTCTATTTGTGCATTTGTAAGTAAAACATCTGCACTTACCGCTTCCGGGCTGGTTTTATCAATATTCATTTCTGTAAAATCGTCAGTACATGCAAACAGAAACCCCAGAAGAAGTATAACTATATATAATTTTCTATTTCTCATTTTTAAAAAGTATTAAAAATTAACATTTAATGTAAAACCAATATTCCGGGTTGATGGCATTACTCCACTTTGCCAACCTTGAATATTTCCAGCACCTTGAGAAGTTTCCGGATCAGCATAAGGTAGATTCTTGTGGATAATCCACAGGTTAGAACCAACCACTGTAATAGAAGCATCCTGAATGAATGAGTTATCAAAAATTGAAGCCGGCAAACTATAAGTTAGCGACAATTCTCTTAATTTGACATAACTGGCATCGTAAACAAACAAGGCATTGGGGGCATAATAAGATCCAATTGGAGTATAATAGGTTCCCATTTCATCTGAACGTACTGTATTCGGCTCTCCGTCTGCAGTTACACCTGTAAGTATTACCCCACCACCATCAGATGCATAGTTGCGAATCGGATTACCTAATTCATTTAATCCAACACTTTCTTTATATAAACCTGTTGAAGCTCCATACCAGTGGTCTAACGAAAATACATCTCCTCCATGCTTCCAATCGATTAAGAAACTAAGTTGAAGGTTTTTATAACTGAATGAATTTCTAAGACCACCAATCCAATCGGGGTTTACATCACCAATAATCTGATCAGACGCACTGACATCGTAGTAACCATCGGTAATAATTCTGTGAGCATCATCTTTAATACCACCGTAATAAACAAAGTCGGTACCATGAATTGTTCCCATTGGATAACCTTTTTGTGCATTAACGGTAACGCCCCCCTGCAAGTCGGCCAATTG
This sequence comes from uncultured Draconibacterium sp., assembly GCF_963677155.1. Lineage (NCBI taxonomy): Bacteria > Pseudomonadati > Bacteroidota > Bacteroidia > Marinilabiliales > Prolixibacteraceae > Draconibacterium > uncultured Draconibacterium sp. The sequence continues at coordinate 3,602,942 of NZ_OY781884.1, read as the reverse complement.
AAGTTTCTCTAAACCTTCGGCAAGATCGATAACTTTATTTTTATTTTTCGACCAATTTACAGCGACATCCCAAGAAAACCCACCTTGTTTAACAGCGGTTGCATTAACCATTAATTCAATACCTTTATTGCTTACTTCTCCTGCATTTACATATTTAAAACTAGAACCTGTTGCATAAGAAATTGCAGCCGGCATAATCTGGTCAACAGTTCTGTTGTCATATACAGCCATATCAAGTCCCAATCTATTATTCAAAAAGTTTAAGGTTAAACCTGCTTCCATACTTTTTGTTCTTTCCGATTTTAGCTCAGGATTATTAATTGTATTACTATTCGAAGCAACCCCATTTCCACTGAAAGGATATGATTGAACGTATGTGTTATATAAGCTGGCGAATGGAGCATCACTTCCAACCTCAGCATAATTTAAACGAACTTTACCAAAGCTAAGCCAATCTTGTTCCACCAAGTCGGTAAAAATGAAGCTAGCCGAAGCTGATGGGTACAAATAAGTACGATTACTTTCTGGAAGAGTAGAAGATTGATCCACACGAACAGAACCTTCAAGGAATAGCATATTGTTGTAGCCCAACGATGCATTTGCGAAGTATCCATTAACCTGAATCTCCGCAGCATTTTCTTCTGGCAATTCCAGCGGTGATGCAGTGTTCGCAATTGAGTAAATTCCTTCAACAGCTAATCCTCCGTTTGTTGATGCCCAGTAGTCTGATGTATTTTGTTTACGGATATTAACACCTACTAATCCAGCCAGATTCAAAGTTTCAGTCAGGTCTTTATCAAAGTTCGCCATTAAGTCGAAGTTATATTCAGAGAATTCACCTCTCTTAACAGAATACCCTGAGGCAACATCATTATAGCCAATACCAAAGGCTTCTGCAATTGAACCAACTGCAAGTCTTTCTTCTTCTATGTATGAATAGTGATCTATAGAAGCACGTCCTGTAATTGAAACAAAATCAGCAAGCTGCCAATCGAACTTTGCATAACCAATAAAACGATTACGGGTATCAGTTTGGTAGTTTCTGTAACGTTGCCAATATGGATTATTCCAATAAGCCGGACTAAGGTCACTTGGTTCATTGATGTTCCAGGTAGCATTTACTCCCAATTGCTCATATGCTTGTTTTTGCTCAAGTATGTCAACATTGGTTTGCCACCATTGACGGAATCCTGAAACAATGTTACCAGAATAACCAGTAATGTTCCTACCTTTAGTTTCAGTTTTAATAAAATTGGCAAAAGATGTAACTGTTAGCTTTGATGTTACGTCATAACTACCTGAAAAGCTAAAATTATTTTTATCAAGTTCACTATTTGGCATGATACCATTTTGTTGCAAATTCTGGTAAGAAAAGCGATAGGTTACGTCATCGGTTCCACCAGTAACCTGAATAGAGTTAGACGTTGACATTGCAGTTTCGAAGAATTCAACCGGATCGTTTTTCGCTCCTTTCCAAGGAGTTGCCTGACCATAGGTATCTAATCCTGGCCAAAATGCATTCCACTGATAAACATTTAAGCTAGGATCGAAAGGTTCTCCCATTGATGCATCTTCATATGTTGGCACAATGTAATCATCTTGTCCATCTTCATTCCAATCCCAGTATTCAAGACCTGGTCGATCTGAACTACTGTACCAATCAAGACCATAACCAGATCCATATTCTTTTTGGTATTCAGGGAAAGTACTTTTATCTACATATCCAAGAGTAACGTTACCGGAATAAGAAACGCCTAAAGTTTTTCCTTTAGAGCCTCTTTTTGTAGATATTAAAACAACTCCATTAGCAGCACGCGAACCATAAAGTGCAGTAGCCGCAGCACCTTTTAGTACCGATATTGATTCAATATCATTTGGATTAATATCTGAAGCAGTACTACCATAATCGTATCCGCGCCCACCTTTTTTCTGGTACTTATCATTCATAATGGTATTATCAATTGGCACACCATCAACCACAAATAATGCCTGATTACTACCAGTTAGCGAAGCAGAACCACGAACAATGACATTAGTAGAACCTCCAAAGTTCGTATTGGTTTTTATATCCAATCCAGCAACTTTTCCTGAAAGAGCTGACGTAAAATCAGCTCCTTTAATGGTACTAATTTCTTCACCTTTCACTTGCTGAACTGAGTAACCCAATGATTTCTTTTCTCTGGAAATACCAAGAGCTGTAACAACAACCTCATCAACACCAATCATCGCGGAACTTAAAGCAATATCAATTTGAGTTCCGTCGATAGTAGTTTCTGCTGTACGCATACCAACGAACGAAAAGATAAGTACCTGCGCATCATCAGGGACTTTTATCGAATAATCTCCGTCAATGTTAGTTACGGTACCCACAGTAGTACCTTTTACAGATACCGAAACTCCAGGTATCGATGTTCCATCGTCAGCCGAAGTAACCGTACCGGTTATAGTCTTCGTTTGAGCAAAGGACACCAAATTACCCATGAAAAGGAGAATCGATAAAAAAATCGCAATTTTTTTCATAGAAATAATTTTTAAGTTATTAATTAAAGTGCATAAAATTCATTTTTAGCATTTATCTATCCATGTTTGAGAAAACCGGGAGGATTTAAGTTTCTACGAAGGGTAATTGTGAGTAAATGTAGAGTAAGTACCTCCCGGTCAAATCCTTTCACCAACATCATTGTTTTACTTCTTAACACACTTGTTTTCGAATAGCATTCCCACTCCCTTCATCGAGAAAAATTATAATACCATTAAAAGCGAATCTGGTGTTCCTGTTTAATATAATTATAGGGTTCTCTATAAAGCACTCACAACTGTCAGTTTCATTAACAATTTAGTATATTTTCCACACCAATTTCCAAACATTATCCATGTCACTAATGCACCCCCAATTGAAGGTTAACCACCATAACGATTGGTAAGAAAACTAAAATTTTGATTTATGATCAGATGAATATTTACCCCCTTCATAGAAACAATTTTAAGTAATAATTAAACAGCATTTATTTTGCAATAACTGACAAAGGTTCCCCCAAACCCAAAAATTATCAGCATTACCCTCTAACTAGAAAAAGAACAATCTTAATATTCTTTAACAATTACAAATATTAAAATAAGTTTTGATTTTTTAAAGAAAATGTAAGCTTTTTTCATGTATTTATGACAAATAGATAACACACTTGCAACTAACAGCATTTTAAAGCAAACACAAACAAAGACTTAACCAGCTAATCATAAACACATTACATGTGACAATTTAAATCCAATGATCAATATATGCCTTTTATGATTTCCATCATATTTACACCCCGAATACAAACTTTACTATCCTTATTTTGCAAAAAAAGAGGGTCATTTTAAACGAAGATTACCATTTTTAAATATCTCATTCCATCCTCACAAAGGCCTTCTGAGAAATATGTAGCGAAGTTAGACTTCCTTTTGAACAAATGTAATTATGGTCGCAGACCTGCTCGATAATACCGCTCTCAATAAGTGGTATTATCGGTTAATCTCAAAATTCAACTACTAATACTCAAAAAGTAAAGCTCAAGTGAAATATTACTTTGAATAACAAAACCTTGAGATGAACTATAAAACCGCTTGTAATTCGTTAAGACAACTAACGACTGAAACCTTACCCAACAACTCGGGGATGGACTGCTTTAAACGATTATAATAAACAGCATCAATCCCAAAGTTGGTGGCTCCACATATATCAACATCCCAATCATCACCAATCATTAAACTGTTTTTCTTTTTGGCATTAGATGATTTTATCGCATACTCAAATATTTCGCGACCGGGTTTTGGCATTTTTATTTCTTCAGAAATAAATACCTTTTCAAAATAGTTTTGAAGCCCTGATTGTTTTAACTTCTCGTGTTGGACTTCTTTAAAACCATTGGTTATTACAAATAACCGATAGCCTTTTGATTTGGTATAATCCAGTATTTCTTTAGCCCCCTCAATCAAATGCGACTGTTTAGGCATTTCCTGTAGATATAGGTCATTCATTGCCAGCGCGTCCAGATTATTAATATTAAAGAAGTCGAATGTTAGCTGAAACCGCTGACGGGTAAGCTCCTTTTTTGTTACCTCTCTTTTTCGATAAGCCGTCCAGAGCTCGCTGTTGTATTTGCTGTAGGTTTCAAAAAATTCATCGAAGTCCACACCCGTTTTTTCAAGCTGAAGAATTCCAAAAGTCTCCTGCATGGCATGCCTTGAGTTGGTTTCAAAATCCCATAAGGTGTTATCAAGATCAAAAAAAAGATGTGTGTATTTTTTCCTCATTACTTTGTGACAAGGTTATTTGTTCAGTAAGAAAACGGCTAACCGTTTTTTCCCTCTACAATAATCACGATTTCGCCTTTGGGAGTATGTTCGGTGTAGTATTCTTGTAGCTCGGTTACAGTTCCCCGCTTCACTTCTTCGAACATTTTACTTAGCTCGCGACAAACGCAGGCTTTTCGTTCGGGGCCAAAAAATTCGGCAAACTGACCGAGGGCTTTAACCAAACGGTATGGCGATTCGTAAAATACTATCGTCCGTGGCTCTTCGGCCAGTATTTTCAAACGTGTTTGTCGTCCTTTTTTTTGAGGCAAAAATCCTTCGAAAACAAATTTATCAGTTGGCAAGCCCGAAACGGCCAAAGCCGGAATTAATGCCGTTGCTCCCGGCAAACATTCCACTTTCAGATTTTTCTCCACGCAAGCGCGCACCAACAAAAAACCGGGATCGGAGATGGCAGGTGTACCGGCATCCGAAATTAAAGCCACGGTATTCCCCTGCTCAATTTTGGAAACGATAGAGCCGGTGGTTTTATGCTCATTAAACTTATGATGTGCAATCAGCTTCTTTTCAATTTCAAGATGTTTTAAAAGCTTTGACGATACACGAGTATCTTCTGCCAAAATTATATCGGCTGTTTTCAAAACTTCAACTGCCCGCAAAGTGATATCCTGTAGGTTACCTATGGGCGTTGGAACGAGTATTAATTTTGCTTCGTTATCCATTGGGGAACCGGCGCTTTACAAGGTTTACAAATTTCAGGCTGGTTTCGTTCTTTTTCCATTTAAAATTCTTCTGCAAATAAGTTACAGCCTCCTGAATATTTCCCAGATTATCGAGATCGGCAACTGTTTTTGCAAAAGTTTCGGCATTGCCACTAAACAGCTCGCGAATGTACTGATAACGGTCGTTTATTCCGATTGCAGCCTGAATGCTTTGCACCGGACTGTTCGAGATTTTATATTCGAGCTTTTTATCATCGTTACCACTCAGCAGATCATTAACCGATCTCTCTGTTATCTCACGATCACCAATACGGCTACTTACAGCAACGGGCTCCGGATCATCTTCTGGTTCGTGTTCTTTCTGAAGCTTTTCTCCGCTTACAGGCTCTTCTTTTACTTCCTCTACATCAGTAGGAACACTATTCTGCTCTTCCTCTTGCTCATCTGCAACCGGCTCTTCTCTTTCTGATGAAGTTTCGTCTTCAATTTCAGGTGCATTTTCGGAGGCTGCCGATTCCACTTCTTCTAGCAATTCAGTTTTCTTATCGTCTTGTTTTAACTCCTCTTCAAAATCTGATAAGGCTGCTAAACTCTCCTTTTCTTCCTCCGAGAACTGCGCTTGTGATCTAACTAAATTTGTTGGTTCCACAGTCTCCTCCCCTGTAGCTACCTTTGTTGTAGAGGGCGCAGAAACCATCACTCTTTGTGCCGGCTCATCTTTATCACTCAACAGTTGGATGATATGTTTTGCACCATTAAAACGGGTCCGGATAAATTCCAGTTCCAATTCATCGAATCCTTCGATACCTTTTTCGGCAAACAATTCTTCTATCTCCGAAATATCTTTAAGCAAAAATTTAAATAACTTCCTATTATCCATTCATACAGGCTTTTAACGCGATGTTGGTAAATTAATCCTGCTTTACAGTGCCTCAAAAAGCCTGTAAATTTTATTTTTGTAAAAGTAGTAAATAAAAATACCCTGTAAGAATAGTATTACTAAAAAGAGTAACGATAAATGTTTATTGAAAGAGATGTAAACAGTCATAAAAAAGTTGGGACCATTGAAGTTGTTGCCGGATCGATGTTTTCGGGAAAGACCGAAGAATTGATTAGGCGGCTGAAACGTGCCAAAATTGCCAAACAAAAGGTGGAGATTTATAAGCCGATGGTTGACATTCGTTACTCGGAAACGGAAGTGGTTTCGCACGACGAAAATGCAATCCATTCAACTCCGGTTGAAAACTCGGCCAATATTTTGTTGCTGGCCGGCGACGTTAATGTAATTGGAATTGACGAAGCCCAGTTTTTCGACAAAGGTCTGATAAATGTGGTAACCCAGTTGGCTAACATGGGAATACGCGTTATTGTTGCCGGACTTGACATGGATTTTAAAGGCGAACCTTTTGGCCCTATTCCCGGATTGATGGCGGTTGCCGACTACATTACCAAAGTACACGCTATTTGTGTTCGGTGCGGAAGCATTGCACAATTCTCTCATCGTCTTTCGGGAAAAGAGCAAGTGGTTCTGCTCGGCGAAAAAGACATTTACGAGCCACTTTGTCGGAGCTGTTACAACAAAGCACATAAGGAATAATGATCAACCTGACGGCAAAACAAATATGTGCCGTAGTAAATGGTGAGCTTTTCGCTTCCTCATCGTTTCAGGATTTTACTGTTTCTGAAATTATTACCGACAGCCGAACTTTCTTCGGTGGTTCATACGTTGTATTTATTGCCTTGTCGGGCCCCGTTTTTAACGGACATAATTACGTTGCACAACTCCACAAAAAAGGTGTTCAGTTTTTTATCGTTTCCGACAAGAATTTTATTGATGATAAAGCCTGTTACATTCTGGTAAAAGACACTTGCTTTGCACTTCAACAACTCGCAGCTTATAACCGTAGCCAGTTTTCGCAACCTGTTATTGGCATTACCGGCAGCAACGGAAAAACCATAGTTAAAGAATGGCTCTACGATTTACTTTCTACTGAGCTAAAAATTATACGAAGCCCGAAAAGCTACAACTCACAGGTAGGTGTTCCTTTATCGGCATTATTAATCGACAATCAATACGACCTTGCTCTGTTAGAAGCAGGAATTTCGGAGCCCGGCGAAATGCAAAAGCTGGCGCCAATCGTTCAGCCCGACATTGGTATTTTAAACAACATAGGCGATGCTCACCAGGAAAATTTCGCTTCGATGGAGGAGAAGCTGAACGAGAAACTAAAACTTTTCATTGGTTCAAAAAAGCTGGTGTTTCGTTCTGATCGCTCCTACTCAAAGAATATAGCAGCATTTTGCTCGCAAAAGAATATCGAACCGATAAACTGGTCGTTAGAAAATGATAACGCACCGATTCAGTTTAAAAGCAAAGTAAAATCGACTGATACTGAAATTGAGGCAAGAATTAACGATAAGCATTATTTATTGTCAATTCCATTCACCGATGATTCGGCGATTGAAAATGCCTGCCATTGTTTTGCTACGCTCATTGCTTTGGCAAAAGATCCTAACGATTTCTTTGTTCAATTCAGGAAGCTACAACCCGTGGCCATGCGCATGGAAATTAAACAGGGAATAAACAACTGCCTGCTAATTAACGACTATTACAATTCGGATTTGAATTCGCTAAGTATTGTACTGTCAGTGCTGAAACAGCAAGCGGCCAAAAGTCATTTGTTTAAGCATGTAATTCTGTCCGACATTCAACAAACAGGTATTGAAACAACAGAACTTTATTCCAAAGTAAACCAGCTTCTGAAGGAATGGGGAATCAATAAACTCACAGGAATTGGAAAAGACCTATACAAACACCAGCATATTTTTCAACTGGAAGGCGAGTTCTATGCCGATCGTAACGCATTTGAAAAACACTTTGTGCGAAGCAACTATTCATCGTCGGCAATTCTATTAAAAGGTGCGCGACAATTTGAACTGGAGAAAATATCAGCACTACTGCAACATAAAGCGCATCAAACAGTGCTTGAAATCAACCTGAATGCACTGGTTCACAACCTGAATACTTTCCGAAAGTTGTTGCGCCACGAAACAAAAATAATGGTGATGGTAAAAGCTTTTTCATACGGCAGTGGCGATGTGGAAATCGCGCAACTTTTGCAGCACCAAAACGTGGATTACCTGGCAGTTGCAGTGGCCGACGAAGGTGTTCAACTACGAAATGCCGGTATCACCATTCCAATTGTGGTGATGAATCCGGAACACGACAGCTTCCAAAACATCATTGACTTTAATCTGGAACCCAATATTTACAGTTTCCAACTCCTGCAACAGTTTGTAAAGGCTGTGGAAGAATTTGGCTTAAATAACTTCCCCATCCACATTAAAATAGACACGGGAATGAACCGCCTTGGCCTGAAAACGAAAAAGGAAATTGAAGAAATCATTGCCTTTATTAAAAGTAATAAGCACCTAAAAATACAATCGATTTTTTCGCACCTTGCAGGAAGCGATGAGCCGGAACTCGATGATTTTACTCAAGAACAATTCAAGCGATATTCAGATTTATCCGGCCTGATTGAAAATGCTTTCCCATACAAAATCGACAAACACATTTTAAACTCGGCCGGCATTGAACGTTTCCCCAATCATCAAATGGACATGGTTCGGCTTGGAATTGGCCTTTACGGCATTTCGCAAACCGGATTAGCATTGCAGCAAATTAGCACGCTAAAAACCACTGTATCACAAGTTAAAACTGTTAATACAGACGAAACTGTAGGATACAACCGTAAAGGGAAAATTAGGCAACAAAGCCGGGTAGCCGTAGTTCCAATGGGTTATGCCGACGGAATAAACCGCCGACTAGGCAACGGTCTAGGCAGCGCTTTTGTTAACGGACAAAAAGCAAGAATGATTGGAAATATTTGTATGGACATGCTGATGCTCGATGTCACCAATCTCGAAGTTAGTCCGGGAGATAAAGTTGAAATCTTTGGGTCAAATATTTCTATTTCGAAGGTGGCCCAACTTCTTGAAACTATTCCTTATGAGATTTTAACAAGTATTTCGCAGCGTGTAAAACGCGTGTATTTGCAAGAATAAAAAATGCCACCTGAATTATCAAGTGGCACTATCAATATTTTTATCGAAATTATTATCCTAATTTACTTATACGCTCTAAACGTGTAACATCCAGAATCCGAATCTTTCGTCCATCGATAGCAATTACTTTTTCATTAGCGAAAGTTGATAAGGTGCGTATGGCATTCGATGTTGTCATATTCGAAAGGTTTGCAATATCCTCGCGCGACAAAAATGCTTTCAATGTTGTTCCATCGTTTTCAAATCCGTATTTATCTTTCAGCAAAATCAGCGATTCGGCCAAACGACCACGAATATGTTTTTGCGTTAAAGTAACAGTTCGGGCATTGGAAAACCCCAGTTCTTTCGAAAGTTTACTGATAATCTTAAATGAGAAATCAGGGTTTTTTAAAGCGCGGTTAAAAATAAAGTCAGGATCAATGGTACAAACAAGCGACTCTTCAAGCGTTACCGCCGAGCCATTGTGTGTTTCATCGGCCAATAAAGCACGATAGCCGATTAAACCCAAAGGTTTCGTCATACGAATAATCTGTTCTCGACCTCCTACTCCTTCTTTAAAAATCTTAACCTTTCCGTCAATTAAAACCAGAAACCCATTTGGTATATCTCCTTCTTTATAAATAAATTCATTCTTTTTGTAATGCGAAAGAGAAATATGGTGTTGCAGATCGTCTTTATCTTCCTGCCTCAACAAATAAAATATTGATTTCTGATTGTCAACCAAGTCTCGAAGCCCAATATTTGAATTTAACATATATCCGTCTGTATGTTTTACAGCATCAAAGCTAAAAAAAATAGTTAAAATTGGCTCCTTTTTAACAGTTATTTTACATCACAACTGACTAATATCATTAACAGCAAACCCTAAAACTGTTGATAAGAAATTTACATGACTAGTAACGGGCAACCAGCGGCATTTTTCGGCCAAAGCCAAAAGCTTTTGAACTTACTCTTAGAATAGGCGCTGCCTGGAAACGCTTGTATTCATTCATGTTCACCATTCTTATCACTCTGCGAACCACAGCCTCGTCATAGCCCAGAGCGGCAATTTCTTTTGGCGATTTATTTAGCTCAATGTAGTTGAAAAGCATGGTATCCAAATCTTCGTATTCCGGCAACGAATCGGTATCTTTTTGGTCGGGACGCAACTCTGCCGACGGTGGTTTAACAATGGTATTCTCCGGAATTACCTCTCCGTCTTTATTCATAAAGCGCGAGAGTTTGAACACGTCAAGTTTATAAACATCGCCCAGTACTGCCAATCCTCCGTTCATATCGCCATAAAGCGTTCCGTAACCAACTGCGCACTCGCTTTTGTTTGTTGTATTTAACAGAATGTGGCCAAATTTATTCGAAATCGCCATCATATAAATTCCGCGGGCACGTGCCTGAATATTTTCCTCGGTTACATCGGGAGAGCGGCCTTCGAATATCGGGGCCAAAGCATCTTCAAACTGGTCAACTGCCGACTGAATATTCACGACATCATAGCGGATACCTAAATTCTCGGCAAGTTCCCGGGCATCATTCACACTGTGGTCCGACGAATATTTTGATGGCATTAGCAACACACGCACATTTTCGGCACCTAAAGCGCGAACGGCAAGCACCACAGTTACTGCCGAGTCTATTCCGCCCGACAACCCCAGCGTGGCTTGTTTAAAGCCCATCTTTTTAAAATAATCGCGGATGCCCAGTACCAACGCATCGTGTATTTTCTCGATGTAATCCACCTTGTCCTGCAACTCTTTTTCGCCCAACGAAGTAGTCTCAAGTACAAGACAATCCTCCTCGAAATATTTCAGCTCTTTTACAATTTCTCCGGTAGCATCGATGTATACCGATCCGCCATCGAAAACCAATTCGGTTTGCGCACCAACCTGATTGCAATACAAAATTGGTATGCCGTAATTTTTGGCTTTACTAATAAGCACATTCTTTCGCCAGCCTTCCTGATTATAGGAAAATGGCGAGGCGGAAAGGTTTACCACAAAATCGGGTTTCAGCTTTGCCAGCTCCTCCATTGGCGATACCGAGTAGAGCTTATCTTTACCAAACTCGTTGGCCGTTGGCTGCTCATCCCACAAATCTTCGCAAATGGTTACTGCAATCTTTTCGCCTTTATATTCTACCAAACTAAACTCGCGGTTGGGCTCAAAATGGCGGTACTCATCAAAAATATCGTAAGTAGGCAGCAGCGTTTTGTTGTGGCAGCTTTTTATTTCGCCATCGGCCAGAAAAAGTGCCGAGTTAAAAAGCTTTTTTCCACGTTCGTGCTGGTTAATGCGTGGCGCACCAACCAATGCTGCAATACCGTGGCAGTGTTTTGCAATTTCGGCAACAGCATCATCGGCTTTTGCAATAAACTCCTTTTTCTCCAACAAATCGTGCGGGTAATACCCCGTTACCGATAATTCGGAAAAAACTACCAAATCAACATCCGCTTGTTTCAGACGGTTGATCTCTGCAATAATCTTCGACGCGTTTCCTTCAAAATCGCCGATGGTATAATTTAACTGGGCCAGTGCAACTTTCATTTTTCAAAATTAGCCGGAAGTCCGAAGTGCGAAATCCGAAGTTTGTTTTAATAGAATGACGATTGCAAATCTCCAATTTTTAGTTCAGTTTTGCAATAAATAAGAAGTGTAAGCGTAATGATTTAAATTTCTTGTAAAATGAAATGGATAAAAGGACTGTTTTTTATGGGGGCAATTGCCTTGATTTTCTTTTCATGCAAACGAAATCCGTTAAAAGTAAATATTTCGGATATTGAAGCAGAAGTGGAAATAGTGCAGTTTGGCGAGCAACTTTTTAACCTTGAAGGAAAAGATACGCTGCAAGCACTCACGGAATTGAGCAATGCCTACCCCGATTTTTTTAACCTGTACACCTACCGCGTAATCCAGGTGGGCGGAATTGGCGAAGAGGATTTCCCTCATATGATGAGCCTGTTTTTAACCGACAGTCTGATTATGGACGTAAAACTAAAAACCGACTCGGTATTTCCGAACCAGAAACGGCTGGAGAAAGACCTGACAAAAGCATTCAAATATTACAGCTACCATTTTCCAGAAAAAGAGTTGCCAACCATTTACACTTATATTTCCGGGTTTAATCAATCGGTGGTTACAGCCAAAAACATTATCGGCATTAGCCTCGACAAATATCTGGGGCGCAATTGTAACTACTACCAGAAACTAAGCAACATGCCACAATATAAAATACAGAACATGCACAAAGGCAAAATTCTGTCGGATGTGGCGCTGGCGTGGGGTATTACAGAATTTGAACACGAAGACCGCGCCACTAACCTGCTGGGCAATATGGTTGAAAAAGGCAAACTAATGTACCTGGTTGATGCCATGCTCCCCGATATGGAAGACTCGCTGAAAATTGGTTACTCTACACAACAACTGGAGTGGTGCCAAATGAATGAACCACAAATGTGGACTTACCTTATTGAGCACGAAATGTTATACACCAGCAAACGTATGGATATTGTCCGCTACATTAACCCGGCGCCATCAACAAGTGGCTTTCCGCTCGATTCGCCCGGAAGAACCGGTGTGTGGATAGGCTGGCAAATTGTACGCCAGTACATGAAAAAACACCCTGAGGTAACCGTGCCGGAGTTGATGGCCAATTACGATTTTCAGCAGATACTGAACGATTCGGGGTATAATCCGGAGTAGGACAGTTTTCTGTCGCAACAAGCAGTAGTCATCCTGAACGAAGTCGAAGGATATAACAAATCCCTCCTCGTTCCTCGTCGAAATGACAATGACATTAAAAAAACAAAAAAGCCCGGCTGAAATCAACCAGCCTCTCAAACCTTACGTTTCTTTCACAAAAAAAGGATGTCATCTTTATATGTATAAAACGAATAAAGATGACACCCCTTACGATAGCTGCTTGTTACTCGAAACCAGAAGCTCGTGGCTCGCAGCTAAAAACTTAAAAATCCTAATAATTCATTTCTTTAATTTTTATGTTACGGAACCAAACATCGTCGCCATGATCTTGCAAAGCAATCACTCCTTCTTTTGCAACGAATGTACAAAATTTGTTAAACGGATTTTCGCTCATCAAAAAAAAGAATGCATCAACAAAGGCATTTAGCAGGGCTCTTTACACCATTTTTAAAAAGTTCTTTTGTAAATTCGGTTATTAATAAGATTAAGTTGAATAAAATTACATATTATGACTACTTCAGCAAGGCCAAAAAGAATTGGCATTTTGACTGCAGGGGGCGATTGCCCGGGACTGAATGCAGCAATCAGAGGCGTGGGAAAAACAGCAATAGTTGAATACGGCATGGAAGTGTTGGGGTTTAACGCCGGCTATTCGGGATTAATTAACGGCGATTACATTGAGCTAAAAGAATCGGCACTATCCGGCATTTTAACCCTTGGAGGCACTATTTTGGGCACCTCGCGCGAAAAGCCCTACAAAGGAAAGAAAAACGGTAAAGATGCTGAGGATAAACCTCACAAGATAGTTAGAAACTACAAAAAACTGGGTCTCGATGCTGTTGTTTGCATTGGTGGAAACGGCACCATGAAAACTGCAAACCTATTGGCACAAGAGGGAATGAACGTAGTTGGAATACCTAAAACCATTGACAACGATGTGTGGGGAACCGATGTTACTTTTGGGTTCGATTCGGCTGTGCAAATTGCCACCGATGCTATCGACCGTTTGCATACTACTGCCAACTCGCACCAGCGAGTGATGATTATTGAAATTATGGGACACCACGCCGGCTGGCTGGCACTGTATTCGGGACTTGCCGGTGGCGGCGATATTATTCTACTGCCCGAACTGGATTATAATATCCGCTCGGTTTGCAAAAAAATAGAGAGCCGTTACGAAACCAACAAACCGTACTCCATTGTTGTGGTTGCCGAAGGTATCGACCACCCCAAAGAGATATCGGCAGCAACACATATTGCTCAGGCGATACAAACTTACACCAACATTGAGACCCGTGAAACTGTACTGGGCTACATTCAACGCGGTGGCTCGCCAACACCAATGGACCGTATTCTGGCAACACGTTATGGAGCTTTTGCGGCACAATGTATTGCCGACGAAAACTTCGGGACAATGGTAGCCATTAAAAACAACGAGCTGACCACTGTTCCGCTGGAAGATGTTGGCGGAAAACTACGTCTGGTGGAACCTAATTTTGGACTGATTGAAAAAGCACGAAAAATGGGTGTTTCATTTGGCGATGAATACCTATAGAATAAATGAATATTGAATGTTGAATTTCGATTAACGAATTTTGATCAAGTAGAAATAGAAGTAAAGCCGTTTTGCACTAGCAAATCGGCTTTGTTTTTATAACGGTAAGTGTAATACTTTTTTAGTTTCGAAAAAAGGCTCTTCAAAATATTGCGACAACTCTTGTAAAAATATCCGTTTTCCAAATGGCTTTACCTCGTCGGTGAGATCTCCACCTTTTAAATAAATAACCCCGTTGGGCAGCGCATTTTGTTGTTTCTTTGAAATATTTGTTCTGATCCACTTCACAAAATCGGGCAAACGCGTAACGGCGCGGCTCACTACAAAATCGTACTTTTCTTTTAACTCCTCAGCACGAACCTGATCGGCGCATACATTTTTTAATCCTAACGACTGGGTAACTCCGTTCACCACTTTAATTTTCTTTCCTATTGAATCAACCAAATGAAACTGAACTTCCGGGAAAAGAATGGCCAGTGGAATTCCGGGGAAACCACCACCAGTGCCCACATCTAAAACTTTTGTTTTTGGGTTAAAGCGAATAAACTTAGCGATACCTAAAGAATGTAACACATGACGCTCGTAAAATTCAGAAAAGTCTTTTCTGGAGATTACATTGATTTTTGAATTCCAATCGGCATACAACGGCTCCAATTGTTTAAACTGCTCAATCTGGGTTTCGGTTAAGTGGGGAAAATACTTTAGAATTAAATCCATACAAAAGTTATTCTTTTCTGCCTATCTCGGTGCTTTCAATCATTTTAAACAGCATTTCGCGAGCTCTGAAAAGCTGTGCTTTAACTGTTCCGAGTGGCAAAGCTAACTCTTTTGCAATTTCTTCGTACGAAAACTCCCGAAAATAACGGAGTTCGACCAGAATTTGATAACGCGGTTTTAACTTTCGTACCACGCGCCGCAACAAAATAGCTTTCTGCTGACGAATCAGCTTTTCTTCCGGATCAGGTTCTTTCGACCGTAATTTTATGGCTTCGCTGTTATCATCCTGTCCGTTGCTTTCAATGGGCACATGCACACCCTTTTTCTTGCGTAAAAAATCAATGCAATTGTTTGATGCAATTTTAAACAACCAAGTGCTGAATGCATAAGTTGGCGAGTATTGGTGAAGATTCTTAAATGCCTTTCCGAAAGCTTCCAATGTCAAGTCTTCGGCATCGCTGCGGTTGTTCACCATTTTTAGCAGCATAAAATAAATGGCGTCTTTGTAGCGGTTTAACAATCGGGCAAAAGCTTTATCGTCGCCAGATAACGCAGCTTTTACAAGCTCGTAGTCCTGTCGTGCTTTTTCCGATAGTATTACCCCTTGCTTTTCCATTTATGATTTTGACTTTGCCGATTAAAGCTCCATCTGAAAAAAAGTTTATAAAAAGGCATTATTAAACTGAACACTAACGAAGTTATGAATAATTTACGTTCATTCAAACGTTTCTGCAATGTTTTTATGATAACCATGAAAACCAGCAACTTAACCAAGACCAAGACTGCAACAATGGGCCATAGCTTAAATATTACCAGTAAAACAAACAATATAAAAAGAGGATACAGGACTTCGGTTAAGCGATCGAGAAACAGAAAAAACTGCTTCCATTTACTTAAATGTTTCTCAATTCGAATGCTTTTGCGAACCAAATCCTTAAATGCTGAACGATCAACAGAAAGCTCTTTTGTTAGAATGCCTTTTTCATTAAAACAGAACTCAACATTTTTCTTTTGGATAAAACGGTTTAGCACCAGTTCAAGGTTTGCATAAGACTCCTGCACTTTAGCAGCAAAACCACCTAACCTAAAATATTCTGCTTTTTTAAAGGCTACATTTTCCTCGTTATAAACAAACGCGAATCCGTTAAGCGAGTACGACGCACTTCTCACCTGCTGGAAGAAGTTTTCGATGCGATAAAATTTATTATACCGTTTTTTACTTTCGGTAATAGTACTGTAAGCCACCTTTACCAGCACCGGACCGGCCATGGCTTTATCCATTTCATTCAACCACCCCTGTGTTGGATTTTGTGCACTTACCGGATATAATAAAACCCAATCCTTTTCGGCCGACTTCAAAGCAATATTCTGCGATAATTTTTCGGAATAGCGTGTTTCCTGACTCAGCGACGACAGCTTCATTCGTGGGTAACGCTGCTTTAATAATCCGAGTACCGATAAAGTATTGTCCTGCGAAAAATCGTCGACAACCACAACTTCCATATCCTGTTTTTCCAAATTGAGTAGTCGTGGCAAAGTCTCGCGGCAATTTTCTTCTTCATTTCGCACCACTAGCAATAACGAGAGGGAGTTTTGTTCCGAAGCATCCTGTTTGCCTCCCATTTTAACAAGTACCCGCAGCTGAAAAAAAAGCAAATACAAAAGCCGAAACAACCACAATAACGTAGCTACAACAACAACCACCAACTGCATAGTTGTTAAGGTGTTAAAAGTATCCAACAACTCCCGGATCATATAGAGAAGAAAATTCGGTATTAAAAACTTAGCAATAGTAGTAAAATTACCGGTATCAATTTCTTTTAAAAGTTCGAAATTGTTTACAGTAATTAGTTTTTATTAACAGCCTCGGGCGAGTTTAAACCAAGCTGAATTCCGGTGAAATAGCTATATTTGCCACGCAATTTTACACAAATGCAATTCGAACTACAGAAAACAGCAGATAACTCGCGCGCCCGGGCCGGTAAAATTACCACCGACCACGGAACAATTGAAACGCCAATATTTATGCCGGTTGGAACAGCCGGATCAGTTAAAGGAATTCACACCCGCGATATAAAAGAAGATATAAATGCTCAAATAATTTTGGGGAATACCTATCATTTGTATTTACGCCCCGGGCTTGATGTAATTGAAAAAGCAGGCGGTCTGCACAAATTTAATCGTTGGGACCGCCCTATCTTAACCGACAGTGGCGGGTTTCAGGTTTTCTCGCTGGGCGACATTCGTAAACTCAGTGAAGAGGGAGCACGTTTTCAGTCGCATATCGATGGCTCGTATCATATGTTCACTCCTGAAAGAGTAATGGATATTCAGCGTACTATCGGCGCCGATATTATTATGGCTTTTGATGAGTGCACACCTGGCGATGCCGATTACAATTATGCTAAACGATCGCTGGAACTGACGCAACGCTGGTTGGAGCGCTGTTTTAAACAGTTTAACAGTACCGAGCCAAAATATGGCTACTCGCAAACCTTGTTCCCTATTGTTCAAGGAAATACATTCACCGATTTGCGAAAAGCTGCCGTGGCCAACGTAAAAACTTTTGATGCCGATGGTTATGCAATCGGGGGTTTATCGGTAGGCGAAACCGAACAGGAAATGTACGAGATGACAGAAGTTTGCACCGCAGATCTTCCTGAAAACAAACCGCGTTACCTGATGGGAGTTGGAACACCGGTAAATATTCTGGAAGGTATTCACCGGGGAATTGACATGTTTGATTGTGTGATGCCCACCCGCAACGGACGCAATGGAATGTTATTCACCAGCGAAGGAACCATCAATATCCGCAATAAAAAATGGGAAAATGACCATTCACCCATCGATGAAAACGGAACATCGTTTGTCGACCAGTATTCAAAAGCTTATCTTCGCCACCTTATTATTTCGAACGAAATGCTTGGCGCGCAAATTGCAAGTCAGCACAACCTGGCATTTTACCTATGGCTGGTAAAAACAGCCCGCCAAAAAATACAAAGCGGTGATTTTGTAAGCTGGAAAAACGAAATGATAATAAAACTGAAAGAAAGACTGTAAAAAACATGAAGTGGTATAAAACAATAGATTATTACATATCGAAAAAGTTCCTGGGAACTTTCTTTTATGCCATTGGTCTGATTTTAAGTATCGCCATTGTTTTCGATATTTCAGAAAATCTCGACGATTTCATATCGAAAGACATTCCGATGAAGGATATTGTTTTTGACTATTACATGAACTTTATCCCCTATTTTGCGAACCTGTTTAGCCCGCTGTTTACATTTATTGCGGTAATTTATTTTACCTCGAAAATGACCTATAACACCGAGATTATTGCCATTTTAAGCAACGGTGTTTCCTATCGTCGGTTAATGCGACCTTATCTGGTTTCGGCATTCATAATTGCACTGTTTTCGTTCATACTGGGCAATTATGTTATTCCGCCTGCCAACAAAACCATGAACACATTCAGACACAATTATATTAGAAGCAAATCGGCTGGGATTGAACGAAATATTCACCGGCAAATTGAGCCCGGCACTTACATTTATATGCAAAGTTTTAATGCCAACAATGTAGGCAATCGTTTTACTTTAGAACGTTTTGAGGATTCGAAACTTAAAGAAAAACTAACTGCGCGAAATATTAGCTGGAATGAGGAAACCGGGAAATGGGTAATTAACTCGTACTGGAAACGGAATATTTTTGAAGACCACGAGACCTTTGAAAAAGGTTACCGGATGGACACCACACTTAATATGGTTCCAGGCGATTTTCAACGTCTGAAAAACGAAATGGAAACTTATCCGACACCGGCACTTCTAAAAGAAATTAAACTAATGAAGATGCGTGGTGTAAACACTATTGAATGGAAAATTGAAAAACATAAACGCATCGCCAATCCATTTGCAGCTTTTATTTTAACACTTATTGGCGCCGGTCTTGCATCGCGTAAAGTAAAAGGAGGACTGGGGCTACACATCGGACTGGGACTACTATTGGCTTTCTCCTACATCCTGTTTATGCAGATTTCAACCGTATTTGCCGTTAGTGGTACTGTACCAATTATTTTTGCTATCTGGCTACCCAATCTAATATATGCCATACTCGCATTATTTGTTTACCGTTGGGCTGCCCGCTAAAATTCAGGAATTAAATTTCGATCCCCCAACCATGATAAGTGTTACTATATCCAACAATTTTTCAAACATACAATACAATAATTCGAAGACATTGAACCTATGTTGGTTAATTTCCGTAGTACTACAATACATTAACTCACGGCAATTAAAAAAAATTATAATTTTGCCCACGTTAAATAAAATAACACCGGTCTGCTACCGGGAAATTTATAATTAAAAAAATACTTTATGTCACTAAGAAGTAACGTACTCGATCTTCGTAAAAGAAAGAAAGAAGTACAAAAAGGTGGTGGAGATAAAGCCATTGAGAAACAGGTTAAAATGGGTAAGCTCACAGCCCGTGAACGTATCCTGGCCTTGTTAGATAAAAACTCATTTCACGAATACGACTTATTTGTAGAGCACGCCGCCAAAGATTTTGGCATGGAAGGCAAAACCTTACATGGCGACGGTGTTATTATCGGTACCGGTACCATCTACGATAAACCAGTTTGCATTTTCGCACAGGACTTTACCGTTGCTGGTGGTTCTTTGGGATTAATGCACGCCCGTAAAATCACAAAAATTATGGATCATGCGTTGAAAATGCGTGTTCCATTAATTGGTATCAACGACTCAGGTGGTGCGCGTATCCAGGAAGGTGTTAACTCGCTGGCTGGTTATGGTGAGATTTTCTTCCGAAATACACTGGCATCTGGTGTAATTCCTCAAATCTCAGTTATTCTTGGCCCATGTGCCGGTGGTGCGGTTTATTCGCCTGCCCTTACCGACTTTGTTTTTGTGGTAGAAAACATTTCGAAAATGTTTATTACAGGGCCATCGGTAGTTAAATCAGTTTTAGGTGAAGAAGTTTCGATGGAAGAACTCGGCGGTGCAAAAGTACATGCCGAAGTTACCGGAAATGCTCATTTCTATGCCGAAACTGAAATGGAATGTTTTGATCAGATAAAAACACTGATCAGCTTTATTCCACGTAGTAACCTGAAAAAAGCGTTACCACATAAACCCAAAGCTCCATTAAAAGGAGTTAAGGTTGAAGACATTGTTCCTTCTGATCCAAGAATTCCTTACGATATGCGCGATGTACTAAAAAGCATCACCGATGGTTCCGAATTCTTCGAAGTTATGGAGCATTTTGCACCAAACATTATCGTTGGTTTTGGTCGTATGAATGGCGAAACTGTTGGTTTTGTGGCCAACCAGCCAATGGTACTCGCAGGAGTACTTGATATTGACAGTTCGGACAAAGCAGCTCGTTTTATCCGTTATTGCGACGCTTTTAATATCCCGATTATTACTATGGAAGACCTGCCGGGCTACCTGCCAGGTGTAGACCAGGAACATGCCGGAGTAATTCGTCACGGTGCAAAAATTCTTTATGCATACAGCGAAGCTACCGTGCCAAAAGTAACTGTTATTCTGCGTAAAGCTTATGGTGGTGGTTACATTGCCATGAACTCGCGTCACTTACGTGCCGACTTTGTTTTTGCATGGCCAACAGCCGAAATTGCAGTTATGGGACCGGAAGGTGCTGCCAACATTGTATTCCGTAAAGAAATTGCTGAAGCCGAGAATCCGGATGAAATGCGCCAACAAAAAATTGAGGAGTACAAAGAGAAATTTGCCAACCCTTATGTTGCTGCTGCACAAGGCTATATCGACGAGGTAATCGAGCCTAGTGAAACACGATCACGCATATTGCATGCCTTACAGGTTTCTGAAAACAAGAGTGCTTCTATGCCAAGTAAAAAACATGGAATCCCTCCGTTTTAAACCACTAAAAGAATTGCATTATGGCAGAAGAAAAAGAGCTTAAAAGCCTTATTATTCAAGGAGCTGTTTACAAAACAACTTATACCAAGAGGTTTGAGAACAGGGTTAAGTACGTAACTCCGGATCCGAATGAACTCTATTCATTTATTCCGGGAACGATCATCGATCTTTTTGTAAAAACAAAACAAAAGGTGAAAGAAGGTGAAACACTTTTATTGCTTGAAGCAATGAAAATGGAAAACCAGGTAAGAATGCCTTTTGATGGAGAAATCGTAAAAATTCACGTTAAAAAAGGCGAGGTTATCCCTAACCGCCATTTGATGATTGAAATTAAACCGACAAAATAACTCGAAACGAGTTCAGAGATAAATGAAACCGCGCAATTAATTTGTGCGGTTTTTTTTATTCCATTTAAATGAACTATTCCGATGAATAACTCAGGATCAGTTCGACTCCACGATTTCAATTCGCGACAACTTCTGGAATTATATTCTCACGAATACAAAAAAGAGTTGCCTCAACTAAGCGGCAACTCTTAAAAATCCAAATAAAACTAATCGCGTTTTCTATTTATCTACAAATTCCAAACTTGTTCGTTAATCATCCAGTTTTCAAGGCCTAAATTTCCTTCAACCTCTGGTTGTATTGTTGGTGCTACTTCCCAGGCAATTTCGTTGGTCATCCAGTCTTCCAACTCCAGGTTGGCTTCTGTGGTATTGGCTGCCCAATCGGTTGAAGTAGACCATACATCGCTGTTTGTCATCCAGCTTTCAAGGTTAAGCGACTCTTCCTGCGCTTCAACAAAATTCGTTACGTCTGAAGTGCTCCAAATCGCGTCGTTGGTCATCCAGATTTCAATATTCAACGATGCTTCAACAATGTTCTCATGGCCCGAGGCTTTTGTTACGTTCTCTGTTGCGTTAGCTGTTCCTATTGTAAAGATAACCGCTATAATAAGTGCAACTGTTTTTAAATTAAATCTAGTTTTCATGTTTTCTGTTTTCAATTGTTTTCTCACTAATTGTTTGTTTTCAAATGCCTCCGTAAAGGACTTTTTGTTTTCTTGCTTTCAGTTAATAAGACTATTAACGAGTACAAAGGTTACATCTCGTTTTGTTAAAAAGAATAAAAAAAATGTTAATGAGTTCTTAAGGTCGGTAAACGTCCGGGGCTATCGGTAAATAAAAATACCTTTGGGTAGGTATTTGTCTAAATTTATCGGTGAATGGCGAAAGATGCCAAATACAGCAGAACCACTCCCCGACATTGATGCGTAGACTGCGCCTGCTTCGTAGAGCTTATTCTTTAAATCTTCAATCTCGGGGAACTGCGGAAATACACTTTTTTCAAAATCGTTTTTCACCACCGATTTCCATTCTTCGATGGCAAGCTGGTCAATTTCCAGCAGGTTAAAATCCGATTTTGCAGGAACGATATTTCGATAGGCCTGTGGTGTACTTACCGAAAATGGCGGCTTAACAATTACAATTTCGTAAGCCGCTAAATCGAGATTTACAGATTTAAACTGATCGCCAATGCCGTGTGCAAAAGTGGGTTTATTTTGAATAAAAAACGGGCAATCGGCACCAATCCGGGCAGCATAATCTTCCAGTTGAGTTATTGTTAATCCCAACGCAAAATAATCGTTCAGCATTTTTAAGGAAAAAGCGGCATCGGCCGAACCACCACCAAGGCCAGCACCAAATGGAATTACCTTGTGTAAATGCATTTTTACCGGTGGCAGGTTAAAATCCCCACAAAGTAAACTGTATGCTTTATAAACGAGGTTACTCTCCGGCGCAGCGTCAATCTCAATTCCCGATGAAGAAAAAGCAGTTTCCCCGGCTTCGATCACTTCCAAAGCATCCGACAATTTTACCGGGTAAAAAATAGTTTCCAGGTTGTGGTAACCATCCGGTCGTTTCTCCACAACATTCAGCCCGATATTTATTTTCGCATTGGGAAATGAAATCATGCAGCAAAAATATAATTTTCAGTCGTTCCGGCAATCGCCATAAGATTGAAAGAAAAAAACTATCTCCGCTTTTTGGGAGCTTTAAATTGATGACTAATTTTCTTCTCCGCTTTTGTGGAGAACACACCAAAAGGGCACTACAGCAAAAAAGCCGCCTGAAAATTCAGACGGCTTCCTCAATTTATATGAAATTTTTTTTTTTAGTCAGCAAAAGCTTCGTACTCTTCCGGCGAACCACAGGTACAAATCAGGTTACGATCGCCCCATGCATTATCAACACGGCCAACCGGCACCCAGTATTTGTTGTCGCGCACCCAATCGAGCGGATAAGCAGCTTTCTCGCGGCCATAAGCATGCGTCCATTCATCAGCACAAACACTCTGAGCTGTATGAGGTGCATTTTTAAGCACGTTGTCAGCTTTATCGGCAACACCGTTCTCCACTTGTTTTACCTCTTCGAAAATGGAGTTTAACGCGCTAATAAAACGATCCAGTTCATCTTTCGATTCACTTTCGGTTGGCTCAATCATTAAGGTACCATGAACAGGAAACGACAACGTTGGCGCATGGAAACCATAATCCATTAAACGCTTGGCAATGTCTTCTTCTGTAATTCCGGCAGAAGCTTTCAGGTGGCGGCACTCCAAAATCAGTTCATGAGCCACGCGGCCGCTTTCGCCGGTATATAAAATTCCGTAATTATCTTTTAATGCAGTAGCAATATAATTAGCATTCAGAATAGCAAGTTTTGTGGCCTCAGTCAATCCTTCAGCTCCCATCATTTTAATGTAGCCGTAAGTAATCGGTAACACCGAAGCACTTCCCCATGGAGCTGCAGAAACAGCTGTAATTCCCACGTGACCGTTATTCATAATCGGGTGCGATGGAAGGAACTCCACCAAATGACTGGCAACGCCAATCGGGCCAACACCAGGGCCACCTCCTCCGTGAGGTATAGCAAATGTTTTATGCAGATTCAGGTGGCACACATCGGCACCAATCAATCGGGGATTAGTCAATCCTACCTGTGCATTCATGTTCGCACCATCCATATAAACCTGGCCACCATTCTCGTGAATTACCTCGCACATTTCAATAATCGAGGCTTCGAAAACTCCGTGCGTTGACGGATAAGTTACCATAAACGCCGAAAGCCGGTCTTTGTGCAATTCTGCTTTGGCACGAAGGTCGTCCATGTCGACATTACCCTTTTCGTCGCATTTTACCACAACCACTTTGGTACCCGCCATTACTGCACTTGCAGGATTGGTTCCGTGTGCCGAAGCCGGAATAATCACCACATCGCGTTGACCTTCACCTCTGCGTTTATGGTATTCCTGAATTACCATTAAACCGGCATACTCGCCTGCAGCACCAGAGTTCGGTTGCAAACTTACATCGGCCATTCCTGTAATTTCCGCCAAATCTCTGCGCAGTTCTTCCATCATTTCGTGGTAACCACGAGCCTGGTTTTTAGGAACAAAGGGGTGTAATCCGTTAAATTCAATCCAGCTCAACGGCAGCATTTCGGTAGCTGCATTCAATTTCATCGTACACGATCCCAGCGAGATCATCGATTGTGTTAACGAAATATCTTTTTTTGCCAATCGTTTAATGTAACGCACCATTTCTGTTTCCGAACGGTATTTATTAAATACTTCCTCGGTCATAAATTCCGATGTTCGTTTAAACGCAGCGTCAATTTCAGATCCTTCAGGATATTCCTCTGCTACCTGGAATTTTTTATTGGCAGCTTTTGCAAAAACTTCAATGATCCAACCAATATCCTGCGGATTGGTCGTTTCGTCGATACTGATCCCCACATCGCCATTCTCGAAATAGCGGAAGTTCATTTCCAGCTCGTGCGACAACCACTCAATGTCTTCGCGCATTACATGTTTTGGCAGTGCAAAACGGATGGTATCAAAAAAGTTTTTATTGATTTGAGTATAGCCCAGTTTTTCAATTTCAATGGCAAGGAATGCAGCGATATTATGAATGCGCTCAGCAATTCCGATAATCCCTTCAGGGCCATGATAAACACCAAAGAAACCGGCCATAATAGCCAGCAGCGCCTGTGCTGTACAGATATTCGATGTTGCTTTTTCGCGTTTAATGTGCTGTTCGCGGGTTTGCAATGCCATACGTAGCGCACGGTTACCGTGTATATCTTTGGTTATGCCAATAATACGGCCTGGCATGTTTCGTTTAAAAGCTTCGCGGGCTGCAAAAAATGCGGCATGAGGTCCGCCATACCCCATCGGTACACCAAACCGCTGCGAGTTGCCAAATACAATATCGGCGCCCCACTCTCCCGGAGGAGTTAAAATTGCCAGCGACATCAAATCAGCAGCAACAGCTACTTTTATTTCTTTTTCGTGCGCTTTTTCAACCAGCCCGGCATAATCAGTTATTTCACCATCCGAGTTCGGATATTGAACGATTACGCCAAATACATTTTCATCAAAATTAAATTCGTCTTTTGGCTGAATCTTCAGTTCGAATCCCAGCGGCAATGCACGGGTTTTTAATACATCGTGGGTTTGCGGCCACATTTTATCATCCACTAAAATGGTATTTACACCGGCCTTTACCATTTTCCGCGATCGCAGGTTAGCCATCATTACCATCGCTTCGGCAGCTGCAGTGGCCTCATCGAGCAACGATGCGTTGGCAATGTCCATTCCGGTTAAACCACAAACCATAGTTTGGAAATTTAACAATGCCTCCAGTCGTCCCTGCGAAATTTCGGCCTGGTAAGGTGTGTATGAAGTATACCACACCGGATTTTCGAGCACATTACGTAAAACCACTGCCGGAGTAATGGTGTCGTAATATCCCATTCCGATGTAAGTATTGAATACTTTATTCTTTGATGCCAGCTCGAGAATACGGCGGAAGTACTTTCTTTCCGACAATCCTTCCTTCATTTTTAAAGGCTGTTGCAACCTGATGTTTGAAGGCACTGTTTGTTCTAGTAATTCCTCCATCGACGAAACACCAACAGATTCAAGCATTTCGGCAACTTCTATTCCTCGCGGGCCAATATGGCGGGTGACAAATCTATCCTGAGACATTCGAAATATTTATTTTATAGTGAATTTTTCTGCAAGTATATAAACTGAGCGGATTTTAAAACATGACTTTAAACAATTTTAAAGTGTTTACTTTCAGGTTAAAAACGGATTATTCTCTTTTTCAAAGCCGAGTGTGGTTTCCGGGCCGTGACCACAGTACACTTTTGTATCGTTAGGCAGTGGAAAAAGTTTTTCTTTAATGTTGGTTATTAAGGTATCAAAATCGCCTCCGGGTAGGTCGGTTCGGCCGATGCTGCCATAAAATATTACGTCGCCGGCAATTAGCAGATTATCGTTTTTGCTGTAAAAAACCACATGACCGGGAGCATGACCGGGAACATGAATAATTTCAAAACCTGATTGTCCAAACTCAATCGTTTGTCCCTCTTCAATAAATTCATCAATGGGTTTTACTGGCTGCATTTCGAAATTATACATTTTCCCCTGATCAACAGCCCGATCTACCCAAAAAGCATCGTCGGCATGTGCCAAAAACGGAATTTTATACTCATCACGAATAAAATCAACGCCCATAATATGATCGAAATGGCAGTGCGTATTGATTATTTTTACCGGTTTCAGCTCGTTTCGTTCAATATAATATTTTACTTCGTCCTGCTCTTCACCATAATAAAATCCGGGGTCGACAAGTACGCATTCCTTTGTTTCTTCATCGCTTAAAACCAGGCTATTTTGGCTTAGAGGGTTTACTACAAATTTTTTAACTTTTATCATTTATCAGAAATTTACGGTTCCTTTTAAGAGAGGAACAAAAACAAAGCCTCCATGTTTTTTCAAGGTGTAATCATTTTCGCCGGTCCGGATAATTTCGCACATATCCTGATGTTTGTCGTTCCCCACCGGAACAACAAGTTTACCTCCAATTTTTAGCTGCGTTTTTAATTCGGGTGGTACCATAGGAGCACCTGCTGTTACCAAAATTTTATCGAAAGGAGCAAAATCGGGTAATCCTTTATAACCGTCGCCAAAAAAACAGGCCGGTTTATATCCTATCGATGGTAAAAATTTATGTGTTTTCGTGTACAACTCTTTTTGTCGTTCAATGGTAAAAACCTTTGCACCCATTTCAACCAAAACAGCTGCCTGGTAGCCCGACCCGGTTCCAACTTCCAGAATTTTATCGCCCTTTTGTACACCCAACAACTGCGTTTGAAAACCTACCGTATAAGGCTGCGAAATGGTTTGTCCGGCTCCAATCGGAAATGCCTGGTCTTTGTATGCAAAATTTATAAAACCACTATCCATAAACAAATGGCGCGGCACATTGCCAATAGCTTCCAAAACCGAAGGGTTTCGGATACCCTTTACTTTCAGACCTTCAACCAAACGTTTGCGCAGGCCTTTATGTCGCGATGTTTCATTTATCATTTTCACCTTACTATAACGACAAAATTAATCGAATATACTTACCAACAACAGTAGCTACACATAATGAATATTAACATTTAACGTTGATAAATTAACAGCTATACCATTAAAAGATGTCGGGCTGTATTCTATATTTGCATTTAAAACCATTTTAAATAGCACACTATGCTGAATGTTGGATTAATAGGGAACACTGAAATTCTTGAGCCGTTCGTAATGGAAATCAAGAAAAATACCCAAATCAATATTGTTGGGAAAGCATCTGTTGGATCGAGCGAAGAGCTGACCGGGTTCCATTATTCCATCCCGGAATTTAACCGGGTTGAATTAATTGAACGTGCCGATTTGATTATCATGGACAACTCAACGCCCATGGCTTTTAAGTTTATGCGCGATATTGTAAAAAAATCGAAACACATATTTTGTGCTGAATATCCGGAACTCACCATCGAAGAGTGTACCGAGCTGAATAAGCTGATTAATGAATCGCGATCAGTGGTACAGGTTACCAATCCGTATTTTTTCTCGCCGGCCATTCAGTGGGCAAACAAAAACATTAAAACGCCGGCTTTTATCGATTATTCCAATTTCGAGGACGATGTAACTGAAAAAAAATCGCTATACCCCATGTTGTTAATGCTGTTGAAAATTACCGGCATTTCTCCGAAAAAAATTGGCGCTGTTACTTTCCCCGGATATAACAACTCGAAATTCACCAACGTTCGTCTGGAGTTTGGCGACGCTTCGGTGGTTAACCTGAATTTTGGGAAATTGGAATCGCTGAAGAATTTTAAAGTCAGAATTTATTCCGACAACCAGTTTGCAACGTTTAATTTCAGCAAAGAAAAATTTCTTTCCGATAATAAAGCCATCGAATTTGATGAAGAATGTATGATAAGTGAGCTGGATATTTTTCTCCAGGCGATAGAAGGAAAAATAAAAAAGATATCGACTCTGGATGACTACCTAATTGCTATGCATGTGGCACAAAAAATCAATAAAAAAATCGCGCAGTTTTCTATTCAATAAAAGTTTGGGAATAGTAATAAAAGCTACTTTTCGGCAACAATTTGCATTGCAGGCCGTTTAAAATACTGATTGAAAAAACGACCTGACTTAATCGCTTGTTAATGAATAAATCGCGGCAAACAGCCAAATATTTATTTTTCGATTTTTTTGCTGCAGCACTTGCCTGGGCTGCGTTTTTTGTGTACCGAAAAGAGATTATTGAACCCCAGCATTTTAACGGCTGGGATGTTCCGTTTGAACTCACTCCGCAATTCTATTTAGGCTTGCTCATCATCCCTGTTTTTTGGATTACCTTTTACTACATTGTTGGTTTTTACAACAATATATATCGCCGGTCGCGACTGCTGGAACTGGGGCAAACTTTCTTTACATCGGTAGTTGGAGTTGTGGTTATTTTCTTCGCATTCTTATTGGACGACTGGGTTGGATCGTATAAAAATTACTATAACCTGGTGCTCACGCTGTTTGGATTACATTTTTCGCTCACCTATATTTTTCGCTTGATATTTACCACACAAACCATTCATAAAATACACAAACGTAAGATTGGTTTTAACACGCTAATTATTGGCAGTAACGAAAAGGCACTGAGAGTTTACAACGAAATGTTGAGCCAGGTAAGGCCGGCCGGAAATAAATTTGTTGGTTTTATTGCCCCTGATGAGAACAGCGACTCCGTTTTAGGCAAGCAGCTACCTATACTCGGGAACATAGAAGACATTCTCAACATTCTGGATAAAGAGCAAATTGAAGAGGTTATTCTGGCACTGGAAACAAGCGAGCACGATAAACTGAGTGAAATACTTACAATTATTGAAAACAGACAAATTATCATTTGGGGAATCCCCGATTTGTACGACCTGCTCTCCGGCATGACCAAAACAAACACCATATTTGGAAGTCCGCTGATAAAGATCAGCAACGAATTAATGCCCGGCTGGCAGGAAAATATGAAACGATTACTGGATGTACTATTTTCAGTTATTGCTATCATTTTATTCTTCCCGGTATTTGTAGTGTTAGCTATTATTATAAAATCATCTTCAAAAGGGCCCATCATATACAAACAACAACGTATAGGACGATACGGTAAACCATTTTACATTTACAAGTTGCGAAGTATGGTTGACGGAGCTGAGAATGGCTCCCCTGCCCTGTCGTCGGAAAACGATACCCGGATTACGCCTATCGGTCGTTTTATTCGCAAAACACACCTCGATGAAATACCCCAGTTTTTTAATGTAATAATGGGAACCATGTCCTTAGTTGGGCCACGTCCGGAGCGCGAATACTATATCAAACAAATTGAAAAACGAGCACCTCATTACACCCACTTGCAAAAATTACGACCGGGAATAACATCGTGGGGACAAGTTAAATGTGGATACGCATCGAATATTGATGAAATGCTTGAACGCCTAACCTACGACATGATGTACCTGAAAAACATTTCGCTTTACATCGACTTTAAAATACTTATTTACACAGTTATGGTTAGTGTAAAAGGTAACGGGAAATAACCCGGCAATCAGAAACCAAAATCCGAATCGCGTTCTACTTGCGCTACTCTTAGCTTGTATTTTTTATACCACTTTTCCTTCCCCTGTTTTTGTGCCTGCAAATGTTTGGCATTTTGTTTCCAGTTTTTAATCGCTTCCAGGCTCTCCCAGTACGAAACAGTTATTCCCAATTCTTCACGGGCTGATTCCTCTCCTAAAAAACCGGGCTGTAGTTTAGCCAACTCCAGCATTTGGGTTGCCATTTCTGCATAACCTTCATCAATTGACGTGCGCTCTGAAGTAAAAATTACTGCATAATAAGGTGGTTGTGGTGTTTTAGCAATCATTTTAATAGAAATGTTTTTATTGACCTGTATTCCGGCCCCGTTTGTTTTAATATACTTTGAAATAAAATTAGTTCTTTCACCTCAGCTTTCTGGTATTCTTCCGTTGGCATTTCATCTAAAATTGAGAAAAAACGGGTTCTGTTTTCGACCGATTTTATACG